>CAJTZD010000033.1:22364-43715 GCA_910584235.1 uncultured Acetatifactor sp.
CTTCCCGGCGTCTGCCCGGCTTCCGTCCCAGGTTCGCTTCCCGGCGTCTGCCCGGCTTCCGTCCCAGGTTCGCTTCCCGGCGTCTGCCCGGTTTCCGTCCCAGGTTCGCTTCCCGGCGTCTGCCCGGTTTCCGTCATCTGGCCGCCTCCCGGTGTCCCAATGCTCCCGGATTCCTGCGACTCTCCCGATGCCTGGCTGCTTTCCGCGCTCTCTCCCGGTGCCTGTGCGCCCTCTCCAGACTCTGTCCGGCCGTTTTCCTGCGCAGCCCGTACATACGGCACGGGCCATTGAATGCCGGCGCCCAGCAAAGCAGCTATTGTCAGTATTCCGCATATGTACCTTCCGTATTTTTTCAACCTTACTCCCATCTGACCGCCTCAGCGGACCCGTAAATCATAGTATTGGCAGCTTCCGGTTCCAGCCGCCGTCCAACCTGATCCAGCATACCATATCATCTGCCGGGCCGCCATGGCAATTTCTTCCGGCTGCCCGAAATCCAATTTTCGTTTCTGCCCATCCCCGTCTCTCCATATCCCTCCAGGCCTGCCCGGCGTCTCCGGCTCATGCCCGCAAACGCCAGGCCGCATGCAGCTTCCGCAGCGTCTTGGGCGCTATGGCGAACAGGGTGTGATACAATTTGTTTTTTCCGGTCAGAATCCGGTTTGTCATGGCTCTGCCCCAGTTTTTACGCAGATATGCCACTATTTTCCGGTAGACCCGGTTATCCTTTGTCATCTGTGAAATGGGAATATGCAGCAGATATTCCAACCTCTGGAAAATCCCGAATCGAAAAGCCGTCTCCCTCAGTTCCGGATACTCCCTTTCCACGATTTCCCATACCATATCCGCATTGTCCACACTGTCCCCGTAAACCGGCGAGAAATTCTCCCTGTCCGCTTTCCGGGAATTGCTCCCTATGCGGTAAAATACATGGTAAGCCTGCTTGGGCAGGGACAGTACTGCCCCCATCTGCGGCAGCATACGCACCAGCAGATGAAAGTCCTCGTTCAGCTTGTCCACCGGAAAGGCATCCTCCGGAAATAAGTCTTTCCGCACCAACTTGGTACAGAACGAACAGTCTCCCACATGCAGCAAAAGTTCTCTCATAAACTGCCTGTTTTCTATCAACACCGTCTCTTTGGGCGGCACACAGATATCCGGCAGGGGATTTCCATTTTCATCCGTCTCGTCTCTGGCCACCTGGGCTGCGGATACCTGATATTCCCGGATGCCCTTTATAAGCAGCTCATACATTTCCGGTGACAGGTAGTCGTCGCTGTCCACAAAACCCACATACTCTCCCGACGCATGCCTCAGCGCCAGATTCCTGGCAGAGGAGGAACCGCCGTTCTCCTTGTGGAAAACCCTGATCCGCTCATCCTCCGCCGCCAGGCTGTCGCAGAGCGCTCCCGTCCCGTCCGTAGAGCCGTCGTCCACCAAAATGATCTCCAGCCGGGTATAGGTCTGGGCCGTAATAGAATGGACGCATCTGGGCAGATAGTCCTTTATATTATAAACTGGTACAATGACTGTTATCAAGGGAGTTTCCATTATATTAAGCTCCATTTGTTTTTGCGAATATAAATATATCTTATTCCGTCTTCCTTATACTTCTCGTCATGCGCCTGCGGCGTTACAAACAATCGGCATATATCCAAAATTGCGCAAAGCGTATACGATTCTCCTTGGCATTCTTTTGTGCGCTGCTTACCCTTTCAGCCTCTATGCCTTTCGGCTGTGTACAAAATATTTGCCCGCTTCTCCGACAATACTCTAGCCGGCGCACAGGGCGCGTATCCGCCGTCTTCCCCAGGCCTGTCAGGCATTTCCGCGGACCTTTTCCCACTCCCGGCCATACCGCCCGCCGTCTTTCCCTCTGCCGTTTTTTTCTCGGCGGAGTCTGCCGTTCTTTTTCCGGCAGACTCCGCCGCGTCCGCCCCGGCGCAGTCTGCCTCCCCGCACGCTGCCCCGGCCACTGTCCTGATCAGCTCCAGCAGCCGCAGGGCGGCATTCTCCGCATTCCACACTTCCGTGATGGTCCGGTAAGCCTCTCTCCCCAGTTCCCGGCAAAACTTTCTGTCCCGCAAAAGCCGCTCCGCGGCCGCAAACAGCCGGGCCGGCCTTTTGTCCCGGTACACCAGCCCGTTTTCCCCGTTTCTCACCAGAAAGGGTACCGCGCCGATCATATGATCCGCTACAAGAGCGCAGCCGCTGTTCATGGCCTCATTGGCCACGGCTCCCCAGCCCTCTTTCCTGTCGCTGGTAAACAGATAGATGTCCGCCTGCTCCATATATCCGCGGACCTGTTCCGGCGGCTGAAAGCCCAGAAAGGAGACACAGTCCCCCAGTCCGTATTTTGCCGCCAGCGCCTCTGTCTTAGCCCGCAGCTCTCCGTCCCCGATAATATCCAGGTGGAATGCCAGCCCTTTTTCTTTCAGAAATCTTGCCGTCTCCACCGGAAGCTCCGGATGCTTCCAGTCGATCATCCTGGCCGCCCAGAGCAGATAGGGTATTTTCTCTTCCCCATATCCTTTCTGTCGTAAAAGCATATCCACATCATAGGTTTTTGTCTCAGGGAAATAACCCCAGCAGTACATTTTCCCCGGATAAGACCGGATAATATGAAAATCCGAAGCCACATAGGCCCCTGCGCACAGCAGCCATACGGGCCCTTTCCGGTACCTGGTATGGTCATGGTACTTCTTCCAAAGCCCCCTGGGCGAAACGGCTTTCCACTGTCCCTCCTTGTACAGGCGCTCACTGATACGGATCACAGGCTTGCCGGCCTCCAGCCTTTCCTTTATATAGCTCTCCTCATCCGTACCCCCGAACAGTACCATATCCTGGTCCAGAATCAGCTCCCTGCAGGCCCGGGGCTCCTCATAGTACCGGCGCACATACCCTGGTCTCTCCTCCTCATGCCATCCCATACGGACCCGCTCATCCTCCATGGGCTCTGTCTCCACAAAAGTAAAGCCGCCCTCCAGAAGCCGGTTCATGGCATTGCAGAAAGGAATCTGATGATGATTGATGTAATTGGATACAAAGGCTATTCTACAGGATTTTCTCATATATTTCCACCAGTTTCTGATAATTTCGCTCCCTGTCATGGGTGCGCAGCGCATGGGCCCTTGCATTTCTACAATATTCGTCCCGTTTCCCGGGATCCCGCCACATCCGGATCACCGCCTCTGCCAGACGCCCGGATACGGCCTCCAGCTCCTCTTCGCCTGCCCCGCCCTCCGGCGTCTTATCGCCGGCAAATCCCCTGTACAGGATACCGTCCACATCCCCTGTGAAGATACTGGAAATGCCCCCCACGTCCGCGCTGACGCAGGGAACCCCCAACAACATGGCCTCCCCCAGGGAATTGGGAGAATTCTCCACACTGGAGCAGCACACAAACAGACTGCTCTTCAGATATCTGTCCCGCATCTGTGCCGCGTCCAGCTTTCCCAGGAAAGTCACCCGCTCCTCCAGCCCCTTGTTCTTCAGCAGGCTTCGCAGATATTTCCCATACGCCGAGATCTTCAGCTTCTGCTTCAGTGTCTCATAGGCCACAAGGCTGTTTCCCGCAACATAGACCTTTGTCTGCGGATACGCTCTTAAAATGGCCGGCAGCGCCGACAGCATATAATGCAGTCCCTTTATGGGATAATCCCCCTGACTTAGAAAAATGGAGTAAGGTTCGCACCGCCCGGCATCCCATACCGGCCCGTAGAATTCTTTCCGCAGGCTTTCGTTCATCTTGTGATAGCGGGCTGCGGGATTCCACCTTTCGGTGTGCATCCTGTCCCAACGGGTGCGGCCGGTAAGGTTCCCCGCCAGCTCCACGGCCTCCCGCTCCATACGGCCCCGCAGGGCGAATTTCTCCTGCTGTCTGCGCAGGCTGTCCCCTTTCAGCCAGTCCCGCAGCGTCACACTGCGGATCACCCTGTCCGGCAGATCCGCGTAATAGCACTCCGCGTATACGGCGCAGAGCCCCTGGATCCCCAGCAGCAGCCTGTCCTTTCTGGGGAAGATCCTGCACATTGCCAGGGTGTGGGGGTACTCCGTGCCGAAGCAGTGTACAATATCAGGCTCTACTATAGAGACGATTTTTTTCAGCGCCGGTTCCAGCCTTTGGTCATATTTTTCCGCATGGCCCACGTCTTCCGGGAATCCGTAAAAAGAAATTTGCGCTTCCCCTGCCCGTGCGGTTCCGCTGCGGATGTCCTCTCCCGGGGAAATCCCGTCCCCGGACAGCGGAAACGCCACTGACAATTCGATTCCGCTCCCGCCTGCCAAAACCGCTTCCGCCATTCCGCTGACCCAGCCCTCCTTATTGGAAGCCTCGATCCCCAGCTGAGCCGCGCAGGCCGGCAGGGGCAGATTACATAGCCACAAAACTTTCATAAGCCCTCTCCGTCCTTTAATTGAAAATCCAGTTCAAATACGGCAGCAGCCTTACGTCTACCGCGTACATCCCTCTCAGCAGCAGGAAGAAATATCCTCCGAATGCCGCGATCACCCCCGCCCGGCACAGTCTCCGCAGCCATTTTTGCGGAATCCGTTCCGACAGCCTGGGAATCAGGAACACCTGGGAGATGATCATATAATATCCCACCCTGGATATCTCCGGGATAAAAGAACCGCAGCAATATACCGCCAGTCCGAATATGTTCAGGAAAAAGTAAAATCGATTGACCATATTCTCACGCAGGCTCCGCCTGTAGCAAAACAGGCTAAAGACCAGCACACAGCCGCTTTTTAAAATATTGGCATAGGAAATCTGCCCCCTGTCAAACGCGGAATCCCGGTAAAAGGGATAGAAGAAAAAGATAATCTCGCGGCACAGATCCTGCCCGAACACCAAAGTCCCCAGGACAAAGCCCCCCGCAATATAATGCCATTTCTTCAAAGGCGCCGCCGCAAGATACCGCGCCGCAAGATACACCGGAATCACCAGCAGAACGGACTTATGGATCATGGCTCCTGCCAGAATGGTCAGAATAAACTTGCCGTATTCCCCCCGAAGCACATATTTCATGGAAAATAAAGCCATTGCCAGCGCCAGATAATATCTCACTGAGTTGAGACTGTTGAAATAATATCCCCCTGTCATCAGCAGATAGAGGGAAAAGGCAAAATACTGCCCCTGCTCCCGGAGAGCTCTCACAAAGAACCAAACTGTCACAATGGAAAAAAAGCCAAATACCGGCAGATAATTGTCATAGCCAAAGAACAACTGAAGCCATTTTACAATATAATTAAAACCAGGCTCCGAGGCCACATGGCGCCCCTGGGCGATCAGCTTGAAATTGTCCCTGTATACCCAATAGTCATTGCCCACCGCGATCCGGCAGGCTGACACGGCTGTCATAAGACAGAAGACTGCCGCCGCCGCGATCCGGTTCCTGGCTTTCTGCCTGTCGCAGATGCCGTCTCCTCCGCCCTCCTCCGGCCCGGGAAAGCATCTGCGGCCTCCCCTGATATACCCGGGCACATATTCCCGATTGTCCACGCACAGTCCCAGCGCCACTGTGACGACTGTCAGAAAAATATAGACAAAAGCGCTCCGTTCCATTCGTCATCCTCTCTGCCGTACTTTCCGGCAATGCCCGCAGTCTCGGCTCCCGCCCCTGAACGGTAACTTTAGAGCCTGGGCATCTGTCATTCCCCACTCTCCCCAGGCCCGAAGTCCTTTCCCCTGCCCCCGGCCATCCACCGGTACGCCTGCCCAAAAGGTATCTCCGCGCACAGCTTATCCCGGTGGGCCAGGAGAAACCGCACCGCCATAAGCCGCCACGCCTTTCCGTACAGATAGCGGTACAGCACCCCCTTGTCCCGGAAAAATTTCTCGTCATAGCCAGTAAACCAGGTAGACTCTCCGGCAGCCTCCCGGCCGATGGTCACCGGCGCCGTATACACCGAATATCCCTTATCCATAAATTCTTTTAAGAACAAGCTGTCTTCACCGCTCCCGTACTTTGCGCCTCCTCCAAACAGCAGGGAGAATGTCACGCCGGAGGAAAGGAGGCTCTCCCTGCGCACGGCAAAGCTCACCGCCCCGTATCGGCCGCAATTATACCAGTGAACCTTTCTCCGCTCCGTGATATGATAGGTTCTGCGCGCCTCCTCCACGGTTATGTTAAAGAGAATCATATCCGCCTTTGGATTGTCCGCAAACTCTGCCGCTATCTTTTCCGCATATCCCGGCTCATACACAATGTCGGCATCGGAAAAAAGGCAGATATCCCCGTCTGCCCGCAGGATGGCCTCGTTGCGGCTCCTGCCCACCCCTCTGTCCGGAAATGAGCAGAACAGCACCTGACAGCCCTTATACGTTATTTTTTCCAATCCCAGCCTGTCGCACTGGTTGATGATCACAGCGTCCGACTGGATTCCCATCCGCTCCAGCAGCGCCATGGGCTCCTCGTTCATCACAGATGCCAGCACCTGAACCCTCATATGCCTCTCTCCACATTTTGCTGTCTGCCGCCTGCCCGCTTCCCGAAATCATAGCTCCGAAGCAGCCTCTCATCCGCCTGCCACAGTATGGCAGCCGTCACCTGACAGTCCTGCTGCCCCAGATACTCCAATACCCGCTCAAATGCCCTGCCCGCGTGGCTTCCCGCTTTCACCGCCAGCAAAATCCCCTCTGCCTCCCGAAGCTGCCTTGCTGTCCGGGGCTCCCCCAGGGGCGAGGGAACCGTAAACCATCTTTTGTCGACAATGTCCGGACATACCGCTTTCAGGCGTTCCAGCACCTCCGCCTCGTCCACTTCCTCCTGAACCGCGCAGACGGCAATCCCTTTTCCGGAAGTTTCCTCCCGGCTCTGCCCCTGACTTTTCTCCCCCGGGAAGAAATAGTGCAGGTTTTCCGCCAGTTCCCTGCTCTCAATGGTGCCTGCGCACTTTATGCCGTAGCGCTTCCAGACGGACCCGGGCAGCCAGATACTGTCGTCCCCCGTCTCCTTTAAGAGCAGAAGCACCATGGCAAAAAAGCAGGACAGCACCGCGCTGAGCGCAAACGCCCGCCCCGGTCTCACGTCCCTGACCACTTCCTCTGCCTCACTGCCCGGGTCAACCAGGGCAATGGAGGCAATCTCTCCTATGGAATCCGCCAGTTCCCCTGTCATGGCTGCCTCCACGGCCCGTGCGATTTCAACGCTTTTCTCCGGGCTGTCCGATGTGATGACCGTGGAGGGCATCCGCAGGTCCGACAGCACCTGGGCGCGGATCATGGCTGCCAGTTCCCTGCCGCTTACCAAAGCCGTATCCCCGCCCGACCGCTCCAGATGCCCCTCCACCGCATCCAGGAACATCTCTGATTGCATATAAGTGTTCCAGCTTACCTCATTGATATATACATTTGCGATATCCTGCTGGTTCTCCACCGCGTACTCCACATGGTAGACGGATGTGGCCGCATAGGTGCGGTCCCCCTGCAGGAGCACGTTTTTTACATAATACCCGCCGCCGAATACAAGCGTGCCAAGCAGCGTGACCGCGGCCACAAACGGCAGCCTGCGCAGCAGACGCAGAAACGTCAGCCGCAGGTCAAACGGTTCTTTCCCATAATAGCCTCTCCACATATCATTCCTCATCTCTTCTGCCTGTGCTCTCCTGACGTTTTTTCTGCTCTTCCCGCAGAGCCGTGATCTGCTCGGTCTCCACGCCCTCGGTGCTGTCCGGCCAGAACAGAACCTTTAAAGTCAATAACATAAGCTTGAAATCCAGCATCACAGAGTAATTCTCAATATAAGTCAGATCCAGCTTCAGCTTGTCATAGGGAGATGTATTGTACTTTCCATACACCTGGGCAAAGCCGGCCAGCCCGGCCTTGACTTTCATCCGGTAGGCAAACTCCGGCATGACCTCCAGATACTGGGCGATGATTTCCGGCCGCTCCGGCCTGGGCCCGATAAAGGACATATCGCCTTTCAGAATGTTCACCAGCTGGGGCAGCTCGTCCAGCCTGCATTTGCGGATGAACATTCCCACAGGGGTGATCCGGCTGTCGTTTTTCCTGGCCAGCCTTGCCACGCCGTCATTCTCCGCATCCGTCCGCATACTCCGGAATTTCATGATATAGAATTCCCTTTGGTTCAGGGTACAGCGCACCTGTTTGTACAGCACCGGGCCGCCGTCGTAAAGCTTGATGGCCAGAGCCGTAAGCAGCATAAAGGGAGACGCGATCACCAGCAGGATCAGTGCCCCCATGATGTCAATACACCTCTTTACCATGCGCTGCTCCACGGTAAGACTGTACTCCCTGGTCACAAGCATAGGGCTGTCAAACACATGGAGCTCCTCCGCCCCCATCAGGATCACATCCGTTATCTTCGGCAGCAGATAAAAGCGGATGGAATGTCCATAGCAGAATTTGATCAGAGGCGTCCTGTCCGTAACCGAGATGTCCCCAAGCACCACGGCGTTGCACTCACCCTTTTCATAGGACTCCAGAATCGCCCTGCATACCGCGTCGAACCCTTTCCCCACATGGATGGTCTTCGTAATGATATATTTGTCCTTACGCAGCTCGAATTTGCTGCGGATATTCTCTATGGGTCTGTCCCCGTGGATCAGCAAAAGCTTTCGGGGCGGAAAAATAATGCGGTAAATCCGGTTGGCCACATTGATATATACGATCACCACAGCCGTCTGCTGCACCATCATGATAATGAACACATCCGGCACAAAAGGCTGCGCAGCCATCACGGAAAGCTCCGCGTAGATCAGGATATTTGCCATCAGGGTGGCAAAGACCTGGGAGAAGATCAGCTCTACATTTTTGAGATACCCCAGCCGGATTCCTCCGTACATGGAAGACAGCAGAAACAGCAGCACAGCATAGATAGAGATCTCCAGCACATGTCCTTTGCCCTGAAAATAGCGCAGCGGCTCCACCACGCTCCATCTGAACTGTACCTGCCAGTAATAGGCAAACAATGCCACTTCCAGCCCCAGGCACACCGTGGTCAGCCCCAGGTTGATCAGCCTCTTAAATGTCTCCCGATATCTCAGTTTCTTTTCATTGGTACTTAGATTCACGGCACAATCCTCCCTTACTACAGTCTTCTCTTCACGGCCCTGACTGCCCAGAAACAGAAATGCCAGGCGCTGCGGGGCAGACTTAAGCCCTCGGCGCGACGGTAGAGATGCCAGATTCTGCGTATGGCCTCCAGCTTATTGGCGGACAGTGTACCGCCCGAGCGCCGATACCGGACCAGGTTTTCGTCCAGTCCGTAAGCCGTGTACCCCTTTCGCAGCACCCTAAACCAAAGCGCCGTATCCTCACTTTTGATCACCGGCATCGCAAGCTCTTCCTTTCCAATCTTTGCAGTGTCAAACATGACCGTAGTGGTAAAAATCGTGGTATTGCTCAAAGCCTGCCTGTAGCACAAGGTCCGGGGCACATGCACCACTTTACCGGTCCCCCGACCCTGTTCATCCGCGAATTCATAGCCGGTAAAGGCGAACGCGGCTCCTGTCTCCCGGAGGAAGCGCAGTTCCTTTTCCAGCTTCTTTGGCGCCCACAAATCGTCCGCGTCCAGATAGGCAATGTATCTTCCCCGGGCTTCCTCCAGTCCCCGGTTCCTGGCTCCCGCAGCGCCTATGTTGGAGGGCTGCCGGAGCAGGCGTATACGGGAATCCTCCCTCTCTTCCATACAGCGCCTGATGGCTGCCAGGCTCCCGTCGCTGCTGCAGTCCTCCACCAGCAGAAGCTCCCAGTTCTCATAAGTCTGGGCGGTGACGCTGGCAATGGTTTCCCCTATATATTTTTCCGCATTGTATACAGGCACGATGATGCTGACCAGCTCATCCATAGCTTTCCTCTTTTCCCATGGCCTTCACTGCAGGCCATGTACCGTAACAGTCCTCTAAAACAAGGTAAAGACAATATAGTCTCCAAACCTCCTGGCCGATATTCCCAGCGCCGCTTCCATGTGCTGTGTCAGCTCCCCGGGAACTCCCGAGGGGAACAGGATGCAGTTGACTCCCATTGCCGCCGCGTCTTCCATCCGCCGCTCCAGTGTATCGAACATCTCCGCCTTGTCCTCCTCCGGCATCCACACTCCCGCAGACTGCTCCACCCAGTCCATCCACCGGTACAAATCGGATACTTTCCCGTCATAAGTGTCATAGGCATATGCGTTCAGGGACTCGTCCCACAGGTTTCTGCCATAGGCAAGTCTGATGCCTCCGTCCGCCTCCCTGACATACTCCAGGATACTTTTGGGGGCCAGGAGGCATATCTCCTCCCCGGGATAATTCTCCGAAAGCAGCCCGGCCACGGCATAGGCCTCTTTCCTCTCCGCATTCTCCCGGGCTCTCCCCTCGGCGTCTCCCCCCAGGCTTCCGCCCAGTAAAAGAGCCAGTAAAAGCAGCAATGTCACAGCCACTGCCCTGGGCCGGCCGCCGTCGTCCTTTCTCTCCCACTGCTCCGCCAGAAATACCGTAAGCCCATAGGCCGTCACGGAGGTCAGGGGGACCAGACTCCAGATCCACTCATAATCGTAAAATTTTGTCTGGTACAGCATCAGCGGAACCGCTGTCAGGGGCAGGATACAGCATACTGCGGACACGGAGGCATAGACCGCAAGCACTCTTACCTCCTTTGCCTTTCCGGTAAACCACAGATACAGCAGGGCAATCAGCAGAAAAGCAGCCATTTTTCCGCCGCTCTTATAGTCCGCCCAGCCCATGCCCGCATTCCGAAAGAGTTCCATCATGTGGCGTCACCCCTTTCCGCGCTGTGGCCGGTCTTTCCGTTTGCGGATGTCCCCGGAAGCTTTCGGCACAGCAGCTGTACCACCGTCACCCCTGCGCCCACAGCCAGGCAGACGCCGCAGCCGTAAAGTGTCCAGACTATGCAGGCCTCCGCCAGAATGCACAGAAAGACTCCCAGGCGTCTCCGCCTCAGGCACAGGGACAATGTCCACGGCACAAGCACGCCTCCCCGGACGGCCACTCCCTGCCAGCCGCTGCACAAAAGCCCGAATCCCACCATTCCGTAGCGGTAAGCTCCCACCCATAAGAGAACGGATACCCCCAGCAAAAACCAGGCTCTCTTCTTTCCCTCCCCGGGGAACAGCGCCCTGCCAAGCAAAGAAAAAGAGACATAGCTGCTTAACAGCACTGCCATGGGTACAATCCTTTGAACCATAACCGCAGGCGCAATCCCCGTCCATCTGCACAGGCTTGCGTACAGGGTAGGCAGGCACAAGATCTTCAGCCGAAGCGGCATTCCTTCCGTATACGGCATTCCGGTCATTGGATTCACCTGATAAATGCCGTCGGAGACCAGGAAGCTTTCCACCGTCTCCGCCATCATGTCGCCCCGCCTGTAAATAGCATTCCCCATACCGATAAAAATAAGCTGCGAAATTACCGTCATCGCAAATATCACATATAAAAGTCTCTGTCCCGGAAGAAAGTCCCCTTGCCTTTCCCTGTGGAATGCCGGAAAAATATGCTTTCTTCCCGCTGTCAGGAAGACAATGCCCGATACCGCCAGGACCCCCAGACAGACGGCGTACAGCCTGGAACAGTCCGTAAATGACAGCTTCAGAAAAACAGCCGCCAGATGTGAAACCTCCGCCAGGCCGATCACGCCAATCTCCCCTATCATCAGACAGTCCCTGAAAGTATTTTTTCTCACTTCCCAAAACTCCCATCCGGCTGTTTCCAGCCTAATCCTAACTTTGTGTCAACATTCTACCACACTTGTCCCCTAAAGTCCACAAAAGCAGCCGGATTTTGTATCCGGCTGCTTTTCATTCCCGCAGTAAGAAGCATATCTATCTTCTGTTGTTTCCTCCGTGCAATCCTACATAGCCTTGATATCCAGTCGAACCTTGTCCGCGATGCGGGCTATGTATTCGCTATTCGTAGGCCTGGTTCTGCCCGATGACGCGGAATATCCAAACATTTTTTCAAAGGTTTCTGTATTTCCTCTGTTCCATGACACCTCAATAGCATTGCGTATGGCTCGTTCGACTTTCTGATCTGTTGTCTTGAATCTTCTGGCAATCGCCGGATACAGCAGCTTCGTCACACTGGTCACCACCTCCATGTCTCTTCCGGAGAGCAGGATAGCGCTTCTGAGGTAATGATATCCTTTTAGATGTGCCGGTACTCCTACATCCAGCATGATCTCCGTTATATATTTTTCAAGGTCACAATCTTTAACTGCAGTAATCTCCATACGAATTCCCCTTTCTTATGTTGACTGCAGCTTCTTAACTACGATGAACACATTCATTTTACCATATAAATCTTTTCGGGAAAAGGTATCAGGCCGCTAAGAATTCGTTAAGACTTTTTATTAACTTTCTAAAAGCGCTCCCGCACCAAATAAATCGGCCGCTTTTTTACCTCCATATAGGTCTTGGCCAGGTACTGTCCCAATATCCCCGTACAGAAGAACTGTACGCCGCTGGTCATCAGGATAATGCACACCAAAGAGGGCCAGCCGGACACCGGGTCTCCGAAGATCAGCTTGCGGACAATGATGAACGCAATCATCAAAAACGCCACTACGCAGAAGAACACCCCCAGCACAGAGGCCAGCATCAGAGGCATGGTGGAAAAAGCGCAGATGCCGTCCAGGGAATACAGAAACAGCTTCCAGAAATTCCACTTGGTCTCCCCTTTCAGTCTCTCCACATTTTCGTACTCCATCCATTTTGTCCGAAATCCTACCCAGCCGAAGATTCCTTTCGTAAACCGGTTGTACTCCCCCATGGACAGAATGGCATCCACCATCTGTCTGCTCATGAGCCGGTAGTCTCTGGCGCCGTCCATGATCTCTGTCTTGGAGATTCTCTTCATGAGACGGTAGAACATCCTGGCGAAAAAGCTTCTCACGGGCGGCTCCCCCTTTCGGGAGACTCTCCTGGTGGCCACGGAATCATATCCCTCGTCTATATAAGAGAACATTTCCGGCAGCAAGGCAGGGGGATCCTGCAGATCCGCATCCATCATCACCACATAATCGCCTCTGGCATTCTCAAGCCCTGCATAAATTGCCGCTTCCTTTCCGAAATTCCTGGAAAAGGATACCAGATGCACCCTTTCGTCCCGCTCCCGCAGCTTCTTCACTTCCCGGACCGTTCCGTCCCCGGAGCCGTCGTCCACATACAGCAGCTCCAGCGCAATCCCTTTTTCCGCGAAAAAAGACTCATTCTTCATAAACTCTTCATAGAAAAAAGGGACGTTCTCCTCTTCATTATAACAGGGCACCACCACAGTCAGCAGGCTCATGCTCATTTAAGCCTCCTTTTGTCAGAATATTTCCTTTAGTATACCTGTTTCCTCTGTAATCTGCAAGCAAAAAAGCCCGGCAGCTTCACTTTTATTCTTTTTGTTTCTTTTTATTTCTTAATTTTTTGTCAATTGGGTGACTCCTGTCGTCTTTTGTGATAAAATAGTTGTATTCAGTGCGTCTATCCGCATTGATGTAACAGGAGAACACACTATGAAAAAAATAAAAATCTGCATTCTTATTCTGCCCCTGCTGATAGGGCTGGCGGCCTGCGGGCAGGATGAGGTTCCTGAGAATCCCATTGTTTCGCAGTCCAGTGAGTCTGCTCCCGCCGACGTTACCCCCGCGCCCAAGGCGCCTGACGATCTGCCCTCCGCCTCGCCGGAGGTCGTCACCGAGGATGATACCCTCCCCCCAAACCCGGGCATGGTCCGCAGTCCTCTGACCAATGAGTGGGTGGATCCCGAAGTGGCCGAAACCCGTCCCATAGCCGTGGTCATTGCCAATGAAGCCAATGCCATTCCCCATTACAATCTCTCAAAGGCCTCCGTGGTCTATGAAGCCAATGTGGAGGCGCGCATGTCCAGGCTCATGGCTGTCTACGAGAACTGGTGGAATCTGGAGAAAATCGGCAATGTCCGCAGCCTGCGCACCTACTACATGTACTGGGCCTTTGAATGGGACGCCTTTGCCGTTCATTTCGGCGGCCCGTACTTTATCAATGACCTGCTTGCCCAGGAAACTACCCAGACGGTAGACGGCAATCTGGACTCCGACGCAGGTGCGTTCTTCCGTACCTCGGACCGGCCGGCCCCTCACAACGGATACGCATCGGGCCCCGAGCTGTCCAAGGTCATCAATCAGAAAGGTTACCCTCTGAAATACAGAGGTCTCACAGATGCCAGCCATTTTCTGTTTGCCAGCAAGCTCAATCCCAATACCCTGAGCCAATACGGCGCCGAGGCCAAAAACGCCACCTACATAGATATGTCGGGCTGCTATCCCCTGACCAGATGCTATTTCGAGTTCAACGAAGAGGACGGCCTGTACTATCGGTCCCAGCATCTCTCCGGCAGTGTGGACGGTCCCCATACGGATTCCAACGGAACGCAGCTGACCTTTAAGAATATCCTGGTGCAGTCTGTCAAATACGAGGAGCTGGGGGCAGGCTATCTGGCTTTCCAGTGCCATGATTCCACCAGAGACGGCTGGTTTTTCACCAATGGGAAAGGCATCCATGTGAACTGGGAGAAGACCACTGATTACGGGGCTACCAGATATTATGACGATTATGGGAACGAAGTCGCGCTGAACACCGGAAAGACCATGATATGCGTCATTGAAGAGAAGGACAATTTCACTTTCAGATAAAAAATGTACCGCTAAAAAAGTGCCGCTAAAGCGGCACTTTTTGTTTTCCTTTATTCGCCCAATCCATTCTCCACTGCGTGCACCAGGGAATCCAGGGCCTCTTTTTCGTCCTCCCCCTCGCAGAAAAATTCTATCTCATCCCCGCTTTTCACGCAGGCCCCCAGAACGCTCAGCACACTCTTGGCATTGGCTGTGCTCTCTCGGAACCGAAACGTGATCAAAGATTTGAACTGCATTGCTTCCTTGCACAAGATCCCTGCCGGCCTCAGATGCAAGCCAGTAGGATTCTTGATTACTACTTTCTGACTTACCATTTTATCCTTCCTCCAATCGCTTCCCCGTATTATATACCTCTATCTCCAAGATATCTTTTCTCTTCCGTGTCATTATGATACCATGCCCGTCCGCCAAATACAAGTCGGATTTTCGTCAATCGTCCCAATCAGAACATGACGTCCTGTATCAGTGTCGCAAGCTTTTCCGCTTCCTCCCGGATGATCTGTCTGTCTTTGCCCTCTATCATGACGCGCACCAGCGGTTCCGTCCCGGAAGGCCTGATCAGCACTCTGCCCTCTCCGGCAAATTCCGTTTCCAGCCTGCGGATTGCCTCGGCGATCACCGGGTATTCCATATACTTCTCTTTCTTGTGATTGGCCACTTTCGCATTGACCAGAGCCTGGGGCAGTACCTCCATAATCCCTGCCAGCTGGGACAGGCTCTTCCCCGTGTCCACCATGACCTGAAGCAGATGCAGCGCGCTCAGCAGTCCGTCCCCGGTGGTATTTTCGTCCAGAAAAATAATATGTCCCGACTGTTCGCCGCCCAGGCTGGCCCCGATCTCTTTCATGCGTTCCAGGACATAACGGTCGCCTACTTTGGTCTGTTCTATGGTCAGCCCGTTCTTTTCCCCCATCAAAAAGAAGCCCAGATTGCTCATAACCGTAGCCACAATGGTATCCTTTTTCAGCTTTCCGTTGTCCCGCATATGATTGCCCACAATGGCCATAATCTGGTCGCCGTCCACAATCTCGCCGTTTTCGTCCACTGCCAGCAGTCTGTCCGCATCCCCGTCAAAGGCAAGACCGATATTGGCCTTTTCATATACCACCCTGGCCTGCAGCTCTGCCATATGAGTGGAACCGCAGTTGGCATTGATATTGGTACCGTCCGGATTGTTATGAATGGCTACCACGCTGGCTCCCAGTTCTTTCAGAGCCTCCACAGAGGTATAGTAGGATGCCCCCTCCGCACAGTCCACTACGATTTTCATTCCGTCCAATGCCACCGCCACTGACTGAATCGCATGATTGATGTATTCCTCTCTGGCGTCGGTGCGGTATTTCACTTTCCCCACTGCAGTCCCCGTGGGAAATTTCACATCCGGCATATGGTTCCTGATCAGCCATTCGATCTCGTCCTCCAGCTTGTCGGGCAGCTTGTAGCCGTTTCCGTCGAAGAATTTGATGCCGTTGAACTCCACGGGATTGTGGGAAGCGGATATAACCACGCCTGCGTCTACCTTGTACTTCTGGGTCAGATATGCCACCGCGGGCGTAGGCATGATACCTACATAGACGCAGTTCGCCCCCACGGAACAGGCTCCCGCCATCAGGGCATTCGCCAGCATATCGCCGGAGATACGGGTATCACAGCCTACCATGATAGTAGGTTTGTGTTCTTTCTCTTTGGTCAGGACATAGGCTCCCGCCTGCCCCAGCTGCATGGCCATCAGAGGGGTCAGTTCTTCATTGGCAATCCCCCTTACGCCATCCGTTCCAAATAATCTGGCCATTTCTATTCTTCCTCCAATTTATTGATATTCAGTCTCACGGATATCTCATTCCTGATATTCACATCATCCGGCACTGTAAATACCGCCTGAATTTCATGCACGCCGGACGTCAGCTCCTGGATATCCTCCTCGGTCATCCATGCTCCCACGTCAATGGTGCCCCGCACCTCGCTCTGATTCACGGCAGCCACCGCGCTTTCCAGTCCGGAGATCCGCAGCCTGTATGTCTGCTGTTCCTCCGCGAACTCCCATTCATATCCCTCCGGCAGATTGATTACGGAAATACTTCCCTGGGGAATCACCAGATTCCTCTCCACCACGGGCTCAATATGCACAGTGACCGTCACTCTTCCGTTAAAGCTGCTGTCCGCCAGGCTGGCATTGTCCAGATACTTCCGGATATCTATGACTTTCTCTACGTTTTCAGTCGCCTCCGTGATGTCCAGTTCCCTCTCCGGAATGGTGATCTTGTTGATCTCCGCCAAGGCGGAGGCAGTCCCGGCTATCATCACGCTGGCAGGATCACACTCCACCTGACCCGTTGCCACATATCCCTCCGCCGCCGTACCTGAATAGGATACTTCCACGGGCACTTCCTTAGTAGCCAGCACCTGCACCTCCACATGCATGATATTGGCATTCTTTACAATATCCGAATCGTCCACCAGCGCTCCCTCCGTATCATAGAAATGCACATCCGCATTTCCCGACACATTGGTCACGGCGCCGGTCACGTCGATCTCAATCCCTGCATATTTAATGCTCTCCACCACGGACTGCGGTCCGGTGATCTCCAGTCTGGTCTGGTCCAGCTTCGTACTGCCGATGATATACCCCTCCGCCACCTCTCCTCTGGTGTCGCAGTTGACATTGACCCACTTGCTGGCCTTTTCCTCCACATTCAGGCGCACGGCGTCCCTGCTGCCGGTGATATCCAGAATCTCTATCTCATCATTCAGTATCCGGAAACTGATGGGCACCGTATTCACTTCCGTCAGCCTGCTCACATCGGCCTCCGCCACAATGTCGGAAGCGTTCAGCTCCTGTATCACATTCCTGGGCGCTTCCACCGTGACCCGGATTCGGTCGGATCCCTCCAGCACTTCATAGAACTTATTTCCTTTTTCCAGAAGCTCCGTATTGATCAGATTCACCTGTATATTAGAAAAGGATACGGAATCCTTTGGATTGTCTGCCATGACCACCAAAAACCAGAATACGATGGCAAGCACCACAGAAAGAAGCTTCAACCCCAGGTTATTCAGTATCTTTTTTCTCAGCTTTCGCCCTGTTTTTTCCTCTCCGTTTGTGTATGCCTTTCGCATCCTCGTCTCCATTCAAATCCATAATTTCCCGCATTTTCTCACGCAGCTCCTCCGCCCCTAAGTGCCTGCGGAGCTCACCCTCATATGCCAGGCTGATACCGCCCGTCTCCTCCGACACAATCAATGTCATGGAATCCGTGGTCTCCGATACCCCCACCCCGGCCCGGTGCCTTGTGCCCAGCTCCTTGCTCAGATCCAGATTATCGGACAGGGGGAGATAACAGGTTGCATATGTCACCCGGTTGCCGCGCACAATGACCGCCCCGTCATGGAGAGGCGTATTGTGTTCGAATATATTGATCAGCAGCTGGCTGGTCAGCAGTCCGTCCACTTCGATTCCGGTCCGCTCATAATCTTTCAGCGATTCCTTTCTCTCCACTACAATTAGGGCGCCGGTTTTTACCTTGCCCATTTCCACGCAGGCCTTTACGATCTCGCTCACGGTCTTCTCCGAGAATGTCTCCTCCACCTTCCGGGAGGAATTGGAAAAGGAGGGCAGAAAATTTTTCTCGCCCAGCTGCTCAAGCGCCTGCCGCAGTTCCGGCTGCATGGCCACGATGACCGCTGTCACGGCAAATCCAAGGACATTTCGCGTCATCCAGACAATGGTGGTCATCTGCATCAGATCCACCACCAGCACAAACAGGCAGATGACTACCAGTCCCCGCAGAACCCGCCAGGATCTGGTAGTCTTCATCCATGCCAGGATGGAATATAGCAAAAAGGCAATGATCAGGATTTCCAGCACGTCATTCCCGTCAATTGTATTTGCGTATGTCTTGATATTTTTCAGGTATTCCTTTGCTGTCTCAACCCACTGCATCTCAAACCAACCTTACTTTTCATCAAACTACGGCCACTCTTCATACCCCTCCAAATTATCATCCGGCTCCTGGGGCCTTTCGGCCTTTCCCACGGTCATACTCCGCTGACCCTTTCGCGCTTCGCGGTTTTGAGCGCCGGACCCGTTTCTGGGAACATTTCTGGAACCGCTTCTGTCCGGGGCCGTCCTCTCCACATCCACGCTCCTGCCGGATTGCCTGGACGCACCGCTCCTGGTCTCCCCGGACCTGGGGGTGTTGATCCTCTTCACGGTTTTCGTAGGCACGGCAACCGCCATCTTGGGCACGGCTTTCACGTAATAATAGTACTCATCGTCCTCAAACTGCACCTTTTCCGTGCGGCTGTAATCCACGCAGAACCGGAAGAACTCCACCACCTTTGCCACCACGATAGCCAGCAGCGAACCCAGAAGCACACTGCCCACGGAGAGATTCACGTCGTAAAGCAGATCCCCTATCAGAAGCAGAACCACGTTAATCATGGCTCCCGCCACCATGGCGATGGTCCAGGAATAGTCCACGGACATCCTGCGGATCAGATACACTGCCAGCACAGTGATTGCAAAGGCTGCAATCATTACAAGCATGGCTTTGTTCCCAAGAATGCTCTCCACCATCATGCGCACTTTCTCCAGGATTTCATCCTCGCCCATGGTACGGATATTGGGCGCGCTGTCGATGACGGTCCGCAGCAAGTAGAATACGGCAATGCCGCAGCCCACGGACACCAGCGAGGAAGGCCCGCACAGCAGTCCCACGGCAATGGGAACCACATAGGGGATCTTCAGCGAAAACAGCAGCGGCGTCAATACCACTACCAGGGAATCCTTGGGGCTGAAGCGGAAAAACAGCAGATACATAACCAGGTACATGCACAATCCCACCAAAGCCACCTCCATGGAAAGCGCATACATATGCATCAGACTGAATACGGCAGCCATCAGGACCATTAGTCCCAAAGGCAGAAACGAGCAGGCCAGGGCAGCGATCAGTACGATTTTCATATCAGTAATTCTCGTCATGTACCCCATCCTGCCATTGAGTGTGTTGAAAACGATAAAAGCCAGCAAAAATTTGATTGCAGGCACGATAAATGCCTCGGATTTGCTGTAAATCAGCTTTATCCTTTCCTTCATTTCCAGTAAAACTGTCATTCTTACCTCCAGCTGTCTTTCCCTACTGTCCGTCCTGATAGAGGGAATTCAGCTTTTTTAAATTATGATAATAACATTTCAGACTTTTCTTTGCAGAGGCATACCGCCAGGTACAGACGATATAGACCAGCACCGCATACCCGCCTACCATGGCCACAAAATACGTCAATACCTCCTTGGCAAATGCCAGCAGATCCATCTTGTACAGATTCTCCATCAAGTCCTCAAAATTGCACAGCACATAGAGCCCGAACAATATCCCAAACACCAGAATCGCGCAGACTATGGCTTTCAGGGTCTGCAGCGCAATATAATCGCTGCGGAAATAATTTCCGATCCTGACATTCTTTTTGCCCTCTCCCTGTTCATAGGAAGCCATGCGTGTCATCAGGATGATGCGTTCCTCGCTAAGCATAGCACTCCTCCTACTTCAAAAACCTCATCTTTGCATTATCTTTCTGGTCTTTCACCGTTTTGGGTTCCGCGGGCTTATTGGTCCGGATGACGCTCTGCAGTTCTTTGGTCATATTGGCCTTGCATTTTTCACAGAACTTTCCGCTGCGGATGGGCTGTCCGCAGGACTCACAATTCAGGTACAGCGCGGAATCCGTGGCAAGCTCCAGACGGTCCTCCCGCAGCCACTGCCGGATCTGGCTCACCTCCACGTCACAGGCCTCCGACACCTCCTGAATACCTGCCCCCTTATTCTCCCGGATGTACTCTTTTACCTCATGGAACTTTTTCTCCAGTTTCTCACGGCAGACAGGGCAAATCACCTGACCGGCCACATAATTGAAAATAGATCCGCAACTTCTGCAATTTCTTACATTCATAGCATTCTCCTATCAGATACCCATACCGCAGGCCAAAGCAATGAAAAAGACTTCTTCTACCCCGGCCTCTTTCAAAGTCCTTGCCGCTTCGTCCATTGTACTGCCGGTGGTATAAATATCATCCACCATTATTACTCTCTTTAATTTTACATCATTTCTCGCTATATTAAAAGCCTTTTTCAAATTATTTTGCCGTTCTTTGGGATTTTCATATTTCAGGGGCGCCGTATTTCTCACCCTGACCAGAAAATCCGTGTACACCGGCACTCCCAGGCGGCTTCCCACAGCCTGGGCCAGCAGCTGGGCCTGATTATAGCCCCGGGCCGCCATCCGCCTGCGGTGCAGCGGAACCGGTATCAATGCCTCCGGCCGGAGACTGCGTATAAAATTCCCCAGGTATTCCGCCATCTGTTCCCCGTAGAAATCCGCGTACTCCCGTCTGCCGCCGTATTTGAAGCGATAAATGGAGGCGGCCACGCTCTCATAGACATATAGCGCCCGTCCTCTCTGGTAAACATGCCCTTTTTTGGCGCAGTCGGCACAGAGTTCTCCCTCCTCCCGCAGCTGCTTTCCGCATTTCATGCACCAGGGAGGCGTCAGCAGCTTCAGCTTTCCCAGGCATTCCAGGCAAATCTTCTCTCCCGCCGGCGCCACAATGCCGTCGCACACCGGACAGCGCAGCGGAAACAGGAGCTGCAATATGGCAGACCGCGCCCCCCGTTTTTCCTGTGTCTTTGTTTTCCTGTTCATGGTTCCTCGAATCCTCCTGTTCCGGGAACCTC
>CAJTZD010000034.1 GCA_910584235.1 uncultured Acetatifactor sp.
TAACCCTACCTGAGAGCCCTTTGTTTTAAAGGGGATTCAACATCGAAATTAATTCAATTTTGTCTGTTTATGTTTTAGCTCTGCCGCTTCACTACCGGGATCCATACCTCATACCGGGCATTCGCCGGATCCGGATTCAGGTACACCTCCACATCGGGGGCATTGCCGTACTCGTACCCGGAGGTGGGCAGCCATTCCGTCACGATGCGCCGCTCCAGCTCCTGGATGGACTCATTGGTGCCGGATCCGGGGAACACGGCCCAGGTGGCTGCGGGCACGGTGTATTCCTCCAGGCCGTCCGCTGCCTGTGAGGAGCTTACGCCGATTATGTACCGCCAGGGTTCCGTGTCGTTGCAGGTGCTGACGCCAAGCACGCCCATGGGCTGCGTGTCCATCATCCCGGTCAGCCGCTGCAGGGTGCCGTTGGCAGCGATCTCGCCCCATTTGGCGGGAATCTCCGCAAAGTTTTTCTCAATGTCCTTGTCCAGGGGCACGGATACGCCCACGATGCGGAAAGCCTCTTTTGTCTCGATTCGATAGTTCATCTCTTCCACTCCTTTGACTGTGATTTTAAAGGTAACAGGCGGAAAAGATTTTACGGACACCCCGTCCCTTTTCAGGGCGGACGGGGCGATGCCATGGACGGACTGGAAAGCCCGGTTGAAAGCAGTGGGGGAATTGTAGCCGTATTTGCCAGCCACGTCGATGATCTTCATGCCCCTGCCCTGGAGATCCACGGCGGCAAGGGACATTTTCCGTCTGCGGATGTACTCGGACAGGGGAACCCCGGCCATATAGGTGAACATCCTCTGGAAATGATAGGAGGAACAGCAGGCGATCCGCCCCAGCTGCCCCATATCGATCTCGTCCGTCAGATGCTTCTCAATATAGCCTATGGCTTCGTTCAGTCTTTCAATCCATTCCATGATGCTCCTCCATTCTTTTTGCGCCTACTGCCTTTTTCGTCAGCATTATACCATGGTTTCCGCTTAGAAATCCTCTCTGCCCCTGCACGGAAAAGAGAGGTTTGCCATCCAAGGCCAGGATTCTATTATCCAAAAGCCATTATAATTGAAATGTTTGGAAAAAGGAATCCCTGAGCAGATAAAGTTTTTGAAAGATTTTGCAACCGTCTCATTGCAGATCCGGCTTAAACGGGATATGATCCGGATCATAGGGAGGTGGTCAATACGGCAAATGAGGACAAGAAAGTTAGTTTATGAAGCTTGGAGGCTTTCCTGGCGGGAGAAAATAGAAAACCGCAGACCGGGAGCCGGAGTAGGCTGGTTCCGGGAAAGTTTCATGCAGCATTCCACGGCACCAGGGATACATTTTGCGGCAAGGGGATTGTTTTGGGGGTTCGGACAATGTATAATAAAATATCTGTCCAAGGGACGGCCGGGAGGTGGCACATTGATTCGGATAGCGATATGTGACGATGACATGTCCGACCATATACAGACAATGGTCTTACGTTTTTTCCGCAGGAAGACCGCCGGTACTTTTCGGGGGATGCTTTCTGTACTGCCGCGCAGATGCAATCTATGTATCTGGTCTTCATCCCGATTCTGATGATATTCATCATGGAGGAATACATCAATGCCCTTGAATATGACATTGCAGTCTTAGACAGCGCCCCCACGGAATATCTGTTCAGCCACGGGCAGTTGCTTGTCATGCATCTTCCGGGACTGTCCAATGTAAAGGCGGTGGCTGAAAAATATGACGGCGCCATGAGCATCGAGACGCGGGGGGATGTATTTGTGCTCCGGGTGCTGCTCATCATTCCACGGCATCCGGAGGGCAGTTCACGGCAGAGAGATTAAGCCGCTGCTTCCTCTGGTCGAAAAATACTAGAAAAGGCCTTAAGGCGAGAAAAAGGAAATCTGTCAAGGGAAAGAAAGGTGAAAAAGGATGATGGAATCTGTCAGAAAGTATCTTCCGATTTTTATAGGTCTGCTTCTCATGCTGCGCGGCCTGCTTTGGGTCGTTGACGGAAAGAAAGGAAACAAGAGAAGCCTTTCATTGGGGCTGGCCGCCATTGTGGTGGGGATTATCATGTTCATAACAGTATTTTTTGAGACTTTATAAACAGGGACGAGGATTCATGAGTTCCATCCCCAGAAACCTTTTGAACTCCCCGCCGGGATTGACGGCCAGGAGGGCATCCAGGATTTCCTCCCTGCGGCTTTGTGCCTCCGGCAGGTCGCAGAGGATGTCGTTCTGGTCATAGGGGCCGTACCGGAAGTGGCCCACCGACGCGCCGTGGAACCGGCCGTCAATCAGCAGGTATTGCAGGGGCTCGCAGTCGTAGGGGAGTCCTGCTGTCCGGTCTTTGACCATCTGCTTCAGAACAGGTTCCTGGGCCCTGTAGAGGAAATCGTTGCGGTGGAGGGCGTAGACGGAGCGTATGTCTTTTGGCACATAGTCCTGCAAAAGAGCCATATCGCTTTTTAGCACATATCCGGACTCCCGGGGAACCAGGACATCCTCAGCAGCCAACTCCTCTACGGCCTTTCGGATTTCTTTTTCGGCTACGCGGTAAAAGGCCTTTGCCATGGCCACATCGAACCATACCATCCGGTAGGCGAACCGCTGCAGCAGGATTTTCAGGGCTTCCACCTTGGTATACCGCCCCGTATCCACATCGGGGAATATCTCCGCTGCTTTCAGGAGATTTTTCTATGTTTGGTATTTCGGACGAATCTACGTCCCTGTTCTATACAGATTCCGCCTGCGTCCAGGGCCGGAGACGCTTCAGTGGCCCTCTTTGCTTTATGTCCCATACAGGTTCCGGGCAGCCTCCAAAGCCGCTTTCATCCGCTCCACCATCTCCGGCGGCCCCAGGACTTTCACCTTATGGCCGAAGCCCAGGAACCATTCCACGGCCCGCTCTTTGGTGGTGAACCCCCACTGCGCATAGAGCCTGCCGTCTGCCTGTTCGGTAAAACAGTCCGGCCCGTACTCCTCCACCAGGCGGTATTTTACGCATGGGTCATAGACGGCGGTGACCATATAGTCATCCGTCATATGAGAGCCGAAGCGCCTTTTCTCCTGCGGCACATCTCTGGGGGAGAAAGGCTCTTGTGTAATCCGCAGATTCCACAAGCGGCGCAGCTTATACAAGCGGAAGTCCCGGCGCTGCCTGCAGAAACCGAAGACATACCAGTCAGACCATTTGAACACAATCTGGCAGGGCTCTATGAGTTTGTCCGCCTCCCCTTTTTCATAATAATAATGGAAAGAAATGCACCTGGACGCCTGGATGGCAGACCTTATCAGTTCCAGCTTGGAAGCCAGGTCGTCCTTATAGTGGGAGGCCAGGTCGATTGCCATATGGTCGGTGAGCCCGGGGGAACAGTAACAACTCCCGCCCCGGGCAATCCTTAATTTTTTTCACGGTGTTGATTCCGGGCCGGATATGGATTATAATGTTGACACGGATTCGGCGCGGAGCGCCGCGAAAGGATATGACGGACAAGAAGAAAGGATGACGGGAAATGGGACAGAGCAGACAGGAGCTGGCATTGAACACAGATTTTGCAGGGGAGAGCACACAGTTAGAACAGATAAAGGCCGTGTTGGAACAGATTGCCCGGGCCGGGTTCACCCATATCCACTGGTGCCACGAATGGGACAGGGAATATATGTATTCCGTTTATGAGATGCGGCAGATCAGAGAGTGGATGGATGAGTACGGGCTGGCGTCAAAAGCCCTGCATTCCACCAAGGGCTCCGCCCGGGACGTGGAAATCAGAGAGGGGCACTACCGGAAAGATTACACTTCCAACTGGGAATATAACCGTAAAGCCGGCGTGGAACTGATCAAAAACCGCGTGGATCTGGCGGAGGCCCTGGGCGCTTCGGAAATCGTGCTCCATCTCTATGTTCCCTACCTGACCATCCAGAGGCAGCCGGAGACAAAGGAGGACTTCTATGGGTGCGTTTACCGCTCTCTGGACGAACTGATGCCTTATTGCCGGGAGAAAAAGGTGCGGATCTGCATAGAAAATCTTTTTGACGTGCCTGACAAATATATGCTGGAGGCATGGGACAGACTGTTTGCCAGGTACGCAAAGGAATTCCTGGGTCTGTGCTATGACACCGGCCATGCGAATATGGTCTGGCGGGAGAGCGCGCCGGAAATCCTGGGACGGTACGCGGACCGGCTGTATGCGGTGCATATCCATGATAACAACGGTGCCATGGATTCCCACTGGATCCCGGGGGACGGCGGCATTCAGTGGGAAAAGGTGATGGATGTGATAGCCCGCTCGGCATACGAGGGGCCGCTTCTGCTGGAGCTTGGCTGCAACGAGAGAGATCCGGAAAGATATTTGAAGAGGGCTTATGAGGCCGGATGTCGTCTGGATGCGCTTTATAAAAAGGGGAGATAAGCCATGGACGAATTTCATTTTTTCGATACGGAGGTGCTCACGGACGGGGAGATCCTGCTGGTGCTGGACAAAACCGTTCCGGCCGACTCCGAACAGGAATGGCTTCCATCCTACCACTTCACGATCCGCGACCGAAAAGGCCGCAAGGCAGGGCAGTGTGATTTGAGAATCGGGCACAACCGGAAGACATATTACGGGGGAAATATCGGATACCGGGTGGAAGAGCCCTATCGGGGCAATCATTACGCGGGGAAAGCCTGCCGCCTGCTGTTCCACCTGGCCAGACGGCATGGGATGGACTATCTGATTATTACCTGTAATCCGGACAATGTCCCTTCCGGGCGAACCTGCGAGTATGCGGGCGGTGTGCTGAAAGAAATCGTGGACCTGCCTCCGGACAATGAAATGCGGCTGGAGGGGGAGACCAGAAAGTGTATTTATGAGTTCAGGCTGTAATGCGGAATGGGAAGATACGGAGATATGAAAAAACAGACAGATTATAACGATATACAGAATAAACGGCGTATGCCGAATCTGGACCTGCTGCGCTGTGTGGCAATGATGATGGTGGTGGTGCTGCACTACTTAGGAAAGGGCAATCTTCTGCCTGATCTGACTGAGCGCGGCATGGGCGCCGCGGGAGCCGCCGCCTGGCTGCTGGAGAGTTTCTGTATTGTGGCTGTGAATGTCTATATGCTGATCAGCGGATATTTCCTGTGTACCACATCTTTTAAGGTAAGCCGTCTGCTGCAGCTTTGGCTGCAGATATGGTTCTATTCGGTGACGTTTGGGCTGCTTGGCGCGCTGACAGGCGTGCTAAAAGGAACTTCTTTTGACTTCCACTACCTGCTGACGCTTCTGTTCCCCGTTACGATGGAGCATTACTGGTTTCTGACAGCCTATATATTCCTGTATCTGCTCCTGCCCTTTGTGGGGATGGCGGTGAAAAAGATGACAAAACAGCAGCTTCAGATTGCAGCAGGGTTGTTGCTTGTGGTTTTCTGTATGGCGAAAAGCATATTGCCCGTGAGGCTGGAGACAGACCAGAGAGGATATGACTGCCTGTGGTATCTGTGCGTATTTCTGACAGGGGCGTATATGCGGCGGTTCGGAGTTCCTTTCCTGGAGAAAAAGCGGCGGGGGATATTTCTGTATACGGGAGGCTGCCTGTTCATTTTTGCAGGGACCTTTCTCTTACGGGAGGTGTACCTGCGCACGGGCAGGATGGAGATGCTGATAAAAGTCTGCCTGGAGTACAATCATATCCTGGCGTTCCTGGCGGCGGCGGGATTGTTCACAGCCTTTTGCAGACTTCGCATACAGGGAAGCCCGGCAAAGCTCATCGGCACAATAGCGCCCTATACGCTGGGTGTTTATCTGATTCATGAGAATTTGGGGCTTCGCTATTCCTGGCAGAACTGGCTGTGGGCAAAGAGACTGGCGGAGGGTATGGCAGAGGGAGCAGGGGGCCTGGGGGCCGTGTGCGGGCTGCTCCTGGGAACGTTTCTTGCGGTGGCAGCGGTGTTCCTGTGCGGAATTTTGGCGGATATGGGGCGGAAATGGCTCTTTGACAGCCTGCATGGGCTATTGCAAAAAAGCGGCTTTTACCGGAGCCTGACGGAAAAGGTTCAGAGGGCGGACCAGGCGTTTTGCTGAGGGGAAATTTCAGGCATAAGAGGAAAAAGCGGCCAGGGGAAAGAGATTTGGACTTAGAACCAAAGACGCAAAACATGGAGCGAAAAAGGATTCGGACATAGAAGGGAAAAGGATTTAAGCGCAAAACGGAAAGGAACTGAGAGACAGGATGGAGATGAGGAAAGAAGTAAGCGGGCGGCGCCGGATGCAATGGGGGAATGTGTTGGAAAATCTGGCAATCGTGATCCTGGCATTCTACCCCCTGAGACACATATACTGGGGACTTGATTTGCAAGATACCGGATATAATTACGCGAATTTTCAGTATATGGGAACGGAGCATATGGACCCCATGTGGCTTTTTTCCACCTATCTGTCCAATGGAGTGGGGCATTTGCTGATGAAGCTCCCCAATGGGAATATGCTGGCGGGTATCAATCTGTACACGGGCCTGTTCGCGGGAGCGCTGGCATTGATCGGTTATTTCTTCTGCACCCGGAAGCTGAAGATGCCAAAGGTCATTGCCTTCGCGGGGGAGATGACGGCGCTGAGCCTGTGCTGGTGCCCCACGGCCTCTTTCTACAATTATCTGACGTATCTGTTCTTTCTGATTTCATCCGTGCTGCTTTATCTGGGACTTACGGGGGAGAGGAAAGGATATCTGGTCTGTGCGGGGGTTTTCCTGGGAGCCAATGTGCTGGTGCGCTTCTCCAACCTGCCTCAGATGGGGATGATCCTGGCAGTCTGGGCCTACGATATCCTATGTGTCCTTGAAGAAAAAACGAAATATACAGGGAAAAGAGGGGGAAATCCGGGAAATAAGTCCGGGACGGCGGGAAAAGGGGAGAGCCGTCGTGAGGGGTTCTGGAAAAGGACCGTCCGCCATACTCTGTGGTGCCTGACCGGGTATGCGGGCGCTTTGGCGGTGCTTTTTAGTTACATCCATATCCGCTACGGCATCCATGCATACATCGCGGGGATCGGCAGATTGTTTGCCATGACGGACAATGCCACGGACTACAAGCCCATGGCTATGCTGAAAGGGATATTCAGGTGGTACTGGCAGGAGCTGTACTGGGTGGCGCGCATTGGGGTCATTTTGGCAGGGGGCATGGCGCTTTTTGCCATAGCGGGCTGGCTGGAGGGCGTGCTTGCCAGGCGGTTTCAGGGTACGGCCGCGGGACCGGAGGGGCCGCGGCTGCCCCGAAAGAATCCGGCGCGGCAGGAGCTGTCCGGGATTGCGGGCATTTTATCCCTTATGGTGAGAGGGCTGTGGATTGCCGTGAGCATTGCCATGATCGTCTGGCTGTGGAGGCGGGGATTTACCTCCGGCTTTTACTACAGCTACAATCCCATCTGGCATCCGGGGCCGGTGTTTTTGATGCTTACCATGGGCATGGCTCTGATCCGCATTCTGGACAAAAGGGCATCCAAAGAGGAAAAGCTCATCAGCGGCATGCTGATCCTGATTCTTTTCCTGACTTCCCTGGGCAGCAACAACGGCGTTTTCCCCAGCCTGAATAATCTCTTTCTGGCGGCGCCCTACACCTTGTGGCAGAGCTGGCGTTTTCTGAGGCATGGAGGGGAGAGGCGTCTGAAGTGCGGGCTGGCGCTTTCAAGCTTTCCGGCAAAAGGGGTGCTGACAGCGTTCCTGGCTCTGTGCCTGTTCCAGTTCGGCGTATTCGGCTTACGGTTCGCTTTTGCGGAGGGGACGGGAATACAGGATCCGGTGGCTGTGGTGGACAACAATCCGGTTCTGCGGAATATCAAAATGTCCCCCCGGAAAGCCCGATGGATGACGGAGCTTAGCGCTTATGCCAATGAAAACGGGCTTCAGGGCCGGGAAGTCATTCTGTATGGGGACATTCCGGCCATATCCTATTACCTGCAGATGCCCTCAGCGTTCAATCCCTGGAGCGATCTGGATTCTTACAGCCCGGAGACCATGGAACAGGATCTGAAGCAGCTTCGGGGAGAAATCGGGGAAAAGGGAAAAGACAAACCTGTAATTATCCTGGAGCGGACTTATGGGCTTTATGTGACAGAGTCCCGGCAGGGGCAGGAGACATCCCTGCTTTCGGAAGACGCAAGGAAAGTCATGGACGCCGACCCGAAATGGAAGCTTCTGCTGGAATTCCTGGTGGAGCTTGGCTATGAGCAGACTTTCTGCAACGAGAAATTCGCGGTTTACCGCTAAAATATACTGCCAGTGGATTGCCATTTGACCCACCGGACCTATAATGCGAAAATTCCCCTGTGACCGACAGCGGCAGACCGGCTGCCAAGCTGTCGGACACACAGGGGAATTTTTGTCAGGGTCAATGCCCGATGATTACAGTAGCTGTAATCCCTTTTCCCGTGCCTCTTTCATGATTTCCTCAGGCCACAGGGAGCACTGTACTTCGCCGATATGGGCCTTTCGCAGGAAGAACATGCAGATGCGGGACTGGCCGATGCCGCCGCCGATGGTGTATGGCACTTCCCCTTGAATCACTGCCTGATGGAAAGGGAGATTCGCCCGCTCCATGCATCCGGCCGCTTCCAGCTGGCGAAGCAGCGCCTCCTTATCCACCCGGATGCCCATGCTGGACAGCTCCAGAGCAATGTCCAGGACGGGGTAGTAGACAATGATATCCGCGTTCAGCTCCCAGTCGTCATAGTCCGGGGCCCGCCCGTCATGAGGTTTGCCGTTCCCCAGCGCGCCGCCGATCTGCATCACGCATACGGCGCCCTTGGCCTTGGCTATGTAATATTCCCGCTCCCTGGGCGTATTGTCCGGGAACATTTCCTCCAGCTCGCTGGTGGTGACGAAGAAGATGTCGTGGGGAAGAATTTCTTCAATATAGTCATAGTGGATGGACATGTACTTCTCTGTTTTGCGCAGCACCTTATATACAGTGCGCACCGTATCCTTTAAGGTGTCCAGGCTGCGGTCCTGTTTTGTGATGACTTTCTCCCAGTCCCATTGATCCACATAGACAGAGTGGATATTATCGGGTGCCTCATCCCTGCGGATAGCGCTCATGTCCGTGTAGAGTCCCTCTCCCACGGAAAAGCCGTACTTTTTCAAAGCATACCGTTTCCATTTTGCCAGTGACTGGACGATTTCCGCTTCCCTGCCGTTCTGGTATTTGATGTCGAAAGTGACAGGACGCTCCACGCCGTTTAAGTTGTCGTTCATGCCGGATTTGGGATCTACCATAAGCGGCGCGGATACCCGCAGAAGATGCAGCCGCTCCGCCAGCAGGGTCTGGAAGAAATCCTTTACGGTTTTGATTGCAATCTGCGTATCATACAGACTTAAGCCTGACTGATAGTTTTTGGGGATTGAAATGTTTGACATATGCTAATCCTTTCTTTAGATTCGGTTTTATTTCTATGGTATGCAAGTCTTTTGCACTCTTTTCATTTTAAACGCTTTCAGGGGGAGTTTGCAATAGTTTTTTTAGAAAGCTGTCCCAAAATACTTGCTAAAAAAGAACATATGTGCTATTCTGTAAAAAGAACAAATGTTCTGCGCTCTGCGCGGGACGCCGGAAAACGAAAAAAGGATGCGGCGAAAAGTGGAATTTTTGACAAAGGCCCGGGACATGTCCCTGGAGGAGAAACTGAATATACTGACGGACGCGGCCAAGTATGACGTGGCCTGTACCTCCAGCGGTGTGGACCGAAAAGGTAACGGCCGCGGTATCGGAAACTGTGTGGCGGCCGGAATCTGCCACAGCTTTTCCGGCGACGGCAGGTGCATTGCCCTGTTAAAGATCCTGCTGACCAATGAATGTATCTTTGACTGCAAATACTGCCGAAACCGCTGTTCCAACGATGTCCCCAGGGCTACCTTTACCCCGGAGGAGATCTGCACGCTGACCATGGAATTCTACCGCAGAAACTATATAGAGGGGCTGTTTCTAAGCTCCGGCATCATAGGCAATCCTACCTTTACCCAGGAGCTGATCTGCCGTACGGTCTGGCTTCTGCGCAACCGCTATGGGTTCAATGGTTATGTCCACGTAAAAGCCATTCCCGGGGCGGCGCCGGAGGTCATTGAGCAGACCGGCTTCCTGGTGGACAGGATGAGCGTCAATTTGGAGCTTCCTACCGCGGAGGGGCTGCGCAGCCTGGCTCCCAATAAGCACCGCAAAAGCATTCTCACTCCCATGCGCCAGATTCAGAACGGCATTCAGGTTAACCGGGGAGACCTGGTGCGGTACCGCAGCGCCCCTAAGTTTGTGGGAGGAGGACAGTCCACCCAGCTGATCATCGGCGCCACGCCGGAGAGCGATTATCAGATTATCAATGTGGCGGAGAATCTCTACCGGAAATTCGAGCTCAAGAGAGTCTTCTACTCGGCTTTTGTGAATGTGACAGGGGATAAGAGTCTGCCGGCCCTGCCCGGGGGACCGCCGCTTTTGCGGGAGCACAGGCTGTATCAGGCGGACTGGCTGCTTCGGTTCTATGGATTCCGGGCGGAGGAGCTGCTGGACGAGAAGCGCCCTTTCTTCAATGTATTGCTTGACCCGAAAGAGGATTGGGCCGTGCGCCATCTGGAGTGTTTTCCGGTGGAGATCAACCGCGCGCCCATAGAGGAGCTGCTGCGGGTGCCGGGCATCGGGGTGAAAAGCGCCCAGAGGATTGTGGCAGCCCGGAGGAGCGGCAGCCTGACTTTTCCGGATCTGAAGAAGATCGGAGTGGTGCTGAAGCGCGCGCTGTACTTTATCACCTGCAGCGGCAGAATGATGTACCCTGTAAAGCTCCAGGAGGATTATATCGTAAGGGGGCTTACCAGCGAAAAAGACAGGATACAGTTTGGCAGCGACGGTATGAGCTATCGGCAATTGTCTCTGTTCGACGATGGGGACTTCTCGCGTCCGGTGACAGTGACGGAGAGACAGCAGGCAGCGGTGGGGCAACTGTAGAATCAGACAGGGCTGCTGTACGGAAAGGTGATAGGCATGATTATATACAGATGTGAAGACACTTTGGAGAGCGTCTTTACTGCTATCTATCAGGCGTATGAGGAGAAACGGAATCACGATGATACGCTTTTGAGTCTGAGCAATGATCCCTGTCTTTTTTCCCAGGATATTGTCGTGGAAGCGGATGAGGACAAGACGCGAAAGGTCATGGGCACCCTGCAGCGCCGATTTGGACTGGAGGATACGGAAAGGCTCTGCATGGCAATGGCCTCGAATGACGAGGAAAAGGCCCAGGCGGTCTATCGCACCGTAGTACAGGGACTGCGGTATAAATGCCGTCCCGGGCATCTGTTCGACAATCTGGCGGACAGGGATATCCACAAGGCTTTTGCCCTGGGCAGAGGCGTATCCACGGAGGCAGGGCATCAAAAGCAGTTTCTGCGCTTTCAGGAGCTGGACAACGGCATATTGTTTTCCAGGATCGGGCCTAAGAACGATGTGATGGTCTTTTTAATGCCCCATTTTGCCGACAGGCTGCCCATAGAGAATTTTGTCATCTATGATGAGAAGAGGAATCTCTTCGGAATCCATCCGGCGGGGAAAAAGTGGTATCTGCTGCGGGGAGAGGAGAGAGACAATTGTTTGGATATTCGTTATTCGGACACAGAGCAACAGTACCAGGAACTTTTCCGCCAATTCTGCCATACCATAACTATAGAAGATCGCAGAAATAGAAAGCTTCAAACCGGCATGTTGCCGCTTCGGTTCAGGGAATATATGGTAGAGTTTAACTGACATTGTGCAGCTTACTGATACCCGGACAAAAAAGCGTGACATAGTGACAAAAAGCAATGTATTTCGGGGAAATATACGATAAAGCGATACTTTACTTTTTGCGTATTTTGGCTATAATGGGGAGTGTGGAAAAAGCAATACATAAGGATAAATACGCAGCAGGCGACATGCCGTCAAAAGGAGAGATGGAAATGGTAAAGGAGATTCAGCTGACCCCCAATGAAGTCCGGCATTTTGTCAATGTAGCATCCAGATGCGATTTTGAGATTGACATATCCTATAACAGATATATTGTGGATGCGAAATCTTTCTTAGGAGTGTACGGACTGGACTTGCGTAAATCGTTGAAAGTATCCTATGAGGGATACGATAAGGATTTTGAGGAGCTGTTGAAGAGCCTTGCTATTGCAAGCTGACCTATGGCTGTCTACAGATAGGAATGGATGAACAAAACGGTATAGAGGCTCCCTGTGTCAGATAGATTCTGAACTATCTGCGCGGGGAGCTTTGCGTTTTGCGGAAGCGGATCATAAAAGGACATGCCTGCCGGGGCTGTACGCATGAGGCAGAGGGAAGTGTATGGGTGAGAGTATGAAAGCGGGAAACGTGGAGGATAGGAAAGTTACTGTATGCGCCGAAGCGCGCGGTGGGGATGAAGACAGAAACCGGACACATGAAAGACGGCAGGAGGAACCGGCTTCAGGGACAGTACAGATTAAGGAGGAAGCTTTGGCATTAGAGGAGGTGAGCGTCTCTGTCCGCAGGCTGGTGGAATTCATCCTGCGCCATGGGGACATTGACAACCGCAGGCATGTATCTCCGGAGAACGCCATGCAGGAGGGCGGACGTATCCACCGCATGATCCAGCGCAGGATGGGGGCGGAATATCAGGCGGAGGTTCCGCTGAAGATGACATTTCCGGCGGATGAATATATGCTCAGCGTGGAGGGGCGGGCGGACGGCATTATCCATAAGGACGGCAGTGTGACCATAGACGAGATCAAGGGAACTTACAGAGAACTTGCCAGAATGAGCGGCCCTATGCCGCTGCATGTGGCCCAGGCCAAATGCTATGCCTATCTATACGGTAAGAAAGAAGGGCTGGATAGCATTTGGGTGCGCCTGACCTACTGCCATATGCCATCCGGAGAGATTCGCTATTTTCATGAGGAATGCGATTTCGGGAAGCTTGAGGCGTGGTTTCTGGACTTGCTTGCTGCTTACCGGAAGTGGTCGGATTATTCGTGGAAATGGCAGAGAATCCGGACGGCTTCGATTCAGGGGCTGGAATTCCCATATCCTTACAGAGAGGGACAAAAGGAGCTGGCCGCCCATGTGTACCGCACCATTTATCATAAGAAGAAACTTTTCCTGGAGGCGCCTACGGGAGTGGGCAAGACGCTTTCCACAGTCTATCCGGCAATCCAGGCCATGGGAAGAGACATGGGAGAGAAACTCTTCTATCTGACGGCCAAGACCATCACCAGAACTGTGGCGGAGGAGGCCATAGAGATTTTGCGGGGCAAGGGCCTGCGGATGAAAAGCATCATCCTGACCGCCAAGGAGAAAATCTGCTTTATGGAGGAGACGGAATGCAATCCGGAGTACTGCCCTTACGCAAAAGGGCATTATGACCGGGTTAACGATGCCGTTTTCCACATGCTGTCCAATGAGGAGGGCTATGGCAGGGATACTATAAGGACTTATGCGAAAAAGCATATGGTCTGTCCCTTTGAGATGTGCCTGGATGCCAGTCTGTTTGCGGATGCCGTTATCTGTGATTACAACTATCTCTTCGACCCTCATGTGTATCTGAAGCGTTTCTTTGGGGAGGGCGTTGCGGGAAATTATCTTTTTCTCATTGACGAGGCTCATAATCTGCTGGAGCGTGGCAGAGAGATGTACAGTGCGGTTCTTTATAAAGAAGCCTTTGCGGAATTGGCCAGGGAAGTAAAAAAGACATTAATGTCAGGGAAAAAGAGAAAGAAGAAAAGAAACGGAAAAGCTGATGTTTCCGGGCAGATTACCTTAGGAAGCACACAGATCATGACATGTATGTCGGAAAAAGACAGCGGAGAGAGAAACGACATAAATGTCATTGACCGATTTGGTATTGACACTGAATTATCCCCTGATATGGCAAAAAGAGGAGACAAAAGCGTTTTGGCCAGGCAGGGCTATGGGGACAAGCTGATCTTCCATCTGGACAAATGCAACCGTCAGTTACTGACCCTGAAGCGTCAATGCGAGGACTGCCGCCTAGTGGAGAATATAGAGGAATTCGCGGAAAGCCTGATGAGGCTGCAGGCTGTCCTGGAGGATTATCTGGCAGAGCCGGAGGAGGGGGAGCTGCCGGTGCGGGATATGCTGCTGGACTTTTACTTTGAGGTCAGTCATTTTTTTACCATCTATGAGCTGTTGGATGAAAACTATGTGAAATATACCCAGCTTTGCGAGGACGGCAGTTTCTTTCTGAAACTCTTATGCGTGAATCCCCGGGAGAACCTGAAAAGGTGTATGCTTAGAGGACGCAGTACAATACTGTTCTCCGCCACGCTTCTGCCCATCCAGTATTACAAGAAGCTCTTGGGCGGTGAGCCGGAGGATTATGAGGTCTATGCCCGTTCTGTGTTCCAACCGGCAAAGCGGGCGCTGCTTGTGGCGGAGGACGTAACCAGCAAATACACCAGGCGATCCGAGGACGAGTACGGAAACATAGCGCGTTACATTGAAGAAATCGTCAAAAACCGTCATGGTAACTACATGGTATTCTGCCCCTCTTACGCTTTTATGCGTATAATCTATGAGAGGTATGTGGATAACTTTGGGGGAGAGGGCAGGGAGTGCATTCTTCAGAGCGAATCCATGAGCGAGGCGGAAAGAGAGGCATTCCTTGAGCGTTTTCGGCGCGGGGGGGATGAGGACAGAATTCTCATCGGCTTCTGCGTCCTGGGCGGGATATTCGGCGAGGGCATTGATTTAAAGCGTGACAGTCTCATAGGCGTGATGATTGTAGGTACCGGCCTGCCCCAGGTCTCCCGGGAAAAGGAAATCCTGATGGATTACTTTGAGGGAAACGGGGAGAGCGGTTTCGACTACGCCTACCGCTATCCGGGCATGAATAAGGTGCTGCAGGCCGCGGGGAGAGTGATCCGGACAGCCCGGGATATCGGCATCATCGCTTTGCTGGACGAACGCTTCCTGCAGCCGGCTTACCGCAGACTGTTTCCCAGGGAGTGGGATAAATTTGAGACCGTAACGGTCAATACGGTGGCGGGACGGGTGGAGCGCTTCTGGAATGAGTGGCTGTAAGAGCATTGTTATATACCGGATTTGGACAGGACACAGGCGGAAAAATGGAAATGACAGACAGTGTATATAAATGTGACAGATGTGTAAATGTGGATAACTCTGTGGATTTTGTGGATTTTTCGGGGAAAAACTTTCCAGGAAATGACAGTAGGTTCAAGTTATCCACAAAATCGGGTTGAAATGGGACATAAATCGAACTGAATCGGTCAATAAAGCGCAGCCGTTTTTTTCTCTTTTTTTCCAAATAAATATTGACATATGATATTATATGCCGTATAGTATGGTTATCAGCCAATATTATACGGCATATAATATTGTATGAAATTGAGGATAAGGAGCGAATTGGATGGTATTTAATACAGGCGCAGCGCTTTTGGATGCCATTGTGCTGGCCGTTGTGTCCAAGGAGCCGGAGGGGACCTATGGGTATAAGATCACTCAGGAGGTCCGGCAGGTTATCGAGCTGTCGGAGTCCACGCTTTATCCTGTGCTGCGCAGGCTGCAGAAGGATGAATGTCTGGAGGTTTATGACATGGAGTGCGCGGGCAGGAACAGACGCTATTATAAGGTAACCAGCAGAGGCTGGGCGCAGCTGCAGCTATATGAAAGCGAATGGCACAGATATGCTGACAAAATCACAGGATTATTTAAGGGAAGGATTGGGTTATGAACAGAGCGGATTTTATGAACCAGCTTGAAAGCCTGCTCCAGGGCATTGCTTCCGGCGAGCGGGAGGAGGCAATTCAGTATTATAATGATTACTTTGACGATGCCGGGGAAGAGAATGAGAAAGAGGTCATCGAGGCTTTGGGAAATCCGGCCAGAGTGGCTGAGAATATCAGACGAGATCTGTTGGACAACGGGTATGGGAAAAAGCCCGCAGGGAAAGCGAAAGCGTCAGACAGGGCCCTGATGGAATACGGGCAAAGCGAGCAGGAGAGCGAGGCGGATGAGGGACAGGGCGCCGGGCTTAAGGAGAGCGCAACTGTCCGGGGAGCGGGAAGAGCCGGCCAGACAGCGGATTTTGCCCCGAAAGACAGCGGGAGCTTTCGCCAGGAAAGCGCCGCGGAAGCGTCCGCGGCAGGTGGCTGGAATCCGTTTGAGGGGTATGGGAAAAGTACGGACGGCGCTCCTTTGGATGAGGATGCCTACAGGTGGAGCCGCGATACGGCAGGGTGGTTCGGGAACGAAGCGGAAAAGGGCGAAAAGGGAAAGAAAGGCGGTCTGCCTGTCTGGGCAATCGCATTGATCGCCACCGGACTGATATTTGCCTTTCCGTTCCTGGGCGGTCTGCTTATGGGGCTTGCGGGGGTGCTGCTTGGATGGTTCGGCATTATACTGGGCATCGGTTCCGCGGCGGCCGCATTGCTGATTGTGTTTGTGGTGCTGGTGGCTGTAGGCATTATCTGCCTTTTTGTGAATCCCTGGGTGGGGATGGCTTTGGCCGGAGCCGGCCTGCTGGCGGGCTGTGTGGGCATTCTGCTGCTGATGCTGACAGTGGCCATGGCAGGTATCGCGACGCCGGCTATTTTCAGAGGAATTTTCGCTATGTTTCGGTTTTTTAAGCGGAAAATGGCAGCGGCAGCGGGCTAGTGCAGGGCAGTCAGGAGAGACCGGAGGACAGGCAGGGGATCGGGCAGTAAGATGCCAAAACAGAAAGGATTGAGGCGGAATGAAGAGATTTATGAAAGGCTGTGCAATCACAGCGCTGATATTCGGAGTCATCGGAGTGGTGTTCGTCATGGTGGGAGGCGCGGCGGCAGGCAGCGCTGCCATCTACCGAACCGTAGAGGAGACTACCAAGGGAAGAGTCCGGCTGGATGGCTGGTGGGGAATGTATCCGTACGGGGGACTGAAGAGCTGGATCTTCGGCTGGATGGCTTCGGACAGTGATATCGTCGGCAGCGAAGTGGAGCTGACACCCGAGGCGCCGGAAATACCCGAAGTACCGGATGTGGATAACGGTTATGGAGGCAGCGGCTGGCTGGATGGGGATGATGAGGGACATGTGGTTAAATTTTCCCACAGCAGCAAAGTATACGAGGGGGATGTGGACAAATTCTGTCCGGGAGAGAATATCAGAAATCTGGAGATAGAAGTGGGAGGCTGTCTGCTGCAGACAGAAATCTCCCAGGACGGGAAGCTGTACCTGGAGGCAGAGGACGTTTATAAATTTCAGAGCTATGTGGAGGATCATACGCTGTATGTCAAATCCTCCAGCCAATATCCCACCGATATAGGGGAGGGCAGTATTACTCTGTATCTGCCGGAGAATTACCGGTTCCATGAGGTCAGTGTGGAATTGGGCGCAGGGGAGCTGTATCTGCCGTTCCTGCATGCGGACAGCGCTTCGCTGGAGGTGGGCGCCGGGCAGATCGCTGTATATGACAAAGCCATGATATCGGAACTGGATGTATCCATAGGTGCGGGCAGTGTGTCATTTGACGCCATAGAGGCAGTTGAACTGGACGTGGAAGTGGGCATGGGGGTATTCTCGGCGTATGAGGTGGAGATCGGTAAGAGCGTTAATGCGGAGTGTGCCATGGGAAGTGTGGAGATAACGCTGAAAGGCGAAGAGCAGGATTTCAATTATGACCTGGAGTGCGCTATGGGCAATATCGAGCTGAACGGAAGAGACTATGGGGGTTTCGGACAGGAGAGGTCCATGGACAATGGTGTGTCCAGGCAGATAGATCTGGATTGTTCCATGGGGTATATAGGGATAAGCTTTACGGATTAGCAGCGAACTGTTTTCCCGGGCATGAGCGGAAAGCCCGGAGGCCAGGAAAATGCAAACGGAAATATATTGTGAGATCGGGAAATGCCGGGCGGAGGAATCTGCCCGGCATTTCCCAGGGGGGCGGTTTATGACCCGGCCCATTACGCTACGTTACAGTTCACGGCCTTGCCGTAAACTGTAACATGATGCACACAAAATGAGCAAAAGAGCTCATTTTGGCGCAGGCCGTCTCGGGATTTTCATGCAAATTACGCATGAAAACACCTCGCGGTGGCACCGAGTGAACAGTAACTACGCTACGGATCTGTAAGGAAAATGTCACCGTATTGTAAGGTTTTTCTGCCGAGACTGTGATATAATGACCTTATTCTAACGAATATATTACAGAAAACAAAGCGGTGAGGGGAGATTTCATATGTGGCAGATTACATTCTTTCTGTTTGCGGTATCATTTTGTATATTTGCAGGGGTCATGATACATGATTCCAGGACGCTCTGGAGCGGCATTTCTTTTTTCTGGATGATGGTCTGTCTGGCGGTTGCAATGCTGTTCCTGCTGGCCGGGTATTTGGAATGGTTCTCGTCCCACGCAGCGGTGAAATGGCTGCTGATCATACTCATGCTGGCGGCCGCGGGCTGTGTGCTGGTGTTTCCCATGGTCCTGATTATCACATTTTTTGTGGAGGGAATCAAAGTCATCCGTCACGAGGGGATAAAGCCGGCGAACATGCTGTCCATGGCGTTTTCCGTGATGCTCTTTGGCTATCTGGCTGTATGGCCTGCCTTTGGCCGCGCGGGGAGCGGTTTGCTTGGAGCAAGACTGTATGTGCTGATCAGCTTGCTGGCATTCTACCTCCTTTCTCTGCTGGCCATCTATTCCCTTTCCGCGGTGCTGAACCTGATTCATCTGAGAAAGAAACGAAAGGCTGACTACATTGTTGTATTGGGCGCTGGTCTGACAGGCAGCCGAGTCACCCCCCTGCTGGCGGCCCGGATCGAAAAGGGGATAGAACTTCTTGACCACAATCCGAAAGCGGCGCTGATCATGTCCGGAGGTCAGGGGCCGGGAGAGGACATTCCGGAGGGCCGGGCTATGGCGGACTATGCGATTCACAGAGGCGTGGATGCGGACAAAATCATTGTGGAGGACCGGTCTGCGTCCACGGAGGAAAACCTGCTGTTTTCAAGAGAACTGATGCAAAAGGAGCGTCCGCGGGTCATTGTAGTCACCACGGCCTACCATGTGTTCCGGGCGTTGCTTTTGGCCAGGCAGCAGAAAATGGCATGCGTGGGCTTTGGGGCAAGGACGAAATGGTATTTTACGCTCAATGCCCTGCTTCGGGAATTTATCGGATACCTGAGCCTGACATGGAAGCGGCATGCCGTTGTGGCGCTGCTGACGGCCGGGGGCGTTGCGCTGATATATTAAAGTTAAACGTTAAGTCCATTAAGACCCGGCCGCCCCGCAATAAAATATTCTTGACAAAACCTGCCGGATAGCTTATAGTATGGAAAGAAAAGCATTCCATGGAAGAAAAGTAATCTATGGAAGAAAAGCATTCCATGGAAGAAAAGCATTCCATGGAAGAAAAGTAATCCATGAAACAAAAGCATTCCGATGCAATAGAAACGGAAAAAGGCGATGAGAAAGAGGAGTACGCATTGCCCCTTGCCAGAGAGAGCTGCCATCCGTAAGGACGGATGCTGAGAGGCGGTTTAAAGGAAAGGATGCGGAAGGTAGCTTTTAAGCCGGAGATCTGAAAACGGGAATGAGCCAGAGACATTCCGGACAAAGTAGGGTCTCACGAATTATCCCCGTTACAGGATAGGACTTTAGTAGAAGTCGCTGAGGCAGGAGACGCTTATGTGCGTCCGCTGCGAACAAAGGTGGTACCGCGTCAAGGACGCCCTTTGCTGATGAAAGTCGGCAGAGGGCTTTTTTCATGCGGCCGCGCCTACCCGAAACCAAGAAGAGAGGAGAAGTATTATGAGCAAGGAACTGGCAAAGACCTACGACCCCAAGGGGTTGGAAGACAGGTTGTACCAAAAGTGGATGGACAAGAAATATTTCCATGCGGAGGTGGATTATAACAGAAAGCCTTTCACTATCGTGATTCCCCCGCCAAATATCACCGGACAGCTCCATATGGGACATGCTCTGGACAATACCATGCAGGACATCCTGATCCGCTTCAAGCGAATGCAGGGATACAATACCCTCTGGCAGCCCGGAACGGACCATGCCGCCATCTCCACGGAGGTGAAGCTCATCGAGAAGCTTAAGGAGGAGGGCATAGACAAGTATGACCTGGGCCGGGAGAAATTCTTAGAGCGGGCCTGGGACTGGAAGCGGGAGTATGGCGGACGCATCATCTCCCAGCTTAAGAGGATGGGATCCTCCTGCGACTGGGACAGGGAGCGTTTCACCATGGACGAGGGGTGTAACCGGGCCGTGACGGAAGTCTTTGTGAAGATGCACCAAAAGGGCTATATCTACAAAGGCGCCCGGATGGTAAACTGGTGCCCTGTGTGCAACACCTCCATCTCCGACGCGGAGGTGGAATATGAGGAGCAGGCCGGACATCTGTGGCATATCAAGTATCCTGTGATGAATGAGGACGGTACTCCCAGCGATACGGAGTTTCTGACTTTTGCCACCACCCGTCCCGAGACCATGCTGGGGGATACGGCAGTGGCCATCCATCCGGAGGACGAGCGGTATGCGCACCTGATCGGGAAGAGCGTCATGCTGCCTTTGATGGATCGGGTGATTCCCGTGGTCACGGACACCTATGTGGACAGGGAGTTCGGTACCGGCGTGGTGAAGATCACCCCCGCCCATGACCCCAACGACTTCGAGGTGGGCAAGCGCCATGGCCTCCCCGTTGTCAATATCATGAATGACGATGCCACCATCAATGAAAACGGCGGGAAGTTTGCCGGCATGGATCGCTACGCGGCCAGAAAGGCCATTGTGGAAGAGCTGGAAAGCTTAGGACTGTTGGTAAAGATCGAGGACTATTCCCACAATGTAGGCACCCACGACCGCTGCAAGACCACCATAGAGCCCCTGGTAAAGGAACAGTGGTTCGTGAAGATGGAAGAACTGATAAAACCTGCCGTGGAGGCAGTGAAAAAAGGCGAGATCCGCCTGGTGCCGGAGCGCATGGAGAAGACCTATTTCAACTGGACGGACAATATCCGCGACTGGTGCATCAGCCGTCAGCTGTGGTGGGGGCACAGAATTCCCGCCTACTACTGCGACGAGTGCGGGGAAGTGGTGGTGGCCGGGAAAGAGCCGGAAGTTTGCCCGAAATGCGGCTGTAAGCACTTCACCCAGGACCCCGATGTGCTGGATACCTGGTTCTCCTCGGCGCTTTGGCCCTTTGAGACATTGGGATGGCCCAAGGACACGGAGGAGCTGAAGTATTTCTATCCCACGGATGTGCTGGTGACGGGCTATGACATCATCTTCTTCTGGGTTATCCGCATGATCTTCTCAGGCTATGAGCATATGGGGGAGAAGCCTTTCCACACAGTGCTTTTCCACGGTCTGATGCGGGACAGCCAGGGGCGTAAATTTTCCAAATCCCTGGGCAACGGCATTGATCCGCTGGAGCTGATCGACCAGTACGGTGCGGACGCCCTGCGGCTGACTCTGATTACGGGCAACGCCCCGGGCAATGACATGCGCTTCTACTATGAGAGAATGGAGAACAGCCGGAACTTTGCCAACAAGGTGTGGAATGCGTCACGGTTCATTATGATGAACATAAAAGGAGAGCGCTCCAGGACCGTGACAAGGCCAGAAGAGGGAGATCTTCAGCCTGTGGACAAATGGATCCTTTCCAAGCTGAACACACTGGTAAAGGACGTCACCGCCAATATGGAGAACTATGAGCTGGGGATAGCGGTGCAGAAAGTCGTAGACTTCCTCTGGGACGAATTCTGCGACTGGTATATCGAGATGGTGAAGCCCCGCCTGTACAACACGGATGACGCAACCAGCCAGAATGCGGCGCTGTGGACTTTGAAGACAGTGCTGATTGATGCCTTAAAGCTCCTGCATCCCTATATGCCTTTCATCTCGGAGGAAATCTTCTGCACTTTGCGGGAACTGGAATCTGGCGCTTCCATGAATGAAGAGGATGCCATGGAGGAATCCATTGTCATCAGCGCATGGCCCCGGTACCGGGAGGAGAGGAGCTTTCCCAAAGAGGAGAAAGACATCGAGATCATCAAACAGGCCGTGCGGGCAGTCCGCAATATCCGCAATGAGAGTAATGTACCGCCCAGCCGTAAGACCAGCATCTATGTGATCAGCGACAGGGAGGAAATTGTCAGGACATTTACGGAGGGCAGACTGTTCTTCGCCTCTCTGGCCTATGCCAATGAGGTGAGGATGGTTCTGAAAGCAGACGGAGACGCAAAAACGTTCACAGAAGACGGCCAGGCCGTTTCCGTCTGTCCGGAGGATTTGATGAAAGACGCAGTGTCCGTGGTGATTCCCGGGGCTACACTGTACATTCCTTTCGCGGAGCTGGTGGACGTGGCTCAGGAGAGGGAGCGCCTGCAGAAAGAGAAAAAGAGGCTGGAGGGGGAACTGGCCCGGGTGAACGGCATGCTCTCCAACGAGCGTTTTCTGTCCAAGGCGCCGGAGGAGAAAATAGCTGCAGAGCGGGAGAAGCTGGCCAAATATACCCAGATGATGGAACAGGTGGATTTAAGACTTCACCAGCTTCAGTGAGTATGAGGTTTCATTTTAGCAAGGCGCCGTCCGGGGGATGTATCCGGGCGGCGCCGAAAACAGGCCGGGGAGGTACTTTGCTGTGGAGAGACAGAATATTACTACATTTGAGCAGGCAGCAGCATACATTGAGGACATTCCGCGATTTACTTCAAAGCATTCTATGGCGCAGACAAAGGCTTTTCTCCATAAACTGGGAGATCCGGACAGGGAGATGCGTATCATCCATGTGGCGGGAACAAACGGAAAAGGCTCTGTATGCGCCTATATGCGCAGCATTTTAGAGGCGGCAGGCTATCGGGTGGCTCTGTTTTCCTCCCCCCATCTGGTCTGTATCAGAGAGCGGTTTGCGGCAGACGGGGAGATGGTTTCCGAAGAGGATTTTCTGCGGGCCTTTCTCCGGATTTATGATTCGCTGGACTGGGGGGCTCTGGAGCGGGAGGAAGCGGAGGCCTATCATCCGACTTATTTTGAGTATCTCTTTTTCATGGCCATGGTGCTGTTTGCGCAGATGCGCCCGGACTTCTGTATCCTGGAGACGGGGGTGGGCGGCAGGCTGGACGCCACGAATTCGGTTGCGCATAAGGAACTGGCCGTCATTACGCATATCAGCTTTGACCATGTGGGAGTCCTGGGGGATACTCTGGGGAAGATTGCCTCCGAAAAGGCAGGTATCCTGCAGGCAGGCGCTGCGGCTGTCTGGTGGAACACCTGTGAGGAGACGGAGCGGGTCTTCAGACAGCGGGCGGAGGAACTTGGGATTTTGGCAGATTCCGTGTCGGAAAATGACTACTCTTTTTTAAATTTTAAGAGAAAAAGCATTGATTTTTGCCTGCACAATCTGTATGATAGAGATGCTACGCTTACACTCCATACCATTGCCGCTTACCAGATGGAGAACTGCGCGCTGGCTGTCAGGGCCATCATAGCTTTAGACGGCGGCAGGACGGTCTCCGCAGAGCAGATCAGGAAAGGCGTTTTGGAGTGCTTTTGGGCGGGACGCATGGAAGAGGTGCGTCCGGAGGTGTTTGTGGACGGCGCCCACAATGAGGACGGCATCCGCGCTTTCCTGGAGACAGTGGCGTCTGACGGGCATACGGGCAGGAGAAGCCTGCTGTTCGGCGTGGTAAAGGATAAGGACTACGAAAATATGATAAAGGAACTTGCGGTCAGCGGACTGTTTCAAAAGGTCTGTGTGACCCGGATGCACAGCAGCCGGACCCTGGATACAGGGACCATCGCGGAGCTGTTTGGCGGGTATCCGGGCTGTGCCTGCGAGATATGTGAGGATGCGGGGGCTGCTTTTCGCAGGATGTATGAGAACCGAAAGGACGGGGAGCGCATCTATGTGGCAGGGAGCCTGTATTTGGTCGGTGAGATTAAGGAGTTGCTTGAGGCATGATAAATTTTGAGGACGAACTGAAAAAATTCCATCCCAGCCTGGAAGTGGAGGATGTGGAGGAGGCCATCTATCAGCAGGATCTGACGGATATAGCGGATCTGCTGATCAAGAAGATAACGGAGTCTGAAGGCGAATTAGAACGGGAGTATGAAGAATAAGAATGATATTTTGTTATAATTGTGGCCGCCGTCTGTCGGAGCATGACTTCTGCACTTCCTGCGGAGCCGATGTCTCCTTATATAAACAGGTGGTACATGTGTCCAACATGTACTATAATGAGGGCCTGGAAAAGGCCGGAGTCAGGGATTTAAGCGGAGCCGTGGTGAGCCTGCGTCACAGTCTCCAGTTCAACAAGAACAATATCAAGGCCCGCAATCTCCTGGGGCTGGTGTACTTCGAGATGGGGGAGGCAGCCGCCGCGCTCAGGGAATGGGTTATCAGCAAGAACATGAGCCCGGAGAAGAATATTGCGGACGAGTATATCGACAAGATACGCTCCAATTCCGGAAGGCTGGACTCCATTAACCAGACCATTAAGAAATATAACAGAGCGTTGGTTCTGTGCAGCCAGAATAGTGAAGATCTGGCTGTGATACAATTGAGAAAGGTACTGTCCATGAATCCCAGATTCATACAGGCACATCAGCTGTTGGCATTGCTGTACATGAAGCAGGAGGAGTGGGACCGGGCAGAGCGTGAACTGCGCAAATGCATGGACATTGACAGGAACAATCTCCAGACCCTGCGCTACTTAAAAGAGGTGGAAGAGGCCCTGATGCCCGAGGAGGGCGTAAAGCGGCGCCGGAAAGATGAGGCCGTCAGATATCAGAGCGACAATGAAATTATCATTCAGCCTCTGAATGTCAAGGAGCCCAAGCGCGCGGGAGGGCTCTCTACGGTGGTGAACATGGTCATTGGTCTGATCATCGGGGTGGCGGCTATGTATTTTCTCGTGGTGCCTGCGGCACAGTCCAGAGTCCGCAACGAGGAGCAGCAGACCATCACAAAGATCAGCAGCGAATCGGACGCAAAGACTGCACGGATCCAGGAACTGGAGGGGCAGATAGAGAATCTCAACGGCAATATCCAGAATCTCCAGGGGGAGATTGAGGGCTATGCGGGAGCAGGCGGAACCATACCGGTGACAGAGGAGCTGCTCCGGATAGCTGCAGAGTATACGGAGACGGCGGATATGCATACGGCGGCGGACAGACTGGAGGAGCTTGCCGGGCGGGTGGATGTGACGGCCATGCCGGAGGGCTTCCAGAGAATGTACCAGTCCATGAATTCCGTCATTGGACCTGAGCTGTCCAAAGAGTATTATGAGGCGGGATATAATCAATACTATACGAGCCGGTACGAGGAAGCTCTGGAGAACCTTGGAAAGGCTGTGAAGTACGATGCCGCCAACATAGAAGCGCTCTGGCTGCTGGGGGAGGCATACCGCTCCAGCGGGGATACAGTCAATGCCATTACCACTTATGACAAGGTGATTGAACTGTTTCCGGAGGCTACCAGGGCCAGGGATGCCCAGAGGCGTAAGGACAATTTAAATGCCGGTTAAGAGTAAGAAGAGAGGTACGAAAGAAAAGAACCTGTAGATGCTATGGGTTCTTTTTTGCTGGTCTGCGCGGCGGTTTTCGCCGTGACTTAGTTCGGAAAGGAAGGATGTAGAGAATGGGACAGATAGCTACAGAGGATTTTCAGATTATCGACAATTGTCTTCTGATTCAGCTGCCGGAGGAAATCGACCATCATGGGGCGGGCTTTATCTGCGAGTGCGCGGACCGGTATCTGGTCAGGAAAGAGGTGCGGGATATTGTGTTCGATTTCGGGAGGACAAGGTTCATGGACTCTTCCGGCATAGGCATTATCATGGGGCGATACCGCAAGATATCCTGCTTCGGGGGAAAAGTCATAGCCATAAATGTGGACAGGCAGATAGAGAGGATCTTCAGACTGTCAGGATTGAATAAAATAGTGGAGGTACTGGAATCATGAGAAATGAAATGGAGATTATCTTTGACGCCCTTTCGGACAATGAGGGATTTGCCAGGGTGGCAGTGGCGGCATTCATCACCCATCTGAATCCCACCATGGAGGAGATGGCGGATATCAAGACCGCGGTGAGCGAAGCCGTGACCAATTCCATCATTCACGGCTATGAGAATCTCCGGGGTTATGGGAGGCCGGGTGAGCCGGAGGAAAGCGAAAAGGCGAATCCGGGCAAAGTAAGGCTGTGCTGCGTGTTGGAGAATAATATTTTACATATAGAAGTCATCGACAGCGGAAAGGGAATTGAGGATGTAGAGCGCGCCATGGAGCCGCTCTATACCACGAAGCCGCAGCTGGAGCGCTCCGGAATGGGGTTTGCGTTCATGGAGGCGTTTATGGACGACCTGGAGGTGGAGAGCACGCCGGGCCAGGGGACGAAAGTCCGTATGATCAAAAAAATAGGAGTGGGCGGATGGATAGAACATCAGTGCTGATTGCCAGATCACAGGCGGGAGAAAGCGAGGCAAGAGAGGTACTGATAGAAAGCAATCTGGGACTGGTGCGCCATATTGTCAGGCGATTCGCAGGCAGAGGCCATGATTTGGAGGATCTCTTCCAGATCGGCGTCATCGGACTGATGAAAGCCATCGACAAGTTTGATCTGAAGCTGGGTCTGAAATTCTCCACTTATGCGGTGCCCATGATCACCGGGGAGATCAAACGGTTCCTGCGGGACGACGGCCCCGTAAAAGTGTCCCGGACCATTAAAGAGAACGGGATTAAGGTAAAGCTTGCAAGACAGAGTCTCCAGGGGAAAAACAACAGGGAGCCCACGATACAGGAAATAGCCGAGGCTACGGGGCTGAACGGGGAGGACGTGGTTCTGGCCATGGAAGCCGATACCTCGGTGGAATCCATCTATTCCGCGGTATACCAGGACGACGGCAGCGAAGTCTACCTGGTGGACAAGGTGGTACGGGGCAGAGACGGCAGCGTGGGCAGCAGTGTTGCCGGGGGCTGTAACGGAGAGGACAGGGAAAAGGAAGAGCTTTTAAACCACTTACTGCTGAGCCAGCTTTTGGACAGTCTGGATCCCGGGGACAGGAACCTGATCTGTATGCGGTATTTTCAGAATAAGACCCAGACAGAGATCGCGGCCAGGCTGGGAGTAAGCCAGGTACAGGTCAGCCGTATGGAGAAAAGGATTCTTTTAAAGCTGCGGGAAGAGGTACGGTAAATTTTAAGAATTTGTTAAATTTGGGAAATCGCGAAAAAGCTCTTTTCATCCGGCGCAATTTCGTTTACTATGGGAATAGGAAGCGACTGTAGACGTATAATTGTCCATAGCAGCGGATTGCTTTGGAGGGAGAGGATTGCATGAGAGACAGGATGGAACAGACGGATATGGAGAGAATCAGAGCGGGGAGAAAGCGTATGGGAAGAGCCATGCGCCGGAGAATTATGGCTATGCTGGTCTGCCTGGTGGCCATGGTGATCGTGATGTTTTCGGGGATGTCCATCTTTGCGTGGATCAGGGAGCGGGTGAATGGCAGCGCTGCCGCTTCCAGCGGGAATGTGCTGGAGGGAGCCGGGGCTGTCAGCATTGATGCCGACGGGAACGTGGTGGATGCCGATGGAAATGTAGTCGGCGTGTTTGCCGGTTCGATGGGACTTTCGCCCCAGGAGGTGGAGGCCCAGGTGGGCAATGCCAGGCAGCAGGCCCAGTCGGAGGTGCTGGAGGGGATACGCACCAGGCTCAACGACGGGGATTCGGTGCTGGAGGCGCTGCGGCCCCTGTATCCCAACGACATGATCGTATACAGCGGCGGGCAGTATAATATCGTCCCCATTGATTATAGCCTGAAGCAGCACGGCTGGCAAAATGCCAACCTGAATATCCTGGAGACAGGGGAGTACCAGTACCTCCAGGACGGTCAGGTGATTTCCCATAAGGGCATTGACGTGTCGGAGTTCCAGGGAAATATCGACTGGAATCTGGTGGCTCAGGACGGCGTGGAATTTGCTTTCATCCGGGCAGCCTACAGAGGGTACGGAACCGGGAAGCTGGTGGAGGACGCCAACTTTGACGTCAATGTCCAGGGCGCACAGGCCGCGGGCATCAAGGTGGGGGCCTATGTCTACAGCCAGGCCATCACCGAGGAGGAGGTGCTGGAGGAGGCGAACCTGGTGCTGACAAAGATTGCCCCCTACCAGATGGAATGCCCTATTGTATTCGATGTGGAAAATGTGACCGGTGCGGACGGCCGGATGAACGCGCTGTCCATCGAGGACCGCACCAGGTTTGCCCAGCTTTTCTGTCAGACCATTGAAAATGCGGGATACCGGCCCATGCTGTACTACAATACGGAGATGGGAATCATGATGCTGGAGCTGGGGATGCTGGAGGGGTACGACAAGTGGTTCGCGGCATACCGGGAGGATTTTTATTATCCATATGACTTCAAAATATGGCAGTATTCCCAGTCGGGCAGGGTGCAGGGGATTGCTTCGGAGGTGGATTTGAATATTAGTTTTGATGTCTTCTGGCAGTAGTGTGAGAAGAAGTTCTAAGGCCGTAAAGGACACGGCCTTAGAACTTCCAGGCCCATGAGCGAACGCGTCCTTTGCGCTTTGCTTGCGGCTGTTTTTTATTTTTGATAGGCTTTTTGCTACATATTTTTTTATGTTTCGCATCATAATAATCAGGAAATCTGAAAGGAAATCTGATGAAATGATGCGGAAATTTTTTTTGATCCTGACAGGGGGGAGTTATGGGCTTCTGGCGGCGGCCGGGGTTTTTACCGTGCTGGCGGCGGTGGGGCTGGTGCCGCGGTTTGCCGGGAAGACTCATACGGCGAAATATGTGAGGATATATGAGGAAATGGTGATATTTGGGACACTGACAGGGGGTGTGCTCAGTATTTTTTCCAGGTATTGCCAGTTTGGGGCTTGGTGGCGGCAGAGGCTTCCCGGGTATGGGACAGCGCTGGATGTCACGGGCATGGTGGTTCAGGCGGTCTTCGGGCTTTTTTCCGGGATGTTTGTGGGGTGTTTGGCGCTGGCTATTGCGGAGATGCTGGACAGCATTCCTATTCTGACGCGCCGCATTTCTTTCCGGCACGGACTGGGTCTGGCTATCGTAAGTATGGCGGCAGGGAAGATTTGCGGCTCCCTTTTTTATTTTCTGGCGGAACTGCATCGGACTGTTTAAATGTGAAATTGCTCTTGACAACAGAAATTGTTTTCTGGTGTATGTGTCGTGAAGCGGAGAAAGAGAGACTATATGGCAAATGTTACGGTATATTTAAAATGTGAAAGGAATGCGGAGGTACAGTCTGAGGACGTGTTTTTATCGGATGTGGCCTCTCTGCGCTGCATGGATTCCGTTATTTCCGCCAAGCTGAAAGCCCTGAAAGTGCACCATTTCGGCAGCGGGGAGGCCAGGCGCTGCGTGGTCAGTTCCCTCCATCTGGTAAAGCTGATGGAGGAGACCTGCCCGGGTGTCAGCGTACAGATCGTGGGGGAGCCGGATGTGCTGGTGGAATGGATCAATGTGGACAGGCATAAGGGCTGGCAGCAGTGGGTGAAGTGTGTGCTGGTGTGTCTGGTGAGCTTCTTCGGCACGGCCTTTACCATTATGGCATACCACAATGACGTAGGCATTAATGACGTGTTCACGGAAATCTATCGGATGGTGATGGACAGGGAGCCCCAGGGGCTGAACACCCTGGAGGTGTCCTACTCGGTAGGCCTGGCCGTAGGCATCATCCTTTTCTTCAACCATGTGGGCGGCAGGCGGATCACAAAGGATCCCACGCCCATAGAGGTGGCGATGCGCAACTATGAGGAGGATGTGGACAAGGCCCTCATCGCCACCGCCGGGAGAGAGGGGAAAGAAGAGGAATAGATTTCTGGAAGCTGCGCATACTGGAGGTATGAGACGGGAGCGCATGACATCAGGAACGGCAGGAGCGGAGGATGGACGTCTTTTTAGCGAGGAAGCGCTCGGACAGCCGTGAAAGTATAGAAAAGAAGCGAGGAAGACCATGGAAGAGAAGGCAACGAACAATGAAAAGAAACAGCAGCAGAAAGAATACGAGCAGTATGTCAAGGCAGTGACGCCTACCCACAGCCTCTGGCAGCAGATGCTGCGTGCGTTCATTACGGGAGGCATTATTTGCTGCATCGGTCAGTTCATCTTAAACTATGCGGGAAGCTTAGGACTGGACAAGCAGACGGCGGGAAGCTGGTGCTCCCTGCTCCTGGTGCTTTTTTCGGTGGTCCTGACAGGCTTTGGCATCTTCTCCAAAATCGCAAAATGGGGCGGCGCCGGCGCTTTGGTGCCCATCACCGGCTTTGCCAATTCCGTGGCGGCGCCGGCTATTGAGTACAAAGCAGAGGGGCAGGTTTTTGGGATTGGCTGTAAGATATTTACCATCGCCGGGCCGGTGATCCTGTATGGGATATTTGCCAGCTGGGTGCTGGGAGTGGTTTACTGGATTGGAAAACTGATTGGAATCGTTTAGAAAGGGAGGACATAATATATGGAAACGTATGCACAGAAATCCATCAGACACTGTCTGGACATGATCGCACCTTTTGAAATGTCAAACCGGCAAAATGAGGGACACCTGCAATTCTATCAGTTCATGATTTCCCTTTATCGCGCCATGTATCAAAATCCAGAGGATTACCTGGTATTCCCCAGGCCCTATGAAGAGTACGCCAAGAAATTGAAAGAGCAGGGGCCGCGGAAGACAAAAGAAAAGGCTCATGCCAATGATTCCAGAGAGAGCACGCTCAGGAATACCTTTCAGCAGGCCATCCAGTTCTATGCATTATACTTCTATCAGATAGGCTTGCTAAGCAGAGGGCTTGACGGGCAGACAGGCGCGCTGACGATAGGAAAAGAAGAGTATGCCCAAGTTCTGGAACAGATGGACCGCATCCATGAATCGAAATACAATGCAGGGAGATATGAAGTATTGTCAAGGCGGGGGCTCCGGATAGCGAAGAAAGGGGATGCCCTCCATATCACGCTCGCCACATATAAACGGGCCATGGAGGGGATAGAGTATTTATGCAAAGCACCCGACAGCAAATACAAACGCATGAATTTCCTCCGCCTGGATTTCAAGAACGCCTATGCGCCCATTCCCACAGTGGATGACATATGCAGGACATTGCCTGTCAAAAGCGCCGAAGCCATCAAAAGGATGGAGAACAAGCTGTCGGGAATGAAGATAAAAACAAAGATAAAACCGCTGAGGGGAATCGTCTCCGACTTTAAGTGGAAAGTCGAATATGTATACAAAGGAAAAAGCATATGCGGCTTCTATGCAGACAATGAATTCTTTATGCTGTGCATCCACTTCAACCATTTCCAGAATATCACTGATTTTTCCAGGCTTTTACAGGAGGAAGACTACGATCTGTTTCAATGGTTTCAAAGGCAGTTTCCCGAGAGATTATGCAAATGCCCCAACAACCGAAGAGTTTATTTCGGTGATGAGCCCCGGCGCATATGCGGATTGTCGAATCGGGCTGAAATTGTGAACCCCGGCGAGGACGATACGGACAAAGCTCTCTATATTTTATATCGACGATTGCTAAAATTTGCCAAGCCATCCGACTCACGAGCGGCAAGCATCAATGAGGCGGTTAATGCAAATAACGAAGCCAAGGATTTAAAATGACTACATAAAGCTGCAGATTATTGGGATATAACCTCTTACAATTGAAAAGGCAGCTGAGCGTCATGGCAAACCAAGCTTTGTGGCAGAGATATTTTGGGTTTTAAAAGATTAGAATTGCCTTTTCGGCAAACAGTGCTCCATTCCCTACGCCTCCCCCAACCGCAATCCCCCCAGCACCTCCTTTGGAAAGACCACCAGCAGCGTCCCTTTCCGCACGGAAATGGAGCTTTCCGTCCCTTTGAATTCATTGCTGATGCCCAGGGGAAAAGTATTGTGCAGCACGGCATCGGTGAGCTCATATTTCAGGCCATGCAGATTGACTCCCTGACATTCTTCCGAGTACGAAAAGACGGATACAAACCCGGACTCTCTTCTGGATATCGTCAGCTTGGATGATGTAATCGTAGTCAGTATGCTGTTGCCGTCATGCAAAAAGCCCTGTCTGCCGCTCTGGGACAGAAAGGCCAAAAGCTGGATATTGGCAATGGTATGCTCAATGCGGCCGCCGGTGCCGCAGTAGAAATGGAAGCAGCGAAAGCCCTCCAGTATACCCTCTTTCAAGGCGGCCAGGGTATCCGTGTCGTCTTTTCTGGGGTTGAGGCGGATGACATTGGGATGGGTAGGACAGTACCCAAGCGTATCAAAATCCCCCACCACCAGATCCGGCGTGATGTGTGCCTCCTCCAGCACCTTAAAACCGCCGTCCACGGCAATCACATAGTCGTTGGCGGTAAGGGTGAAGTCAAGCCCCGTATTTTCCCCCGCGCATACCAGATAGCAGATTCCCTGTCCCATAACAAGCCTCCTCCATCCAATCCGCAATTGCTTCCCGGCAAAGCCGGTCAGGATATTCGTCAAATATATTTTCTATTTTAACATGAGGAAAACCAAAGCACAAGGATTTTCCGGGCCTTTCTCAGTCGTTGACAAAAGCGCCCCTGAATGTTACTCTTAATGATGGAAGAAGAGCATTCCAGGAAAAGATTCCCAAGAAAATCAACGCAGAAGAGTAAAAGGATGGTATAGCAAAGGTGAAGAGCGCTGGCGAAAGACATAGAGGCAGAAAAAGAGCAGCTTTCGGCATATGTTTGTTTTTGCTTGTGGCAGGAGGCCTGCTTTTTTATTTTCGGATCTATCGGGTAGAGCAGACATTTACGGAGATGACTTATGAATACGGAGATACGGTCAGCAGGGATATCACGGATTATCTCACCGGTACGGACTGGTCAGTGCATCTGGGAGAACTGGATCTGTCAGGGGTAAATGAGGACCAGACAGGTACCTATATGGCAGTGGTAAGCCATGGGAGAAAGCAGTTCGTCTACCGGATCACCATTCAGGATACAGTGCCGCCCCAAATCCTGTGGAAAGAGAGTCAGGTCTATCTGGCCACGGACAGGGATTGCGCCGTCACGGACGTGATAGCGGGGGTGAAAGATGTGGATAGGGAGGCGGAGGTTTTTTTCCTGGAGGGTGATGAGCCCTGCTACGAGATTTCCTTTGACCGTGTGGGGGAATATATACTGGCAATCGGCGCCAGAGACCGGGCCGGGAACATGACAGAGGGCAAGGTCAGCGTAATTGCGGACACGCCGCCGGCTTTTGAGGGAATCCGTGATTTCTACCTTATCCCGGGAAGCACGCCGGATTATCAGGCAGAAGTATCCGCAATGGACGATGTAGACGGAAATTTGACAGATGAAATACGCATAGACGATTCCGATGTGAAACTGGACCAGGAAGGCTGTTACACGCTTCGCTATGCGGCCAGGGACAGCTACGGACTGGAGACTGTGGAGGAGACCCTTGTGACTGTGGCGTCTGCGGACGAGATACAGGGGCTTATCGGAAAACGCCGGATCGACTACCGCGTAGATTACATTAATGGCGCCCCGAATATTTACGACGGAGGGGCATCGGAAGATGAGGATATCGAACAAATGCTGGAGGATATGCGTCCCGCGCTGGTGCAGCTCTACCATGAGGTGGGCAGGGGCGGATACAGCTCCGGTTCCGGCTATATCATGGAGATTACGCAGGATGCAATTTACATCTGTACGAACAGTCATGTGGTAAATAAGTACGAAGACTGGGATGTGTACTTCTATGATGGGACAAAGCTGGAGGGTGAAAAGGTAGGAGTCAGCGGGATTTTTGACGTAGGTGTGGCAAAAGTCGACATGGAAGATGTGCCATTGGAGCTTCTTGACCAGCTGATGACAGTACATATTGACAAAACTTATTGGAAGAGCCTGAATAATCAGGAAATTGCGCTGGCGCTGGAGCGTGTGGACAAAGAGGGCGGACTGATACACAAGAGCATCGGAAACCTAATCAAGATAAAACAGGATTTCGAATGGTATGACCAGAGAGACCATACCGAGGTGACCATTGAACTGGTGCACGGAGATTCCGGTTCTGCCGTGATGGACGGCTATGGGAACCTGATCGGTATGGCATATGCTTACTCAGAGGATCCCCTCAGGTACTGGTGCATTCCCCTGGACGGGATACTGGGCTGCTATGAGGAGATTACGGGGAGGATGCCGTATGTATATTGAGGCGATTCAAAAGAAATAAGTGAAGTCAGAAACATAATACAGGAGGGCAAAAATATGCTTTGTATCAAGAACGGAACAGTGCATGACGGCGTGCACAGAGAGGGCTTCCAGGCGGACATTCTGGTGGAGGACGGCAAGATTAAGGCAATCGGGGAAAACCTGGAAATCCCCGGGGACGCGGAAGTAGTGGACGCAGACGGCCTGCAGGTATACCCCGGCTTCGTGGAGGCCCACGGGCATATCGGCTTAGACGGCTACGGCATCGGCTATGAAGGAATGGACTACAATGAGATGAACGATATCCTAAGCCCCCAGATGCGGGGAATCGATGGCGTGAAGCCCATGGATCCTGCGTTTCCCAAGGCGGCGGCAGCAGGCGTCACCTGCGTCTGCACGGGCCCCGGCAGCGCCAATGTATTGGGCGGCACTTTTACCACCATCAAGACTGTGGGCAAAAGGGTGGACGATATGGTAGTGCGGGACGGGGTAGCCATGAAGTGCGCCTTTGGCGAGAATCCCAAGCGGGTGTACCGGGACAAGAAAGACTCCAGCCGCATGACCACTGCCGCGCTGCTGCGGGAGACCCTGTTCAAGGCCAGAGAGTACATGGAGAAAAAGGAGGCCGCCGGGGACGACATTTCCAAGCGCCCGGCCTTTGACATGAAGCTGGAGGCTTTGCTTCCCGTGATGCGAAAAGAGATTCCCCTGAAAGCCCATGCCCATGCCGCGGAGGATTTGTTCACCGCGCTGCGGATCGCCAGGGAATTCGACCTGAAGATTACCCTGGAACATGTGACGGAGGGCCACTTAATCGTGGAGGAGCTGGTAAAAGAGAACGTGCCTCTGGCGGTGGGGCCTACCTTGGGCAGCGCCTCCAAGTTCGAGCTGCGCAACAAGAGCTGGACTACGCCGGGTGTATTGGCGGCCGCAGGCTGCTAGGTGTCCATCATCACGGATTCCCCGGTGATTCCCCAGGAATACCTGCCCCTGTGCGCAGGCCTGGCGGTACAGGCAGGGATGGATCCTTTTGCCGCGCTTCAGGCCATCACCATCAATCCCGCAAAGCATGCGGGCATCGCGGACAGGGTGGGATCGCTGGAAGCAGGGAAAGACGCGGATATTGTCATTACGGACGGCTGTCCCTTTGAGGTCTCCGCGAAAGTGAAGCATGTGTTCATCGACGGGAAAGCTGTCTGCACAGAATGACAGGGTAATGTGGCGGGCATGTTCCCCCGCAACTTGCCCCGCAGCGATTCAAAGAAAAGCAAGGCGGGCCGGGGGCTGGTGCCCTGCAGCTGTTACAGGGAACTTCGTCGAGAGAGGACAGGACGATGGAGAGAAAGCCTGACGGCAGTGATGGGAAAGGAGCCCTTTTATGAAAAGCTCGGTTTTGCTGCCCGGCCTGCCGGCATGGGGCGATATATGGAGATAGAGTAATGGCATAGGAGGATGTGATGTATACAATTATAGACGGAAAAAAGATTTCCCAGGAAATCAAGGACGAATTGAGGGAGAAAGTCGCGGCCATGAAAGAGCAGGGCGTGGAACGGACGCTGGCGGTGATCCAGGTAGGCGCAGACCCTGCGTCCTCGGTGTACGTGCGCAACAAGAAGAAAGCCTGCGAGTATGTGGGAATCCGTTCCCTTTCCTACGAACTGCCGGAGGAGACTACAGAGGAGGAGCTGCTGGGCATCATCGGAGAGCTGAACGGACGCGAAGATGTGAACGGGATTTTGGTACAGCTTCCCCTGCCCTCCCATATCAATGAAGAAAGGGTGCTCCTTGCCATCGCGCCTAAAAAGGATGTGGACGGCTTCCACCCCGTGAGCGTGGGGAACTTAAGCATCGGCAGGCCCGGTTACGTCTCCTGCACCCCCGCAGGCGTCATCCAATTGCTGAAGCGCTCGGGCATCTCCATAGAGGGAAAGGAGTGCGTGGTGCTGGGCCGCAGCAACATCGTGGGCAAGCCCATGGCCATGCTGCTGCTGCGGGAGAACGGCACGGTGACGGTATGCCATTCCCGGACGAAGAATCTGAAAGAGATCACGAAACGTGCAGACATTCTGGTGGCAGCGGTGGGCAGGCCTAAGATGGTGGACGAGACGTATGTAAAAGACGGGGCCGTAGTGATTGACGTAGGCATCCACAGGAATGCGGACAATAAGCTTTGCGGGGACGTAGATTTCGACAGCGTTGCGCCGAAGACATCCTATATCACGCCCGTGCCCGGAGGCGTAGGCCCCATGACTATTGCCATGCTGATGGCCAACTGCGTGGAGGGGATACCGGGCTGACAAGCGCCCCTTAACATCAGACTGTGAATATGCGAGGTGCGGCGTGGACTGCATGGGAAAAGCGGGAATACAAGACGCTTCCGGGCCGGCGGAAATTTTTGCAGACACATACACGGCAGCCGGAAGCGGGCACGACAAGTATGACCCTGCCGGTACTATGCGCCTGCCGCACCTAAGCCTGTCCATTCCCTGAGATGCCTCAGTATGCCGCCGCTTTTCAACTCCTCCAGTGAGGGCTCTGCCCAGGACGGAAACGAATCGCGGCTGCATGCGCCGAACAGCGTCACAAGAGGCGCTATAAAGGCATCCGCTCTTTTCTCTTCCCCGGAGATGTGATCACCGTATTCTTCCAGAAAGGCTTCAGCCGCTTCCCGGGAAAGGGAGCCGGTGACATTTCGGATATCGCCGTAAGCAATGCCCTTTCCCAGCAGATTGTAATCGAACATGAAAGCGGTTTTCTGGTCTTTCGATATGATCAGATTCGTCCGGTAAAAATCGTTGTACGTCAATGTCCGGGGCAGAGAATCTATTCGGCTGCGAATCTCGCTGTAATGGGTCCGGAGAATCTGCCAGAGTGCATTGCCCACAGTGCCGGTCTTTTCCGCCACCAGCTTCATATTTTCCGGGGTGATTACGTCCGATTCGTCGTACATGGAAATCTCCTTGCCCGAAAGATAGGCGCTGCCCTTTTCATGAAGCGCCCTGTACCACTTTGCGATGGCCCTTGCCGCCCGGGGGTCGCCCATATCGTTTTCCACACCCAGTCTGTAATCATCGGACGCTTCCACATCGGGCAAAAGGATCGCATTTTCCGTGTAGCCCAATAACGGCAGGGTGGGAATCCCAAGTTCTGACAGGATCAGATAATTTTGGATTTCCCGTGTGTCCTCTTCTTTCTCAAAGACTTTCAGGATCAGCCTTTTCCCCTCTGATTTTACACGGTATACGCATACCCCGTCCTTTGCACGGATCAAAGTACAGACGGGATTGCGTATGCCCGTTTTTGTGAGCTGAAAAATATAGGATGAGGGAAACCGTTCCGGTTCCTCTATCTGGCGGTAGTCCGCGGACATTTCTTTTTTGATTCTGATATCCATGGCTTTTTGCCTCCGAACTTTTCTTGTCGATATCGCGATAATGTAAGCAGTTGCTGAATACCTCAGAGAACGGGCTTTTACAGCGGATATTCTTGAAAATATATCCTGCCGCATTTGCCGCAGGCATGTATTTATCTGCAGCTGGCTCTATATTGCGAGGGCGTCATGTTCATATTCTTTTTGAACTGTTTCATAAAATGTAAATCACTTTCGTAGCCGCAAAGAGCAGCCAATGACTGAATGCTCTGGTCTGTGGTGGACAGATAGAATTTCGCCAGCCGTAATCGGGCCAGAATCACTTCCCGCATACAGGGAATACCAAAAAATTCTTTGTATAAGTGCTGAAAATAGGATGGGGAAAGGTTAACGCTGTCTGCCATTGAGTCAACACTCCAGTCCATTTGGGGAGAATTCAGGATCTCCAAGCGGATTTTACTGAATGCCGGATAAAATTTGTGGTGGCTTAAAGGAATCGGCATTTCCTGGAGCAAAGATGCTATATGGTAAAGGAGTGCATGCATGTAGGAGTCCGGCAGTTCATCCCGGTAAACATCGTTGGTCAGGTTGGCGATCGCGATCAGACGCATCAGCTCATTGATCTGTCCGGTCTGTTTCAGAGTGATTGGTGCATTAAACGGTAACCGGAGAGCGTGCGGCAGCTTTATTTCATCTTGGGAAATACCAAAATGGATCCAATTATCGTTATAATGGGGGCATGATCTGCCATAATGGACTTTTGCGCCTATATCATAGAGGATAATTGTGTTGGGGGGAACCTACACTATTTTATTTGCAACTTCAAAGAAAGCATCTGTTTTGACAAATAGAAGCAAGTAGTCTGAACTCGTGTACAGAACCTCAAGAGGGGTCTTATGTTTTGAATCACAACCTCCATTATATACCGTAATCATAATATTGCTATCCTTTCTTATGTGCTGACATCCATATTTCGCTTTATAGACTTATGAAATAAATATACATTCCCCAATTGACCCAAAGCAATACTTCAGATGTCAATCAATTTGGCATCAAAAACAATGACGAAAAAAGCAGAAAATGACAGTTATTAGTATTATATTCCATTGTGTATGATATTTCAATATGCTATTATGAATTGTCAAATATGCCAAAAAATCTTGCAAAGTTGTAGAAAAACTAGGATTTTATTGGTAAATAGAGAGCTTTTGAATTGAAACAGCAGGAGATATTATAAATATTGATGAAAGGGAATAAAGAGTATGGAAGATAATAAGGCATGGATATCTTCGACAGTCAACAAAATTCGGAAAAAATGCTTTGGGTCAGGGAAAAGTCGGCTGATAAGCTTCCTGGTATCGCAGTGAACGGAACCCGTGACACTGGCCATTGCGAGGCCGGAGTTTTTCCCGTCTGCAAAGGCGCATGTAGCTGTGACAGGGAAAGAAGAATATTTACAGAAAGCGCTGCAGTACTTAAAAGGAATCCTGGATGCGAAGAACGGATATCTGGCCACGGAGAAATCCTGCTTTGTGTTTATTGAAAATCGGTCAGAGTACAAAAGAGGAGATTTTAAAGTGAGACGTGCCCAAAGCGGGGGCTGGGTGCAGGAGGCAGAGTTTTTCAGCAAGGTATCTATGGCGTATGATATGCTGTATGAGCATTTCACGCAAGAGCAGCGAATGCAGATGGAGGAATGTCTGCGGAATTATAGGCAGTTTTCTTCACGGAGGCTTACGGGCGGGGACGGCAACAATTTCCAGCTGGCAGAATCCGCGGCGGGAGCGCTGTGCGCTATGGTTCTTCAGGAACAGGGGTTGCTGGAGCGGTTCTTATACGGTTTCAATGGTTACACGGAACTGCTGTCGGCGGTTCTTCTGGATGACGGTATGTATTTTGAGGAGGCATCGGGGTATGTCAAGCTGGCGGGAGAGTGCTCTGCTGCGCCGGTATCATGTCTACATGGGGAAGGCTTCCGGAACCACTGATAAAAATACTTGCTTGTCCCCCATTCTATGGTACATATTTTCTGAATTGCGGCTATACTTTTTGGATGAGATAGCGTATAATGAACCCCAATGACATTGTTAGGTTAGGGGTGAAGGGGAGGAAGCGGCAACTGCAATGAAGAAATATAACAATTTTGACTTGCATTTTATATTTGACAGAAAGAACGAGAAGATCCGTTTTCTCCATGCGGAGTATGTGCATCCGCTGAAGCAGGAACTGGTGCAGGCGTTCCAGCAGGACTTTCAGGAGGACGGAAATGTAAAAGCGGCAATCGTATTCGGAAGCGGTGTGGAGTTTCGATGCAATAGCTACAGCGATCTGGACCTGTGCATTGAGCGCTATGACATGGAGAAACCGTTTTCCTACAATGCCGGGGCGGCCGGGGAAGCGGTGGATGTGCTCTATGCGGATCGAATTGGGGAACGGCTGCGCAGGGAGATAGAGGAAAAGGGAATCGTTGTATATGACAGGGAGGGATGTTATGTGTGACATCAGATATTTTAGGCGTGCTTTTCTTGACTACAGAGCGGCAGAAAACTTGTTGAAAGAGCCGGAAAATGATGAGGCTTATATGAACGCGGTGGCTTATCATCTGCAGCAGGCTGTGGAAAAGACCTTGAAAGCATTTCTGGAATGTGTAGGCGTCACGGTGCCTAATACGCATGATATCGACAAGCTGGCGCGTATGACCAGGGACAATGGCTCTGCGGCAGTATTGACAGAATGGATCATCGAAAAGACGGACATGCTGACCCGGTGGGAGACAGATACCCGCTATGATATGGACTATTGCGTAGAAGAGGAAAAGGTGAGGCGTGGCCTGGAAGAGGTTGGATACTTTTTGGAACTGAACGGTTTGAAAGAGACGCTGCGGGAGGAGTTGCACGTCCCGGGAGCGAAAGAGCGGCTGGCAGAATGCTTTCCCAAGGCATACCAGCCGGAAAGCGATTTTGAATGGAACTGTCTGTACCAGGTCTTCCGCAGACGGTGCGCAATGACCAGTTGAAGCCGGCATACGACATCAGATTGTCGTAGAGAACTACTTCATGATCCGCAGCTATGTTAGCAGCCACCGGACGGATTACGGCACCCTGCTCCCGGAAGCAGGGCATTCGCCAATCTCTGATTGTACCGACAAAAATACTTGCTTTTCCCCTATTCTATGGTAAAATGAGGGTGACAATCGAATAATGAGAGGTTTATCATCATGCAAATGGAAAGCATACATAAAAGCATTCCATTGCAACGAAGAGGAGAAGAGCGTAATGAAAAGAAGTTTTCACGGAAAGAAGAGCCTTTGTGTTCTTCTGGTTACGGCGCTTCTGGGAATGGCTGTACTGGGCGGATGCGCAGACGGCACAGGAGAGTCTTCGGAGGATAATTCCTCTAAGGAGTCCACAGCAGAATCCACACAGCCTGATTCCACGGAATCCGACGGGTCCGAAGAAGCTGATGCTTCCGGGGACAGCAAGGAGACCGAGGGCAGCACGGAAGCCGGTTCGGAGAGCGAAAGCGCTTCCGGACAGGCCGGGGATATGTACGGCGGCTCCATCGTTGTAGGAGTACAACAGGATATTGACAGTCTTGACCCTCACAAAGCGACGGCGGCAGGAACAAAAGAAATTATTTTCAACATTTTCGAGGGCTTGGTAAAGCCTGACGAGAATGGCAACCTGATCAATGCGGTAGCCAGTGATTACACGATCTCCGAGGATGGATTGACCTATACGTTCACCTTGAGGGAAAATGTGAAGTTCCACAATGGCAATGTCGTGACGGCTGAGGATGTGAAATACTCTTTGGAGAGGGTATCGGGACTGCTGGATGGCACCCCTCTGATTTCCACGCTGAAAACGATTAAATCCGTAGACATATTGGATGAAAAGACGGTTCAAGTGAAAGTAGAGAGCGCCAACACAGAGCTGATCTACAGCTTCGTGGCAGCCATCATCCCCGCCGGCAGCGGAGAGGACGAGTCGGCGGATCCTATCGGCACCGGGCCGTTTTCTTTTGTTTCCTACAAGCCCCAGGAGGGAATCGTCCTGGCGAAGAATCCGGAGTACTGGCAGGAGGGACTGCCCTATCTGGATCAGGTGGAGTTCAAGATCATTAACAGCGCCGACACGGCTCTTTTGGAGCTTCAGGGCGGCACCATTAACCTCTATGCCTATCTGACGGATTCCCAGGTTCAGGCCCTGCAGGGCAGCCATCAGGTGATTTCGTCTGCATCCAATGTAGTACAGGCGCTGTTCCTGAATAATGCCGTGGAGCCGCTGAACGATGTTCGGGTGCGTCAGGCCATTTCCTACGCCGTTGACAAGGACGCAATTAACGACTTTGTAGGCGGCGGGAACGGGACGCTTATCAGTTCGGCCATGCTGCCTACGCTGAAAGAGAACTATGTGGATCTGAACGACACCTATGGCAACGCTGCAAATGTGGAAAAAGCGAAAGAACTGCTGGCGGATGCGGGATTTCCGGATGGTTTTGACCTGGAGATCACCATTCCCTCCAATTATGAGTTTCATATGCAGACCGGAGAGGTGATAGTGGAGCAGTTGAAAGCCGTGGGCATCAATGCCACCATCAAGGCGGTGGAGTGGGCGACCTGGCTGGACGAGGTGTACAATGGCCGCCAGTATGCGGCTACCATCAGCGGCATCACCTGTGATTCCACGCCCGGCTATCTGCTGAACCGGTTCCAGACGGACTCCAAGAAGAATTTCATCAATTTCCAGAATACGGAATATGATGAAATCTACGCAAAGGCCCAGGCTGAGTTGGACCCGGCCAAAAAAGCAGAGTACTACAAGGAGCTGCAAAAGATTCTCTGCGATGAGGCGGGCAGCGTGTTCCTGCAAGTTCCGGCCAGCCAGACGGCAATCAGCAAGAATCTTGCGGGCTACAAGTTCTACCCGGTGTATGTGCAGGATATGAGTACGGTGTACATCACAGAATAAAACGTCCTTGCACCGATTCGAGTGCGGAGGCGGAACAAATTCCCATGAATGGGAACTGGAATTAAAAACAGCCTCGGAACGGAAATGCCCGGAAGCAATTACAGACGTGGAAACGGCTGGAAGTGCTTCCCCGAAAAGGGCACTGAAGTGGAGAGGCGGAACGGGAATGGAGGCGGCAGCGTGAAATATCTGGGTAAAAAAACCATTACTCTCATTATGACATTGTTCCTGGTATCCGTTGCCGCTTTCCTGGCGTTCCAGATTATCCCCGGGGACGTGGTCATGTCCATTTTGGGGACGGAAGCCACTCCCGAGAGGGAGGAGCAGCTTCGGGAAGAGTTGGGATTCAATGACCCGCCTGCAGTCCGATACTTCAACTGGATGGCGGGGGTGACGAAAGGCGATTTCGGAGTCAGCTACCGCTACTCCAAGAACATGAACGAGATGATGCCCGTGGCGGAGCTCATCGGGGACAAACTTCCCGTGACGCTGTGGCTGGCGGCCCTGGCGCTTGTATTGATCATACTGGTGTCCATCCCCCTGGGGGTGCTCTGGGCCAGGAGCGGCAGCCGGCTGCTGGACGCGGTGCTGGGGGTAATCACCCAGGCCACCATGGCGGTGCCCTCTTTCTTTCTGGGCATTCTGGTGACGTTTGTGTTCGGAATCGTTCTGAAGCTTTTTGCGCCCGGCGGCTACATCAGCTATGAGGAGGACTTTTCGGGCTTTCTCGGATACCTGCTGTTCCCGGCGTTGTCCATCGCACTGCCGAAAATCGCCATGACGGCAAGATTTTTACGAAATTCCATGCTGACGGAGGTAAACACGGACTATGTGCGCACGGCCTACAGCAAGGGCTGCACCAAGCGGCGGGTCATGTATGGTCA
>CAJTZD010000035.1:0-41345 GCA_910584235.1 uncultured Acetatifactor sp.
ATGGCGGCAAGCTGTTCGCACTTGTCAATAGCCAGGCCGCGGGAGGCACCTTGGGCTTGGTGACCAGCGGTGCCAAAGCCTTGAATGTTTCGAGAAGCGTCCTGGCAGACGCTGTGGCGTTTGATGCGCTTACAGATTTCTGGGATCGGGTTTCTAGGATTAGTGGGAATAAAGGCACTGGGGGCAGCATGGGAGCTAACGGAGGTTCTAAGGTTAGCATTGAAGCTGGAGATAAAACTCCCAGAGGGCGAGAGTACACGGAACATGGTGCAAGTCGAGCAAACGAAAGGGGATTTGACTCTCAAAAAATTGATAGCATTATAGACAATAATTATAAGCATCGGATAAAGGAAATTGATAAAAAGACAGGATCAGTAACCTGGAGGTATCAAGATAAGCGTGGAAACACTGTGATAACCGATGAATGGGGAAAGAAAATTGTTACAGTATATTCTTATCCAAAGTCGGCAAATGGTGGAAACTATATTCCTGCAAATTAAAATCAAATCCTGGTAGAGTATTGGAGAGCCATAGAGTAACAGAAATTGATTCCGCGACTAGATAGAGGTAGTTCTTGTAAATAATCCTTTTGTGGGCTTCAAGCCTGGCAATGTATGGCATTGCTTAAGGCTGAAGCTTGCTAAGGAAAATGCAGTAAAACAGAGAATAGTAAGCGAAATCCCATTTGAAGACCAAACAGTGTCTTTTGGGAGAAAGGCGAATTGTAAAATGGAAAATAAATTTATAGAACTATTTAACAAATACCCATCTTATGTTGAATTAGGTATGATTATAGATATTCAATCTTTTTTTGATGGGCGAGAAGACATAAAGGAGTATGACCTTAATGTGGATGAAACTGAAAAAAAATTGTTGCTAAATATAAAATTAAAAGTATTTTCCAAATGGTCTGCTCAGAAATTATTTTCTGAATTTGTATGTATTGAAGGATATGACGATATTAATTTATACATTTGCGAGAAAGAAGAACAACATGTTAGATACTTATACCTTACAGCTAATCAAAATTTTCGTGCTGTTAAGATGGAAATAGCTATTAAATAGTATCTGATTTGTGCTGCCTATGGTACACCTCGAAGACTATGCGATTTTTGGTCTAGCTTTTGAGGAAATCCCTCCAGATGGCCGCAGCCTATGACGGGGACGGCAACCGGGTCTACCAGGTAAACTACAACCCGGAGAAAGACGAGGACTTCAGCTGCTACTACCGCACCTACAACAGCTGCGACTACAACGGAACCGGCATCCAGTTGAAAGCAAGCGGCGAGGTCAGCCCCACAGAGGAGGAACTTATAAACCTCATAGCCCCCGCAGGTGCCACCCTCACCAGCAAGTACGAACTCATCGAGTACGTCAATGACGTCAACCGTGAGTACGTGGAGGTCCTGGTGGAGCAGAACATCAACGGCAGGACGGATACCACCTACACCTACGGCGTAGATCGGATCAGCAGGGAACTCTTCAACCGGGCAAACAGAACCTCCTACTACCTGGGCGAAACATAGATTTTCTTAGGCAGTGTATTTTGCTGCCTTAGAAAATCTTTTCACCCTACGACCCACGAGGAAGCGTAGCAGGCCTGGCAGACGCAAAAGGCCACCTGACCAAGACCTACCAGTACAGCGCCACCGGAGAACTGACCCACGGTGCAGCCGCCCACGAGAACGAGTACGCCTACAACGGGGAGTCCTACAACCCCAACATCCAGAGCCAGTACCTGCGGGCCAGGTACTACAGCGTAGTGACGGCCAACTTCCTCACCGAGGACAGCTACCTGGGCAGTATAAACGAGCCCCTGACATTAAACCGGTACAACTACTGCATCAGCAGCTACCCCAACTATGAGGATCCCAGCGGGAACAGCCATAACGAGTACCATCCCCAGGCAGAGATGATGGAGTACATGTACTGGCTTACCGGGGACGAAAAATACAGCGGGCTTGCAGAGGAACTGTACGGGCAGCAGATAGAAATGGAATACTACGAGGCCTCCACCTCGGCAGGTGTAGTGGACTCCGTGCTGGCCGCCGCGGCCAACACAGTCATATTTACCTATAATGTCGTAGCAATGGGCACAAACCTGACACAATCGCTTTTCGCCAGGGAGCTTGGGAGCGAATACGGAGACAAAAGGTACGAGTATCCCGTCCCCCTGATCCCATGGGACACTGCGGACAACTACCTGGAGAACAACGCGTCCAAAGTATGGAACATGGAAAGCTGCCATAACGGCAGGTGCGGCGGGGACGTCCTCGTGACCGCCGGAAGCTTTCTGGCGAGCGTCTAACAAAATCAGAGGAGAGGCAGTGATGTATGCAGGTCACAGGCCCTGTAATTGCGGTAATGCTTGTGGATGCATATACCACTGGAAGTAACCTAGTTACGCAGATGGAAAATATGTTCCTTATTCCAATTCCATATGTATTCCATACCTTTAAGGGTGCTTGTCGTACGGGGGTCAAGGAGCAAAATTTTTGGCTGCTGCCTCCAGCGCCTCGTCGATATTGGCGCAGAAGTTCTCTTTGCCGATCCGCTGGGTGAGTCCTGCCTTATCCATTACTTTTTTCGGCTGTTCATTCACATGGGAGAGGATGACGCGGACGCCTCTCTTTTCGCATTTTTCCAGAAACTCTGCCAGGGAGTGCATGGCGGTGGCGTCCATGGCGTTCACGCTGCGCATGCGCAGGATCAAACAGGTGGTGTCTTCCTTTAAAGAGATGCGCAAGATTTTGTGGGCCGCAGCGAAAAACATCGGTCCGGAAATCTCGTAAACCAAAGTGTGGCTTGGCACCGCGCGGAGGGAAAGGGCATCAGGATCGTCCTCCTCGTCGACATATTTCCAGCCTTTCACTTCCGTCACATCGCTCATGCGCTTCATAAACAAAATCGCGCCCAGCAGGATGCCCGCCGAAATCGCCAGCACCAGGTCAAAGACAACCGTAAGCACAAAGCTTAAGGCCAGCACCACAACATCGCTCCTGGGAGAGGATTTGAACAGATGCAAAAAGGAACGCCAACCGCTCATATTGTATGCCACCATAAACAGGATGGCGGCAATGCAGGGCATGGGAATCAGCGCCGCGTAGGGCATCAAAATGACCAGAATCAGCACCAGCGTGACGGAGTGCACCATACCGGCAATGGGGGTGCGTCCGCCGTTCTTGATGTTGGCAGCGGTTCTCGCGATTGCGCCTGTGGCGGGGATGCCGCCGAAGAGCGCGGAGCCGATATTGCCGACGCCCTGCGCGATCAGCTCCATGTTGGAGCGGTGCCTGGAGTTTATCATGCTGTCTGAAACCACGCAGGAGAGCAGGGATTCGATAGCAGCAAGGATTGCAATGGTAAAGGCGTCGGGCAGGATATCGCCTACCTCTTTCCAGGTGAAAGAGGGCAGGCGCAGGCTCGGCAGCTTGTTGCTGATCTCGTAGAGATCGCCGATGGTGTTCACTTTCATGCCAAGAAGCTTTACCATTAGGATGCCGGCAATCACGGCGATCAGAGAGCCGGGAACGGTCTTGTTGACATAAGGCCAGATAATCAGGATGGCAAGGCAGACCAGGCCCACAGCCAGCGCCTGCACGTTAATGGTCGAGATATTTTTAATCACTGCTTCCAGCTTTTCCATAGTCTCGATCGTCACGGTTCCCTCGGGATAAGCCAGTCCCAGGAAGTCCTTGACCTGACCGATGGCGATGGTGACGGCGATACCCGCCGTGAAGCCCGTGGTAATGGTGTAGGGGATATATTTAATCAGGTTACCCAGGCGCAGAAAGCCCATTGCCATCAGAATGACGCCCGCAAGGACGGTGGCAAGAATCAGTCCGTCCATGCCCTTGGTGGCGACGATGCCCGCTACAATGGTAGCGAAAGCGGCGGTAGGCCCCGCAATCTGGACGCGGCTTCCGCCCAGAAAGGAAATCAGAAAGCCAGCCACAATGGCGGTGTAGATACCCTCCTCCGGCCCCACGCCGGACGCCAGCGCCAGCGCGATTGATAAGGGCAGCGCGATAATGGCCACGATGATGCCCGCGATCACGTCCTTGACGAACTGCCCCTTTGTGTAGGTTTTCATCACGGAAAATAACTTCGGCTTTAACTTTTCCATAGCAAGATCAACTCCCGTTTTCTTATGCGTTATCTGTCAGCAGCTTTGCAGTGTTTCCCTGTCTGCATCGGCACGCCAATAGTTTCATTCTAGTATGATTTGCCGCTTTTTTCAAGCATTTTTTGCGCCGTGTATAACGATGACGGAATCAGAGAGATGCAGCACATCGCTTTTATTGTCTATTGACTTTTTCGCGGAAATGGGTAACATAATATATTATAGGCCTGTCCGTTTGTGAACAGGACTTTGGGAGGATAGCGGGAGAAGCATGGCACAGAATACAAAGCGCTCTATCAACGAACTGTTAGTCAGCCTGTTCAATCATGTGATGGACATGGAGGCGAAAGCCGTGATCACGGAGGAGTACAGGGACATCACCAACAATGACATGCATATCATAGAGGCCATCGGCATAGAGGAGCCCAGGAACATGTCCGTGATAGCCCGCAGACTCAGCGTCACGGTGAGCACCCTGACTACAAATATGAACGGACTGGAGCGCAAGGGTTATATCAAGAGGGAACGCAGCCAGCAAGACAAGAGAGTAGTATATGTCCTGCTGACAGAAAAAGGACGGAAAGCTTTTTACCATCACCGGGATTTTCACAAAAAAATGATCAGGGCCATAGTCAGGGACTTAGGGGAGGAAGAGATGGAGGTTCTGTACCGCTGCCTTGTAAATCTGAATGCTTTTCTGGAGGCCGGAACCGGGGGCGACTAAAGTACGGCATTGCCGTCCGGGAGGTTGAATGGATGTCCGACAATAGATAAGAGGTATGAGCATGAACATGGGAGAGAAAGTCAATCAGGTACTGGGAAAGCTAAAGACTGTGATCTATGGCAGGTTTGTGATGATTCTGCTGGGTTTTTTGACGCAGCTGATCCTGCTGCTGCTGGGATACATTCTCCTGCGCAATTACAGCTATCTGTTTTATGCGCTTTTTCTGGCAATCAGCGCTGTGGTGGTGATTTATATCTATAATGCGCCGGGGAATCCGGATCTGAAACTGTCATGGATGCTGCCCATTGCCATATTTCCTATTTTCGGCGCCATCTTTTATATGACTATTGTTATGCAGCCCGGCATTACGGTTCTGCATGAGCGGCTGAAAGAGCTGTCGGAAGATACGAAGAAATATGTGCATCCCAGAGAGGACACAAGGGACAAGCTGCGTACAGAGAGTCCCCACATGGGGCAGCTGGCCTATTACCTGGAAAAATATGACTACAGTCCGGTCTACGACAATACACAGATGAAATATTACGCGCTGGGGGACAGCCAGTTCGTAGACATGGTGGAGGAGCTGAAGAAAGCGGAAAAGTATATCTTTATGGAATTTTTCATTGTGTCCGGCGGGCAGATGCTGGGGACGATTCTGGATATTCTGAAAGAAAAAGCAAAGCAGGGCGTGGAGGTCCGTTTCATGTGCGACGGCACCAATGTGCTGTGGAATCTGCCGAATTTCTTTCCGCAGATGCTGGAGGCGGAGGGGATACACTGTAAGATGTTCGCACCCATCCGCCCGGTCTTCTCCCCCCATTACAACAATCGGGACCACCGCAAAATTCTGGTCATTGACGGTAAGGTAGCTTTTACCGGCGGCATCAATCTGGCTGATGAATATATCAATGAAAAGGAGCGCTTCGGCCATTGGAAAGATGTGGGCGCCATGATCCGGGGAGAAGCCGTGGAGCGTTTCACCTATATGTTCCTGGAATTGTGGGATGTGGACGAAAAAGAAAGGGAAGCCTATGAGAAATATACGCTTGTGCCGGAGGCTTCCGTGTCCAGCGACGGCTATGCCATTCCCTACAGCGTCTCTCCGCTGGGAACAGAGCGGGTGGGGCAGATGGTGTATCTGGAGATCCTGAATACAGCCCATACTTATGTGCATATCATGACTCCCTATCTGGTGCCGGATTATCAGCTGCTGACAGCTATGACTTACGCCGTGAAGCGGGGCGTGGAGGTGGTCATTATCATGCCTCATATTCCGGATAAGAAATATGCTTTCCTGTTGGCCAAGACCTATTATGACCAGCTGCTGGAGGCGGGGGTGAGAATCTGCGAATACGAGCCGGGTTTCGTCCATGCAAAGGTATTTGTGTCGGATGACGTAAAGGCTGTGATAGGTACGGTGAACCTGGATTACCGAAGTCTGTTCCACCATTTTGAATGCGGTGCGGTGCTGTACCGGAATTCTCAGATCGCGGTGATGGAGCAGGATTTTCAGGATACGCTGAAAAAAAGCATTGAAGTGAAAGAAGGGGATTATAAAAAACTGAAGCTTTGGGAGAGGATGCTGGGAAGAGTCATGCGTCTGGTGGCGCCGCTTATATGACGGCTTCCCCGGGCTGCGGATAAAGTCAGAAGTCAAGGGCAGGGATCACTGCCCTTTTATTGTTTTTGTCTATCATGAAACTTTCTGCGCTGTACATCGTCTATTAGGTCAGGGACGGCAGGGAAGAGCCGTCGGACCTAGGAGGGAGGCATACTTTGACGGATGCAAAGATACTGGATCTATATTGGGAAAGAGAGGAACAGGCCATCTATGAGTCCCAGAAAGCCTATGGGAAATATTGCTATCATGTCGCCTGGAACATCCTCTATTCCAGAGAGGATTCCGATGAGTGCGTAAACGACACCTGGCTGCGGGCCTGGAACGCCATACCGCCTAAGAGGCCCGGCAAGCTGGCTTTGTTTTTGGGGACCATCACACGGAATCTGTCCCTGGACAGATGGAAAGAAAGGCGTGCTATGAAAAGGGGAAAAGGAGAGATGGAGCTTGCGCTGGACGAGCTGGCGGAATGCCTGCCCGATGCACACAATACAGAGGCGGAGGCAGAGGCGGCGGAATTGGAACGGCTGGTGAATGATTTCCTGCAGAGACTGCCGGAGCGGGAATGCAATATTTTTCTGCGTCGTTACTGGTATGTAGAGGAGTACAGCGATATTGCCAGACGCTATGACATGAAGCTGAATACGGTGAAGACCTCCCTGTTCCGCACCAGGGGAAAGCTGCGGGAATATCTGGAAAGAGAGGGCGTAATCATATGAGCAGGGACGGAGAGTTTGAAAAAAAGTATCCGGACAGGGAAGGGCAGGAGCGTGCCATGCGGCTCATGGAGGCGCTGTCAGGGGTGGATGAGAGACTGCTGGAACGCTGCGGCCGGGAGAGGAAAACAAGGCCTCTGTGGCGGAATATGAGAGCCGTTGCGGCGGCGGCGTGCCTGGCGGCAGTGGGAGCGGTAAGCTGGGGGGGATATCAGCTGTCCAATCTGAAGATGGGCAGCGCCGATCTGTCCGGCGGTGCAGCGGAAAATTGCGTGACGGAAGAGGGAAACGAGGCGTCTCCCCGGGAGGAGGTATCGGGGGATGCCGCTCAGAGGGAAAACGAGGCAAAGGAAGAAGAGACCGTAACGAGCCGGCCCGAGAGCATGGGAGACACTGTTGAAGACGAAAAACAGTCCGACGTACTTTCCGGTGCGGAAGCCGATAGCAAAGAACGGGCGGGGCAGGAGATGGCCGCAGACAACGGAACCCAGTCCGGCTCGGTGGGGATGCCGGAAAACGGCGGGGAAGAAGAGACCCCGGTGGATGTGGAGAGCTGCCTGCCGCTTAAGTCGGAGAAGCTGACGGAGGCGGAGAGCAGAAGCCGGGAAGCGTTGGGAGCTTATGTGCCAGGGGTGCTGCCTGAGGGCTATGTCTTTGAGGAAGCCTATACCCTGCCGGATGCAAGCCAGGCGAACCTGACTGTGTGCTGGACCAGGGGGATGGACTCCATCATGCTGCATCTGGAAAAACCGGAGAAGCTGCCGGCCACGGTGGATGTGGCCAGGAGAGAGAGCTATGACCAGCGTCTGTACGAGATTCCCTATGGAGAGACTGTGCCGGAGGATTACCGGGAGAGTTTCTGGAATCCGGTTTTTGCCGCGCAGGATTTCACGCTGGAGATTGTGGAGAGCCGGATGAAATCCTATGATGATGCGGGAGATACGGATACGCCGAGGGGGAATTTCAGCGTATTGTATCCGGACGGTGTGGTGGTGCGGTTCAATGGCCGGGGTACGGCGCAGGAGATATGGGAGATGTTCTGTTCCATGGGAGAGAGTGAATAGAGCCGGCTTAAGCCGGCTCTACCCGTTTTCATTTTCCCGCATCCGATATCCCACACCTACCTCGGTGAACAGATATTGAGGCTGGGCCGGGTTTTTCTCGATCTTACGGCGGATATTTGCCATGTTGACCCGCAGAATCTGATTGTTCTCTTCCGCATAGGGTCCCCAGATACGGCGCAGCATTGCGTTATAGGTCAGCACGCGTCCGGCGTTTTCCGCCAGGAGTGAGAGCAGCTGATATTCGATCTGCGTCAGGTGGATCCGCTGTCCGCCCAGATGGGCTATCCGTTTGTCCAGATCAATCTCCAGATTGAGGGCCCTGTAGATCTGGCTGGGCGCATTGCGGCGGCTATGGCGCAGGGCAGTGCGGATGCGGGCTCTCAGTTCGTCCGGATAGAAAGGTTTTGTGACATAATCATCAGCGCCCAGATCCAATGCCTTTACCTTTTCCTGCTCTTCGTTGCAGACAGATACGATGATGACAGGAACATGGCTCCAGACGCGCAGCTGCTCCAATACCTTTAGTCCGTCCAGATCCGGCAGATCTAAATCCAGCAGAATCAGATCCGGGCAAAGAGAGGCTGCGAGACTGAGCCCCTCCCTGCCGGACATGGCAGTGGTGATGTGGTAACCGCTCTTACCCAGGAGAGCGGTGATATAAGAGCAGGAACTCTTTTCGTCTTCGACTAACAGGATATGGATTTTGGCATTCATGACAAATTACTGACTCCTTTTTGGCAGGGTGAAGATAAACTCCGCACCCAGGCTGTGGTTGTGACCTGTGAGGGTTCCGTGGTGGGCGGAAATGATCGTCTTACAGATTAGCAGCCCGATACCGGTCTTTTTACGGGCATCCGGCAGATCCTCCATCAGCGAGGAAATGTCGAATAAATGGGCCAATACCTCTTCAGGAATGCCCTGCCCATAGTCCCTGACAATAAATGTCGCGCATTCCGTTCCGTTTTTTACTATGACGTCTACAGGCTCTTTGCTGCCGGAGTGGAGCAGAGCATTTTCCAGGAGATTGATGATGACCTGCTCTATCAGCAATGCGTCCATGGGCAGCATGATGATTTCATCCGGAATGGAAGCCCGGATTTTGAATTCCGGATGTCGTGTATCCATTTTCTGCAGGGCTTCTCCCAGAACCTCCTCCACAATCTCTTCCCTGGTGCCGATGGCGCTATCCGAATTTTGGATACGGGTTATGGCCAGGAGATTTTCCACGATGTTGAGCAGCCATGCGGAATCCTTGTGAATATAGGTCACAAGCCGGCGCCGCTCCGTATCGTCCAGGGTTTCGTCGCTCTCCAGATACAGGAGGCTGTTGCCCATGATGCCGGAGAGCGGGGTGCGCAGGTCATGAGAGATTGTGCGCATGAGATTTTCACGGATTTTCTCGGTTTCTGTTTCCGGTGACGGAGGCAGGGGCCTTTTTGCCTTTCGTCTTATGATTCGTGAAGCCAGTACACCTGCCGTGCTGGCTGCGCCTGCCGTACAAAGGGCTGCGAACAGACCTGTCCGGGTGGAATGTTCCATGTGCTGAAATGAGTTTAATTTTTTGTTGTGCATAATACTTCCTTTCTTTATAGGGTTTCTTGAAACTGTGTCTGTCTTCCATTATATATTCTTTTCGGACAAGAAGCAATAAGACAGGTATAAAGATATTGTTAAGAAGATGTAGTCAATGGGAAGAGCGGAAGTCGAAAGCCATTTCTTAAAATTTACTTTATGGCTTGCCTGCGGCAGACAGTAAGAGTAAAATAAAAATCTACAAAGAAATTGCGAAAGGCAGTGGAATGCGGACGGATGAAAGAGCGGGAAGTTTTTCTGGATAAATTGAGGGTGGCGGCTACCTGTGCGGTGGTATTGCTTCATACGGTGAGCGGTGTGGCGGATACCACGGATATGAGCCTTTATCCCGAGGAGAGAAAGGTTTTTTGGGCAATGCTGGATCTGGTAAGCTGGTGTGTCCCGGTATTCCTGATGATCTCGGGATATCTGTTTCTGAACCCGGGGCGGCAGATTGGCATAGGAAGCATGGTGACAAAATATTGCAGGCGCATTGTCCTGGCATTGTTTTTGTTCGGGATGCCCTACGGCTGTCTGGAGCTGACGGCTGTGGAGGGGAGGTTTTGCCCGGGGATGCTGTGGGAGACTTTCCTGGGACTGCTTTGCGGGAAGACCTGGGCCCATATGTGGTACCTGTACCTGATACTGCTTCTGTATCTGCTGACGCCGTTTCTAAGACGGGCGCTTGGCGCCGTTCCGCGGTGGGCGGTGTATGGAGTGCTGGCGGTGCTGTTTGCGGGGTGCTCTGTGCTGCCCTGTTTATACATGCTGTCCGGAAAGAAAGGCTTCGCACTGCCCGGGGACGGAATCTATTTCTTCTATTATATATGCGGCTATCTGTTTGCCGTGGAAAAGAGGGAGGGCATAAAAAAAGCGGTCAGGAGAGGAATCATTCCCGGCCTGGCGCTTTTACTGGCCGGAGGCATGGCGTTCAGCCGCCTGTGGGGGGGCTTGGTCCCGCGTATGGCATATAATTATCCTTTCACGGTTCTGCTTGCGCTGCTGCTGTTTGTCTGGGCAGCCGGCGCCGGACACTGCGTCCGGCCTTTTTGGACACGGGCGGGAGCTCTTTGCTTTGCGGTGTATCTGGTTCATCCAGTTTTTTTGAATCTGGCATACAAATATTTTGAACTGACGCCTCTGGCGGTTTCGGATCCCCTGTCCGTTTTGTATCCGCTGGCAGAGGGAATTCCGATCCCGGCGGCTGTGGCGGTCTCGGTGGCGATCTTCTTCGGGGGAACGGCGGTTCTCTCCGTACTTGCGGCATGGATACTGTACAGGATACGCCCCCTGCGCAGATATGTGCTGTAGGGGCAAAAAATGTCCCGGCTGACGCGCTCCGACAAGGTAGGAGCCGGCGCGCCTAGCGATGCCAGCGCCCGGAGGCCCCGCAGGGAAGAATCAGGCCGCTCTCCGTTACGGGCAGACCGATTTCCTCTGCCTCCACCCGGCCGCCCAGGCGCTTTGCCACTGCCTGGTTCAGCATATAAGCCAGCACGGCAGGCTGAAGCCCGGTGGTATAGGAATTGATCAGGAAGAATAAGGCGTCGTCTGAAAGGAGCTGTGCCGTCAGGGTAAGGAAAGGCCAGATATTTGTCTCCAGCTTCCAGATCTCCCCTTTCGGCCCTCTGCCGTAAGAGGGAGGGTCCATGATGATGCCGTCATAGCGACTGCCCCGGCGGATTTCCCGCTCTACGAATTTCACACAGTCGTCCACCAGCCATCTGACGGGGGCGTCGCCCAGTCCGGAGACCCCGGCATTTTCCTTTGCCCAGGCCACCATGCCCTTAGACGCGTCCACATGGGTCACCGCAGCGCCTGCGCATGCGGCGGCTATGGTGGCACCTCCGGTATAGGCGAAGAGATTCAGCACTCTTAAGGGCCTGTCCGCCGGCTTTTTGGCATCGCGCAGAAGCTGCGAGAACCATTCCCAGTTTGCGGCCTGCTCCGGGAACAGGCCGGTGTGCTTGAAGCTGAAAGGCTTCAGCCGGAAAGTAAGAGGAGAGCCGCCCAGCCGGTAGGAAATGCTCCACTCGTCCGGAAGACGGAAGAATTCCCATTCCCCGCCTCCTTTTGCGCTTCTGTGGTAGTGCCCGTTTTTTCTGCTCCAGCCCGTGTGGCTATGGGGCGTACTCCAGATGACCTGAGGATCCGGGCGCACCAGAATATAATCCCCCCAGCGCTCCAGCTTCTCGCCCTTTGTAGCGTCCAGCACTTCATAATCTTTCCATTGATCCGCAACCCACATATCCGTCTCCTTGATTCCGGTTGATTCCGGTTTGATTTTTGAAATTTATTTTTATTAAATTTATTAAAACATATTTATGGAAAAAAGTCATTTATTTTTCTCGGAACAAATTGTATTAAAAGATATACAATTAAATTGTACTAAAAGATATAGAATTAAATTGTACTAAAAAAAATACAAAATTTTTTAAAAAAGCTTTTAAAAAATCCTTGCAAAGTAAGTATTTCCCATGTATACTAAATAATGCTGTGGCATGATAGCTGTGAAGCGTGAGGTTGCTGGTCACCAGCAATGGCGATCAGGTTTTCCGTGGAGCGAATGTCAAGTTAGAAATTGACGACAAGTCACTGTACCGATTGAAAATCTGCAGACATGCAGTCCTGAATGTGAAAAGTCGGAATTCGAGAGTGTTGCGTGAGAATTCAGGACACACACGGGAGAGTGTACAGTCACCGCTTGTCGTACTAAAGTGAGAAATGCGTTCCGCTTGTGAGAAATGCATTTTACTTTTTAAAAGTGCGAAAAGGAGGCGACTTTTTTTATGGCAAGTCAGGTAATGAGAATCACATTGAAAGCGTATGAGCATCAGCTGGTGGATGCATCTGCTAAGAAAATCATCGAGACTGTAAAGAAGACCGGTTCTGAGGTGAGCGGCCCCGTGCCTCTTCCTACGAAAAAGGAAGTTGTGACGATCCTGAGGGCAGTACACAAATATAAAGACTCCAGAGAACAGTTCGAGCAGAGAACCCACAAGAGGCTCATCGATATTATCGCACCCACCCAGAAGACAGTGGATGCGCTGCAGAGGCTGGAGATGCCTGCAGGTGTGTACATTGATATCAAAATGAGAACCAAATAATCAAAATAAAGCCTCTACTTAGACGTATGAACATCGGCTGCGGCGCAACGGCGGCTGTGTGGTCCGCTATGTAGATGAAGCCCCCAGGGCAGAAAGAGAGGAAACATGAAGAAAGCAATTTTGGCTACCAAGGTCGGAATGACTCAGATCTTCGGCGAAGGCGGCGAACTGATTCCCGTAACCGTTCTCCAGGCAGGCCCCTGCGTGGTGACGCAGGTTAAGACAGTGGAGAATGACGGCTACAAGGCAGTACAGGTAGGCTTCGTTGACAAGAAAGCAAGGATTGTCAACAAGGATGCCGGCGGAAAGCGCGAGATCATCCACAGGCACGGCGCTACCAAGGCCGAGCAGGGCCATTTCAAAAAGGCCGGCGTCAGCGCAAAAAGATATGTCAGAGAGTTTAAGTTTGAGAATGCTGAAGAGTATTCGCTGGGAGCGGAGATCAAAGCTGACATCTTCGCGCAGGGCGACAAGATAGATGCGTCCGCAATCTCCAAAGGTAAGGGATTCCAGGGCGCGATCAAGAGATTAGGACAGCACAGGGGACCCATGCAGCACGGTTCCAAGTTCCACCGCCATCAGGGTTCCAACGGTGCATGTTCATCCCCCAGCCGCGTGTTCAAGGGCAAGGGAATGCCCGGCCACATGGGATGCGTGAAAGTGACTGTACAGAATCTGGAAGTAGTGAGAGTGGACGCGGAGAAGAATCTGCTGCTGATAAAGGGCTCGGTGCCCGGTCCCAAGAAGGGATTAGTAACCATCAAAGAGACCGTGAAGGTAGAATGCTAGTTTATACTGCACGCCAGTTAAATTTACAGTATGCCCGACTGCAGACCGCCAGCCAGGTGCTTCCCTGGTGGCGTCACTGTAAATTCTGGTGGTCTGCAGTATAATGCGAAAGGAGGGCCAATCATATGGCAAGCGTATCTGTTTATAATATGGAAGGCAAGGAAGTCGGTACAATCGAATTAAACGATGCGGTATTTGGTGTGAAAGTAAATGAGCATCTGGTACACATGGCAGTTGTACAGCAGCTTGCAAATAAGCGTCAGGGAACCCAGAAAGCGAAGACCCGCGGAGAGGTATCCGGAGGCGGAAGAAAGCCCTGGAGGCAGAAAGGAACCGGTCATGCAAGGCAGGGTTCCACCAGATCTCCCCAGTGGACAGGCGGCGGCGTTGTGTTCGCACCCGTTCCCAGGGATTATTCCTTTAAAATGAATAAAAAAGAGAAGAGGGCAGCCCTTAAGTCCGCTCTTACCAGCAAGGTTTTGGACAATCGGCTGATCGTCCTTGACGAGCTGAAATTCGATGAGATCAAGACCAAGAAATTTGTGGCAGTGATGAACAATCTGAAAGTGGAAAAGGGACTGGTGGTCATCGCCGAGAATGATCAGAATGTGGTATTGTCCGCAAGGAATCTGGCAGACATCGACACGGCTCTGGCGAACATGATCAATACCTATGATGTCATGAAAGCAAAGACGGTAGTCCTCACAAAGGATGCCGTGGCGAAGATAGAGGAGGTGTTTGCATAATGGCAGATATCAAATATTATGATGTAATCCTCAAACCGGTAATCACTGAAAAGAGTATGAAAGGCATGGCTGTCAAGGAATATACGTTCCTGGTTCATCCTCAGGCCAACAAGAGCCAGATCAAAGAGGCTGTGGAGAAAATGTTTGAGGGCACGAAAGTGAAGCGTGTCAATACCATGAACTGCTGTGGCAAGAACAAGAGACGCGGCATGGTGACAGGCGTTACGGCCAAGACCAAGAAAGCTATCGTCAAGCTTACAGAGGACAGCAAGGATATCGAAATCTACGCGGGACTGTGACGGTAGTCCGGATTTAGGTATGCAGCTGCCCGGGGCAGCTGCGCAAAAAATCATTAGAAAAGGAGATTAAAGAAATGGGAATTAAGGTATATAATCCCTATACACCTTCCAGAAGGCATATGACAGGCTCCGATTTCTCCGAGATCACCAAGAAGACACCGGAGAAGAGCCTTTGTACTTCCTTAAAGAAGCATTCGGGCCGCAATAATCAGGGCAAGATCACTGTAAGGCACAAGGGCGGCGGATGCAGAAGAAAATACAGAATCGTCGATTTCAAGAGAAATAAGGACGGCATTCCCGCAACTGTAATGGGCATCGAGTACGATCCCAACAGATCCGCGAACATTGCGCTGATCTGCTACGCGGACGGCCAGAAATCCTATATCCTCGCTCCCCAGGGCCTCACTGACGGCATGAAAGTCATGAACGGTCCGGAAGCCGAAGTGAGAGTGGGCAACTGCCTGCCTTTGTCCGAGATTCCGGTAGGTACCATGGTACACAATGTGGAGCTGTATCCCGGAAAAGGCGGCCAGATGGCCCGCTCCGCAGGGAACAGCGCACAGCTGATGGCAAAAGAGGGCAAGTACGCCACGCTGCGTCTCCCCTCGGGCGAGATGAGAATGGTTCCTCTCACATGCCGTGCTACCGTAGGTATCGTTGGAAACGCCGAGCACAACCTGATCAATGTAGGAAAAGCCGGCCGTAAGCGCCACATGGGCATCCGTCCCACCGTCCGCGGTTCCGTTATGAACCCCAATGACCATCCTCACGGCGGCGGCGAAGGCAAGACCGGTATCGGACGTCCCGGTCCCAGCACTCCTTGGGGCAAGCCTGCACTTGGCTACAAGACGCGCAAGGGCAAGAAGGCTTCCGATAAGCTGATTGTAAGAAGACGTGACGGCAGAGCGATCAAGTAAGATTGAGGAGGAAAGATAATGGCTAGATCACTGAAAAAAGGGCCTTTCGCAGATGAAAGCCTGTTAAAGAAAATAGATGCTTTGAATGCTTCCGGACAGAAGCAGGTCATCAAGACATGGTCCCGTCGTTCTACAATTTTCCCTTCCTTTGTGGGACACACCATTGCGGTCCATGATGGCAGAAAGCATGTACCTGTATATGTTACCGAGGACATGGTTGGCCATAAGCTGGGCGAGTTCGTTGCCACCAGAACCTACCGCGGTCATGGCAAGGATGAGAAGAAGTCCAAGGTTAGGTAAGGATAAGGAGGGTTTAGATTAATGGCTAAGGGACACAGAAGTCAGATTAAGAGAGAGAGAAATGCACAGAAGGACGCAAGGCCTTCGGCAAAATTGTCTTATGCAAGAGTGTCCGTACAGAAGGCATGCTTCGTACTGGACGCTGTCAGAGGCAAGGATGTGCAGACGGCACTTGCAATTTTGGAATATAATCCCAGATATGCTTCCAGCCTTATCAAGAAGCTGATCGAATCGGCAGCGGCAAACGCTGAGAACAACAATGGCATGAACAGGGATAACCTTTATGTGGCAGAGTGCTTTGCGAATAAGGGACCTACCATGAAGCGCATCCATCCCAGGGCACAGGGCCGTGCTTACAGGATCGAGAAGAGAACAAGTCATATCACTGTTGTGCTGGATGAGAGGAAGTAGGGAAAGGAGCGGACAAATAAATGGGACAGAAAGTTAATCCTCATGGCTTAAGAGTCGGAGTTATTAAAGAATGGGATTCCAGATGGTACGCCGAGTCTGATTTTGCAGATTATCTTGTAGAAGATTACAATATCAGAAAGTACCTGAAGAAGAAACTATACAGCGCGGGCATCTCCAAGATCGAGATCGAGAGAGCGTCAGATCGGATCAGAGTCATCATCCATACCGCAAAGCCCGGTGTCATCATCGGCAAGGGCGGCGCCGAAATCGAAGTCACCAAGACAGAGCTTTCCAAGATGACTGACAAGAAAGTCTTAATCGACATCAAGGAGATTAAGAGACCTGACAGAGACGCGCAGCTGGTGGCCGAGAACATCGCGCAGCAGCTGGAGAACCGTGTGTCTTTCAGACGTGCCATGAAATCCTGCATGGGCAGGACTATGAAAGCGGGCGCCCTGGGCATCAAGGCGGCATGCGGCGGACGTCTGGGCGGCGCCGATATCGCACGTACCGAGTTCTACAGCGAGGGAACCATTCCCCTTCAGACCCTGAGGGCGGATATTGATTACGGTTTTGCAGAGGCCAGCACGACCTACGGCAAGGTTGGCGTCAAGGTTTGGATTTATAAAGGCGAGATACTTCCCACAAAAGGAAATCAGACGGAAGGGAGTGATAAATAATGTTAATGCCCAAGAGAGTAAAGCATCGTAAACAGTTCCGCGGCAGCCTTTCAGGCAAGGCATCCAGGGGCAACACCGTTTCCAATGGTGAATATGGTCTGGTGGCTGTAGAGCCCTGCTGGATCAAATCCAATCAGATCGAGGCGGCACGTATCGCTCTTACCCGTTATACAAAGCGTACCGGACAGGTGTGGATCAAAATCTTCCCTGACAAGCCCGTTACGGCAAAGCCTGCCGAGACACGTATGGGTTCCGGTAAAGGTTCCGTTGAGTACTGGGTAGCAGTCGTTAAGCCCGGCCGTGTAATGTTTGAGATTGCCGGTGTTCCCGAGGATCAGGCAAAGGAAGCGCTGCGTCTGGCAATGCATAAGCTTCCCTGCAAGTGTAAAATCATTGCAAAGGCAGATTCGGAAGGCGGTGTAGAAGAATGAAATCAGGCAAGTTTGTAGAAGAATTAAAGAACAAGTCCGTGGAAGAGTTAGGAAAGGACCTTGTTGCTGCAAAGAAAGAGCTTTTCAATTTGAGATTCCAGAACGCAACCAACCAGCTGGACAATACTGCAAGGATCAAGGAAGTCAGGAAGAACATTGCACGTATTAACACAGTCATTACCGAGAAGTCAAAAGCGTAATTGCCCTGTGGCAATGAAAGGAGATCAATCGTGGAAAGAAATTTGAGAAAAGTCCGTGTTGGCAAGGTTACCAGCAATAAGATGGATAAGACAATAGTCGTGGCTATCGAAGAGCATGTGAAGCATCCCCGTTATAAGAAGATCGTAAAAAGCACCTATAAACTGAAGGCGCATGACGAGAATAACGAGTGCGGCATCGGAGATACCGTCAAGGTCATGGAGACAAGACCCCTGTCAAAGGATAAGAGATGGAGACTTGTCGAGATCATAGAGAAAGCCAAATAAGCTTGGCCGGTTCATATGAAATTTGGCCGTAAAGGCGGCGAAGGAGGAAAATCATGATTCAGCAGGAGACAAGACTGAAAGTCGCTGATAATACCGGTGCAAAGGAACTTCTGTGCATCCGTGTCATGGGCGGCTCTACGAGAAGATATGCGCATGTGGGCGATATAATCGTTGCATCCGTAAAAGACGCAACACCAGGCGGCGTTGTGAAGAAAGGCGATGTTGTTAAGGCAGTCGTGGTCCGTACTGTCAAGGAAGTACGCCGCAAGGATGGTTCCTATATCAGATTTGATGAGAATGCTGCAGTCATCATAAAGGATGACAAGACACCCAGAGGAACCCGTATTTTTGGGCCGGTTGCAAGAGAGCTTCGTGACAAGCAGTTCATGAGGATCGTATCTCTGGCTCCCGAAGTGTTATAAGGAGGTGCCCATAATGGCTATGTTAAAGATTCGGAAAGGCGACACCGTAAAGGTAATCGCCGGCAGAGATTGTAATGCAGAGGGAAAGGTGGTCTCCATTGACCGGAAGAATCACAGAGTAATCGTGGAAGGTGTGAATATGATCACAAAGCATGCGAAGCCCTCTGCCGCGAACCCCAACGGAGGCATCATCCAGAGGGAAGCTCCTATTGATATCTCTAACGTAATGCTTGTCTACAAGGGACAGCCTACCAGAGTCGGCTTCAAGATGGAAGGAGACAAAAAGGTTCGTTTCGCGAAGAAGACAGGCGAAGTGATTGACTGATCAATAGGAAGGAGGAACGAAAAGTGGCAAGATTAAAAGAAGCGTACTACGAGACGATTGTAGACGCAATGACAAAGAAATTCGGATATAAAAACGTGATGGAAGTTCCCAAGCTTGAGAAGATCGTCATCAACATGGGCGTAGGCGAAGCCAAAGAGAATCCCAAGGTTCTTGAGAACGCCGTGTCCGACATGGAAATCATCACCGGCCAGAAAGCAGTCCTTACCAAGGCGAAGAAGTCCGTGGCGAACTTCAAGATCCGTGAGGGCATGAACATCGGCTGCAAGACCACACTGCGCGGCGAGAAGATGTATGAGTTCATGGATCGTCTGGTGAACCTGGCGCTGCCCCGCGTGCGTGACTTCAGAGGCGTCAATCCCAATGCTTTCGACGGGAGAGGAAATTATGCCCTTGGCATCAAGGAGCAGTTCATCTTCCCCGAGATCGAGTACGACAAGATTGACAAGACCAGAGGTATGGATGTGATCATCGTGACCACTGCTAAGACCGATGAAGAGGCGCGCGAGCTGTTGACACTGTTCAACATGCCTTTCGCAAAACAATAAGGAGGTAGATTTTTCATGGCTAAGACATCGATGAAGATTAAACAGCAGCGCAAGCCGAAGTTCTCCACCCAGGCTTATACGCGTTGCAAGATTTGTGGCCGTCCCCACGCTTACTTAAGAAAGTATGGCATTTGCAGAGTCTGCTTCCGCGAACTGGCATACAAGGGGCAGATACCTGGTGTCAAGAAGGCGAGCTGGTAAGGAAGGAGGAAAATACAATGACAATGAGCGATCCCATCGCAGATATGCTTACAAGAATCCGTAACGCTAATTCTGCCAAGCATGATACAGTGGATATCCCTGCTTCCAAGATGAAGCTGGCAATTGCCCAGATTCTTTTCGACGAGGGGTATATCACGAAATTTGACGTAATCGACGACGGCAATTTCAAGGCTATCCATATCACCCTGAAATACGGCGCCGACAAGAACGAGAAGATCATCTCCGGCATCAAGAGAATCTCCAAGCCCGGTCTTCGTGTGTACGCAGGTAAGGATGAACTGCCCAGGGTACTGGGAGGTTTAGGAATTGCCATCATTTCCACCAACCGGGGTGTGATCACGGACAAGAAAGCCCGTGAGCTGAATGTGGGCGGAGAGGTGCTGGCTTTCGTCTGGTAACAGCGTGTAAAGATTTCCTAAGGCGCAAAGTACGCCGCCTAAGAAAATCTAAGTTACACGCGGAAGAACGCAAGAGAAGCGTTCTTCCGGGATGGCGCCATAGATTTTTTGAGCATGAGATGTTATGATATAAAATATAGGAGGTACGGGCATGTCACGTATAGGTAGAATGCCAATCGCGATTCCCGCAGGCGTAACTGTGGATATCGCAGAAAATAACAAAGTGACTGTGAAAGGTCCCAAGGGCACGCTGGAGAGAGTTCTGCCCTCTGAAATGGAAATCAAGATGGAAGGCAATGTGGTTCATGTAAGCAGGCCCAATGATTTAAAGAAGATGAAATCTCTTCACGGCCTGACAAGAACTCTCATCAACAATATGGTGGTAGGCGTTACCACCGGCTATGAGAAGAAGCTTGAGGTGAACGGTGTCGGCTACAGGGCTGCAAAGTCCGGTAAAAAGCTGACCTTGAATCTTGGATACTCCCACCCTGTGGAGATGGATGACCCCGAGGGCATTGAGTCTGTGGTAGAGGGTACCAACGTCATCATCGTCAAGGGTATCGATAAAGAGAAAGTCGGCCAATTCGCTGCTGAGATCAGAGACAAGAGAAGACCTGAGCCTTACAAGGGCAAGGGTATCAAGTATGCCGACGAGGTCATCAGGCGTAAAGTTGGTAAGACCGGTAAGAAATAACAGATAAGGAGAGTATGAAGATGGTTAACAAGAAGTCAAGAAAAGAAGTACGTGCGAAAAAGCACATGAGAATTCGTAACCGCTTCAGTGGCACTGCCGAAAGGCCCCGCCTGGCAGTTTTCAGAAGCAATAATCATATGTATGCTCAAATTATCGATGATACTGTTGGGAATACATTAGTATCCGCTTCCACCCTTGAGAAAGATATCAAGGCAGAGCTTACGAAGACCAATGACGTCGCTGCGGCAAAATATATTGGTACCGTCATTGCCAAAAGGGCAGTGGAAAAAGGCATCACAACGGTTGTCTTTGACAGAGGCGGTTATATATACCATGGTAAAGTTGCAGCATTAGCTGACGCAGCCAGAGAAGCTGGCCTGGAATTCTAGGAAAGGAAGAGGAATACACCATGAAACACACAATCATAGATGCAAGCCAGTTCGAATTGAACGATAAGGTTGTAGCCATCAAGCGTGTTGCCAAGACCGTCAAGGGCGGACGCAACATGCGCTTTACCGCTCTGGTAGTGGTGGGCGACGGCAACGGCCACGTAGGCGCAGGACTTGGCAAGGCGGTAGAAATTCCGGAGGCGATCCGCAAGGGTAAGGAAGATGCTATGAAGCATCTGGTGCATGTGGCGCTGGATGAGAACAATTCCATCTCTCATGATTTCGTCGGCAAATATGGCTCCGCAAACGTTCTGCTCAAGAAAGCTCCCGATGGTACCGGTATCATTGCAGGCGGCCCTGCACGTGTGGTGTGCGAGCTTGCAGGCATTAAGAATATCCGTACCAAGTCTCTTGGCTCCAACAACAAGCAGAACGTGGTCCTTGCAACGATTACCGGCTTGAGCCAGCTGAAATCCCCTGAGGAAGTGGCCAAGAGCCGTGGCAAATCCGTTGAAGAAGTGTTGGCATAAGGCATTGCTGTGCCAGCAGTAGAAAGGAGAGCAACAATGGCAGACACAGATAAGAAATTGAAAATCACTTTGGTAAAGTCCACCATCGGCGCCGTTGCGAAGAACAAGGCAATCGTTGAATCTATGGGACTCCGCAAGATCGGCAGGTCGATCATTCTCCCTGACAATGCCGCTACAAGAGGACAGATTCGCAGGGTAGGCCATTTGCTGAAAGTGGAAGAAGTATAGTCGAAAAGGAGGTGTTTGAAATGGAATTATCCAATTTAAGACCCGCGATAGGATCCAAGCATAATGATTTCAGGAGAGGCCGCGGACATGGTTCGGGAAACGGCAAGACTGCCGGTAAGGGACACAAGGGCCAGAAAGCCCGTTCCGGAGCTCCCAGGATTGGGTTCGAGGGCGGCCAGATGCCTTTGTACAGACGTATCCCCAAGAGAGGCTTCACCAATATCAATTCCAAAGATATCATTGCTGTTAATTTGAGCGATTTAGAGCGCTTTGAAGACGGCTCCACAGTAGATGTGAATACGCTGCTGGAGGCCGGCATCATCAAGAAGTGCGGGGACGGCGTAAAGGTTCTCGGGAACGGAAAATTTACCAAAAAGCTCAATGTGAAGGTAGACGCGTACAGTGCATCCGCAAAAGAAAAGATTGAGGCGCTTGGTGGAACAGCAGAGGTGATGTAATGCTTACGACGCTGAAGAACGCATTCAAAATTAAAGAGCTTAGAGACAAGATTCTCTTTACTTTCGCCATGTTAGTTGTGATCCGTATCGGATCACAGCTACCTGTGCCGGGAGTGAACGGAGATTATTTCAGGAACTGGTTTGCAGCCCAGTCCAGCGGAACCTTTAGCTTCTTTGATGCGATTACGGGCGGCTCGTTCATCAACATGTCCATTTTGGCTTTGAACATCACTCCGTATATCACATCCTCCATCATCATGCAGCTGCTTACCATTGCAATCCCCAAGCTGGAGGAAATGCAGCGGGACGGCGAGGACGGAAGAAAGAAGATTGCTGCCATTACCAGATATGTGACCATAGGTCTGGCGCTGATCCAGTCCACGGCCATGGCCATCGGTTTTGGCAGGCAGGGGTATCTGATCCAGTATAATGCCTTAAACGTGGTCTGTGCGATTGCGACTCTGACGGCAGGCAGTGCGTTCCTTATGTGGGTGGGTGAGAGAATCACCGAGAACGGTATCGGAAACGGCATTTCCATCGTTCTGGTCATCAATATTATTTCCAGACTTCCGGAGGATTTGGGCAATCTGTTCCAGCAGTTTGTGTTCGGCAAGGCTCCGGCTACGGCAGTGCTTGCGGTGGTGATCATATTTGCGGTCATCATTGCCATGGTGGTGCTGGTCATTATTTTAAATGATGGTGTCCGCCGGATACCCGTGCAGTATGCGAACAAAGTCCAGGGCAGAAAGATGGTGGGAGGCCAGGCATCCAACATTCCGCTCAAGGTGAATACCGCAGGCGTTATTCCCGTTATCTTCGCACAGTCGCTGGTGTCTCTTCCCGGTTATATTTCTTCCTTTGCGGGATATAACGGCACAGGTGTCTGGAGCGAGATCCTGAAATACCTCAATGCCGGCAACTGGTGCAATCCGGGCCAGATATGGTATTCCGCAGGATTGCTTTTGTATATTGCAATGATTATATTCTTTGCATATTTTTATACTTCCATTACGTTCAATCCTTTGATGATCGCCGACAATATGAAGAAGCAGAGCGGCTTTATTCCGGGCATCAGACCCGGAAAGCCCACCAGCGACTATCTGAACAAGGTTTTGAACTACATTGTATTCATCGGTGCAGTAGGCCTGACGATTATCGCGGTGCTGCCTTACATTTTCAGCGGCGTATTCAAGGCATCCGTGTCCTTTGGCGGCACCAGCCTTATCATTATCGTCAGCGTCATTCTGGAGACCATGAAACAGGTGGAATCACAGATGCTGGTCCGCAATTACAAGGGCTTCCTGGAGAAATAAAGGCCAGACAGGCAGGGAAAGGGATTTGCCGGCCGGAGCACGAAGCTTACAGGAGGAGCTTTCCCGGATATGGGGAAAGCTCCTTTTATCAAATGTCTTGCCGGACGAAAGGGTTCGGCAATTTACGCCCGCTTAAGCGGGCAGGGGGTATCATAATGAAGATTATCATGTTGGGAGCGCCGGGTGCCGGAAAAGGGACCCAGGCGAAAATGATTGCACAGGAATACGGGATTCCCCATGTATCCACAGGGGATATCTTCCGGGCCAACATCAAGAACGGCACGGAGCTGGGCAAAGAGGCAAAGCAGTACATGGACCAGGGACTTTTGGTTCCGGATGAGCTGACAGTGAAAATCCTGCTGGACAGGGTTGCACAGCCGGACTGTGAAAGCGGCTATGTGCTGGACGGATTTCCCAGGACCATTCCCCAGGCTCAGGTGCTGGATGAAGCCCTGGAGAAACTGGGAGAAAAAATCGATTATGCGGTGGATGTGGATGTGCCTGACGAGAATATCGTAAAGAGGATGTCCGGCAGACGGGCATGCCTGAAGTGCGGCGCCACATACCATGTGGAGCATATTCCGCCGAAGAAAGAGGGGATCTGCGACAGCTGCGGCTCTGAGCTTGTGCTGCGGGATGACGACAAGCCTGAGACGGTGCAGAATCGTCTGAAAGTTTACCATAACCAGACCCAGCCCCTGATAGAGTATTACACGGAGAAAGGCGTTTTGCGGACCGTGGACGGCACTCTGGCGATGCAGGATGTATTCCGGAACATCGTAGAGATTTTAGGATAGGGATGTTGCATCATGGCGATTATTATTAAGACAGAAGAACAGATCAAGCTGATCCGGGAATCCTGCAGGCGGCTGGCCCTTGTGCACAAGGAGCTGGAGGAGATGATACGCCCCGGCATCTCCACAAGGGAGATTGACATCAAAGGGGACAGCCTGATCCGAAAGCTGGGAGGGATTCCGAATTTCCTCCATTATAATGGATTTCCTGCAAGCATCTGCGTATCCGTGAATGATGAGGTGGTGCACGGCATACCCAGCAAGCACCGTATCCTCCAGGAGGGCGATATTGTCAGCCTGGACGCAGGAATGATTTATAAGGGTTATCATTCCGACGAGGCCAGGACTCATGGTGTTGGCCAGATCAGCCCGGAGGCCAGGAAGCTGATCGATGTGACCAGGGAAAGCTTTTTTGAGGGTATAAAAAAGGCAAAAGCCGGAAATCATCTTTTTGAAATTTCCAATGCCATTGCGGCATACGTGAAGCCTTACGGTTATGGTATTGTGCGCGATCTGGTGGGCCACGGCGTGGGGACAAAGCTTCACGAGGATCCCCAGATCCCCAATTTTGCCCAGATAAAGCGCGGCCCCAGGCTCCGGCCCGGAATGACCTTGGCCGTAGAGCCCATGATCAATATGGGCAGGGCGGATGTGGAATGGCTGGACGATGACTGGACAGTGGTGACAGAGGACGGTTCTCTGTCGGCCCATTACGAGAATACCATTCTGATAACGGACGGTGAGCCTGAGATCCTGACCAAATGCTGACGGATCCGTAACGGAATTGATTTTGGAATGATTATGGCAGGCTACAGAAAGGCATGGGTTTGTATGATAGGACAGTTTGTGACCTCAAAGGCCGGACATGACAAGGGATGCTTATATGTAGTCGTGGCGCAGGAAGCGGATTTTGTCTTTCTGTGCGATGGAAAACAAAAAAAGCCGGAGGCGCCGAAAAAGAAGCGCAGAAAGCATATACAGCCCATCAATGCATGGGTGGAGAAAGAACTGCTCCACAGGCTGCAAAAAGGGGAAAAGGTATATGCGGAGGAGATCAGGTACGCGCTGAAGCTGTATTATAGGAAGCAAGTGCAGCCTCCTGTAATCGAATACGGCGCAAAGGACTGCAGGAGCAATCAAGAATAAGTGGAGGAAATATATGTCTAAAAGTGATGTAATCGAAATCGAGGGTACTGTGGTAGAGAAGCTTCCGAATACCATGTTCCAGGTGGAGCTGGAAAATGGACACAGAGTGCTTGCCCATATCAGCGGCAAGCTCCGTCAGAACTTCATCCGTATCCTTCCCGGGGACAGGGTGACGCTGGAGCTGTCACCTTATGATCTGACCAAGGGGCGCATCATCTGGAGAGATAAGTAAGAAAAGAAACTCGTTGGATTTTGGGAAAAACTTGCAGACAACCTAAAATAATCACAAAAAATGGTTGCAAACAAGTTTTTCCCATGTTATAATACAAAATGGTCTTTTTTGAAAGGAGGGTTTGAGATGAAAGTTAGGTCATCAGTAAAACCAATGTGCGAAAAGTGCAAGATCATCAAGAGAAAAGGACGCATCAGAGTAATCTGCGAGAATCCGAAACACAAGCAGAGACAGGGATAATCACCGCATGAGCGCGGTTCCCGAGAGGACTGCGGCATGTTAAGTGAGTTCTTGTCCTGTTTTTATGCGCGGCTGAACCAATGTACAGGCGTAAGGGCCTGTGTATTGATTAACATAGAACTGGGATAGGGCTTACAGGAGATTACTTCTTGATACCAGAGCGAAAAGATTTTCTAAAATCATAAAGGACATGATTTAAGAAAATCTATGTTTCGCTCGCAAGAAATGCGCCAGCGCATTTCTTGCAGGGTTGAAGCAGGCTGTTCTGGAAAGATCGGATGGATCAGGGAAATGAGTGTCCGGTTGGGTGGAAGCCCCAATCAATTAGTAACAGAAAATGGAGGAAATTTAAATGGCTCGTATCGCAGGTGTTGACTTACCCAGAGAGAAACGTATTGAAATCGGACTGACCTATGTCTATGGAATCGGCAGAACTACCTCTAACAAGATTCTGAAAGAGGCGGGCGTAAATCCCGATACCAGAGTCAGAGACATCACCGATGATGAGGTGAAGCGGATTTCAGAGGCTATGGAGAAGCTCGGCGTCACAGTGGAAGGCGATCTGAGGCGTGAGATTGCCCTGAATATCAAGCGTCTGCAGGAAATCGGCTGCTATCGCGGCATCCGTCACCGTAAGGGCCTGCCTGTTCGCGGTCAGAATACCAAGAACAACGCAAGAACCCGCAAAGGACCCAAGAGGACCGTTGCGAACAAGAAAAAGTAACTTCTGAATTAGCAAGGCAGATTTAGAAGGTTCCGCAAGGAATGTAACTGTAGAATGATGAGAAAGTAGGTTAGTTTAAAATGGCGAAACAAGTTGCAAAAAAAGTGACAAAAAAGCGCGTTAAGAAAAACGTTGAACGCGGACAGGCACATATCCAGTCTTCTTTTAACAATACCATTGTTACGCTGACGGATACCCAGGGTAATGCTTTGAGCTGGGCGAGTGCCGGTGGTCTGGGATTTAGAGGTTCAAGGAAATCTACTCCGTATGCGGCTCAGATGGCCGCAGAGACAGCTACGAAAGCGGCTTTGGTACATGGACTGAAATCAGTGGATGTATTTGTAAAAGGGCCCGGCTCAGGGCGCGAGGCTGCTATCAGGGCGCTTTCTGCGTGCGGACTTGAGGTAGTGAGCATCCGCGACGTGACCCCTGTGCCCCACAATGGATGCAGACCGCCTAAAAGACGCCGTGTCTAACGGCCAAAAGCAAATTGACAAGTTGGAAGAAGGTGCTTTCGGGCACTGTAAACAAACAGGAAAGTTGAGGAAAACAGAATATGGCAGTAAATCGCGTACCCGTATTGAAGAGATGCAGAGCTCTGGGACTTGAGCCGTCTTTTCTGGGTTATGACAAAAAGTCCAAGAGGCAGAATGTAAGAGCCGGCAAGAAAGTAAGCGAATATGGCTTACAGCTTCGGGAGAAGCAGAAAGCAAAATTCATCTACGGCGTTCTGGAGAAGCCTTTCCGGAACTATTACGAGAAAGCCGACAGGATGAAAGGAATGACCGGTGAGAATCTGATGATTCTGCTGGAGAGAAGATTGGACAATGTGGTGTTCAGAATGGGATTTGCCAGGACAAGGAGAGAGGCAAGACAGGTGGTCGGCCATAAGCATATCCTTGTAAACGGCAAGAAAGTAAACATTCCCTCCTATTTGATCAAAGCCGGCGATGTGATTGAAATCAGCGAAAAGGCAAAATCCCTGCAGCGGTATAAGGAAATCGTCGAAGTGACCGGCGGCAGACTGGTACCCGAGTGGATGGAAGTCGATATGGAAAACCTGAAAGGAACGATCAAGAACTTTCCTACCAGAGAGATGATTGATGCTCCTGTGGACGAAATGCTTATTGTCGAGTTGTACTCCAAGTAATCCCTGCTGGCCTCTGAGGTCATATTCCGCCAAAGAAAAGGAGGAATATGGCTTCGGAGTGCTTGTGTATTCATAAACAAAAAAAGGAGGGTATTCGAGTGTTTGAATTTGAGAGACCCAATATTGAGGTTGCTGAGATTTCAGAAGACAAGAAGTATGGCAGATTCACAGTAGAGCCTCTGGAAAGAGGCTACGGTATTACCCTTGGCAATTCTTTGCGCAGAATCATGCTTTCCTCTCTCCCCGGAGCGGCAGTGAGCCAGATCAAGATCGAAGGCGTGCTCCATGAGTTCAGCGGTATGCCCGGCGTCAAGGAAGATGTGACAGAGATCATTATGAACATCAAAAGCCTTGCCATCAAGAATAACAGCGAGACCAATGAAGCCAAGACTGCGTACATCGAGTATGAGGGCGAGGGCATCGTGCACGCTTCTGATATTCAGGCAGACCAGGATATCGAGATTCTGAATCCGGATCTGGTGATTGCCACGCTGAGCGGCAAAGATGCAAAGCTTTATATTGAGCTGACGATCACCAAGGGCCGCGGTTATGTGAGCGCCGATAAGAACAAACACGAGGATTTACCGATTGGTGTGATTGCGATTGATTCCATATACACGCCTGTTGAGAGAGTAAATGTTTCGGTAGAGAATACCCGAGTGGGCCAGATTACCGATTACGATAAGCTGACGCTGGATGTGTTTACGAATGGGACTTTGGCTCCCGACGAGGCTGTAAGCCTTGCGGCGAAAGTGCTCAGTGAGCATCTGAGCCTCTTCATCGACCTGTCCGAGAACGCCAAGACTGCGGAAGTCATGGTGGAGAAAGAGGATGATGAGAGGGAAAAAGTGCTGGAGATGAGCATAGACGAACTGGAGCTTTCGGTTCGTTCCTATAATTGCTTAAAGCGGGCAGGCATCAATACAGTGGAAGAGCTGTGCAACAAGACTTCGGAGGATATGATGAAAGTCCGCAATCTGGGACGGAAATCCCTGGAGGAAGTGTTGGCGAAGTTGAAAGAACTGGGGCTGCAGCTGAATCCCAGCGAAGAGTGAGAAGAAGTTCTAGAACAGGTTCGCTTTGTAAGCCAATCTCACTCGGAAGAATGCCCAGAGGGCGGGCATTCTTCAAGCGCAACTTTTGCGCTTTGATTTGCACCTAATGTAAGAAAGATTATCTGCGGGCGGTAAAGCCGAAGGGTGCGCTTGCGGTTTATCTCTAAATGGAAATCAAAGTGCCGCTTAAACGCGGCTGCACTGGGCGAGTAAGACCAAAGGCATGGCCTGGTGTACCATGAAAGGAGAAAGGAAAACTATTATGGCAAAGTACAGAAAATTAGGAAGGACATCCTCCCAGAGAAAGGCGCTTTTGAGAAATCAGGTAACCGCGCTGCTTTATCATGGGAAAATCGTTACCACTGAGGCCAGGGCCAAGGAAGTGAAGAAGATTGCAGAGCATTTGATTGCGCTGGCGGTCAGGGAGAAAGACAATTTCGAGACCGTTACCGTTACCGCCAAAGTACCCGTAAAGGACAAGGACGGCAAGCGCGTCAAGGAGGTAATCGACGGCAAGCGCGTTACTAAGTATGAGAACGTGGAGAAAGAAATCAAAAAGGATATGCCCTCCAGACTGCATGCAAGACGTCAGATTCTGAAAGTGCTGTATCCGGTGGTGTATGTTCCCACAGAGGCTGCAGGCCGCAAGAGAAATACCAAGGAAGTTGACCTGGCCGCAAAGCTGTTTGACGAATATGGGACAAAGTATGCGGACCGCAAGGGCGGTTATACCAGGATCATCAAAAAGGGCCTCCGCAAGGGCGATGCCGCTATGGAAGTCATTCTGGAACTTGTGTAAATCGAAGCAAAGAAATGGGACAGGGAGCCAATGGGAAATCATTGGTTCCCTTTTTCACAGGAGTTTAGGCATGAAATTATTTCAGTATGACAAGGATGATGTAAAGAAGACTCTGGATATGGCATGGCCCGCTATCCTGGAGTCATTTTTTGCCGCGTTTGCAGGTTTGGTGGATTCACTGATGGTGAGCTCCATGGGCTCCTACGCCGTGGCAGCGGTGGGACTGACCACCCAGCCCAAATTCGTAGGCCTGTCCCTGTTCATTGCGGCCAATGTTTCCATATCCGCGCTGGTGGCCAGACGAAAGGGACAGGGGAAACGGGAGGAGGCAAATCAGATATTTGCAACTTTCCTTGTGTTCATCGTTGTGATGTCCGTTGCCATCAGCATTCTGATGGTGGTGCTGGCGGATCCTGTTATGCGTCTGTGCGGTTCCGAGGAGGTCACTCATGACAGCGCGGTACTGTATTTCAGAATTATCATGGGCGGAATGATTTTCAATTGTGTTCAGATGGGTATCAACTCTGCACAGCGGGGAGCGGGGAATACACGGATCACCATGCGTACAAACCTGGTGTCCAACACAGTGAATATCCTGTTTAATTATCTGCTGATCCAGGGGCATTTCGGATTCCCGGCTTTGGGGATCCGGGGCGCGGCGCTGGCTACGGTGCTGGGGACTGTGGTGTCCAGCATCATGAGCGTTCTGTCCGTTTGGAAGCCTGATAATTTCATCAGCATTCCCACAATCATGAAAGAGCGGATAAAACCCACTCTGGAGGCTCTGAAGAATATCGTTAAGGTGGGCTACAGCGTTTTCGCGGAACAGATCCTCATGCGTATCGGCTTCATGCTGACAGCCATCATGGCAGCAAATCAGGGGACAGCGGCCATGGCGGCCCATCAGGTGGGGATGAATATCATGGGCCTGTCGTTCTCCTTTGGAGACGGCCTGCAGGCCACTGCGGTGGCTCTCATCGGATACAGTCTGGGAGCGAGAGAGCCTCAGAGAGCAAAGCAGTACGGCAAGACCTGCCGCATGATCGGAAGCGTAATTTCGGTGGTGCTGGCAATGGTATATTTCTTTGGGGCGAGAGCTTTGATGGAGCTGTTCTTTGAGGAAGAGGAGATTGTGGAGATCGGCGTGAGCATTATGCGCATTATCATATTTGTGGTGATCCTGCAGATCGCGCAGGTGATTTACATGGGGTGTCTGCGGGGAGCGGGGGATACCTTGTATACAGCCATTGCCTCCACGTTCAGCGTGACCTTAGTCAGGACGTTCGGCTCATATTTCTTCGGATATGTGCTGGGCCGGGGCATTACAGGCATCTGGATCGGCGTCATTGCGGACCAGCTGTCACGCTTTATTCTGGCCAGTATCCGATTCAGACAGGGCAAATGGACGGAGATCAAAATATAGGGTCAGGCTGTCAGGGCGCTTTCTGGAAATGCTGGTAGTCCTTTACATTGTTCCAGTGGCCGCCCCAGGTAAAGCCATGTTCGATAAAGAGCCTGTAGCACAGGTCTTCCTCTGTAATTTTGTAGGGAAAGCTCAGGTCTCTGTCGGCATAGGGCAGGGCAGAGGCGGGGGAGACCTGTTCGGCGCCATCCTCCGCGTAGGTAATGTACGGATTGTACAGGGGATTGATGTCAACAGCCAGGCCATAGGCGTGCTTTGAGAGGCGTTCCGTACCCTCTACGGTGCGGTAATTGAAGCAGGAGGTATTGTTAGCCTCCATGGAGGCTGTGTCGTCGCCGTCGAATTCATCAATGAGGAGTACGCTCTCCAGTTGATATTCATTGCGGTAAAGTTCCCGGAAAATCTCCAGAAGATCCTGGGCAATGGACGCGTTGCATATGAGCTCTCCCTCGGCGGGTTCTCCGTTAAAATCATAGTGCAGTATGTGAACGTATCTAAGTTCGTCAAAGGTGACGGCAGGCGCGGCGGCTTCAGCGGCAGAATTCTCCCGGAGAGAGTCCTCAGCGGCATCGGCAGACTTTTCCGCGAAAGGCTTTGCCACGGAATTTTCTTTGGCAAAGTCTCTTTCCGCGGAGTCTGCCGTTTCGGAACGCTCTTTCGCGGGAATTTCCCCGGGATCCTCTGCGGGGAAAGAGATGCCTGTCATGAAGCGGCGCAAATTGTCGGAGACGGGCTCGTAATAAAACCCCTCTTCCAGGGATACGCGCTGCTGCTGCGGGATGCCGGCATTGAGGGAAGCGCCGATCAGGGAGGAGACATGAGACTGCTGAGAGTCATCTGCGCTGTCTGAGGTATCGGTGGAAGCGTCCTGTGAGGCGTCATCGCTTTGCGGGGGAGCGGACGAGACGGAAGCGCTCTCGTTTAGCTGGGCATATTCGGTTAAACTCATAGAATTTCTGCGAAACAGTTTGCCCAGGCTGGCTGCAATAACGACGATGGCCGCCAAAACCAGGACCATCTTCAAGATTTTTTCTCTATCCATAAAAAGGAATTCCTTTCCCTGAGATTTGATTTTGTATCATAAGAATAGCACAGGAAAGGAATTTTGTAAATCTGATATGGAGAGCAATGATTTTGGCTTGTAATCGTCAGCGGAATTTAATATAATGTGAACAGTGTGAGAAGAAGCTTTGGGCCGCAAGGCGAAGAGAGGATAAATATGGGAATCATTCGGACAAAGGAGCTGGTGTATGAATATATCAGACGGGATGAAGAGGGAAATGTAGAGGGCATCACCACTGCCGTGGACAAGGTCAACCTGGACGTTCAGGCAGGGGAATTTATCGCCATCCTGGGCCATAACGGTTCCGGAAAATCCACTCTGGCCAAGCATATCAATGCCATCCTGAATCCTACGGAGGGGACTGTGTGGGTGGACGGAATGGATACTGCGGAAGAAGAGCATATCTGGGATATCCGGCAGAGAGCGGGTATGGTATTTCAGAATCCGGACAATCAGATCATCGGACAGGTAGTGGAGGAGGATGTGGGCTTTGGACCGGAGAACATGGGAGTTCCCACGAAAGAAATCTGGGAGCGGGTGGAGGAAAGTCTCAGGGCCGTCGGTATGTATGAGTACCGCAGGCACTCGCCCAACAAACTGTCCGGCGGCCAGAAGCAGCGCGTCTCCATCGCGGGGGTGCTGGCCATGCATCCCAAATGTATTGTGCTGGACGAGCCCACTGCCATGCTGGATCCAAAGGGCAGGAAAGAAGTCATCCGGGCCGTGCGCGGCCTGAACCAGGTGGAGGGCATCACGGTGGTGCTGATCACCCATTATATGGAGGAGATCATTCATGCAGACAGAGTATTCGTCATGGACAACGGCAGGATTGCCATGGAGGGAACGCCCCGGGAGATTTTTTCACAGGTGGAAAGGCTCAAGGCGCTGCGGCTGGATGTGCCCCAGGTGACGCTGTTGGCCCATGAACTGCGAGAGAAAGGCGTCAGGCTGCCGGAGGGCATACTGACCGTGGAAGAACTGGCGGATGCACTGGCATTCCTGGCGGAGGGGTAACGATATGCCGATTATTCTGGATCATGTAAATTATATATACGGAGAGGACGGGCCTTTGGCGGTGAAAGCGCTGGACGATGTATGCCTCCAGATTCCGGACGGACAGTTCGTAGGCATTATCGGCCATACGGGATCCGGTAAGTCCACGCTGGTGCAGCATATGAACGGTCTGCTGAAAGCCACTTCCGGGCACATCTATTTTGGAGGCGAGGACATCTACGACAAGGATTTCCGGATGAAAAAGCTGCGCAGCAAGGTGGGGCTGGTCTTTCAGTACCCGGAGCATCAGCTTTTCGAGATAGATGTGTTCAGCGATGTGTGTTTCGGGCCGAAAAATTTAGGAATGGATCAAAAGGAGGCGGAGCTCAAGGCATTTGACGCGCTGCGGAAAGTGGGCTTGCCTGCGGAGCTGTATTATCAGTCCCCTTTTGAGCTGTCCGGCGGGCAAAAACGCAGGGCGGCCATTGCCGGGGTACTGGCCATGGCGCCGGAGGTGCTGATATTGGATGAGCCTACCGCGGGACTGGATCCCAAGGGCAGGGACGAGATCCTGCATCAGATCAAGGAGCTGCAGATTCAGACGGGTATGACTATCCTTTTGGTGTCCCACAGTATGGAGGACGTGGCGGAATATGTGGACAGGATCATTGTCATGAACAAAGGAAAAGTCATGTACGATGACGTGCCCCAAAAGGTATTTTCTCATTACAGAGAATTGGAGGAGGTGGGGCTGGCGGCCCCCCAGGTTACTTACATTCTCCACGCCCTGAAAGACAGGGGATTTCAGGTGGATGAAAATGCCACCACCACAGACGAAGCCGTGGAGACCATATTACGGTCACTGGGCAAATGAAAGGAACTGCGAGGGGCAATATGCTGAGGGATATTACATTAGGACAATATTATCAGACGGAATCGGTGATACACAGACTGGACCCCAGGGTAAAGCTGGGGGGGACACTGCTGTATATCATTTCTGTGTTTTTGTTTCGGAATTTCCTGGGTTATGGGGTTGCCGCTATCTTTTTGGCGACAGTCATCGGTCTTTCCCGGGTACCTTTCAGATTCATTGTAAAAGGAATGAAAGCCATTGTCTTTCTGCTGCTGATCACGGTGGTGTTCAATCTTTTTCTGACCCCGGGTACGGAGTTAGTCTCGGTCTGGAAGCTGACGGTCACTGTGGAGGGACTCAGGACAGCCGTCACCATGGCGGTCCGGCTGACTATGCTGATCATCGGCTCTTCCCTGATGACTTTAACCACCACGCCTAACAATCTGACAGACGGCATGGAGAGCATGATGAAGCCCTTTAAAGTGTTTCATGTGCCGGTGCATGAGGTGGCCATGATCATGTCCATTGCCCTGCGTTTCATTCCGATTCTGCTGGAAGAGACGGACAAGATCATGAAAGCACAGATTGCCAGAGGGGCGGACTTTGAGACAGGGAATATTATAAAGAGGGCCAGGGCGCTGGTGCCGATTCTGGTGCCTTTGTTCATCTCCGCGTTCCGCAGGGCCAATGATCTGGCCATGGCCATGGAGGCCAGATGCTACCGGGGCGGGGAGGGCAGGACAAAGATGAAGCCCCTTATCTATCAGAGGCGGGACAGGCTGGGATATCTGTGCATTTTTGTTTATCTGGTGGTGAGTGTTGCGGCGGGCAGGCTGTGAAACCGGCGGCAAGGGGGCCTTTTCCGGTAAGGGCTGACGCCGGCTGGCGGCGCGGCGGGAGGAAAGGACGGGAAATGGAGAAAAAGCGTATTCGCATGATTGTAGCCTATGACGGCACCAATTATCATGGCTGGCAGGTCCAGGACAACGGAATCACTATTGAATCCGAGCTGAACAGATGTCTTACAGAGCTTTTGAGAGAGCCTGTTCAAGTCTGCGGCGCCAGCCGCACGGATTCCGGGGTGCACGCCCTGGGCAATGTGGCTGTATTTGACACGACCGCGCGGATGCCCGCGGAGAAGATTGCCTATGCCCTCAATCAAAGGCTGCCGGAGGACATCCGTATCCAGCGGTCCGAGGAGGTTGCCGGAGACTGGCATCCCAGGTACTGTGAAAGCCGCAAGACCTACGAATACCGGATTTACAGGGCAGAGTTTCCCATGCCTGTAAAGAGGCTGTATTCTTATTTTACCTATCATGCGCTGGACGTGGGGCGTATGCGGGAGGCGGGGGCCTGTCTGGAGGGAGAGCATGATTTCAAAAGCTTCTGCCAGACCGGGGCCCAGGTGCTCAGCACGGTGCGGACGCTTTATACGCTGCAGGTGGAAGAACAGGGGCCGGATCTTGTCATCAGGGTATGCGGAAACGGCTTTCTGTACAACATGGTGCGGATCATCGCGGGGACCCTGCTGGAGGTGGGGCAGGGCAAGCGGGAACCGGAGACAATGGGGGAGATTCTAAAGGCAAAGGACCGGGCCGCGGCAGGCCCTACCGCGCCGGCCCATGGACTGACTTTGGTGCGCTATGAGTTCCTCTGAGAACTCAAATGTTTTCCTTAAAATTTTGCTCATTTTTTGGAAAATAGTGATTGACAGAAGATGCCTGTTATAGTAAAATAAGCAGGTATGGCAACGATTCCGAATGCCAAGCCAAAGCCCCGGCGAAGCATTTGAAAATAGAAAGACCGTCCCGGAGAAACGCGGAATGCAGCCCGGACATCTGCAGGATGCGGCGGAAGCGGGATACCGACTCAAGGAAAATGCAATATGGAGGGAACGTAATGAAAACTTTTATGGCTAGTGAAGCTACAATCGATAGAAAATGGTATGTAGTAGACGCTGCGGGTATGACGCTGGGACGCTTGTCCTCAGAAGTCGCCAAGGTTTTAAGAGGAAAGAACAAGCCCATCTTCACCCCTCATATGGATACAGGTGACTATGTCATCGTCATCAATGCGGAGAAGATTCAGGTGACCGGCAAGAAGCTTGACCAGAAGATTTATTATCATCATTCCGATTATGTGGGCGGCCTGAAGCAGGCCACTCTGAAAGAAAAGCTGGCTAAGAAGCCGGAACAGGTAATCGAAATGGCAGTCAAGGGCATGCTCCCGAAAGGACCTTTAGGAAGGCAGATGTACAGGAAGCTGTTCGTATACGCCGGGCCTGAGCATAAGCATGCGGCTCAGAAGCCTGAGGTACTGACATTCTAAAGGATAGGAGGATAAGATAAAACATGGCTAAGACGGAAAAGTATTACGGCACAGGCAGAAGAAAGAAATCCATCGCTAGAGTGTATCTGACACCCGGCAAAGGCGATGTTGTCATCAATAAGAGGAACATGGACGACTATTTCGGGATGGAGACCCTGAAAGTCATCGTTCGTCAGCCTTTCATGGCTACCGGCACCAATGAGAAGTTTGATGTGCAGGTGAATGTACGCGGCGGCGGATACACGGGACAGGCAGGCGCCATCAGACACGGCATCGCAAGAGCGCTTCTCCAGGTGGACGCAGAGTACAGACCGGTTCTGAAGAAAGAAGGCTTCCTGACCAGAGATCCTCGTATGAAAGAGAGAAAGAAGTACGGCTTGAAAGCTGCAAGACGTGCGCCTCAGTTCAGCAAGAGATAAATTTTATCAAAATGGCTCAAAAAGCCCGGAAAATCAAATGTTTACGGTTAGAGGGAAGTAATTTCAGATTAGGCGGTATAGCCCCGATTACAAGGGCTGTATCGTCTTTTTGAGTGCCTATGCGCCCTGCCGCTTCGGTTGACTGGCAGAAAGGAAATTGATTTCCCCTGCAAAGTTGAAAACAATAGCTACTTTCTGTACCCGCTTCCCGCGCTTCATTTCCTTTTCTGTTTCGGCAGAGCGTTGCTGATACATCATTTCATGGAAAGCCATGATGTCATCAAAGAAAAGGGCGGAGACCGACAACTATTATGTCATCGAGACCAGAGAAGGCGTTCCGTCTCTGCCATACAGTGTGGAGGAGATTTGTGGAATTCGCAATTCCGGCAAGTATGGAACTTTAAAACGTACTTATAATGAGCTCTACCATTTATACCGCGCTGAAAAGCATCATCAGCCAGGAAAACATGAAAAAGTGGTTGTGGAGGATTCCAATTCCGGCTTTCAGTTCTTTCAGGGCATCTGTGAAAGAAGCGGTGGGATTGAGGAGATATTGAGAGATCCGGGAAATGATATCGAAAGCAGGAATTATTTCAGCACGCCAATTAAATCCTGTCTATCTGCAGGAGAGGATTTCAGGTAGGATTCTGGCGGCAGCAGAAGGGATAAGACTGTGCCGAACAGCCTGGAGCCGCATCGCATGATAAGCAGCCTGGAGATTCCGGGAGGAGGCATGGAGGACATATGGAGAAAGAGATTGACAAGGTGCTTCGGCTTTTCCATCAGGAAGGAGCCGTTGCGTATGAAGTGAAAGAAATACGCCAGGAGGAAGAGGACAGCAGGTGGATTGTCTATGTGGAGCTTCGGCCAGACGGGCTTCAGGCAGACGGACTTCGGCCAGACAGGTCTCAGGCAGAGGATTCCCTGGCAGAGAAGTTCGTCATCAAGATTGCCGCCAATGATTTCACCTCGAAAGAACGCATAAACGGATGGGTCGAGATCATTGCCGCATACCGGGAACTGGGATGCTACAGCCCGGCAATCAGGAAAAGCGTTCATGGCAATTACGCGGAAACTGTCTGTTTTGGCGGAAAAGAGTGCGTGGCATGGGAAGAGGAGTACGCGAAATACCATTTGCGAAGCGCTCTGGAGAAGAGCGTATATACAGACCGGGACGGCAGATATGTCTACCATGATGAGGTGCTGGCGTTTTTAGGGAAAGTGGCCGGGAAGCACTATGATTTCTTTCCGTATCATTCGGGCTGGGCGAGACTGGAGCCTTTCGGCGCGAAGGAGGAGACAGACGAGGTGACGGAATGCGTTGAGACGTTTGGCGCGATGGTCAGGGAGCGCGCGCCGGGCTTTCTCCCCCGGTGGGAAAGGGTGCTGGGCCTGTTTGAAGAAAACAAGAGAAGGCTGGCAGGAATCTACGGAAAACTGCCCACATCTGTCTTCCAGAGCGACCACTTTGGCGATAATCTGCTGCTGGACGAGGAGGGGCATTTCAAAGGCGTGATAGACTATAACCTGGCCGGGAAGGACACGGCCATAAACGTGTTCCTGTACACCATATTGTTCGGATATCACTACAATGTGCCACAGCCCCGGGATTCGGAGGCCCTGCCGGAATACAACGGGACGGCGCAGGATTTCATGATACAGAGCATCGCGGATGCGTTAAGGTATCTTCGGAATTTTTATACATTCACCGAAGCGGAGGCGCAGGCCATGCTGCCTTTGTATAAGTACGTTTCCTGCATAGAGTACAGGCAGATTGAGGCGTTCCGGAAATACCAGGAGGACGAGGGGAAGCTGAACCTGCTTTTCGACAGGATGGAATATGAGCTTGCGCGGGAGGAGGATCCTTTTTATGATGTGATGGTGGACAGAAATGTTGTGTTTTCTTATACTACATAACGCCAGAATTTACCGTACTGCATTGGTTAAACGTATATGGCTGGCGTTATGTAGTCGGGTTACTCGGAAATTTTAACTGTTAAGCAGTATAAATTGACAAACAGCTGCTTATTGTTTATTATATTGAACACAAGGAGCGGCGCAATGAGCAAAAAATCAGTGGTTGTCATGCCGGATACACAGAGAATCCTGGAAAAGATGGGAGAACAGATAAAACTGGCAAAGATTCTTGCTTCTTTAATGAAAAAACGGCGGCTTTGATTTTTCCAAAGCCGCCGTTTAATGATAGGCGTGTGAAAAGACTCTGGTTGATGACGGCTTTTTTCTTTTGCCGTCGTGCGGCAGATTACTTTTTAAGTTTTATTATTTTTTTCGTTTTCTGATAATATGAATGACAATGACCGCAACTACAATTAACGCAATCCCTCCAAATAAAGGAAGCCATGTGTCAGTAACACTTTGCCAAACAGCACTCCAATTTACATTTTCCGGCATAACCTAAACCTCCAATTCTTCAATTTGTTTTTCCATAACCATATGTTTACATGACAGGTAAGTGGCAATGAAATATCCACCATACACAATCAAGAACATCAAAACAGTAACACCAATATTTGTAGATATGCGCATATTTAGAAATTCTTCTGCAATCGCTGTGATTTTTCCGATTCCAAAGGCTGAAAACATTCCTGCAAGTAAAAGCGGCGAGGCAAAGAATATCGCTATCTGCTTGAATAAAGCTCCGAAAAGTAACCGGCTATCCGTCCCCAGCTTTTGTAATAACCCGTATCGGTAAACATTATCTGCGGTTTCTGTCAACTGTTTTAGGGACAGCAGCGCGGCGCATATCAGCAGAAACACCAGCCCGATATAGCAGCATAAGAATACCAGCAACGCGCAGGAGCCGTAATACATACTGCTCAACATGATTTTTTCAGTATACCGATACCCCTCTGTTTCCCATTCCAGCCCAATCGGTATCATTTTCTGCAATATTTCATCTGTATTTATACCGGGTTTATACTGTACTAACAAAATATTCATGTCTTTTGCTAAAGACGCAGCGACATGATCGGGAACAATAAAGGTTCCCCTGTCGTTATTACCTACCGAAGTCATCAAAACAGTTTCACCCAGCGGCTTCCTCCCACCCGGCTGTAAAATCGTCCCATTCAAGTCAATTTCCGTACAGGACTGCAAAAACGAATCAACATATTGTAAAGTACCTTTGTAATTACAGTTCAAGAGAAATTCATTATCAGCAAGATTTACAGGGGCTTTCCCCTGTGCCGCTAATGCACGGTTAAAATCTGAAATGGAAACTACCGAAACCCCCACTTCGGGAATGTCTTCGTCAATGTGCCATAAGTTTAAGTCCTGCCCCTCAAATAAATCTCCATAGGTTATTTCTGCTTCATAAAGACTGATCTGCGTTATGCTGTCTGCATAGATACCTAATCCCACGTCCCTTGATTTCAGATATGCCGCAATGTCCGTTTCTCCCGCCACATCAATATCCGCAACAACATTCAAATCATAAGGAAGCGAAGCCTTAGACGTTTCATTCATGGTTAAAGCAGAACTGATCCCCACAGATATACCGCAAATAGATATGGTAAGCAAAGCGCATACTACGCTCATAGTCATAAAATCCGTCTGCACTTTACTTCCAATCTGTCGGCTTAAAAAGGTATTCAGCCCTTTCAGATAAATTTTCCTGTCTGCCTGTATCGCTGTAAGCAATACTGCCGATACAGAAAAGAAGAAAAGTGCCGTTCCTGCTGCCAATAAAACTACTGCAATCTGAAACCATGAATTTTCGCGGCTGGGAAGTATACCATAGTGCTGAATCATCACGCCGGAAGAAACAATACAAAGGATAGAAAGCGCAGCTAAAGAAATCCCGGCGGCTTTGTTCCTTAGTGCCATGGCTTCATTCTTCCTGCTGGCGGTCAACAGGTCAATCAGATTGACCGAAGAAACCGTGCGCACATTAAAAATCATAACAATCAGAAAAATCAATACAAAACAGCCGATCGTCTTTTTCAGCGCACTTATGGAAAAAACAATCTGAAACTTACTCATATCTATTGCAAACAGGCGTAAAGAAAATATGGAAAGTCCCTGTGACAAAAGCAGCCCTGATATAAGCCCAAACACAAGTGACAGAATACCCACGCATAAGGTTTCCCCGGCAAAAATCCTTGATATTTTCCCTTTTTCCATTCCTAACAATGTATAAATCCCTAATTCCTTTTTCCTGCGTTTTAAGAGGAACTGATTTGCATACAGGATAAGAAATGCAAGGGTGGCAGCCACTACAACAGATAATGCAGAAAGCAATATCCCTAACTGGTCAGAAAGTAATTGCTTTGTTGCGTCAAGATCATTTAATGCCGGCTGGGTCTGAATGGAATTGAAAGCGTAAAACATACTTACCGAAACCGTAAGCGTCAGGAAATAAATCATATAGTCCTGTATGTTTTTGCGCACATTGCGAATAATCAATTTACCCAGGCTAACGGATTTCGCTTTGTTTACAGAGTTAACGCTTGTCATCAAGTGAATTCTATTCACTTTTTTCACCTCCCAATACAGAAACTACCTCCATGATTTCCTCAAAAAAATCTTTCCGTGATTTTGTCCCACGGTGAATTTCATTGAAAATTTTCCCGTCCTTAA
>CAJTZD010000035.1:41445-43306 GCA_910584235.1 uncultured Acetatifactor sp.
ATATTGTACATTCAGAAATTAAAATGCGCCATTAAATAAGATTACATTTACATTACCGAAATGTAAGGTTTCGGGGAGAAAAGAAGCAGACATTTTTCATGCCTGCTCGTACAATCCCGCTTTGCAGGATATTCCTATGTCAAACAATAGAATCCACGCTTCGCGAGTCTTCTATTGTCATGAATAAAGATTTTCTTTGGGGAACGTGATCTTTACGGTTGTCCCATTTTCAAGGCTGCTTGCCACCGATATTTCCATATTCATTTTACGACATAATTTCCAGCATAAATATAACCCAATACCTGTTGATTTTCCAAATTTACGCCCATTTTCCCCGGTAAACCCTTTATCAAAAATCCTCGGAATATCTGCTTCGGTTATACCAATTCCATTATCGGAGACAGAAAGGCTGCACCCGTTATCAAAAGAACTCCCCTCAAAAGTAAGAATCAGATTTTCTTTTGCATATTTAACAGAATTAGCTATGATCTGCCCTATAATGAATACACACCATTTCCGATCGGCAAATACCGGAATATCCAAATTCTCAAATACAGGTCTGCCGTGGGCTTCAATGATCTGTTTGGAATAGCTTTTCAACGCTTCCTGTACCAATATTTTCAAGGTTGTCTTTTCTATCTTAAAATCTTTTTCCAATGTTGTGCTTCTCGCATAGAAAAGGGCTTGTTCTACAAAATGGTCTATTTTATTCAATTCATCATCTATGCGGATTGTAGAAATATTTTTGTCATTCTCAATGATTAAATGGGCAGAGGTTATCGGCGTTTTTATTTCATGTACCCACATTTCGATATATTCCCGGTATTCTTGATTAGCAGCCCCCGCTTCCGCTAACTTATCATTCATGTACTTATTAGACAGGCGCAGAATTTGATATAACAGTTTCCCGTCAAGAAATCCCGGCTTTTCTGCAAGCTCTGCTAATAAAGTCTTGTCGTCAAGTCCGTCAAATAAAGCCATAAATCCGCAATAATATTTCTTTTTTCTTGTGTAGTCCCAAGCAAATGCTGCAAGAAAGGAAAACCCGAATATTATTTCGATATAAATGATAAATTCATAACGCAATCCCATTAACCAAAGAAACCCCATAGAAAAAATAACAGCTGCCAAAAACATTACAACAGAAAAAAGGCGGTCAATGATATAATCGCTCAGTTTCATACTTTGTACCCCAATCCACGTTTTGTTTCCAAATAATCGGGCGCACCGATCTCCGATAACTTCTTACGCAACCGCACAATATTAACATTGAGTGTGTTTTCGTCTATAAATTCGCCGCTCTGCCATAATTCATCTATGATCGCGTCGCGCGGTATCACATTGCCTTTGTTTACAACCAGCAAACGCAGTATGCCAAGTTCATTTTTTGTTAAATCTGCCTCTTTATCTCCATAAGCAGCAGTAGCCTTTAGCAGATTGATTGTCAGACCCTTATGAATAAGGACAGAATGAACCTGTGCTTCATAAGTCCTTTTTAATATTTTTTGAATACGCGCTATCAATACCTGTGCGTTATAAGGCTTTGATATAAAATCGTCTGCACCGATATTTAGGCTCATCAATTCGTCAAAGTCTGTATTTCTGCTTGTCAGAACGATAATCGGAATATCCGACTGTTTCCGAATCTCACGGCATATCGTATAACCGTCTTGATATGGCAAGTTTATATCCAGCAGTACAAGGTCTGCTTCCGCTTTCAAAATATGGTCTGTGATATGTGCGAAATCAGTGCTGCTTTCATAAGCATACCCATATTTCTGTAACAGAACGGACAGCTCTTTACAAATCTCTGTTTCATCTTCAACAACAAATATTTTCACTTTCTGTTTTCCTCCCGTTT
>CAJTZD010000036.1 GCA_910584235.1 uncultured Acetatifactor sp.
ACCTAAAGGTTTCGCCTTAAGGCGAGGGTTTTAACCCCATTATACAGACAATAACCTACAAAAGAGATAAACCGGCCGCTGCATGCCCCATACAGCGGCCCTTATTCTCAGCGGAAAAACCGTGTCCCTGCGCCGCCCCCAAAACAAAGATGACAAAAGTCCAAAAGGATGATACCATGAATGTATTTTCACCCTGCTTCAAGAGGCGGGGCAGGAGGAGGGCCAAAATGGGACTTACGATAGATGAAACGATCATGGGACAGTTCAGGGACAGTCTGCAGATCGGTGAAAAGAGCAAAGCCACCATAGACAAATACATGCGGGATATCCGTACTTTCGCCGCTTTCCTGGCCGGGGAGCCGGTCACGAAAGACGCCGCCATCCGCTACAAGCAACACCTGTCCGACCATTACGCTCTGTCCAGCGCCAATTCCATGCTCACCGCCATGAACAGCTTTCTGCGCTTTGCGGGCTGCCCGGACTGCGCGGTGCGTACTTTTCGGATGCAGACAGCCGTCTTCCGCTCCAGAGACCAGGAGCTGACCAAGGCAGAATACGTGCGCCTGGTGGAAGCGGCCAGGCGCCGGGGAAATCTGCGCCTGTGCCTGATCATGCAGACCATCTGCGCCACGGGCATCCGCATCAGCGAACTGCCTTTCATCACCATAGCCTCCCTGCAGACCAGACGCGCCGCCGTCTCCCTCAAGGGAAAGACCCGCACAGTCATCCTGCCCCTGGAGCTGTGCCGGGAGCTGAAGCGCTATGCCAACGCCGCCGGCATCCGCTCCGGCAGCGTCTTCGTGACCCGGAACGGAAACCCTATGGACCGCAGCAACATCCTCCATGCCATGAAAGCTCTGTGCCAGGAGGCGGGAGTGGAAGAGGGAAAAGTCTTCCCCCATAACCTCCGCCACCTTTTTGCGGTTACTTATTATAATGTAGAAAAAGATATCAGCCACCTGGCTGACCTGCTGGGTCATTCCAATATCAACACCACCCGCATCTACACACTCATGAGCTGCGAGATGCAGGAGAAGCGCCTGGAGGGCCTGGGACTTATTCTGAAAAACGAAAATACCGCATAATAAACATTATGCGGTAACTCTGTAAATGACTCTTTCATTCTGGAATCATTATACTCTTCCAAATCTGAAAATTCAATATTCGAAGATGAATTTCCAAAAGTATTTATTCCATTGGAGGTTTTTTGATGCGCTTTCGCCGCTTGTAAAAATACTATAACAAATCATCAGTCAAAGGATACGTCTAATTTTTTTGACAAAATAGGTTTTCACCTGATTTTTTGTATTTTTTCAAGCCTTTTTAACCTCATAATGTTTATTATGTGGTATGCATTGGGACAGGATAGAGGAACTTTTACATGAAGCGCAGACGCAGGGGCTGGCCTGACGGAAGAGAACAGGCATCCATGGCGGAGATATACGTGTACGACCTGGACGAGATAGGGCTGGAGGAGCTGAGCGGGGAGCCGCAGCAGGAGACAGCCGGGGATAGGAAAGCGCAAGCCCCCACCCTGGAACAGCTGGAGGAGGAACTGCGCAAGACCCGGCACAAGAGCCGGTACAGAAAGGTCCTGCGCAGCACAAGCTTTTCTCTGCTGGTGGTGGCGGCGGCAGCGGTGCTGACCGCGGTACTGTTCCTGCCGGTGCTTCGGATAGACGGCACCTCCATGACACAGACCCTGCAGGACGGGGATATCGTGGTGGCAGTGTCAGGCACGAAATTCCGGATCGGCGACGTGGTGGCGTTCTACTACAACAACAGCATCCTGGTGAAGCGGGTCATCGCCACCGCCGGGGACTGGGTGGACATAGACGGGGAGGGGAACGTATACGTCAACGGGGAGGCCGTCGACGAGCCCTATCTGACGGAGAAAGCCCTGGGACAGTGCGACATAGAGCTGCCGTACCAGGTGCCGGACGGGAAATGCTTCGTCATGGGGGACCACAGAGCTACCAGCATAGACAGCCGAAGCACCTCAGTGGGCTGTATCAGCGAGGGGAATGTTGTAGGGAGGATCACGTTCCGGATATGGCCGGTGCGGGAGATGGGACTGATAAACTAACAGTTTTGCAGATACAAGGAAGGAGACAGCACAATGGAATCTTTGAGAAAACAGGCTGCAAGAATCTTGGGGGAGCAGAGGAAATATAAGATCTGGCTGACGGCGTTTCTGTGCCTGGCCCTGCTGGTGACGGCGGGGACGGTGGCGGCGCTGACCCTGAGCGGCCAGGCGCTCACCGCAGATGAACAGGAAAAGGAGCTGGACTGCCAGGTGGCCGTGCACCGGCATACGGAGCAGTGCTACGACAGCGAGGGGCAGCTCATCTGCGGCCAGGCGGACTACGTCATCCACACCCACGACGAGAGCTGCTATGGCGAGGACGGGGAGCTGGTATGCACCCTGGCCGAGATGCAGGCCGAGGGGGAACTCCACGTACATGACGCCGCGTGCTTCACGGAGCAGCAGGTGCTCACCTGCGGCCAGGAGGAATCCCAGGGCCATCAGCACGGCGAAGAGTGCTACACGAAAGTTCAGGGCGAGCTTATCTGTGAGGCCGAGGGGACCGAGCATCAGCATGGCCCGGAGTGCTATGAGAAAGTCAAGGGCGACCTGACCTGCACAACCGAGGAGTCAGGGCACCAGCATAGTCCGGAGTGCTATACAAAGACAAAAGGCGACCTGACCTGCGGCAAAGAGGAATCCCAGGGCCACCAGCACAGCCCGGAGTGCTATACGAAAGTAAAAGGCGACCTGACCTGCACGGCAGGGGAGGGCCATCAGCACGGCGCGGAGTGCTATACCAAGGTAAAAGGCGATCTGACCTGCACTTCCCAGGAAGAGGGCCATGAACATACCGACGAATGCTACGCCTGGAATGAAGAGCTGATCTGCGGCCAGACCGAGGAAAGTCATGAACATACCGACGAGTGTTACGCTTGGACCGAGGAGCTGACCTGCGGCCAGACCGAGGAAGAGCCTCATACCCATACGGACGAGTGCTACGCCTGGAATGAAGAGCTGACCTGTGGCCAGACAGAGGAAGAGGGCCATACCCATACAGACGAATGCTATGCCTGGACCGAGGAACGGACCTGTGAGATTCCCGAGGGAATCCATGAACACACGGACGAGTGCTACGCCTGGACGGAAGAGCTCGCCTGCGAGACAGCAGAGGGTGAGGGAGTCCATACCCACACAGAAGAGTGCTACGAGGCGCAGACTGTGTGCAGCTGCGGCCAGCTTGCGGCAGTGGAGCATGTGCACGGGGAGGAATGCTTCAAGATTGTAGAGACAGAGGAACCCGTGGTTCTTCAGAAAGTATATCAGGACAGCGAGGTTCGCGTGACTGCCGTGTACGGCGAGGACGCCAACATTCCTGAGGAGGCCCAGCTGGTGGCAGAAGTCATCGCCAGGCAGACACAGGGCCAGGAAGCCGCAGAACAGGAGCCTGCCACGGTGACCCCGGATCAGGCACCCGCAGAGATGAAACCTGATCAGGAGACCTCGCCCCAGGCATCTGAAACTCAGGAACAGGCACCCACAGAGGCGGATCCCGCCCAGACGGAAGCCGGGACAGAGCCTGAAGAGGCCGGACAGGAAGACCAGGGCATCGAGCCCGTAGTGGATGAGCAGCAGCCGGAGGGAACGGAGACGGCGGCAGACGGGCAGGCGCCCCAGGATACGCCCGATACACAGACTGCACTGGAAACCGGCACGGAAGCCGAGCCTGGGGCAGAGAATGCCGGCGGGGATGAGAAAGTTACCGACCAGGCGTCTGTGGAGGATGGAAATACATCCGATGACGCCGTGGAAATCATAAGGGAAGAAGTATCCTACAGACTGTGGTTCGTGGTAAACGGTGAGACGGTCCGGCCGGAAGGCACCGTGACCTTTACGGTACAGTGCCTGGATGGGGACGGCAATGCCGCAGGGGTACCCGTGGTGCTGGTATATAATGCGGGAGATGCCGTGGACGCTGTGGTGGCGACTCTGGTCAGGGAGACCATGGTAGAAATCCTCAGCGACGAGCTGACCTTGTTCCAGACAAAAGAAACTGCGAACTATATCGTGACCGTCAACTATGCGGAGAGCGCCCGGATTCCGGAGGGAGCGCAGCTGCAGGTAATCGAATATTCAAAAGACTCTGAACAGTACATGAAACGCTGTGAAGAATTGGGCTATCAGCCGGACTGGCTGCTGAATGTAGGCTTCTTCGTGGAAGGGGAGGAGGTAGAGCCTAAGACCCCTGTCAGCGTCAAGGTGACGGATAAGAATGTAACAGATGCTGCTGAGTATGAGATAGTACATTTTGCGGACACCGAAACAGAGAAGATGACCGGCAACGGAACCAAGACCGGAAGCGGTGTGGAAGCGGAATTTACGCTGGACAGCTTTTCCGATGTGGCCGGTACCAGCACATACACGGTGGATTCTGACAGTCAGCTCTCGCAGATTGCTCCTATTGGCGGTCTTGCTCATGAGAAAAAGGTTAAGCCTGTTCCGGGGATGGAGGATGTCTATGAACTGACCCTGAACGTAAAGGGCGCTATCGGAAGCATAAAGGAAAAGGCAAAACTGGATATCTTATTTGTGGTGGATACTTCAGGCTCCATGGATTTTGATGTGGATGGGCATGAGTACCATTATGACAAGACTCGCCAGGCCTTGGTAAATGAACAGATCACAATGCTGGTAAACAGCCTGGAAAATGACGACGCGATTGATGCCAGATATAAGCTGGTTACCTTTGCCAGCACCGCCAGTACAAGGAATGCAAGTTCGTGGCAGAGCGGAGCAACTTTAATAAACAGATTGCCGGGGGACGCTTCGGGCGGAACGAACTACCAGGACGCTCTGGAAAAGGCCGGAGCGGCAGTGAGTGCAGACAAGAGAGATGCGAAGAGAATCATCATCTTCCTGACGGACGGAGCGCCTACCTATTATAACAGCGGGCGCGGCGTTGCCGGACCGGGCTCCTCTACAAATACTACCTGTGTGACGAAAGCGGTAGAGGGTGCAGGAATGATCGGAAGCGATTGCGATTATTTTTACGCGGTGGGCTTTGGCGCGGATATGACGAGGCCTACTACCATGGGCAGTTCCGGAAAGACCGCGCTGCAGATTTTAACCGATGTTGCGGAAGCGGCAAAGAATTCCGGAGCCGGAGAGAGCTTTGCGACCGCAAGCACGGACCTGACAAAATTCTTTGAACAGTTTCAGGCTAATCTGAAGAAAATCATCGCGGTTGACGTAAGATTTACAGACCGGCTGACCAATGTGGTCTATATCGTGGACGACGAGGGGAGTAAAGTAGAAAATCCGGGTGCAGATAACTGGGAATGCGGGATTACGAATGCTGACGGAAATGAGGCCTTTGATGAGATCAGTGTGTCCGGCATGAAAGCCGAGTATGACAGCGTAAATGGATTAAATGTGACTTTTAATTCTGGGTACGAATTGAAAGAAAACTATACGTACTCTGTAACCGCAAAGATTAAGATAAATAAGGAAGCGGCGGACCCTGAATATCGGATAAACGGATACAGCTATCCGGATAGGGGAGAGGCTAATACAGGAGCAGACTCTGAGGGGCAGCTGGGATTCTTCTGCAACGTGGAGGACAGCGCTAAAGTAGAGTACAGCTATAAAATAGGAGACGCTGTTGTAAAGCATGATCCGCTGGAATATCCTCGTCCTGTAGTCCAGATGACAACCGTACCTACTCCGGAGCCCATCAGAGTACAGGAGATGGGACATAATAAATATGTTACGAAAGTAGCGGGAGCGACTGATCTGTATGATTTGACTCTTGATATCACAGGTGAAGTTGCAACCGGAAAAGACCAAAAGCCGGCTAAGTATGATGTTATGTTTGTGGTAGATACATCCGGTTCCATGAACCGTGGCGTGAATACGAATAATAACGCATCTATAGGGTACCGCCGCATTGACGATGTCAGAACGGCTATAAATAATCTGATTGACCAGCTGGCAGAGAAGAAAATCGACGCGCAGTATAATCTGGTGACATTTGCCAGTTCGGCCAAGCCTGCCATTGGATGGCAAAGTGGCAATGGAGTCAAGAAGTACATTAAATTGACTACTTCTGGCTGGGGTGGGGCCTCCGACACAAGTAATCTGGCTCCGTCGGGTGGTACGAATTACCAGGACGGCCTTGTAAAGGCAGCTAATGGAATGGGCGGAACTCGCAGTGATGCAACCAGAGTTGTCATTTTTCTGACGGATGGTCAGCCCACATTCCATGTATGCGATGCTACTAAAGGCATATGGGGTCTTCAATGCGGCCCGCTTAATAATAATGGGATACCAATGGAGGGAGGGGGAAATGAGACTGAGGATGATGACTTTAATGGCGCGATAATGGGTGCCGGCGCTCTGGCTGGGAAAGCTGATTCTTTCTATGCCATTGGTTTTGGCAAAGATATGAATTCAAATACAATTATTTACACAGACAATAAAACGAGAGAAAACTACACAGCCAAACAGTTGCTTGAAAAAGTTAGAGTTGCTACGGGTATACAGGACGGCAAAGTCGATGCCACCAACGATCTGGCAAAATATTTCAATGCGATCATCGAGACAATCGTCCAGTATAATTGCGATAATGTAACGATTACCGACATCCTGAGTCAGTGGGCAGAAATCGATGCAGCCGCGGATGTTCCGGGTGTTCCCCAGATGCTGAAAGTGGCACTCATTGATAAGGATACCGGAGCGGAGATAAGTTCTAACACAAATAAGGGAACAGATTTGTCAGTGACATTGCCGCTACCGAAATCCACAGATGCGAACAATACAAATCCGAATGGCGGTTCCATGACCGCAACCTACAACGAGGCCGAGAAAAAGGTTGAGCTTGATTTTACCGATGACTATAAACTGGAAGCAGGCTATTCCTATGCCGTAACCATAAGAATCAAACCTACGGAAGCTGCGTATGAAGAATTCAAAAACGGAAGTACAGAGAATATTCGTGAGGGCGAAGCCGGAACAGGCGAAACATCAGCCGGTAAGGAAGGATTTTACAGTAATAATACGGCAAAGGTGAAGTTCGACTTCAAAGGTGAAACAGGCAAGGAAACGGAATATTCTCGTCCGGTCATTCAGCCCAGCGCCGCTACCATTGTAGTGACCAAGAAAATAGTTGGCTTAGAGGATTTAACAGCGGAGGAAAAAGCCGGGATAATAGAAAAGCTGAGATTTATCTTTGACGATGAGACAACGCCGATACCGCTGACAAAGAACGAAAACGGGACCTACAGTATTACCAAGACGGTAACACCGGGCAGGCATACAGTGACTGAGCTTTGGGAAAGCGCTGATATCCCCAATATGCTGCGCACGACCACCATAACGATCAATGGCGTGGCCACAGCGCTCGATCCGTCTAAAACCGGCGGAGAAAGTGCAGAAGACGCATTATTCGATCAGGATGCTAAAGTTACAATAGCAGATGTCCCTGCAAACGGTACAGTGACAGTAGCTTTCACGAACACCTATGAGCCCAAGACCCAGACAGTCAAGCTGCTAAAGGTTGATGGTGATAATAAGATCAGCTCAGTATTTGATGGATTGGATTTCACAATCCGGGCAGGAGAAATTACCAAGGAAGACTGGGAGGCTATCTTTGCAGAGAAACCTGAAAAGAGAGAGGAAAAGCTCAAAGCCCTGATTAACGAGAAAACCGTTGTCTGCAAGCTGCTGATAGACAGTGACGGATATGCGAAAGTAGTTGAGGGCTCAATTAATGAAGAATATATGAAAGCCGACAGTGCGAACAGCGCAGAGATTGAGCTTAATATAGGTAACTACATTGTCGTAGAAGACAGAGTGGCAAAACCTCTGATAGACTACTATACAGTATACCCGTTCCTGCTTAAGGTTCTCGATTCCAAGGTCGAGATGGGTACGATCTCCGAATCTCGCGAAATAGACGGGAACGTAGTCGGCATCAGATTCCCGAATGACGAAAATGTCATTTTGACCGATAACGAAAAGGAAAACAGCTTTGAACTTCAGGTAAAGAACCGCCGGATGGTGATCGACACATTGCAGATTGTGAAAGTAAACGCGCAGTCCAATGAAAAGGGATATCCGATACTGGATGGAGCGAAGTTTAATCTGTACCAAGTGACAAAGGGCGAAAGCGGTGATACGATCGAAACCCTTATCATGGAGGAACTGGAAGCTGTAAACGGAAAGATAGTTATTAACAATAGCACAAAGAAATTCGCCGTTGGAGAGACTTATCTCCTCCGTGAGACAAAAGCGCCGGATGGTTTCATACTTTCTGCGAATGATTTTGTCTTCAACATCAAAGAGGGCCTGGACAGTAAGGTGGGCAGTATTGCGGAAGTTGTGCCGACCGACCACTCATTCTTTACTGCTTTCATCAGTGAGGATGGTAAATATGCAATAGACGCTACAAATTCGGATACAAAGTACACTGTGGATGACAATGGCAAGGTTTGGACAATTGCAATACCAAACAACACAGGAGCCCAGCTCCCCGTAACCGGCGGCACCGGTACCGCAATGTATACATTAGGCGGGCTTGCGGTAATCACAGCCAGTCTTGTGTACGGTCTCAGCATGAGGCGCAAAAAGGAGAAAGGAGGTCAGCACTGATTCTGGGATGAAGCCTCCAATCGACGCGAATGCGCCGACTGCAAGACCAAATATAGCAACATGGAACTACAAACAAAAAATTTTGAGGGAAAAGAAAGGAAGGTTTTACTATGAAAGGTAAAATGAAAAAGTTATTTGCCCTGGCGTTGGCAGCTATCATGGTTCTGGCTATGGGCATCACGGCTTCGGCAGAGAATGACAGCAGTATTGTAATCAAGGGTGCTCTTGATGGTGCAAAGTACAAAGCATACAAAATTTTCGATGTAGATGCGGCACCAGTTGGGGAGGAGGAGACGGGATATACTTATACGCGGCCTGTCGATGCAAAGGAACTGGGCAATCTTAATAACTTGTTTACTGTAGTAAAAGGCAGCGAAAAAATTTATTATACGCCTAAAAATGGCCTGACAGGATCTGAATTGGCAGAAGCATTGGAGAATGTAGCAGAGGATTATGCACTGAATACTGCTGTAGAAGTAACAGGTGCAGATGGAACAGCTACGATCAGTGGTCTGGATGCAGGATATTATTATGTAGTATCCGATCAGGGCACTGTGGCTATGCTCAGAGCGGTAAGCGGAGAAACAACTATTACAGAGAAGAACACAACTTCCGGCTGGGGTGACGGTGGCGGAAAGAAAGCTTATAGCGATGAAGACAGAACAACGCAGGATAAGTTTTATGCAATCGGCGATACCATCTATTACGAAGTGACTTATAAGAATGCTGTTAATTTCGTAAAAAAGGATGATGCTACAGAAAAAGTCTATCAGTATACAGCAAAAGATACAATGCCGACAGGGGTTGAATTAAAAGTAAACAGCATTGAAGTTACGGTAACAGAAAAGAATGGAACTTCACATAGTGAGAATACCTATAAGGTTAAAACTGATACTGAGATCACAACAAACGGTTTTGAAATTGTAATTCCCTGGGCAGCTACTGAGATTGTAGATGAGAATGACCCGACTACTGCAGAAGATTTTATTTATCAGAGCGTACCGGCAGAGATTAAGATTACTTACCAGGCGACTGTAACTAAAGATGTAAATAGTGAGGGTGAGGCTTTAACAAACAAGGCGCGTATCAGCTATAATGCCAATGCGTTTACACCTGATGAGACACCGGATCCGGGTGATAATGATGTTTACACTGGTGCTGTGATAATCCAGAAGTACGACAGCAAAGCAGGCTCTTTTGCAAATGCAAGCAGTGAACAAAAACTTAAGGGCGCTACATTTAAAATTTACCAAAAAGACAATGATGGGCGTAAATATCTTATTCAAAACGCAGATACAAAGGCCATTACTTGGGGTGGCGAGACTGAAGCGACAGAATTCACAACAGGTACTGACGGTACGATCAAAGTAGTAGGTCTTGATGCGGGGACCTATTATCTCAAAGAGACTGCTGCACCGGCAGGATATAATGCATTGGAAGATACAGAGGCAAATGAGAAACAGAGATCTTTTACAATTGCAGAAGGTAATTCAACAGAGGTAGGTGCTTTGGTTGTTAGCAGAGAAATTGCAAACAGCACAGGCGCAATCCTCCCCTCCACCGGCGGCATCGGTACCACAATCTTCTACGTGGTAGGCGGCATCCTGGTAGTAGTGGCAGGCGTCCTGCTGATCACCAAGAAGCGCATGAGCGGACGTGACTAATCAGTCACCGCAAGCCATAGCACAACCGACAAAAGACAAAAGGCAATAAACCAGAACCAAAAGAACCAATTAAGTATCAAATAAGCACCAGACCTCCGGGGTGGGGAGCCCTCCGACACCCCGCCCCGGAGGATGCCGCACGAGGCTGACACCTTCCCGTGGTGTGCGGCGAGCAACGGAAAGCGCCCGGCATGACCCATGCAGCGCGGTTCCGGCAAAGCGCAGCAAAAGGCCCAAGGAGCCGTAAGCTTCCCGGGCCATGGATTCAGGAAGCAACTGGCGGGGAAACCGATGAAGAAAAAAGAAAACACAAGGAAAGCGGGGAGGAGAAAGGGCACCCTCTCCAACATCCTCCTGACGGTGGTCCTGCTGGCAGGGCTGGGCGTCATGCTCTACCCCACAGTCAGCGACTACTGGAACTCCCTCCACCAGACCCGGGCCATCGCGGATTACGATGCGGTGGTGGCCCAGCTGGACGAGACGGATTACGAAGCCCTCTTCGCCGCGGCGGAGGAATATAACGTGAAGCTCCGGGAACTGAGCGCGCCTTACTCGGAATACGAGGAGCTGGACGACCTGTATTACAGCGTCCTGGATGTGGCCGGAAACGGCATCATAGGCCACATTTCCATCCCTAAGATCGGCGTGAACCTGCCGGTCCACCACGGCACCAGCGATCCCGTACTGAACGTGGCGGTGGGACACCTGGAGGGCTCCAGCCTCCCCATAGGGGGGGAGGGCCGCCACAGCGTACTCTCGGCCCACAGGGGCCTGCCCTCCGCGAAGCTGTTCACGGACCTGGACCGCCTGGAGAAAGGAGACATCTTCATTCTCACAGTGCTGAACAGGACGCTGACCTACGAGGTGGACCAGATCCTTATCGTGGAACCTACCCAGATGGAGGCCCTGAACGTGACCAGGGGGAAAGACTACTGCACTCTGCTCACCTGTACCCCCTACGGGATCAATTCCCACCGGATGCTGGTGCGCGGGCACAGGATCGACAACATTGAGGAAGAGCAGATCGTCATCGTGGCCGCGGAGGCTCAGAAGATCCCCAGCTACTACGTCATTCCCGCAGTGGGGATACCGTTACTGTTCGTGACACTGGTGATCATGCTGATCGTATCCGGCAGGAAGCGCTCCGGGAAGACCGGGGAGGAGCTGCTGGAGGAATTCAAGAGAGACAACGATTTCAAATAAGATTCGAATCATAAGGAGGAAACGCCCATGAAAACAAAATGGAAGAGCCGCAAGCGGTTCCGGGGCCGCCTGATGGGTCTGGCGCTTGCGTCCATACTGGCAGCGGGATGCCTCGCTGCAGCGGCCGGCGGTACGGCCCGCGCGGCCGCGCCCCTGGACCTTTCCGCTCCCTGCACCCTGCAGGTGAGGGTGGAGCCCAAGGCCCTGTCGGAGGATGGGGAGGCCCAGTCGCCGGACGTGGCCATAGACCTGTACAAGGTGGCGGATGCCGTGAAAGAGGAAAACTATGACGCCTACCGCCTGGAAGCCGCAGGAGCTTTCGCGGATATGGATGTGGACATCACCGTGGGGGAGATGGCGGGAGAGGAGCTCTTACGGACCTGGAAAGAGCAGGCACAGAATGCCGCGGCCATCGTCTTCGCAGAGGGGAACCGAATGGCTCCCGCAGCCACAGCCGTAAAGGCACAGGGAGCCGAACTGGTGGAATTCCCCGGCCTGGAGCCCGGCCTGTACCTGATGGTTCCCAGAGGGGCTGATTTAGAAGCGGCAGACTACCTGGTCCGGGAGACCCTGGAGGGTGAGACAGGAGAGCCTCAGGAAACCATCCAGACCATAGCCTACTCCGACTCCTATACATTCACCTACAGCCCCCAGCTGGTGGCGCTGCCCATAAAGGAGAGCACGGACGGCACCGCAGCCACCTCCAATCCTGGGGAATGGATCTACCAGCTCACAGGCTTTAACGCCGCCGAGTCCAAACCGGCCCTAAGCGACAGATTCGGTGCCCTGCGGATAGACAAGGAGCTGACCGAGTACGTGACAGGGAGCCCTGCCACATTCGTCTTCACCGTGGAGGCGACCCTCAGGGGAAATCTGGTCTACAGCAACGTAGTCTCCCTCACATTCAGCGCACCCGGGACACAGAGCGAGCTCATCCTGGACCGGATCCCGGTAGGGGCTGAAGTGACGGTAACGGAAAGCTATTCCGGAACCACCTACCAGGCGGCCCCGGGAAGCGCCCAGACCCAGACCCTGACACTGACAAACGCGGAACCGGAGGACGCAGACTTTACCAACATCGCGTCATTCCGGAACATATACGACGGTTCAGGCAGACAGGGTTCTGCCATCACAAACCATTTCGAGTACGCCGACGACGGCCAGGGCCTGGTATGGAACTGGACCCAGATCCCGGCCGGTGAAGAAGAGTAGGGGGGTGGGATGAGATGAAAAAAAGCAAGATATTTCTGACAGCCATATCCGCCCTTGCGGCAGGCATGGTGCTCACTGCCACGGCGGGCAGCGCCTGGGCCTACTTCACCACCAATACCAGTGCCTCGGGCAGCTATACTTTAAGCCTCGGCAATGAGACCCGGATCGTAGAGACCTACTCGGAGCATACCAAGCACCTGGTAGTCACCAACGAGGGAACCGCGCCGGTATACGTAAGGGCCAGGGCATTCAGCGGCAGCCTTTACGGCCTGGCCTACACCGGAGAGGGCTGGCAGGCCGGGGCAGACGGCTACTACTACTACAACGCGGCCGTGCCCGGTATAACCACCGCCGAGGACGGCACCGTGACAAAGTCCCAGACCACCCAACTGGACGTCCTCATCACTTTCCCGGAGGAGGCCGAAGAGGGAGACGAGTGTAACGTAGTCGTCATCTACGAGTCCATTCCGGTACAGTACGACAGCGACGGGAACCCCCTGGCGCCCCAGGCGGCGGACTGGTCTGGCAAGGTGCTCACCGGCAGGACGGAAGGAGGGAATGACCGATGAAGAAATTTAAGAAAATACTGGCATCCCCCATCACCACCATAGCCGCGTTCGTGCTGGCGGCGGGCCTGCTGCTCTTCAGCTCCATCGGCGGCGCCAGAGCGGCTCTGACCTACTTCTCCGACGACTACGCGGCCAACATCCAGCTCCAGGAGATCGGCGTGACCTTAGTGGAGAACGGAGCCCCGGCAGAGGGCGAACTGCTCAAAGGCCTCCTGGCAGAGGGCGAACAGTTCAAGCCCGGCGTCTCCTACAAAGAACAGCTCAACGTCTACAACAGCGGCGTCATCAACGAGTATGTCCGCGTAAGCATCCACAAGTACTGGCTGGATGAAAACGGAGAAAAAATCCGCACCCTGTCCCCGGACCTGATAAAGCTGAACCTGGTGAACTTAGGCAGCGACTGGCTGTTGGACAGCGAAGCCTCCACCGAGGAGCGCACCGTCCTCTATTACAATAAGCTGCTGAACTCCCAGAACGAAACCCCGCTCTTTGCCGACCGGCTCACCATAGACGGCAGCGTGGCGGACCACGTCAGCGAGACCAAAAAGACTGACGGCAGATACACCACCATCACCACAGTCTACGAATACGACGGCGCCCGGTTCTGCATAGAGGCCCGTGTGGACGCAGTACAGGAACACAACGCAAAGGACGCCGTCTGGAGCGCATGGGGCCGCAGGGTCACCATAGACGAAAACGGCGTGCTGAGCCTGGACTAGGAGGGGAGAGACCATGAAGAAGAGAATACTGACATCCGCCCTCCTGGCAGGGCTGCTGGCCCTTGCGCCGGCTACGGCGCGGGCGGAAACCCTGACCTCGGAGCGGAACGTGACCTTTACCCAGGACAACAAGCTGTCCGAGGACCGCACCGCCTCCGACGTAAACAGCGCCGTGTACGACTTACAGCCCGGCGACGACATTACTATCACCCTGAACCTGAAAAACGACAACGCCTCCGCCTCCAACTGGTACATGACCAACGAGGTGCTCCAGTCCTTAGAGGAGACCGCGGGGAGCGGGGCCAGCGGCGGCGCGTACGAATACGAGCTCACCTACACGGACCCTGCCGGCACCCGGGAGATACTGTTTACCAGCGACACCGTGGGCGGCGAGAACAACGGCAGCCGCGTAGGCTTAAAAGCCGCCACCAGCGGCTTGGAGGACTTCCTCTACCTGGACACCTTACAGCCGGGCCAGAGCGGAGCGGTGACCCTGCGTGTGGCTTTGGACGGCGAGACCCAGGGCAATGACTACCAGAACACCCTGGCAAGCCTCCAGATGAACTTCGCCGTTGACACCACCACCGTCAACACCCAGACCGTGAACCGCACGGTGGAGGGAGACCCGGTGCCCGTGGACGACAACGGCGGCCAGGGAACGGACGGAAACGGAAACGCGGACGGCAGCGGCTCCGGCAGAACCGGAATCGTGCGCACAGGAGACGAAAACGACCTGCTCCCCTACATCATAGCAGCGGGAGTCAGCGGAATCCTGTTCTTAGTCCTGGCCATTCTTGGAGTGAAAGAGCAGAAAAAAGGAAAAATAAAGAAAAACGCCAAAGCCCTTGGCATCGGCATCCTGGCCCTGTGCCTGGCATGGAACACGGCCGCGCCCGTATCGGCGGCTGAGGACTACACCTACACCCTGCGGCTGTTCGCGGGAGCCCAGGGAACCATAGACGCCTCCGTGGTCCAGCGCCTTACCGACGCCGGCGCCACCGTGGACATCCAAGGCGGCGAGGTCTGCGTCATAAGCGGCCTCCACTACGGGGAGCAGGTAGTCCTGGACATCCAGAAAGGCGTTCGTCTGGACGGCGCCAGCAAGTACTACCGTAAGGGCTTCCGCATAAGCGGCGAGGATACGAACAGCAGCCGCCTGGCCAACCCCTCCGTCACCGTGACAGGGGACACCGACTATGTGGTGGCCTACGGCATCCGGGGAGAGACCGTGGCCTACACCGTCAGCTACCGTGACAGTGCCGGCACCGACCTGTACCCCAGCGCAGTTTACTACGGCAATGTGGGCGACAAGCCCGTGGTGGCCTACCAGTACATCGAGGGCTGGCAGCCCCAGGCCTACAACCTGGGCAAGACCCTGACGGCGGACGCCTCCGAGAACCAGTTCACGTTCGTGTACACCCCGGTGCCTACAGTGACCAACGTAAACACCGTCGTGGTGCCCGGCCCCCAGGTGCCCGCACCGGAACAGGGGCAGGAGCCGGAAGAAGAGCCCGCGCCGCCCGTGACAGTGGTGACGCCCCCTGAAGAGGAGGAAGAGCCGGAACCGGGCGTGGTGGAGGTGGAGGACGAGGTGCCTCCTCTGGCCGAGCCTGAAGATTACGAGGACCTGGACGAGGAAGAGACGCCCCTGGGAGGCTTCGGGGACAATGAGGACGACGGCAGCGGCGGAACCGACGAAAAGAATGTGGCAGAGTCCATCCTGGAAGACCTGGCCACGCCTCTGGCCATGCTGCCCACCCCGGCCAAAGCCGGGATCCTGGCGGCCGTGGTGGCCCTGGCAGGAGCAGGCATCTGTTGGCTGGTGATGACAGCCCGCAGGAAAGGGAAGAAAGAGAATGAGCAGTAGTCCACAGGGACCAAAAAACGAGAAAAGGGGCGGGAAGCTGGTTCCCGCCCTTTGCAGCATAGCCGGTACCCTGATTCTGTTAGGGGTCATAGCGTTCTACCTGCCCGTCAGCATAGCCCATGCCAAAGGGTATGAAGTCTACAATGTAGTCAGCGGCAGCATGGAGCCCGCAATCCCGGTGGGGAGCGTGATCTACGTGGAGACCCTGCGGCCGGAGGAAGTGGCGGAGGGAGACGTGATAGCGTTCCACGGAGGGGACTCCGTCATCGCCCATCGGGTGGTAAAAAACCGAGTGGGAGAGGGAGAGTTCATCACCAAGGGAGACGCCAACGCGGAGAACGACATGAACCCGGTAGGGTACCAGGAACTCATAGGCAGGGTATGCCTGCACTACCCGGTGGCAGGCGGCCTGCTGGAGGTATGCACCAGCAGTATAGGGAAGCTGTACCTGATCTGCCTGGCCGCCTGCGGGGCCATGCTCAACATCCTGGCAGGGCGGCTGCGGAACCGGTGAGGGGACAATCCGCCTGACAGCAGCATATGCCGTCAGGCGTGTTATACGGCGGAGCCGAACAGAGTGCCCGGTAAAAGGGCTTATGAGTGGTTTGACGACATGCAAGAAAATGGAAACAAAAGGGAAGTAAGCTTCCATAAGGAAAGGAGAGCGGCGGCATGGGCAAGAGGCAGGACGACATAACCGGGCAGCGGTTCGGGAGCCTGACGGCGCAGGAGCCCACTGCGCAGCGTAGGAACGGCTACACCGTATGGCGCTGCCTGTGCGACTGCGGGAAAGAGGCCCGCGTACCCTCCCGCCACTTAAAGAACGGCTGGCGGAGGGACTGCGGCTGCGGCCTGGGAAAGGGCCCCGGCCAGGATCTCACCGGGCGGCGGTTCGGAATGCTGCAGGTGCTTGGCCCCGATGGAGAGAACAGGGCGGAGAACGGAGAGAGGCTGTGGCGTTGCCTATGCGGCTGCGGGGCCCGGACCAGCGTCCCCGCAAGGCAGCTGGAGGGCGGGTACAAAAAGAGCTGCGGCTGCGCGAGACACCCGGCCCTGAAAGACTGGGTGGGCCGCAGGTTTGGCAGCCTCACCGTGACGGCATACGACGGGAAGCGGGGCGGGAAGCATTACTGGCGCTGCCTGTGCGGCTGCGGCGGGGAGACGGTGGTGAGCCAGTCCAACCTCCAGGGGGGTCACACGAGAAGCTGCGGCTGCCTGGCGGATCCGGTGTCCACCAGGCATTTCGTGGACGGAACCTGCATCGAGAGCATCAGAAGCCGCAGGATTGCCGCCAGCAACAAAAGCGGCGTCCGGGGCGTCTACCGGAACAACAGGACCGGGAGATGGGCGGCCCAGATCACGTTCCGGGGGAAGACCCGCTACCTGGGGAGCTTTGAGAGCCTGGAGGAGGCCGCAGGGGCCAGGGCGGAGGCGGAGAAGCTCTTCGACGACTTCCTGGAGCGGTACGGGGAGGCGGCGCAGGCACCCCGGCAGGAAGTGTCCGCGTGCCCCGCGGCGGGAGGCGCGCATGGCTAGGAAGATCAGGCATATCCTCATGGCAGTCCTGGGCGGGGTTTTCCTTTTCTCGGTGTGCTTCATCCTTGTAGTACAGTACGAATACAGGAACAACGAAAAGCTCTACCAGGGCGCGGCCGCTCAATTCACCGCGGCGGCTCCCGCGGAAGAAAGGTCCGGCGGCACCGGAAGCGGGACTGAAGAGGCTGGCATCGCGGACACGGGCAGCCGGGAAAACGGCGTCTCCGGCGGGCAGGCGGGCCCGTCCCTGCCGCCCATCACCGTGGACTTCCGGGCTCTGGAGGCCGTCAACGGCGACGTCTGCGGCTGGATCTACTGCCCGGACACGCCCATAAACTACCCCGTCCTGCAGGGGGAGGACAACGACACATACCTGCACCACAGCTATGACGGCGCCTACGCGGCTGCGGGCTCCATCTTCGTGGAGGCGTTAAACCGCCCGGACTTCGCGGACGCCAACACCATCCTCTACGGCCACCACATGCGGGACGGCTCTATGTTCGCCTGCCTGGAGAGGTGGGCCGGGGAGGGCTTCTACGGGGACCACCCCGCAGTCTGGCTGCTGACCCCAAAGCAGGACTACCGCATCGACCTGTTCGCGGGCTATACCACCTCCGGCTACTCGGACACCTACACTGTCTTCACCGGCCCCTGTGACGAGCTGGCGGAGTATCTGGAGAGGAGCCTGGAGCAGTCGGACTTTGCGGCGGACGGAAAGCCTGACGCAGGGGCGGACACGCAGAGCCGCTTCGTGGTGCTGTCCACCTGCGCCTACGCGTTCACGGATGCCAGATACGTCCTGCACGGCGTTCTGGTACCGGTGGACAGCGCCGGGGGCGTGCCGTTTCCGTAGCGGCCACGCGTAAGCCCGGACCGGCCGGGGGGGAAGTATACGCCGCCACATGAATATTTAGAAATAAAATCTGGGGGGAAGAATGGAAGAAAAAAGGACACATGGGGAGGAATGCTGTCTGCGGGTGCAGATGTTTGGGGGATTCTCCCTTTCCTGGAACGGGAAGCTGGTATCCGGCAGCAAGAAGACCAGCGAGTCCCAGTTCAACTATCTGATGCAGCTTCTGCTGCACCACAGGAAAGACGGCGTCAGCCGGGACATGCTGGAGCGGGTGCTTTTCGAGGACCGTGACATCCTGGACATCCACCACGCGGCCAGGAGCGTGATCTACAACGCGAAAAAACGTCTGAAAGCAGCCGGCCTGCCGGACGTAAACTACATAGAACAGAAGAAAGGCATCTGCTACTGGAATCCCCAGGTGCCGGTAAGGGAGGATGCGGCCATCTTTGAGGAGTATTGCGAAGCAGCCGGGAAAGAGACGGATCCTCAGGAGAAGCTGAGATTCTATATCCAGGCCTGCCAGACTTATACCGGCGAATTCCTGCCCCAGCAAACGGCAGTTTTCTGGGTGGCCCAGGAGGCCAGACGGTACCGCAGCCTGTTCTATGGCTGTGTGGAGAAAGCAGTGGAGCTGCTGCGGGTCAGCCAGGACTTTATGCAGATGAAAGAACTGGGGGACTATGCCACATCCATCAGTCCTCTGTCAGACTGGGAGACCGTCACCATGGAAGCGCTGGTGGCCATGGGCCGCTACGAGGATGCCAGGAAGCTTTACAATGACACGGTGGATTTCTATTTTCAGGAGCAGGGACTGAGGCCCTCCAAACGTATGATGGAGCTCTTCGACAGGTTGGGCACCCAGATGGAGCATCAGTACGACGCCCTGGATGATATTCAGGAGAAGCTGGCGGAGGAGCAGGAGGGGACAGGCGGATATCTCTGCTCCTACCCGGTATTCCAGGGAATCTACCGCATGGTAGAGCGGATGATGGAGCGGGGCGGCCAATCCGTGTACCTGATGCTGTGCATGGTGGTGGACAGCAAGGGCAATCCTATGAAAGACGGACAGATGCTGGAGGAGCTCACAGGCAGGCTGGAGGAGGCCATAAGGGAATCCGTGCGGCACAGCGACGCCATCAGCAAATACGGCAAGGGGCAGTACCTGGTGCTTTTGCTCAACACCACCAGGGAGAACTGCACTGTCATCCAGAAGCGCATTAACTGCCGGTTTCTCATAGGCAGGCAGCGCACGGGAGTCCAGTATTATGTGAACAGTGTCATCTGCTCGCCGGACAAGAGCAGAGCTATCATGAACAAAGGCAAGGGATAGGAATGGAGAAGTCTCAATGGTATCTGGGAACGCCCAACGGCGTGATTCTGTGCATCGACCAGGCGCAGAAAGGGCAGCTGCAAGGCAGGTTTTATCATGCCTATACAAAGGAGGCAGAGGTCTTTTCCACCATAGAGGAGGCAATATTCGGGCTGGAGCGGTTTTATGATTCGCTGAACTTTCCGCACCCGACTACAGATAACCGCACATTTATAAAGGAAGAGCGACATACCAAATTCAGACAGGAAAGGACAAGAATCATGAAAGATGAAGAATTGCTGAACAGACATGGCGACCTTGGGACTTTTATCGTCCGCGTCCAGCACCGGCAGAACAGCAGCTGGCAGGGGCGCATTACCTGGATGGACCAGAATAAGACAGTCTATTTCCGCTCTATCTGGGAAATGATTAAACTGGTGGAAGAAGCCCTGAACATGGTCAGTGAACAGGAGGACAGCCCCGGAGAGCGGTTCTGGCAGGATGAGGAATAGCGGCCGTACATCATGCGGCAGGTTTATCCCGCGATTGCCAGCAGTATGGGAATGGTAAACACGCATAGAATGGTAGTCAGTATGATGGCAGCGCTGCAGGTGCTGCCGTCAATGCCTTTCTGGTTCCCTAAGATCAGCGGCATGTTGCCGATGGGCATGCCAAACATGACCATGCACACGGAGGTCAGGCCGGGATCCCGGGTGGCCAGCCGCAGCAGGGGAAGCATCAGCAGCGGAAGAATTAATAATTTAACCACAGAAAACACATATAATCCGGGATGACCGAAAATCTGTTTCGGATCCGTGTTGGCCAGGGCAAAACCCACGGCCACCAGAGCCATGGGAGAGGTCACATTTCCCAAATAAGTCACGGCTGTAGTTATAAAGCCCGGAAATTCTATCTTCAGTATAATAACAAGAAGTGCCGCCACACCGGATATCATGCCGGGATTTACCATAGTCTTCAGGGAAGAAAGAGAGAATTTCCCATCCATGAGAGCCACTCCGTAGGTATAGAATACAATGGTATAAATCACCAGGAATTCCGTCACATAGACCACATATTCGGCTCCCAATATGCTGCTCACCACAGGGATGCCGATAAAGCCTAAGTTCGAGAAGACGAACATCATCTGGAAAATCTTGCGCTGCTCAGGACGTTTGTCGAAAAGCGGCGACAAAATCATGCCTGCGGCGATGAGGATAGCGAACATAGCCACGGCAATCAGACCCACCAGCCCCATGGTACCCAGAGGAATCAGCCCCACTGAGGAGGCGGCGCTGGATAATATGAGCATAGGGTTGAAGACGTTCACGATCATTTTGGACATCTGGTTGTTGGTATGGGCGTCCAGCATGTCCTTTTTGGTCATGAAATACCCGGCCCCTATCATGATGAGCAGGCATAACATCTGAAAAAATACGGTAATTATGGTCATGGCAACCTCCAATCAGCCTGTCCGGTTTTGGGACAGGACGGCATAGGCTTATTATAGCCATATTTGCCGCGGATGTAAAGAAAGGTTTTCCGTTTTCTGCATGAATAGCTTTCGCCGTAACGCGGAATACTGATGTCAGTCCTGCCATGCGGGGCTTAATTTGATTCGGCGAGGTAAATTTTATGACCAGGACAGTTGATGAGAAAGGAAATATAAGAGAAGAGCAGACCGGCGGCGTGCGCCCCTTTGGCATCCGGGACAAGCTGGGGTACATGTTCGGGGATTTTGGCAATGATTTCAGCTTTATCTTCGCCAGCAGCTATCTCATGGTATTTTATACCAAGGTGCTGGGCCTGAGCGGCTATACGGTGGGGCTGCTGTTTTTGGGCGCAAGATTTGTGGACGCTTTTACGGACGTGACAATGGGACGTATCGTAGACCATATGGAGCCCGCAAAGGACGGACGTTTCCGGGCCTGGATCCGGCGTATGTGCATTCCGGTGGCAGTGTCCAGTTCTGTGATGTATCTGTATTTTGTGCGGGACTGGTCTTACGGAGCGAAAATGATCTATGTGGTGTTAACTTATCTCCTGTGGAGCAGCTTTTGCTATACAGCCATCAACATTCCCTACGGCTCTATGGCCTCGGTGATCAGCTCCGATGTAAAGGACAGAGCCTCCCTTTCTACATTCCGCAGCATCGGCGCCAGCCTGGCAGGGCTTGCCATCGGCGTGCTGGTACCGCTGTTTGTATATGAGACGGATCAGGCGGGGAATCAGGTGGTACTGCCCCGGCGGTTTACAGTGACGGCTTTTGTGTTCGGGATCCTGGCCGTGGTCTGCTATGTGCTCTGTTATGTATTGTGCAGGGAGCGGGTGGTCTTTCATAAAAAGGAAGAGAAAGCGGAGTCGGTTTGGGAGATGCTTGGCAGCCTTGGGAGAAACAGGCCGCTGTTTTCCCTGGTGTGCGCGGCGCTGGTGCTGCTGCTGGCCACGCTGATGAGCCAGGCCATGAATAATTACCTTTTTCTGGATTATTTCCGGAATGCCAAGGCGCTGTCTTTGGTGAATGTGGTGAGCATCGGCGGGACGTTATTGCTGGCGCCTTTTATTTCCACCATTGCCTCCGGATTCGGCAAAAAGGAAGCGGGGGCGGCGGGGATGCTGGCAGCCGGAATCGTGTATCTGCTGTTGTTTTTCCTGCGGGTAAAGAGCGTTCCGCTGTTTATGGCGCTGCTGTTTCTGGCTACCCTTGGCACAGGCCTGTTCAATCTGATCATATGGGCTTATATCACGGATATCATTGACTATCAGGAAGTAGTCACAGGAAAGAGGGAGGACGGAACCGTGTATGCGGTCTATTCTTTTGCCAGGAAAGTGGGGCAGGCCCTGGCAGGAGGCTTAGGGGGCTTTGTACTGACAGCCATAGGGTATGTGTCCGAGGCGCCGGCCCAGACAGAGGCTGTGGCAGAACGGGTTTATACAGTGGCCACTCTGGTGCCGGGGGTATGTTATCTGGTGGTATTTTTGATCATCCAGTTCACCTATCCGCTGACTAAAAAAGAGGTGGAGAAGAATGCGGCGATTTTGCACAATCCCCCTATTTCCCATTGACAATATTTCTTATATCAGGTACGATTCTAAATAGGACCGATTTTGGTCCACCTACATCGGACAAAGGCGCTGCAGGGCGCAAGGAGGCGTATGAAACTCAATACAGCAAGGACTACTGTCCCCGGCCTGTGGGACGTGATACGGGAGCATGAGGGGCAGCAGTTTCTGACCAAAAAAGGGCTCCCCTTTACCTATACCATCAAGGGAGGGGAGCTCTTCACCAACAGGAGAGAGCGCTCCATCACCAGGAGCACTTTCGAGAAAGCTTACGAGAAGCTGATCCAGGACTGGGTAGGCGAGGAGGCGCCCAGGAGGATCGTGGGGCCTAAGACTTTGAATTGTTACGGCGCCCCTTATGTCTGGGCTGTGTTCATGGGAATCGGTCTGATTGAGGAGCCTCAGTACATACAGGAGAAATTGGATATAAAGGACTAAAAATATTTCGGAATCCGATTGACGAAATGAGTGCAGATGTGATATAGTACAGACGTATGGAAAACAGACAGGCAGAGTCTTCCATGCAAATATTTTGGCAACCGTGTTGCCTTATTGATTGAGTTAAAAGCTCAAATTTTATAAGTTGGTGACTATAAACCGGTGCTGACGCACATCTAACTTGTGAAACGGTCAATAAGAGTAGTAAAAGTAAAATATTTGCTATATAGACTCTAAAAACCATATATCTGTTTGCTTTCATGTTCTTTCTGTTTCGGGGCCTAAGTGGATCCGGGAGGAGAGATGGGAGAGAATAGAGTATCTTCAAGGCAGGTGATGACAGGCGCACCTGCCTTTTTGTTATACGCAGATCTATGCACAAAGAACTGTCCCCGGCTCGATTGCCGGGAGTGACATGCCTCGGCAGGCTGCGTGACACGGATAAAGGAGAAAACATGAGCGAGAAATTTACCCTGTACGGATTCAACAACCTGACCAAGTCCCTGAGCTTCAATATCTATGACGTGTGTTACGCAAAGTCCCAGCGGGAGCAAAAGGACTACATCGCCTATATCGATCAGCAGTACAATTCCGAACGGCTGACCAAACTTTTGGTGGACGTGACGGACATGATCGGGGCCACGGTGCTCAACATCTCCAGCCAGGATTATGAGCCTCAGGGAAGTTCCGTGACCATCCTGATCGCGGACGAGAGCAAGGTGCCCATGGGGGATACCACGGTGGCACATCTGGACAAGAGCCATATCACGGTGCATACCTATCCGGAGTATCATCCGGATACCTATCTGGCCACTTTCCGGGTGGATATTGATGTGGCTACCTGCGGGGAGATCACGCCCCTGTCCACGCTGGACTACCTGATAGGCTCCTTTGACTCCGACATTATTACCATGGATTACAGAGTCAGGGGCTTCACCAGGGATGTGGCCGGCCAGAAGCTGTTCATGGATCATAAGATGACCTCCATTCAGGACTACATTGATGCCGGTACCCTGCGCAAGTATGACGCGGTGGACATCAATGTGTATGAGGCCAATATCTTCCATACGAAAATGCTGATCAAGGAAATCGATCTGCAGAATTACCTGTTCAACAGCGATGTCTATGAGCTGCCGCCCAAGCTGCGGCTGGAGATCATGGGGAATCTGCGCAGGGAGATGATTGAGATATACAGCGGCAGAAATATCTATTAGGAGCCGGTCAGAAATGACTCTGGAAGAGCTATTTCTGGTTTTGGGAGACTGTGAGGCCATATCAACCGTCTGCAAAGAACCGAAAGTTCGGTTCAGGATAAGAAAGGAGCGAGGGAAATGGGGCAGCATGACCAGTCGAAAGCCCCGATTTATGAGGCGCTGGAGGTATTCCGGGGAGAAAGGATAGTCCCTTTCGATGTGCCGGGACATAAGAGAGGGCAGGGCAATCCGGAACTGACGAAACTTTTGGGGAAGCAGTGCGTAGGCATAGACGTGAATTCCATGAAAGCCCTGGACAACCTCTGCCATCCGGTGTCCGTGATCAAAGAGGCGGAGGAGCTGGCGGCAGACGCTTTCGGGGCGGCGCATGCGTTTCTGATGGTGGGCGGCACCACCTCCTCGGTGCAGAGCATGGTGCTTAGCGTCTGCAAAAAGGGGGACAAGATCATCCTGCCCAGAAATGTCCACAGAAGCGTCATCAATGCCCTGGTGCTCTGCGGCGCCACGCCCATCTATGTGAATCCGGACATGGACAGGAGGCTTGGCATTGCCTTAGGGATGCGCCTGTCCCAGGTGGAGAGGACGGTTTCTGAGCATCCGGACGCGGTGGCGGTACTGGTGAATAATCCCACCTACTACGGCATCTGTTCGGATTTGAAGCGCATTGTGGAACTGGCTCACGGGCATGGCATGAGAGTTTTGGCGGACGAGGCTCACGGGACTCATTTTTATTTTGGGGAAAACATGCCCTTATCCGCCATGGCGGCCGGGGCGGACATGGCCTCGGTGAGCATGCACAAATCCGGGGGGAGCCTGACCCAGAGCTCCTTTCTGCTGACAGGCCCTGACGTGAGTCCGGGCTATGTGCGCCAGATCATTAACCTGACACAGACTACAAGCGCATCTTATTTGCTGCTGGCCAGCCTTGACATCTCCCGCAGGAACCTGGCTTTGCGGGGCAGGCAGGAATTCGCCAAGGTGACGGCCCTGGCAGAGTATGCCAGAAAGGAGATCAACCAGATAGGCGGCTACTATGCCTATACTGCGGAACTGATCAACGGGGACAGCATTTTTGACTTCGACAGGACGAAGCTGACGGTCAACACGCTGGGGATAGGCCTGGCGGGCATTGAGGTCTACGACCTGCTCCGGGACGAGTATGACATCCAGATGGAGCTGGGGGACATAGCCAATGTGCTGGCCTATATCTCCATCGGGGACAGAGAGCGGGACACGGAGCGGCTGATCGGGGCGCTGGAGGAGATCCGGCGCAAGTACGGCAGAGATGATGCGAATTTATATACACAGGAATATATAGAGCCTAAGGTGGCGGTGTCGCCCCAGAGCGCTTTTTATGCGGAAAAGGAGTCGCTGCCGCTTCGGGAGACGAAAGGGCGGATCTGCAGCGAGTTCGTCATGTGCTATCCGCCGGGGATCCCCATCCTGGCCCCGGGGGAGGAGATCACGGAAGAGATTCTGGAGTATATCATCTATGCGAAAGAAAAGGGCTGCTCCATGACCGGGCCGGAGGACGCGGGGATAGAACGGCTGAATGTGCTGAAAGAGAAGTGGGTAGTGCGCAAAGATTTTCTAAGGCTGTAAAGTACACAGCCTAAGAAAATCTAAGTTGCACACTTCGCACCGATTTATGGAAATGGATATCAAAAGTTAGGGAGGTAGACGTATGGAATTATGGTTTTCGGAACAGCATACACCGGACGTAAAGCTTTCCGTCAAAGTGGAGAGGCAGCTGTGCGGCGTGGAGAGCGGATTCCAGCGGATCGACGTGTTCGAGTCCCCGGAGTTCGGGCGTTTTCTGACCCTGGACGGCTATATGATGCTGACGGAAAAGGACGAATTCATCTATCATGAGATGATGGTGCATGTGCCCATGGCGGTGCACCCGCAAGTGCGGAATGTGCTGATCATCGGAGGGGGAGACGGAGGCGTAGTCAGGGAGCTGGTGAAATACTCGGAGGTGGAGCGGATCGACCTGGCGGAGATCGACGAGCAGGTGGTGACGGTATGCAGACAGTATCTGCCGGGGGTCTCCTGCGGTCTTGAGGACGGCCGCGTCCATATCTACTATGAGGACGGCATGAAGTTTGTGCGGCGTAAGGCCGATGAATACGACCTGATCATCGTGGATTCCACGGATCCTTTCGGGCCGGGAGAGGCGCTGTTCACCAAGGAATTTTATGGGAACTGCTACAAGGCCCTGCGGGAGGACGGCATCATGGTGAACCAGCACGAGAGCCCTTTCTACGAGGCGGACGCCAGAGCCTGCATGAGGGCCCACAAGCGCATTGTGGAGAGCTTCCCCATCAGCCGGGTGTACCAGGCCCATATCCCCACCTACCCGTCGGGTCACTGGCTGTTCGGCTTCGCCTCCAGGAGGTATCATCCCGTCCACGACCTGGACGCGGAACGGTGGCTGGCCAGAGGGCTGGAGACCAGATACTACACGCCCAGACTGCACATGGGGGCTTTCTGTCTGCCGGCTTATGTGGAGAAGCTGCTGCGGAAAGTGGAGATACATGAGGCGTAAGGGGCGCAGGCAGCCCGCGGGGAATTGGTGATGGCGCTCCGGATTTTGGGAGAAACGTCAGTTAAGTAGATCAGAAAAAGAAACGGAGAGAAGAAATGAGTAAAATACTGATAATCGGCTGCGGCGGCGTGGCTTCCGTGGCCATTCGGAAATGTGCGAAAAAGGCGGATGTGTTCTCGGAGATCTGTATTGCCAGCCGCACGGTATCCAAATGCGATGCCCTGAAAGAGAAGCTGGAGGGTACCACGGCAGCGAAGATTACCACCGCTCAAGTGGACGCGGACAATGTGGAGGAGCTGATTGCCCTGATAGAAAAGGAGCGGCCCAGGGCCGTGCTGAACCTGGCCCTGCCCTATCAGGATCTGACCATCATGGATGCCTGCCTGGCCTGCAAGGTGGACTATATCGACACTGCCAATTATGAGGCCGAGGACACGGAAGATCCCGCCTGGCGGGCCGTATACGAGAAACGGTGCAAAGAGGAGGGTTTTACCGCATATTTCGACTATTCCTGGCAGTGGGCCTACCAAGAGCGCTTCGCGAAAGCCAAAATTACGGCCCTGCTGGGCAGCGGCTTCGACCCCGGCGTGACCAGCGTCTTCTCCGCCTATGCCCTGAAGCACTATTTTGATGAAATCCATTACATTGACATCTGTGACTGCAACGGCGGCGACCACGGCTATCCTTTTGCCACCAATTTCAACCCGGAGATCAATCTGCGGGAGGTGTCCGCCAACGGCTCTTACTGGGAGGACGGCCGCTGGGTAGAGACGGCGCCCATGGCAATCAAGCGGGAGTACGACTTCGCCCAGGTGGGGAAGAAAGACATGTATCTGCTGCATCACGAGGAGATCGAGTCCCTGGCCAAGAACATCCCCGGGGTGAAGCGCATTCGCTTCTTCATGACCTTCGGCCAAAGCTACCTGACCCACATGAAATGCCTGGAGAACGTAGGGATGCTGCGCACGGATCCGGTGGAATTTCAGGGCAGGGAGATCGTGCCCATTCAGTTCCTGAAGGCTCTGCTCCCCGACCCTGCCTCTCTTGGCCCCCGGACCGTGGGCAAGACCAACATCGGCTGTATCTTCACCGGCGTAAAGGACGGGAAAGAGAAGTCCGTCTATATCTACAACGTATGCGACCATCAGGAATGCTATAAAGAACTGGGCTCCCAGGCCATCTCCTATACCACAGGCGTCCCCGCCATGATCGGAGCCATGCTGGTGATGAACGGTACCTGGAAGAAGCCCGGCGTGTTTAACGTGGAGGAGTTCGATCCCGATCCCTTTATGGAAGCACTGAACGAGTACGGCCTGCCCTGGGTGGTGGAGGAGAACCCCAAATTGGTGCCTTAGGGCCTGATGCGGGGGACTCTATTGCCTGAATGAATCTGATATGCCTGCCGGCGGGATGAAAGGAATGGGTGGATTCCTGACATACGCCGGACAGGCATATTTTTTTGTGGAAACAGACAGCCGGTTTTTTGCGAAATTCCTTGCGCAATTAATATAAAAGTGATATTATAATGATATCAAATGGAAATGACGGCGCGGAAAGCCCGAAAGCCGCGGCCGGAATGGGCCGCCACAGACAATAAAGAGGCGGGAGAGACAGGAGGAAAGAGACAAAATGCTGGAGATCAAGAATCTGACAAAGATCTACAAAGGCGGTAAGACCGCGGTGGACAATCTGTCCCTGGCGGTGCGGGCCGGGGACATCTACGGCTTTATCGGCCGCAACGGTGCCGGGAAGACCACTACCATCAAGGCCGTGGTGGGCATCCATGATTTCGACAAGGGGGAGATCCGGGTGGACGGCAAGGATGTGCGCACCCAGTCCCTTGCCTGCAAGGAGGTCATAGCTTATATCCCTGACAATCCGGATATCTATGAATATCTGACGGGCATTCAGTACCTGAATTTTCTGGCGGACATTTATGGGGTATCTGCAAGGGACAGAGAGGAGCGCATCCGGAAAGAGACGGAGGATTTCGGAATCTATCCGGTGCTGGGGGATCTGATTTCCACTTACTCCCATGGAATGAAGCAGAAGCTGGCCCTTACGGGGGCGCTGATCCATGAGCCCAGGCTCCTGGTGCTGGATGAGCCTTTTGTGGGGCTGGACCCGGAGGCGGCGCTGATTCTGAAAGACAAGATGCACGGGCTCTGCGAAAGGGGCAGCGCCATCTTTTTCTCCACCCATGTGCTGGAGGTGGCGGAGAAGCTCTGCAACCGCATCGCGGTGATCTCAAAGGGCTGCCTGGTGGCGGAGGGAGATACCAGAGAACTGACCAAAGACAAATCCCTGGAGGATGTATTTATGGAGGTGATCCGTCATGACAAGGCAGATTAGGCTATTGACAAAGCTCTCGCTGCGGGGGCTGTTTGGTCTCAACGAATTCTTCTATACCAAAGACAGGCGAAAGAAGATGAAAGGCTGCCTTATGGGCGTCATGTGGGTTTTTCTGATTGGGATGCTGGCGGTTTATGTGGGCATGCTCAGCTATGGGCTTCTGGCGCTGGGGCTTGGAGATTTCGTGCCGGCAGTGCTGGGTATGGCAGTGGCGGCGCTGGTGTTCTTTTTTACCGTGTTTAAGGCGGGAGCCGTACTCTTTGACCGACGGGCCTTTGAGAAAGAAATTCCCCTGCCCGTGACGGTGCGGGCCGTGATCTTCAGTCGGTTCCTGTCCATGTATGTGACGGATATGCTGTTAGGGGTGCTGGTGATGCTGCCGGGAATGGCCCTGTACGGAATCATGGAAAGGCCCGGATTGGCATTTTACGGATACGGGATCGTGGCAGTGATCTTTCTCCCGCTTCTGCCTATGACCGCCGCCTCCATAGCGGGGGCTCTCATTGCGGGCGTCACGGCCAGATGGAGGAAAAAGAATCTGGCGGGTATTCTGCTGACCCTTGTCTTTGTGTGCGCGATTCTGGCGGGAAGCATGCGGATGAGCGTAATGGAGGAAAGTCAGCTGATAGAAATGATGCAGGACATGGCGCTGCAGCTGGAGAGGCAGATCCGGGGCATATATCCCCCCGCCCTGTGGATGGCGGAGGCCATGGCCCGGGGGAGCATCGGGAAGCTGGCGTTGTTTTTGGGAGTCTCTGTGGGTACTTTTGCTGCTTTTTTGGAAATCCTGCGGCCTTTTTACGGAAAAATCTGTATGCTGTTGGGGGCAAATGAGGCAAAGGGAAATTATCGGATGAAAGAGCTGCATGCCAGGTCCGTGCTGGGCAGCCTGATAGAGCGGGAGTGGCGGCGCTATGTTTCCTCCACAGTCTATGTGACCAATACCCTGGTAGGGCAGATTCTGATGGTATTCCTGGCAGGGGCAGTACTGGTGATAGGGAAAGACGGCATAGGGGCGCTCATTGGCATTCCGGGTATCACGGACAGGATGCTGCCGGTGGTGCTGGGGGTTTTGCCGGGAATGATGCCCATGACAGCGTGCGCTGTCTCCATGGAGGGCAGACAGTGGTGGATGATGCAGACGCTGCCGGTTTCCAGACGGGAGATGGTCTGGAGCAAGGTGGCACTGAATCTGATTGTAACGGCCCCTTTTTATGTGGTGTCGGAAGTGCTGCTGTTCATTGCTTTGAGGCCGGGATGGACAAAAATGCTGAGCTTGATCGCGGTGCCTGCGGCGTATTGTGTCTTCAGCGCCAGGGTGGGACTGGCCATCAATGAAAGGATGCCGGTCTTTGACTGGGAGAACGAGACAAGAGTGGTAAAGCAGAGCGCTTCGTCCATGCTTTCCATGCTGACCGATATGGCGGCAGGACTGATACCCATTGTGGTGTTGGCAGCGTTCCCGGCTGTTCCGGACATATGGATCCATGCCGCGGTGGTGTGCGTGCTTCTTGGCGCGGTCTGGATCATGGACTTACCGGGAGGGGAGAGACTGCCGGGAACGACATAAAATTCATTGCGAAACCGGCTTGCGGGTGGTATGATAATGTAACAGTTCAGACAGGGCACTGAGCCGTTACATGACAATCTTATGAGAGGAAAGCGAGGAATTAAACTTGGATACCATAAAAATCGAGAGGGGCAGCACAAAAATCATAGCTCACAGGGGCTTAAGCGGACTGGAGACGGAGAATTCGATTCCTGCCTTTGTGGCCGCGGGGAACCGCAGTTATTACGGTGTGGAGACGGATGCCCATGTGACAAAAGATGGTAAATTCGTCGTCATTCATGACGACAATACCGCACGCGTGGCATGGGATGACGTGAATGTAGAGGCGTCGCGCTATGAACTGCTGCGAAAAATCGGCCTGAAAGACCTCTGTCCGGCTGCGGAGGCGGAGCCTGTCACGCCGGGAGACAGACAGGACCTGATCATTCCCAGCCTGAAAGAGTATATCACCATCTGCCGAAAGTATGAGAAAGTCTGCATCCTGGAGCTGAAGAATGAATTTTGTTCGGAGGACATCGGACGGATTGTGGAGGAGATCAAGGAGCTTGGCTACCTGGAGCAGGTGACATTTATCTCCTTTGCCCTGAACAATATGACCCGCCTGCGGGAGCTTCTGCCGGATCAGGAACTGTATTACCTCACCGGTGAATACAATCAAGAGATTCTGGAGACGCTGAAGCGCCACAGACTGAATCTGGACATTTATTACAAAGCGCTGACGAAAGAAATCCTGGAAGAGCTCCATGGAGAGGGCATTCTCGTGAACTGCTGGACCTGTGACGATAAAGAAGAGGCAGAGCGGCTGGTATCCTGGGGGGTGGACTTTATCACCACGAACCGGCTGGAATAGGACCAAGACCGGGAAAGGCGTTTGGAGGGGAGAGGACGGAAAATGACGGATGTGATATGGGCGGGCACGGAGCAGTCCCTGCCCACGCCCTGCTATGTGGTGGACGAGACCCTGATAGAAAAGAATCTGAAGATACTCAAAGGAGTCATGGATCGCACGGGAGCCGGGATTCTGCTGGCCCAGAAGGCCTTTTCCATGTATAACCTGTATCCCCTGATCGGGGGGTACCTCACCGGGGCCACGGCCAGCGGCCTGTACGAGGCCAGACTGTGCGCGGAGGAGATGGCGGGGCCCCTTGGAGCCCGGGGGAAACAGGTGGAGAACCATATTTTTTCACCTGCCTATAAAGAATCGGATTTTGGGGAGATTCTGCAGTATTGCGACCATGTTGTCTTCAATTCCTGGAAACAGGTGGAGAAGTTCGGTTTCCGGGCAAAGGCCGCTGGAAAATGCATCGGACTGCGGATCAATCCGGAGTGCTCCACCCAGGAGGGACATGCCATCTACGACCCTTGCGCCCCGGGCTCCCGGCTGGGAGCAACGGCAGCGAGCTTTGAGGCAGCGCGGAATTCCGGCGGAAAGGGCATTGCGCCGGCACAAAAGGATTTACTGCATCTGCTGGACGGACTCCACTTTCACACACTCTGTGAGCAGGATTCCGACGCCCTGGAAAAGACGCTGGATGCGGTGGAAGAGAAATTCGGCAGATATCTTTTCGGCATGAAATGGATCAATTTCGGCGGCGGGCATCATATTACCAGGCCGGGATATGATATTCCCAGGCTGGAGCGCTGCGTGAGAAGAATGCAGGACAGATACGGACTGACCGTTTATCTGGAGCCCGGGGAGGCTGTGGCGCTGAACGCGGGATTTCTGGCGGCGCAGGTGCTGGAGATCGTTCACAATGAAATCCGCACAGCCATTCTGGATACCTCGGCGGCCTGCCATATGCCGGATGTGCTGGAGATGCCTTACAGGCCGCCCCTAATGGGCAGCGGCCTGCCCGGTGAGAAAGCATACACTTACCGCCTTGGGGGTCCTACCTGTCTGGCCGGGGATATCATCGGGGATTATTCTTTTGACAGGCCTCTCCGGGAGGGGGACAGACTTGTATTTGAGGATATGGCCATCTATTCCATGGTAAAGAACAATACGTTTAACGGAATGCCTCTGCCGGCCATAGTCCTGCGCAGAAAAGACGGGGAATGGGCGGTGATAAAGGAATTCGGCTATGAGGAGTTCAAAGGGAGGCTGTCATAGAGTCTGCCCGGCCAATGCCGCCCGGCAGGCGGCATTGGCCGGGCCTGACTTTTCCGGAATACAAAAAGAGCCCGGCGAACCGGACTCTTTAAGGGAGTAAAATAAAAGAAAACATGAAAGGGAAAGGTATCTATAGTAAAACTGCAAAAGCAGTATTGCTATTAGTCGAAGCTGACAGAACCCTGACACATGTTTATCAAAATTCAACAGCTCCTTTGTTTATGTATCTATCATAACCTGAAAATGTGTCTAAAGTTTGACCTTGTACTTAAGGAATTATAAAAAATATAAATAAAAAAATTAAGGAATATACGGAAATGTGGAGGAGGCTATTCCATGAAAATCATCAGAGAGTCCAATCCGGCCGCGGACGGCTTCCGGATGCCCGGGGAGTTTGAGAGACATGAGGGCTGCGTCATGATATTCCCGGAGCGTGCGGATTCCTGGCAGTACGGCGGATATGCGGCCAGAAAGGCTTTCGCGGAGATTGCGGAGGCGATAGCGAAGTCGGAGCATGTGACGGTCTGTGCCAGCGAAGCCCAGTATGACAATGCCAGGGCCCTGCTTCCGGCCCATATCCGGGTGGTGGAGATGTCCGGCAATGACGCCTGGGCCAGAGATTATGCGCCGACTTTTGTGAGAAACGACAAAGGCGTCGTGAGGGGGATAGACTGGGGATTCAATGCCTGGGGAGGTTTATGGGACGGCCTGTATTTTCCCTGGGACAAGGACAACCGCATGGCCCGGAAGCTCTGTGACCTGCTGGAAAAGGATGTGTACTGCAAGAGGGATTTCATTCTGGAGGGCGGCTCCATTCATGTGGACGGCCAGGGGACCTGTATGGTCACGGAGAGCTGTCTTTTGAGCAGAGGGAGGAATCCGGAGCTGTCCCGGGAGGAGATCGAGGGGGTACTGCGGGCTTATCTGAATGTATCGGTGATTCTCTGGCTGCCCTGCGGCATTTATAATGACGAGACCAATGAGCATGTGGACAATATCTGTGCTTTCACGGCGCCCGGGGAGGTGGTGTTAGCCTGGACGGAGGATCAGGGGGATGTGCAGTACGCCATGTCGAAAGCCTGTCTGGACTATCTGGAGAGGGCTGTGGACGCAAAGGGCAGGAAGATTCGGGTGCATAAACTGCCGCTGCCGGCTCCGGTGACCGTCACGGAAGAGGAATGCCGGGGACTGGACGCCTGCTTCGACGAGCCCGCCCGAAGCCCCGGGGAGCGGCTGGCGGCCTCCTATGTAAATTTTTATATTGCAAATGGCAGCATCGTGATGCCGGGCTTCAAAGACCCGGCCGATGAGAGAGCGAAAGAAATCCTCCAGGGACTTTTCCCGGACAGGGAGGTAGTGCAGATCTACACGAGGGATATTCTTATCGGGGGAGGGAATATTCATTGTATTACGCAACAAATACCAGTGTGAGAAGAAGTTCTAGGCGGCCAAAGGACGTCCGCCAAGAACTTCTAGGCTCGTTAGCGAACGAGTTCGCTTGACGAGCCAGTCTCACACGTAAGAATGCCCGAAGTGCATGGGCATTCTTACGGACTTGCACCGATTGTTCTTGACAACAGAACTGTGTTCTGTTGTACTTGACACCAGATATTGTTTTCTAATGTATGTGTCGCCGGAGACGGCATGTTTGAAAGTGTGAGAAGAAGGTTCAGGGCACCAGAGGATGGTGGGAAAGGCGGAGAGTTATGGCACGGGAATTGACAGTGGCGGCGGTGCAGATGTATTGTAATCGTTCCGGGGCGGAGAATTTGGCGGCGGCGGAAGAATGGATCAGACAGGCGGCGGGGGCCGGAGCTCAGGTTATTTTGCTGCCGGAGCTTTTTGAAAACTGGTATTTCTGCCAGGAGCGGAATTATGATTCCTATAAGCTGGCCAGTACGGTGTGGGAGAACAAGGCGGTTTGCCGGCTGCGGCAGGTGGCGGCGGAACTGAATGTGGCGCTGCCGGTAAGCTTTTTCGAGCGGGCAGGGAATGTGACTTACAATTCCGTGGCTATGATCGATGCCGACGGCGAATTGAAAGGCGTATACCGAAAAACCCATATACCGGATGACCATTTTTATCAGGAGAAATTTTATTTTACACCGGGAAATACGGGCTTTCAGGTGTGGGATACCGCCTATGGCAAAATCGGTGTGGGCATCTGCTGGGATCAGTGGTTTCCGGAGGCGGCCCGGTGTATGGCTCTCATGGGGGCACAGATTCTGCTCTACCCCACGGCCATCGGCTCGGAACCTATCATAGACTGCGACAGCATGCCTCATTGGCGGCGGTGCATGCAAGGGCATGCAGCGGCTAATGTGCTGCCGGTAGCCGCCGCTAACCGCATCGGCAAAGAGACCGTCACCCCCTCCCGGGAGAATAACGGCCAGTCCTCCTCACTGACATTCTACGGGTCCTCTTTTATCACGGATGAGACCGGAGAGATTCTGGAGGATGCGGGCAGGACGGAAGAAAAGGTAATTATGCATACCTTTGATCTGGACGCCATAGAAGAGATGCGCTTTAGCTGGGGGCTGTTCCGGGACAGACGTCCCCGGATGTATGGGGAGATCTGTCACTGAACAGCTGTGGGGATGAGGCGGTAAATCTGAAATTGCAATGTCATATACTCAAATGAGAAAACGTGTTCACAGAGATAGGTTGGAGCAAAATCCGGCAATTGGAAATTGTCCAGAGTATAGACCCAGATATCGCCTTGTACGTCCGCCAGCTGCTCCCATTGCTGGAACACCGCAGTATTGTAAAACGGGGAAAACGCGGGCAGGGAACCGTAAACCATATAGGGCCTGTCCGGATGATACACATTCAGATAAAGCGCGTGGACGGACATAGCCATAATCATATCCTGGGGCTTTACGCTGCTCTCATAAAAATTCTCATATTCCCGGAGACCGCTCCCGTATTCCATTTTAAGCTCCCAGCGGTATTGCAGAACGAAACACAGCAAAAACAGAGCGGTCACGGTGGTTTTGACTTTGCGGGAATGAATCCCTTTCATTCCCACTGCGTACCACAATGCCAGGCCGCCAAAGCCAAAGAAAATATAACGTCCCATGAAGCAGGACGCCACACGATAGGACAACAGATACCCGGTCACGGTAGTCAGCCCCAGGATACCCATAGCCCATGCTGCGGCATAGTTACGGCTCCTCTGCATCTGCCCGACTGCATAATAGCCCAGAAACACCGTGAGCGCCATGCCCAGGTAGACGGCAAGCGGAATCGGCCCGAGAGGATTGGAGAACCATTCCGCAAAATAATCCATCGGCGTATATATGGTTGGGGCCAGCGCCTCTGTCATTGTGTCAAGCCTGTCCTGCATTTGCCGGAAGAGAACTCTGAGCCAGAGCAGATAACAGACAGAGACAGTCAGGCCGCTTGCCAGATACCATTTCAGCAACAGATACTTTTTCTGGCCCAGCAGCGCTCCAAGCAGGATGAGATACAAAAGAAAGGTCTCTATCATGGAGAAAGTATGGCTGTAGACGCTGCCGATGCCGCACAGGGTAAACAGTATCCACTTTCTTCCCGTGGAACCGCGCAGAATATCACAGGCAAGTAATCCGGCGGCGGTGAAAAAGAACAGTCCCATGGCATACATCCGGACATTGCCCGCCTGGGTACACATACTCGGCATCAGCAGAGAAAAAAACATAAAATATACCGAAGTCTGTTCGTCAAAAAGCTTTTTTACCAGATACTTTCCCAGAAAAAGATAGGCACTCATAAAAAGCAGGGAAAAAAGCTTCATCGGCCAAAAGTGATATCCGTCCCCGGCCAAAAAGGTGATGGGTCTGCACAAAGAACAGAAGGCTTTCAAGAGTATATAGTAAAAAGGAGCATGCACATCCTGGGCTGTGATTTCCACCAGTTCTCCAACCGGATGAGAGATCAGAGCGGCGGTATATGCCTCGTCATATCCCAGATTGTCGGTTATGCAAAAGACACCCCAGATTGCTGTCCCTATAAACGGAAATATTTTCCATAAAATGTGGCAGAGATTTGCCGTTTTTTCTTTCTTCATTTCATCCCTCTTTTCCAAATAGATACTCTTAATCCACCAGCTTCGCGTTAGGGTAGATCCGTTCCATCCGTTCGTCCGGAAAATGGGCATCTAGGAAAGCGTCCAGCGTATCCGGGGCGGCATCGGAGGAAGAGGCGCGCTCCGTATACCGGGCCAGAGCCAGGGAGGAAACGGCCATATTAAAGAGCATGAACACAATCAGGCAGTTGCACAGTATCTTACCGGTCCGCACCGGAAGCTTCTCGATCAGATCCGACAGCCTGGGATAGATCATCTTCAGCCACACTACCGCCGCAATCCCCCAGAAGAAGCAGTACAGCAGATTAATGCGTCCGCCCAGATTGAAAGCAAAGCCGCTGTAATCCCAGAACACAGTGCCAAAGACCAATTCCGTGAACACGCTGCAGACATACTCGTAAGCGCCGCCCAGCAAAGTCCCTGCCAGAAAGATATGCCGGTCGCTTTTGTTGCGGTAGCGGTACAAAAAGAGAGTCAAGAGCGCACAGCCCAGGCCCCATACGATACTGAAAGGCCCATATACCACGCTGCTGCGGCTCATGAGCACTCCCGTGGTCAGGAGGCAGAAGACAGTCTCCGTTACGTCCCCCAAAAACGCACCGATAAAGAACAGCGCCGCCAGCTTGTAGAAGCTGCACCCCTGGGCAAAGACTGCTGGTTCTGTTCGGGCCTGTTCCGATTTTGCCCTGATATCTGCCGCAATATCCTCGGGATTGATGGAGGGAAAGGAACGCTGCATACGTTTCTGTATGCCAACGGTAAGCCGGTTCTCAAGGAGCCTGGAGGTTTGCCGCATGCCCTGGGAAAGCCGTGACAGACGCCTGGCTGCGACTTTCATGCCCAGGACGGCCATGGAAGTGGTGATGAAGTCCAGAACCAGCAGCCCAACGGCTGTCCACTGCACCGCAAGCGTCACCACCCAGGGGATGCCCCGCAGGAAATCGCACAACACAGGGTTCAGGAAGCGCATGGTGATCACGGCCAGCAGTCCCCACAGCAGGGAATAGCGGACGCAGACATAGCCGCTTAAATTGTACTTAATATCAGAATAATCCCACAATTTCTTGTGAAAAATCTTCTCCATGACCATACCTGTGGTGTATTCCACTGTGGAAGCCAGCAGCAGACCTCCCAGGAAGAGGAAAAACGGATTATTCGTCAGCTCCTGCAGAAACACGGCGAAGAGCAGGTTGCTGAAACCATATATGGTACAATACGGGCTGTTCACGAAGCCGCGGTTCACGAACTTTTTCCGGCTGACGGCCGCGTAGCACACCTCCATGCACCAGCCTGCGAAAGAGTATATGAAAAACATCCAGACCAAATCCGTTAAACTGTATATCATTGCATTCCTTTCTTTTATCGGGTGCCGTATTTCGTGTCAGGAACAAGGACATTGTATCATATCCGTCTGAAATTGGAAAGAAATAATCGGAAAAACAAAAAGACGATCAGTAAAAGACGAAATAGCGCATAAAGCTTTTACGGAATGCAGATGCCGGTTGACAATTTACGGACTTCAGGTATATGATAAACCTGTCTTTGACGATATCCGGGCAATTTGGGGCGGACTATTATGGATAAGGAGGGCCGGACAAAATGGCGATATTATCACTGAAAGTAATAGATAAAAATGGCAATACCATTTGTGTGAGCAGCGGAGAGGATTTCGTGGACCTGGTATGTATGAGGGCATATGAGGAAGGGGACAGGATTGTGTTGGAGACGTCCCGGAAGAATCTTTACATCAATTGGCAGGTGGACGATGCCTTGGGAGCGGCTTTTGTATACCTGACCGACAATGTGGCCTACGAAATTCCCTTCGGAGAGAAGCGGATCAGTCTCTCACCCAAGGTTTTCTCCGGCGTCAGGCATTATCTGTACGCGGAAGCGGCCAGGCAGGACGAGATAGAGGCTTATCGCAACCTGGCGTTAAACCCTGCCGACCAGCACAGGGATGTGCCCTGCTACCCCCATGCCACGGCGAATGTGGAGACCAGAGGGGAGTCCGTGTTCGCGGCGAAGAATGCCATAGACGGCGTGCGGGCGAACCTGTCCCACGGCCCCTGGCCCTATCAGTCCTGGGGCATCAATCGTCAGGACGATGCGGCGATGCGGGTGGATTTCGGGCGCAGGATCCGCACGGACAAGGTGGTGCTTTATACCCGCGCCGATTTTCCCCATGACAACTGGTGGGTACAGGTGACACTGCGGTTCTCCGACGGCAGCTCCCAGGACTTTGCTTTGGAGAAATCTGTCCGCGGCCATGTGCTGACATTTCCGGAAAAGGAGATTACATGGATTGAGCTTTGCAATCTGATCAAAGCGGAGGACCCATCCCCTTTCCCGGCATTGACCCAGATAGAGGTATACGGAAGAAACGTGCTGTAGGAGAAAACGGATGCCGGGACGATAGGAATGGAGCTGTGGGCAGAAATGCAGAAAAACGAAAAGATAAAACTACTGTACGGAACAGGCAATCCCGCCAAGCTTGATGTCATGCGGCGGAGAATGCGGGACTTGAATATAGAGATACTTGGGCTGAAAGATTTCAAAGAAAAAGCTCCGGACGTGCCCGAGGACGGGAATACGCCTCTGGAGAACGCGAGACAGAAAGCGCTTGCCTATTATGATTTTTACGGAATGCCGGTGTTCTCCTGCGACTCCGGTCTGTATTTGAAAGCAGTGCCCCGGGAACTCCAGCCGGGCGTCCATGTAAGGAACGTGGGCGGGAAGTATCTGACGGATGAAGAGATGCTTGCATATTACGCCGGCTTAGCGAAACGGTACGGAGACTTGCGGGCCAGATACAGAAACGCCATTTGCCTGGTGATGGACAGGGCGCATGTCTATGAGGCCATGGACGATACCCTGGCCAGTGAAGAGTTCCTGATCACCGCTGTGCCCTGCGCGGAAGTACGGCACAAAGGGTTTCCCCTGGACAGTCTCTCCGTAAGCGTCAGGACAGGAAAATATTTCTATGAAATGGACGAGGAGCAGACAGATGAGCTGGCGGTTTGGAACGGATTTTCGCAGTTCTTCCGGCGGCATCTGCCCTTCGGGAGAGCGGACCGGGAGCAGGAGAGGACTTAAGTCTGTATGTAAGGCAGGAAAAAGGAGAAAAGGCCCATGAGTACGGAGCACATGAAAGAGAGAAGACGGATCGGGATGGCGGAGGCAGCTTTTCTGGCGGGTATTTGGATTCTGCTGGCCTGTTTTTTCGACTATCGCTACGCCATGAATGACGATGTGCTCATCCATGGGATTTTGTCCGGGAAATACGCGGGGACGCCGGACATCCACAACATTTCCATGAATATTGTGCTGAATGGGGTATTTGTGCTGTTGTACCGGCTCTGCGGCTTTGTGCCCTGGTTTGGATTGATGATGGTGTCCGCGCAGTTTTGTTCCCTCTATGAAATCGTCATGTGCCTGGAACGGAAAATGCAATTCCGGGCAGTGTGGCGCCATGTGTTCCTGGGGGCGGCGAATCTTCTTCTGACCGGGCTGATGCTGCGGGAGCTGGTAATCGTGCAGTATACTTATACGGCGGCGCTTTTGATGGCAGCTGCCACAGCGCGGCTTTTCTGCATGGAGGAAGCGGCCGCTTTGGGCAGGAGGTTTTGGCAATACTTTGGTGTCCTGATTCAATATCTGCTGGTATTTTGTCTGCGGACTGAGATGTGCCTGTTTCTCCTGCCCTTTGCCGGTGTTCTCACCGTAATCGCTTATCACAAGAGGAACGGCCTGCACATTCTCCGCCGGGAGCTTTTGCGTTGGGGCCTGTTTTGGGGTGCGCTTTTTGTCTGTCTGGCGGGGCTGTATGCGGCGGACCATGCAGGGTATGCCCAGGGAGGCTGGGCAGATTATCGAAAGGTGGACCAGTACCGGACCCAGCTGTATGATTTCCTGGCTCTGCCGGCCTATAAGGAGAATCAGGATTTTTATGAGGCGGCCGGCATATCCGAAATCCAGTACGAACTGCTGAAAAACTATAATTTCTCTCTGGATCAGCGGATTACAGGCGATACCCTCCAAAGCGTCGTGGAGTACGCCAATGAAAAGAGAATGGCGCAATATCAGGGGGCAGAGAAGCTCTATATGCGATTTTTTACACTTCCTCTGCGGGAAGGCATATGGTCTTACAGCCACAGAGTACTGTTTGACCCAGAGGTTTCGGGGGATGATTATCCCTGGAATTTTGTGTGTGCCGCCCTGTACCTGACTATGATTATCCTGACTTTTCTGACGAAGCGATGGCGAAACGCGGTATATCTGTTTCTGCTGGGGGCCGTGCGCTCCGTGCTGTGGATGTACCTCATCCTGAGACAGAGAGCCCCGGCGAGGGTGACGCATGGCCTGTTTGTCATGGAGATCGTCTGCCTGTTGGTGCTGGTGTTTGAGGAATTGAGCGCCTTGGAGAAGAACGCAAGTTCGGGAAAATACGCGTGGCTGTATGGAGGCCTGGCGATTCTGTTCCTGGGCGGGGCAGGCGCCGTCACGGCGGACAGCTGGGCGGGCTTTCCCGGGGAGTACCGGGATACGGTGGCTTTTCATGAGGGCTGGCAGGAGCTGCTTCAATACTGCTCTTGGAGAAAGGACTGTTTTTACCTTTTCGATGTGTATTCCACGGTGAATTATTCGGAGCCTATTTTCGGGGATGCCCGGGAGGGCCCGGACAATTATGACATCTGCGGGGGCTGGCTGGCCAAGAGCCCTCTGTGCACGGAAAAATATGAAAACTTCGGTTTCGGTGAGCCGCTGGAAGCCCTGATTGAAAAGGACAATGTATTCTTCATGGCGCAGGAGGGCAGCGATCTGGAATGGCTGCTCGGACTTTGTGAAGAGCAGGGAGTCCGGGCGGAGGCGGAGTATCTGGACAGGGTTGCAGGGCAGTTCGACATTATCAGGCTGCGCCCTGTTGTGGAAGAGGCTGGGGAATAATCAGCCTCTTTTCAAATATTCCAAGATCCTGTTTTTAACAGTTGTGTAGACAAAGAATCGCTGTAACCCCAGTGTTTATG
>CAJTZD010000037.1 GCA_910584235.1 uncultured Acetatifactor sp.
CCCTTTTTCCAGAAAATCTTTTTTATTTTCCTCTTGACATTTCACCAAATTGCTTTTACAAAGTATTGTTTTGATGTCTTCTATACTATAATGATTTCCCACAAAAAGCAATATGTCAAATTAGTTGAAAATTTCAACTAATTTGACATATTGCTTTCTTCAGAGAGTTGAAGTATTCTGTAACTATAATTTAAGTAAGACATTTTACTAAAGATACTTTTTGGTATCGGTTAGGTGTTCTGATGACAATGGAAGTATTTGCAGGGCAGGATCAATTCTTTTTCGAGGGGAAGACGGAGTGAGAGGATGCAACCTCTTGTACATGAAAATTACCCCTTGTGCAGATGATATTTACATCCAAAAGAATTTCTGTATATTGTAGCTATAGCCGGACATACCCTGGCTTGGGCATTGCGGCGCGGCAAAGCCAGGGAGCAATAGAGCAGCATGAAAGGATGAGAGTTTATGCAGAAACCCCATACGATGGTAAACAATCTTCTGTTCTTAATCACAAAGTCTTTTGCGTTTAATAAAGGTTTATTTGCTGCAATAATAGTAAGAATTCCCATCAACATACTAATTCCGCTACTTACCGCATACCTGACAAAATATATGACATCAATCACGGCAGGGCAGACAGAGAGCGGTTCCCTCCTGATTTATATTCTATCCTATTGTGGGATGATTTTTGCCTTGGCAATAGTGAACAACTATGCGGTCGCCATGATAAAATATGATACCATGTTCGTTCGCCTGCGGTACCTGGGATGTATATCAGAAAAAAATATGGAGGCAGACTATCAAAATGTGGAGAACCCCTCCGGCCAGCTGCTTGCCCAGAAAGCCAAGAACGCCGTATATTCCAGCAATTCAGGTACGGAGCAGATGTTTGACCAGCTTGTGAATATATTCTCGTCCGCCTTTGGCCTGTTGATATATTCTGCCATTGTGTTTGGGGTTATTCCCTGGAGCATACCGGTGCTGCTGGCGGCAGGCATTGCAGACTATCTCGTGGGGGCATCCTTTTCCAAATGGCAATACCAGAACAGGGACAAGTGGACGGAGTATGACCGCCGCCTTACCTATCTGAATAACAAGGCAGGTGATTATCGCGTGGCAAAGGACATCCGCCTGTTTCATCTTGCACCATGGCTGGAGGGGATGTATGGCGATTTTTTGCGCAGCCGGGTGTTCTGGTACCGTCGGGAAGAGAGCCATCGCATGGCTATTAACTGGGCGGGGCTGGCTCTGACGCTTTGCCGGGACGGACTGGTGTATGGAATATTGATCTATCAACTGTTTGCCTGGCAGATGGAGGTTTCTTCCTTTATTTTTTATTTTAACATCATCACCCAGTATTCCGTGTGGGTATTTAGTCTTATGAAGAGTTTTGTGGCGCTGAAGTCGTCTGGCTATACAGCGGAAGAGATACGGCAGTTTCTGGAGATGCCGGACAGATTCAACCGTACAGAGGGGCTTCCTGTGCCTGAGGAAACCTGTTCCATACAGTTCGAGCAGGTGGGCTTCCGGTATCCTAATGCGGAGCGGGACACCTTGAGCGGCCTGAACTTCACCATCCGGAAAGGGGAGAAAGTGGCCATCGTGGGCGTGAACGGAGCCGGGAAGACCACGATGGTGAAACTGCTCTGTGGGCTATACGCCCCCACCCAGGGCAGGATTCTGGTAAATGGGCACGATATTCGGGACTACAACATCGAAGACTATTATTCCCTTTACTCCGTAGTGTTTCAGGACATCTATCTCATGCCGACCACCATCGCCAGGAACGTGGCCCTGACGGAGGATGGGCGGATTGATTGGGACAGGCTGCACCGCACCCTGGTGCTTGTCGACCTGGAGAAAAAGGTGGAAAGCCTGCCGGAGAAAGAGAACACCCTGCTGATGAAAGGAGTCCAGGAAAAGGGGATCGAGCTTTCCGGTGGCGAGAAACAGAAGTTGGCGCTTGCCAGAGCTCTCTATAAGGATGGAAAAGTCGTGGTGCTAGACGAGCCCACGGCGGCGCTTGACCCCATTGCAGAAAGTGAGATATATGAAAAATACAATGAGATGACTTTAGGGAGAACAGCTGTATTTATTTCCCACCGCCTTGCCAGCACCCGGTTCTGTGATACGATACTGGTTCTGCAGGACGGAAAGATTGTGGAAAAAGGAAACCATGACCAGCTGATGGAGCTTGGAGGCAAATATGCCGCCATGTTCCAGATACAGAGCCAATACTACAAGGAGGGCGCAGCAGATGGACGGTAAAAAGAAAAAGCTGCAGACCATCTTTCGGGGGATCCGCCTCATTGAGAGCCTGTCGCCGCACTTTATGCTGTGCTGCATTGGTCAGGCAGTTCTAAAGGCATTGTCCCCATTTATCAATATATACCTGTCAGCAGTGATGATCAACAGCCTTTTGGGCGGGCAGAGCATGGAGCATATGCTGGCTCTCGTGTTGCTGATGGTGGCATTGAACCTGGCTTGCCAGGGGCTTGGGGTCCTGATGGACAGACTGGTGAGCGTGAGACAGAATGTTTTGAGCACGCAGTATCATTGGGCTTTGAACAAGAAAATGATGGAGTTTTCCTATGCGGACGTGGAGAGCCATGCCGTCCAGGCGCTGAGGGAAAAAATTCGGCAGATGGAACAGGTGAACAACATGGGGCTGTGGAACCTGGTCTTTCCTGTCAGGACAGTGATACAGAGTGTCTTCAGCATCCTTTTTGCCTTTTCCATATTCTTTTCCGTATTCTTTCAACAAGGGGGCGGAAGCAGCGGCAGCGTTTTGACGGACTTCTTCTGCTCGCCATGGGCATCAGCGATGCTGGCAGTGCTGATTTTGGGAAATATTCTGGTCAGCCTGTGGACGGTTTCCCAATCCACAAAAAAGGTATATGACGCTTATGCCGGCCTGGTGCCGCTGAACCAGGTATATACTTACTATCTGGAGAACTACATTGACACCTACCACTCCGGGAAAGATATACGGCTCTACCATCAGGGGGATTTGATACGCAGGGAAATGGAGCATTTGCTGGCAGATGGCCGAATGCCCATGAAAAGGCTGAAAGGGATTGAATTCAAATATAACGGCCTGGGAGCGCTGGCGGCTTTCATCATGAATGTGTTCATATACCTGACTGTGGGAATGAGGACGCTGGCGGGGCTTTTCTCAGCGGGGAACATTGTACAGTACATAGGGGGAATCAGTCAGTTCATTACAGGCTTTACCACGTTGTCGGGGCAGCTTACGCTTCTGGGGGCCAACGTGGAAGCGTTGGATTTGCTTCTGCAGTACCTGAATATAGGAAGAGAACAGGAGGACAGGGGGCAAAGGGATCAGGGGGCTTCCTGTAGGCTGCAGCCGGAGGAACTCTCGGAAATACGGTTCCGAAATGTATCCTTTGCTTATCCTGATACTGACAGGAAAGTGCTGGAGAATCTGTCCTTTGCAATCAGGGCAGGGGAAAAGCTGGCAGTGGTAGGGGCAAATGGCAGTGGCAAGACCACGATGATCAAGCTGCTCTGCCGCCTGTATGATGTGGATGAAGGGGAAATTTTGATAAACGGCGTTGATATCAGGGAAGTTGACAGGCAGGCCTGGCAGAAGCTGTTTGGCGTGGTTTTTCAGGATTTTCAGCTGTTTCCCTTTGGATTGGGACAGAATCTTGCGGGCAGCATGGAATATGACGCGGACAGAGCGAGGGCTGCCTTGGAAGAGGCAGGCTTTGGAGCGCGGTTGGGCGGCATGGATATGGAAACCGCTATCTACAAGGATTTTGATCCATCAGGCGTGGAGATTTCCGGTGGGGAGGCCCAGAAGATTGCAATAGCCAGAGCGCTTTATAAACACGCTCCCGTTCTGGTATTGGATGAGCCAACAGCGGCGCTTGATCCGCAGGCAGAATATGAGGTTTATAAGAATCTGAATCATGTCTCGGAGAACAGGACGGCGATTTTTATTTCCCATAGAATGTCCTCCTGCAGATTTTGCGACAGAATTTTGGTATTCGATGGAGGGAGGCTGGTTCAGGAGGGGAGTCACGAGGAACTGCTTGGAGATGAAAATGGGAAATACTACCAGCTTTGGCGGTCTCAGGAGCAGTATTATCAATAAGATGGGGAAAGGGCGATGTTATGAAAAAAAGTGATATTAGTTTTTATATCGACAACGGATATTTTGAGTCTCCGAAAGAACTACAGATTGAGATCACAAATCGGTGTTCGCTTTCGTGTCCTCAATGCTATAAGCCCGATTTACAACAACGTGATATGGATATTGCTGTGTTTTTAAGAGTTGTTGATGAAGCCCAGAAATTAGGGATAAGAACTCTTGTTTTATTTTGATTTTAGAAATAAAAAGGCATGGGAGCATGACAAACAGATAGCAGAATTAGACAAGGTGATTTCATTTGAAGACGAGAATATAAAGATATGTCTTTCGAATTCAGAAATGCAGGGGCTATGTTTAGATTTAGGATGTGGCCCTGGGACGACAACTGAAATTATTGCTAATAATATGGAAACAAAAAAAGTTTTTGGAGTGGATTATGACCAGTATTTCATTGATTATGCAAAACAATGTAGATGCTCTGAAAAAATTGAATATGTAATGGCAGATTGCTACGATTTACCATTCGCAGACGATTATTTTGACTGTTCCTATTCCAGATATTTATTTCAGCATCTGAAAAGACCAGATCTTGCATTAAAAGAAATGATAAGAGTGACAAAAAAGGGCGGGGTAGTGGGCATCCACGATGTTGATTATGATTTGGTGATCCATGCCCCTAAAATAGCATATTCGGACAAGATTAAGAGGATAAATACAAGATTAAAAGCGTATCATGGCAGCAATTTGCATATTGGGAAAGAGATGGAGGAGATTTTTTGTAAAACAGAGATGCTGAAAAGAATAAGGGTATTAAAAACTTTTACAAATAATATGGAATATCCCGAATTTATAAATCTATTCTATAACGCATCAAACAACGATCTTGAGTTTTTGCTAAAAAATAAATTATTCTCCGAAGAAGAACTTAAAAGTTATATTGCTGGCGTACAAAATTTTCTTCAATCACCAGGTTCTTTTTTTCAAGTGGGAAATTATTTTACTTATGGAGAGGTTACAAAATGAACGGCGTTTTCTATTTACTAAAATACACCTGGAAATTTCAGAAGAAATACATTGTTCTCTCTTTCATCCATGAGCTCTGCCTGGCGGCAGTGCCTTTCGCCAATATTATACTACCCAAGTTCATCATTGATGAACTGATCGGGGAGAAAGATCTGCACCGTCTGGGCATCTATATCGGCCTGACGATCCTCTCTAATTTCATCGGGGCGGTAGTATGTACCTGGCTGCGGAATGAATGCTTCAAGCTGAAAGGCAGGCTGTTTGTTGACTTCCAGGAAATGATCGCGGGGCGCCTGGCCCGGTGTGATTACGAGAAGCTGGAGGATCCCAGGTTTCTGGATATCAAGGAGAAAGCCCACAAGTTCTTGTATGCCAACGGCCAGGGCTTCGGCGAGGTGATGGACCAGGCTTTCCACATCCTGGGGAACCTGTTGCGGTTTGTCGGGATCGCCTGCATCGTGGTGCGCCTGAGCGTCCTAGTGGCGGCCCTGCTGTTTCTGGTGGTTCTGGTTCAGACGGTGGTCGAGGGGAGGTTAAAGCAGCGGTATGTAGACCTTGATCTACAGAAAGCCCCAGTGGAGCGGAGAACCAATTACCTGATCAGGGTGTTGGGGGATTTTTCCTATGGGAAAGAGGTGCGTCTGCTGGGGATCGCGGACTGGTTCGGCGGGAAGATCCGTTTCTATCTTCAGAAAGCCCAGGATTTTTATAAAAAGCAGCTGGATGAGATCAGCAAGATCCAGTACGTGTCAGGGCTTGCTAATGTGTTGGAGGAGGTCGCGGCATACGCGGTCCTGGTCTATAAGATCGTGAAAGGGCGGATCGGCGTGGGGGATTTTACCATGTATCTGTCCGCCATCGGGAATTTCCGTGCGGGGATGAACAGCCTGACCCAGAGCTGGGTCAATATCCGGCAGTTTGAGAGCTATTATGACGCCTTGAAAGAATACCTGGACGTGCCGGGCACCATGGACTGCGGGCAGCGGGATGTGCCCAAGGGGCCTTATGAGATCCGGTTCGACCATGTCTTTTTCCAGTATCCGGGGCAGGCCGCCTGGGCTCTGCGGGATGTGAGCCTCCTGCTGGAGGGGGACGGGAAATATTCCATCGTGGGGGAGAACGGGGCTGGGAAGACCACCTTTATCAAGCTGCTCTGCCGGCTGTACGACCCTACGGAAGGAAGGATCCTGTTAAACGGGGTGGATATCCGGGAGTATAACTATGGCCAGTATCTGGCGCTGTTTGGTACGGTCTTCCAGGACTACAAGCTGTTTTCCTTTTCCCTGTATGAGAACATCGTGTTCCAGGATGAGGGGAAAGAAGCGGAGGTGGAGAAAGCCCTGCGTGGGAATGGTCTGGCGGATAAGTTGGAAAAGCTGCCCAAGGGAATACATACCTTTTTGCATAAGGATTTTGAAGAGGACGGGTTCGAGCCTTCCGGCGGGGAGGGGCAGAAGATTGCTCTGGCCCGGGCGGTGTATATGGATCGGCCAGTGATCGTCCTGGACGAGCCTGCGGCGGCCTTGGACCCCAAGGCTGAGTACCAGATGTACCAGAACTTCGACCACATGGTGGAAGGGAAGCTGGCGCTGTATATCTCCCATAGGATGTCCAGTGCACGGTTCTGTGATAAGATCCTGCTGTTCTCTGAAGGGGTGGTGGCGGAAGAAGGAACACACAAGGAACTGATGGACCTGGGCGGGAGGTACTATGAGATGTACCAAATGCAGGCGGAATATTATCAGTAGGCAGTTTGTGCTTGAACGGGAGAGAAACTGCCTGGATTGTTTTCTAAATAGAAAGCTTCTGGCCGGAGGAAAACATGGTTGTCCTGGGAAAAGAACTGCCGGGGATATTCGCCTGTTTGTTGTCGGGCCGGCCAGTGTGGATGAAAAGGGCTTGACGGAGGTACAGATAATGAAAGTGAAATTACCTATTTCATGGCCAATTACGGAAACATATCAACATAGTTCATTTTCTGTGAGTATAATTTGCGCACACGATAACATAAAAAATGCATATGAAAATAATTATATTAACTTACTTTGTTATGACACAGATAACTTATGGGAAATGAATTTGAATTTTACGGATATTTTTTGGACTGATTTTCAAAGAGGTGATATTTTTGAAATAAACGAATTTAGTGTTGACAATTTTCTCAGCAATTCTATATCTTCCTTTTGGAGAGAGCGTATTGATCAAGGGAATTACCTTCTTCTTCATACGGTCGATGAATATTATTTACCATATGCCAGTTCCTATCACAATAGACATTTGATTCATGATACATACATTTACGGTTACGAAGACGACTCTTTTTGGATAATGGCCTATACAGAAAGGAAACTGAAAGAAATCAAAGTATCTTCTTCTGATATGGCTCAAAGTGTTTTTCCGTCAAAAGAATATATGAAAGAGGCGTGTTTTTGGTCACTTCGCCCCAATAAAACCATTAAAGTAGAAATTGATTATAAAAAGATAAAACATTATTTTTATGAGTATTTAGGGAATAATTGTTCTACCCGAGAAAGTATGGAAAATAATCAAAACAAATTCAAAATACGATCAAATTATAGGGCGGGATATGCTTATGGAAATAGAATTTATGATGTGTTAATTAATTGCTTAATAAAATTTATGGAATCAAGCGAAAATTCGATTTCGCTTGATTTAAGGCCGTTTAGATTGTTATGGGAACATAAACGTATAATTGAGGGTAGAATAAAGTTAATTATTGCTAAGTATAATCTGCATTCGGATGCATTATCGGACTTTGAAAATATAGTTCGTTTATCAAATCAAATTTTTATACTGTGTTTAAAATATACTGTTACTATGAAGAAAGATATATTAGAAAGGGTGGTAGGCAAAATAAAAGAATTAAAAGTTAGGGAAGAAATGTTATTAAGCAATTTTCTTTCTATGTGGGAAAAACGGGATTTAGATAGTGTCTGCTGATTAAGTAAAAAGCCATCGATTTTGCTGACATTTACGGCATTTTGACTGCGATCCTGGACTCCCTGGTGAGCACCACAACGAGTTCCAGTACCGCAAAATGATTCAGCCTTACTTTCGCTATTGGAATCTGCCGGAACGGGACGGCCAGGAGGACTGCCATTTCGGACAGACAGTTGCGCTGAGATATGTATGCTATTGTCTTATCAGGATTGCCAGTGCAGATGCTCCTGCGGATTTCTCTGTTTGTAAAACTGCAGATCACTACAACCGAAAGATGCAGACCAGCCCATCGGAGACAGGGATGCCTTTCAGAAGCTCAAGTGTCCGCTGCTCTTTAGGCAGCTTGGATGAAGTCAGATAGACAAGAGGATGTTTCTGGGAAGCAGCCATATTTTCTACATGGGAAACAATCTGTGAGATAACCTGGGCGGCATAGGAAGAAAAATCTTTCAGGAGGACATCCAGGGAAGAAAGGAAGAATTGCTGTCCGGAAAGTGAAAAAAGGTGAAAAAAGTGCCATTGAGTCAGCCTTTCGTATGAATACATGCAATTCCGCGGCAATTCAAATGATGAGGTGTATGCTGTAGTAGATTACTTTGCTTTTTAACATCAAGTTTACATAAATACATTCAAGGAGATTCCGACATGTTTTTCAGATCAACACTGACCCAAATATCATTCCTGCTGCGCAGAAAAGGCGCTCTGGCGGCGTTCTACATACTGCTGTTCATGGTTCTGTCCAATTTTATCGGCAATGTGCTTGCATTTCAGGGGCTGGATGTGATACAGATGTATCATCCCATGAAGATCCTGCTTTTAAGCTATAACCGGATCAATTATAATGCCGATATGACCATTCTGCTGACGCAGCTGTTTCCGATTCTGGTCACATGTCCGGCGGGATTTGCCCTGGCAAAGGAATACCAGCTTGGGACGGATATAATGATAGTGTCCCGGCTGGGACAGCGGCGCTATAGAATGAGCAAGCTTCTGGCGGCGTTTGTAACTACGTTTGTGGTCTTTACGGTGCCTTTTATGTTGGAAATCTTCCTGAACTGTATTTCCTTTCCGCTGAATGCAGCAGGCGATCTGACAAACTGGGGTTACTACGACAGTGCCTACCGGACAGCCGTCGGCAACTATTACATGTGGCGGCTGTTCGTCCGGGCGCCGTATCTGTATGCTGTTGCGGGAACGCTTCTTTTCGGGTTCGCGGCAGGGATATTCGGGGCTTTTACCATGGCGCTTTCTTCTCTCATTAAGATAAAGTACAATGTCTTCCTATTTCTGCCGGTATTTGCCCTGCTGAATCTGTCGGTGATCCTCAGTGTGGGGAATCCGGCGAACATGGTCAGCCTGCGGTGGGATGAGAATTTGCTGCTCTTTTCCGAGGTGCCGAAGAACGGATGGATTTTGGCAACTGTGCTTTTTGTCATGGCAGCCTCATCGGTGGGGATGGTCTGGAAGAGCGGCGGAAAGGACTGCCTATGATTCGGTACAGACTGCGGATGCTCTTTCTGACAGGGGTATTGGGCGGCATATCCCTGTCCGTTTTGTATATCAATCCCTACGGAGGGGAAATTTCGCTGTCCGAAGCGCTCCTGCAGCTAAGCGGCTCCCGGGGGGATTTCCCCATGGGTTTTGCCATGACGGAAATGGTTTCCTTTTCGCTCAGACTGCTGCCGGCATATCTGTTTGAGCTTTTTTTCGGAATTATGCTGTATCGGCATTTTTGTACGGCCAGTATCTACATCTTTTCCAGGTACCCGAAGCGGGTGCGATGGTATTTCAGGGAGTGCCTTGCGCTGGGGGGAGGCGCGCTCCTGTTTCAGGTGCTGCTTGTCGGGGCAGCGCTTGTTACGGCCGCGTTGCGGTACCGCCTGTACATAGACGCCGGAGGGCTCCTGCTGGGGCTGTACGCGCTGGCAATTCCGGCGCTTTGGACCTATGGGGCCACATTGGCAGTGAATCTGGTGGCGGTGAAAGCAGGAAGCAGCGCCGGGTTTGGGGTGGTGGCAGGGTTCCAGACTGTGTGTATCGTGCTCTTTGGCCTGGAGGATACGCTGCGGCGCTACGCAGACATGGTAATTGAGCCTGAGGGAAAGCTGCTGCGTTTTAACCCTATGGCCAGCTTGGTGATGGGGTGGCATACCAGCGGGATAGAGGTTCTGGACCGGGCCGTCTATGCGCCTTACCGGACCATGGACTTTAACCATTCCCTGGCTCTTTGTCTGGCGCTTTGTCTGGGGATTTTGCTGGCAGGCGCCTGGATCATCCAAAGACATGAGCTGCTGAAAGCCGATTCTGAAACGGGGGTATGACAAAATGGAATTACTGGTGGAAAACGCAAATAAAACCATCCGCGGCAGGCGGATTCTGTGCGATGTCAATTTAGAGCTGTCCGGAGGGAATATTTACGGATTCATCGGCAGGAACGGTTCCGGGAAAACCATGCTGTTTCGGGCGCTGTCCGGCCTGATCCGACTGGACAGCGGCACCATATCCCTGGACGGCCGGGTGCTGCACAGGGATTTCAGCGTCCTGCCGAGCTTGGGGCTTATCCTGGAAAACGCAGGCCTGTATCCGGGACTGACCGGACTGGAAAATTTAAAATATCTGGCGAAGCTGACCCGCCGCGTGGGCACGGAGGAAATCAGGGATGCCATCCGGCGGGTGGGGCTGGATCCGGACGATAAGAGAACCTACGGAAAGTATTCTCTGGGAATGAAGCAACGGCTGGCCATTGCCCAGGCGGTCATGGAATCGCCGGACGTGCTCCTGCTGGACGAGCCGACCAATGCCCTGGACGAGTCCGGGGTGGAGGACATAAGGCGGATCATCACAGAGGAGCGGGACAGAGGGGCGCTGATTCTGCTGGCCAGTCACAATAAGGAAGATATCCGCGTACTTTCGGATTATGTATTCCGGATCGAGAAAGGATCTGTCAGCGGGGCGGAGGTTTGAGGATGAAGAGGATATTATTGTTTCTGGTCACAGTGCTTATCATAGGAGCAGCGGCGGCCTTTGGCGTGAGCAAACGTGTCACCTATACGGATCTTACGGCCCAGGAGGGGTATCTGAATCAGCTGCAGGTGGCGGAACTGACTAAGGAGCCTGCCGGGTACGCCTGCGAGGCTATGCGGGAAGCCCTGCCGGAATCCCCTGTGATCGCGAAAGTAAAGGTAACAGGGGGATATGAGCCTCTTTTTGGCGCAGGCCGCCAAAAAGCGCAGGTGGTGGCGGTATATGCAGGCCAGGAGCTGACGGCAGGGCAGGAACTCTATGTCTGCTCGGAGGCCTGGGTCATTTCCCTGTATGGAGAGCCGAAATCCCTGGAGAGGAACTTTGTAAATATTATGCGGACAGGAGAGGAGTATCTGATATTTGGCAGCGAGGTTTTGGAGGATTTTTCCGGCGATCTCCCGGCCATAAAGCTGAATGAGGTCCGGTTTATTTCTCCCGTGTTTGCCTATAAGGATTTTGAGCATGTGATTCTGCCTATAGGGGAGTCGCATACCTATGTACCCTATTTTGGTGTGAAAGACAATGAATTCTTTCCCCAGTCCCCGGAGACTCTTGCACTGTGGCAGGAGCTAAAGGCGGATATGCTGGCGGCTTATCCGTAATTCGGCAGAATGTAATACATTTAGTTGAAATTTTAACTAATTTGACATATTGTAATTTTCAGGGAGTTGAAGTATTCTATAACCGGAAGCGCTTCCACAAAAGAATAAAAGGAATCAACAATAATGAAATGTGATACAGAGGATGCGCGACATAGTCACTATGCTATAACGAGTCATAGTGTCAACCATAACTAGACAGGAAAGACAACAGTGCCATGAAAAACAGAATCAGTTACATCCTTTTAACAACCTTACTTGTTCTACCCCTTAGCGGCTGCGGCTCGGATGAAACCGGGCCGCTAAGCGACCTGAATACAGAGGCGACCCAGGAGTCATTGGATCCTGCGGCCGTTCAGAAGCTTGACAGACAGGACAATTCCCTGGATGCCTATTCTTATGTAGCCAATATGCCGCTGCAGGTAGAAAATCCGTCAAATGCCGTGTCTGGGGGAGGCGAAAGCGTATTCCTGGGAGCCTCCAGAGCCTATCGTTTTAAAAAGCACTTATTTGAAAATGTGGATGAATGCTGGGACGAGCTTGCCTTTGCGACTGCAGACGGCGAGGCTGGCTCAAAAAGCTTTGACAGGGAGAACCAACTGTGGTATGTAGAACCGGTAGCCGGCACAGACCATTATGTGACTTTCGACTACGAAGTTCAGGAGGGCAGCGAGGACAGTCGGTACTTTCTTACGGAAAGAGACGAGAACCATAAGGCGCTGCGGGAATTTCCCCTGGACTTCCTGAATGGAGACAGCTTTTCCGAGATAATCATGGGGCTTCTGGACTTTGCGGTGGATTCCTCCGGAACGGTTCATTTGGTGCGGTCAGTGGATGATGGGTGGCAGTACCGGCTTGTCTCGCCGGAGGGAGAGATCCTGGCGGAATATGTTTCAGGAGGCGAAGACTTCAGGGGGCTTGCTCTTCTGTATGACGGCCGCATTGCCTTTAGCACGATAAAAGCGGACGCTGAGGGGATGGCCCTGCAGTATATGGATGAGGAGAGTGGCAAACCAGTGTTGCTGGCCTCTCTGGAAAAGAATATCTATCGGCTTACGCTCCTTGACGAGGATACCCTGCTATATGCAGACCAGGAGGGCGTGTACCGCAGCAAGCTGTCCGGAAAGGATCCTGAGCTTCTCTATTGCTGGGCCAATCACGGGATCACGGCGTTGGAGGTCCCAGCCATGGGGGCAGATGAAAACGGGCGGATTGCCCTCATTTATGAGGACTCTGAAGACTATAATTATCTTTGCCTGGAGCCTGCCACAGGCGAGACAGAGCTCCTTGAGATCACGCTGGCAGTGTCTTCTTACAACCAGTCTGCTTACCAGCGCCTGGCGGTGGAATTTAACAAAAGAAATCCAAGCTGTCATATCAAATTAAAGACCGGCTATGATGAGACTGCGCTGCTGACAGAGCTGGGGGCAGGAAAAGGACCGGTACTGGTGGACACTTTGCTGACCGGTTTTGACGAACAGGAAAAGCTGTGGGAGCCTTTGGACGCAGTGGTGGAACAGCTGGGCATTGCAGAGGAACTGCAGCCTGCAGCCCTGGAACTGGGAAAGATCAACGGAACTCTGTATGGAATTGTGCCGAATTTACGTCTGCGCACGCTGGTCACCGGCAGCCCGGAGCTCAGGGATTGGAACTATGAAACATTTTTGCAGTGTATTGAGGACAGGCCGCAGTTAGACGCTATTTTCAATTATTACAGCGGGGGAGGCTATGACAGTTATTTTATCATGAGCTTTCTCAGCCACGGAATGGATGACACTTATCTTCTGGATGCGGAAGCGGGAACCACCAATTTTGACAGCAGCGGATTCCGCAGCGCCTTGGAACTGGCAGAAAAATATTGTGCCCGTAAGGATGGGGTAAGCCCCGGCAGTTCCTTGGTGGAGGGTAAAGTGCTCTGCAATGAGCTGACTGTCCAGAAGCCCGAGGATCTTGCCCTGTACCGCCTCTGCTATGGGGAGGATGCCAATTATATCGGGTATCCCACAAAGGACGGGAGCGCGCATTTTGTAGAAAGCGGTGATCGTCCGCTGGCTATCCGCAGGACGGCCACAAAGGAGGAAAAGGAGGCCGCGGCAGCTTTTATCAGTCTGTGCCTCTCCTATGAGGGACAGTCCCTGATGGCAAAGGATTTAGATTTTGCCTTAAGCGTGCGCAGGGATGTGCTGGAGGAGCAGATTGCAGCCATGGATAAAGACACAATGGTTTTCGTATCGGGCTTTGACGAGATTGTCCTGGGGGATGACCTTAATAGAGAACTGGACGGAAAGACGCTGCTGGACATGTTAGATAAGGCCCGGCCATGGAGATACTTCCCGGCGGAATTACGCAAGATTATGTATGATGAACTGGATCAGTATTTTTCCGGCGCTATTGCCCAGGATAAGCTCATCGACAATTTGGAGAGCCGGGTCGGGCTGTATTTAGGAGAAAGAGGAAATTAGGAACACATTTTTTTCAAACTTCAAACACACTTTTTTCACCAAATCCCCATAAACTTTTCACGCCTCCCGGGTATATTTTTCCTATCAATATATCAAGGGAGGTTGTTTTACAATGAGACAAAGGATTCTATCAAAACCACGGACTTCTGTGACTGCCATCATCGCGGCTATGGCGGCGGTGCTGTATCTGTGCCTTGCGGCGCTGCCCGTGCATGCGGCGGAGGGCTTTGATTTCTACACGGACAATCCGGGCATCCATGTGACTGCGGGGGACTCCGTGAGCTTCAGTCTGCACCTGGCCGGGAGCAACGCGGCGGGCAGTGACGTAAGCTTGTCCGTGGTGTCTATGCCGGAGGGCTTTACCGGATTTTTCAAAAGCGGCAGCTATGAGGTGTCCAAGGTACATGCCGGCGGAGACGGGGAGGATACCATCGCCACTTTCCAGACCACGGTTCCCACGGATGTGGCGGACGGTGTGTATGAGATCGTGCTGCGGGCTGTCTCCGAGGCAGGCGTCCAGGACGACCTGACCATAACGCTGACCGTCAGCGGCTTAGAGTCCGGGGAGAGCAATTTCCATGTAGAGTATCCGGACCAGGAGGGCGTCACCGGTACTTCTTTCTCCTATTCCACCACCATAGCCAACAATACCCTGAATACCCAGAACTACAATTTCTCCTCCAACGCCCCTGCGGGCTGGACCGTGGCTTTCACCAGCAATTCCACCCAGGTATCCAGCCTGGAGGTGGAGTCCGGCAGCAGCGCCAGTGTGACCATCACGGTGACCCCGCCGGAAAAGACCGAGGCGGGAGACTACACCATTGACTGTGCCGCCACCTCCGCAAAGGAGCAGCTGTCCACAGCGCTGAATGTAAAGATTCTGGGCACCTACGACATGGAGCTCTCCACAACGGACGGCCGTCTGTCCTTTGACGCTTTTGCAAACAAAGAATCGGACGTGACCCTGAAGCTTACCAACAGCGGCAATATCACGCTGGAGAACATTTCCCTCACAGCCTCCGCGCCCAGCGGGTGGGAGGTGACCTTTGACACCAGCGTCATCGATACCCTGGAGGCGGGGGCGTCCAAGGAGGTAGTCGCCCATGTGACGCCGGGCAAGGACTCCCTGACAGGGGACTATGTCACCATCATGAATGCTTCCTGCGACAATCAGTCCGCCCAGGCGCAGTTTCGCGTCACCGTGAAGACCCAGACCGGCTGGGGAATCTTTGCCGTGATCATCATCATTGCCGTGGCAGGAGGGCTGTACGTAATCATGAAGAAATACGGCAGGAGGTAGGGTATGGGAGCTTCTGTGAAAAAGGAATTTTTCGGAGAAAAGCAGCTTTCCGGAGAGGAACTTTCTCAAAAAGAAATTTCTGAAAAAGGGGAGAAGGCGGAAAAAGCGGCAGTGGAACCGATGGCCGTCATGGAAAGGGAACGGGTACCACAGGATAAAAATAGCGATAATATTGTAGTCATCCATACGGAGAGCCTGACCAAGACCTATGGGGACCTCACCGCCGTAGACCATCTGAACCTGGAAATTCGAAAAGGAGAGGTGTTCGGTCTGCTGGGGCCAAACGGCGCGGGCAAGACCACGACCACTTTGATGCTGCTTGGCCTTACGGAGCCGGATGAGGGGAAAGCCATGATACAGGGCCTGGACTGTACCCGGAATGCCCTGGAGGTAAAAAAGGCGGTGGGGTATCTGCCGGACAATGTGGGCTTCTACGGCACCATGACAGGGAGAGAGAACCTGCGCTTCATGGGCCGCATCAACGGCCTGGACGGAAAAGAGTTGGAGGAGCGCATCAACAGCCTGCTGGAGCGGGTGGGCATGACCCAGGCCGCGGATAAGAAGACATCGACGTATTCACGCGGCATGCGCCAGCGCCTGGGCATTGCGGACGTACTGATGAAAGACCCGGATATCATCATCATGGACGAACCCACTCTGGGCATAGACCCTGAGGGCATCAGAGAGCTCATGTGGCTCATCCGTGACCTGGCGGAGCGGGACGGCAGGACCATCCTCCTTTCCTCCCACCAACTCTATCAGGTGCAGCGGGTCTGCGACCGAATGGGGATTTTCGTGAAAGGCAAGATGGTGGCCTGCGGCACGTTGGAGGAGCTGGGGCAGCAAATCAGCCGGGACGGCGTGGGGACAGTGGAACTGTCCGTGTACCCGGACAATGTAAGCCTGCAGAGAATCCTGAAAGAAATCAAAGGGATTCTGGATATAGAGAAAAACAGCGACATGTATGTCATCCATTCCGCCTTTGACATCCGCAGGGCTCTGTCGAAGAAGCTGACGGAAGAGGGCTACACCATCATGCACCTGCGGCAGGCGGGCAGCGACCTGGATGAAATCTATCGGAAATACTTTGAAAAGGCAGGTGAGAAAGTTGGGTAAAACAAGTGCGCAGACCATGGGAGCCGGCACGGACGCCCGGACTGAAAATACGCGCAGAGTTGAGGATATCCGGATGGGAGGAGCCGGAAACCAGGCAAAGACAAATGGAAACAGGCGCTACCATGTGCTGAAAGTCTTGTTCCGGAAAGAGACGGCGGAATTCATAAACAGCAGGCGGATGATTTTGTTCGTCATCCTGACGGCACTGATTACGGTATCCGGCTTCTACGCGGCGGTGTCCGGGCTGGCGGAGTCCATAAAGAACGGGAACACGGCAACGGATTTTCTGTTCCTGAAGCTGTTTACAGTGAGCGCCAATTCCATTCCCTCCTACAACTCCCTCATGGCGCTGATGGGCCCCTTTATCGGCATTTTCATGGGCTTTGACGCCATCAACAGCGAGCGGACGGAGGGCACGCTGAACCGCCTGGTGAGCCAGCCTCTGTACCGGGACCAGATTATTATCAGCAAGTTCCTGGCGGGGCTTTTCATCAGCGCGGTGATGGTGTTCGCCTCAGGGCTGCTCATCGGCTCCGTAGGGGTGATTACCACGGGACTGATTCCCACCGGTGAGGAAATCGCCAGATTGTTTATTTATCTTTGTTTTTGCGTAATTTATATCGGGTTCTGGCTGGCCATGGCCATCCTGTTCTCTACGGTGTGCAGACATGCGGCCACCTCGGCTTTGGCCTGTATCGCGGTGTGGCTGTTCTGCGCCATTTTCGTCAGCCTCCTGGCCGGAATCATCGCGGACGCCCTGTACCCTGTAGGCGGCGGTGACATGCAGGCCATGCTGAACGAGATGAAGAATTATTCCTGCGAACTGAACCTGAATCGAATCTCGCCTTATTACCTGTTCGCGGAGGCCGCTTCCACCGTGCTGAACCCGGGGGTTCGGACTATTAATGCGGTGACCATTGCGCAGTTGAGCGGAGCGATTTCCAGCAACCTGAGCCTGGGGCAGAGCCTGCTTCTGGTATGGCCCCATCTCACCGGGTTAGCGGCCCTGATGCTGGCAGTGTTCGCCATTTCCTATGTATCCTTTATGCGGCAGGAGATTCGGTCCAGATAATCCTGTGTCCTTTGGGAGCGTCCCGGTTCTCTTTCTGTTTGCCTTTCCCGAATCAACGTGATAAAATGGAGAAGATAAGGGAGGGATTGGATGAATCATATGGAGGAAATGTGGGATTTTCCGGTGATGGAAGGAGTTACCTTTCCGAATGCAAACCGGGTACACCCGCTGATGCAGAGGAGGGTGGAAACGCTGCTTCATCATCTGTATCAGGATAAGAATATCAAAAAGGCGGCGCTCTTTGGGAGTTCTCTTGAGTTTCGGTGCAGCAGCTACAGCGATATTGACCTTTATCTGGAGAAATATGAGAAAGAGAGGAAGCTGGAGCCTTTGCCGGAGGTGGGATGTGAAGTGGACATTGTCACAAATTTGGCGCCGGAGTCTGCCCTGTATCATGAGATAGACGAAAAGGGTTTATTATTGTTTGAGAGGTGACGCTATGTGTGATGTGCGGCTGTTCCGAAGCGCAAGGTTGGATTTTGAAACTGCAAAAAATCTGTGGGAGACTCCATGGGATGATGAAATGATCTTAAATAATGCGGCATATCACCTGCAGCAGGCGGTGGAGAAAGTCTTAAAGGGCGCCCTGGAGTGCGTGGGCGTCACCGTGCCAAATACCCATAAGATTACGAAATTATTGTCCATGATTGCAGATAATGGGGCAAATCTTTTCATAACAGACTGGATTGACGATCATTCTGAAATGTTGAGCGAATGGGAGGCGGAGACGCGATATAACATGGATTTCATTGTGGAAAAGCGAAAGTTGGACAGGGCTATGGAGGAAATCGAGGTTTTCTTTCGGCAGAATGGAATTCAAAAGGAACTGCGTCCGGAACTGCAGGATGAGGCAATGCGGGAGAAGCTGCTGTGCTGTCTGCCGGAGGCCCGGAGGAAGTGCAGCGACTTTGAACTGAATTGTTACTACCTTATGTTCAAAAAAAGAGCGGAGACCAAAACCCAGCTACAATGACGCCCCCAAGTACAGGCGGACACAGGGGGATGTCACGGAGCAGGCCTTTGACATGTTTACCGTTGACACCTGTGCGAAGCGGATTTCCACGGTGAGAGTGGGCGCAGGGGTAAACCGTAGCGGGAGATATGGTTGACAATAATGGCCCGGGACAGCCGTCCCGGGCCATTGCATTATTTTTTCTTCGGGAGGATTCCTCCCATCTTCTCTATGTACGCCCGCTCTTTCTCCCGGTTCACGGCTTCCCGCAGGGATTTCAGCTCGCTGTCCAGCTGATCCATCTTTAATAATACTACATTGGTGTCATATTCCTTGCCGCCAAACTTCTTGCCCAGCTTCTCCATTTCCTTGTTCACGCGCTTGACTTGCTTCTTCATATCTTTTTTCAGTTTCAGAATCATGATAAGTTCAGTCGCTCCTTTCTCTTCTCTTTGGACTGCTTTCTGACGCTTCTTTCCTCTTTATCATATGCCATTTCGGAGACACCGTCAAGGACTTATCGGTATCCTTACGGTTTTTTCCGTCTTTTCCGCCATTTTCCGGAAAGCTTTTTCCCGGAAGTGCTTTTGTCAAGGCCGGATGCAGGGCGAGAGGGGGCAGCGGGCGTTTATCTGCCGGCGCCTATCTGTTGGCGCCAATCCGGGCGGCAGCGTAGTAGATGCCGTACAGCACCCCGAAGAGAACCAGGGACTGTACCGGCAGCCCCGGGAGCCACATAGGCCCCATGGCGGCGGGGAAGTAGAACAGACTCCGTTCCAGCCGCGCCCCGCAGAGGAGCACATAGGCGCTGCTCACGCCGAACGCCAGAGGCAGGGGCAGCAGGAAGAACAGTCCCGTCTGCCAGTGACTGAGCCGCCTGATCTGTCCGGCTTCCATCCCCAGTTGGGACAGGAGCCTGTCCTGCCTGCGGTTTCGCTCTCTGTCGCTGAGAAGCTGGGTGGCCAGGATGGCGGCGCCGGTGATTTCCAGCACCAGCGCCAGATAGAACAGGCAGATGCTTAAGGCAGGCAGATAGCTGGAGAAATCCCTGTCCAGCCATTTCCCGGACAGGAAATCCCCTTCCGCCACGAAAGCGGTGGCGCCGGGATCGCCGGATGTGCTCTGCACGGTGTTGCGGCGAAGCTTGTTAAGGCCGCAGACCTCCGCGATTTCTTCCAGTTCTTCATGGGCCAGGGGCCGTGCCGTCATCATGACACACTGGCTGTAGAGGACGCGGCAGGATGCCACCGCCTCATCCGGGACTACGAGAATGTAGCCAAGCCCGTTTCCGTAGATGTCAGACTGGGAGAAGTCCTCCGTAAACAGCGCCTCCCCGGAGATGGGATAGCCGGCATAACTTTTTTCTCCCTGCCTGAAAGAATCCCGGAACGAATCAGCCAGGGAGGGGAGGCAGTGGACGTAGCACAGGGGCGTGCCCGAAGACGGTACCTCCCGCATATCCAGCCCCAGCAATTCCCGGAGCCTGCGGTAATCGCTCTGCTTCATATAAGTATCATGAAAAAATTCCCGGTACATGGGATTGCCGGAGAATCCCATTTCCTGTGACGTCCGCTGTCTGAGGTCGGTAAATTCCGTTTCGCCGTCTGTGTAAATGGCATAGGAGTAGGAAGCCTCCAGGGGAACCATCCGGGCGATAGCCTCCTCATAGCCGGAAAAATCCTGCCATTCACCCGGATGCAGAAGCTGAATATCCCAGAGATTGCTGCTCACCATTTTGTCCGTCACCCCACAGATGCTGATGCCGATGCCGTAAAAGGTCAGGGCCAGGCAAAAGAGGGCGGAAAGCATGCCCAAGGCGGTGCCGGCGGAGCGTATCCTGACGGTAAACCCGCGCAGTACCGTCAGCCGGTGCTTCCTGTATTTCCAGGCATCCCGGTTCGCCGGCACTGTAGTCAAAAAAGCCGGCACAGTCTGGAAGAACCCGAACAAAAACAGCACCAGCAGCACCGTGCCCACCAGGAAATCGAAGCCGGCGCCGATAGGCAGGGACAGGAGGAACCAGAAGCCCGCCCCGCCCATGCCCAGGAACAGGAAAAACAGCGCGGCCCGCGGGCCGTTTCCGGAAAGCAGTACCGTCTCGGACTTTCGGTCTGACAGGAGCAGGCTGTGGAGGCTTACCCTGCGGACCCATCTGCGGTTCTTTACCAGGGAACACAGGAGCATGAGGAAAAAATATGCCAGCGTAAGGTTCACTGCGGGCAGGGAAAGGGGGAAGCGCAGGCGGTACCGGCTTCCCAGCATGGGCAGCACCACAGCCTCCAGCAGCTGGGACAAAAGCATCCCCAGGGCCAGCCCCGGCAGAAAGGCTGACAGCCCCATGAGCACAGTCTCCCGGGAGAGGAGTTTCGCAATGTCCCGATTGGAAATGCCGCAGAGCATGTAAATGCCGAATTCCCGGCTGCGCCTTTTCAGCATATAGCCCGCCATATAGCTGATGATGCGGCCCGTGATGAAAACGATTAATGTGGAGGCCGCTATTATCATGTAGGGCAGCACCTGCATTTCCGGCAGGGACTTGACGCTGTCCGAGAAGAGCAAAGTATTGAAAGCGTACAGGAAAGACACCGTGCAGGTCAGGGTAATGAAATACAGCGCATACTCCTTTGCCTGCCGGCTTGCATTGCGCAGAGACAATTGTTTCAGCATGGCCGCTCACCTCCCAGCACACAGAGCACATCCAGGATTTCCTGGTAAAAGCTTTCCCGGCTCTTCTCCCCTTTGAGGATTTCGTTGAAAATGCGCCCGTCCTTTAAAAACAGAATGCGTTCCGCGAAGCTGGCGCTGAAAGCGTCATGGGTCACCATCAGGATGGTGGCATGGGACTCCCGGTGGAACCGGTGCATGATTTCCAGCAGCACCCGGGCGGAGGCGGAATCCAGGGCCCCTGTGGGCTCGTCCGCCAGGATTAGCTTCGGCTCCCCGATGACCGCCCGGGCAAAGGCGCAGCGCTGCTTCTGGCCGCCGGATACCTGGCAGGGGAATTTCCCCAGGGCCTGGGACAATCCCAGTCGGTCTGCCATGGCGCGGACTTTTGCCTGGATTTGGGCCGGAGGCAGTTCCCGGATGGTCAGGGGCAGGGCGATATTCTCCTCCAGGGTCAGGGTGTCCAGCAGGTTGAACTCCTGGAACACAAAGCCCAGGGTATCCCTGCGGAAAGCCGCGATGTCCCGCGGGGGGATGGCGGTGATGTCCCTGCCCTCTAAGAGGATGTGGCCGGAGCTTACGGTGTCGATGGTGGAGATGCAGTTTAAGAGGGTGGTCTTGCCGGATCCGGAGGCGCCCATGACGGCCATGTACTCCCCGGCCTGGACGTGGAAGCTCAGCTGGTCTAAGGCTTTGGTCACAGACTGGGGGGAGCCGTAGTATTTGTCTATGGATTGTACCTGGAGAAGAGGGGGTTTTTGAAAATTCCTGCTATTATGTCTGTCCATTTTTAACGAACCTCCTTTATTGAACTTCCCTTATCTTATAATATGGAATGTACGGGAGGTATAGATGTCTCTTGATTTAATGTGACAGTTTTGTCATTTTAGGGAAATTTTAAGCTTTGGCTGTATACTTTCAACCCCTTTTTATTGGCGCTTCTGTGCTTCCATGTTATAGACGCCTGCAAGATTCTGGCACATTGCCCTGCAGGTACTCTATGAGATCTGCTCTGGGCATGCTTTTCAGTTCTGTTTTACCAGTACCTCCAATGTGAAACTCTGGTTCAGGATATGAACCGGCTCAAGCAATGACAGCTCCACCCAGTCCGGGGCCCGGTCTCCCGATGAAGAGATGGACATCTTTCCATACTGGAGGGATATGCCGCCTCCCAGCCGCAGTTCCTCTAGGTTCGGAACATCTTCCCCCTCGGCGCTTTCCCCGGCTCCCGCCTCTGTTTCTCCCAAAAACCGGACATTGCCGCCGGACGTGCAGAATGTCAGTTCCTTTGTGGAAACCGGTTCCAGATCCAGTTCATATTTGGCCAGCACATCCGAGGCGAATTCTGTGCTCCCGGCCCTCTTCTCCGACAGGACGACTCCCGTCAGACGGATTCCGGTGCCGTCAGGAAACAGCATAGTCTCATCGCAGGGCACGGTCTCCCCTACCTCTTTTGGCATCTTGAGAAGCACTGTCCCCGTTTCCTGGCCGCTGTCCAGGCACAGGAAAGGAATCCGCATGGTATAGACTCCCGGCTCTACCTCCGGGAAAGACAGCACGATTTCGTCCAGTCCCCGGAAGCTGCCCATAATGCTCTCTGCCTCCCAGACCTGTCCGTCCCGGCCTGTCAGCGTGACGATACCAGGCTCCATGCTTCCCATCCCCTTGAAATTATTCACCAGCAGTTCAGAAAGCCGGTAAGTCCCTCCGTCCATGCCATGATCCAGGGCATACAGGGAAAAATTGGTCCCGCCCTCCTCCCTGATGCCGGGGCGCACAAGGAAGCCCGTATCCGCGTACCTTTGGACGCTGCCGATTTCCGAGAGTTCCTCCTGGGCCTCCACCTTTGAGAGTTTCACGGTAAACGACGGCTCCGGCCCTTTCAGCTCTACAGTCTCCGTACAGTCCTCCCTGTCTTTTACATAGCTCACCTCTAGCTCCCGGCCATGCTTCAGGCCCTTTAGGGAGAAGTCCAGCGTCAGCTCCTCTGCCCCCTGTTCTGCATCAAAAGACTGCCAGTCCATGATATATTCTACATTTGTCTGGGTCACTCTTTTGGAAATATACCCCACCTCTGTCCCGTTCACCTCAAAGGCGTCCAGATAACACTGCAATATCGAATTTTCCGGTCCTGACCGCTGTATCTCTGCAGTGTCCATGGCTTTCCAGTCCATCTGCAGATACAGCAGTCCCTCCTTATATGCGGCGTCCGTGACAACAAAGGAAAATCCGTCGGCCTCGCAGGACCCTGATACTTCTGTCATCTGGTACATGGGCTCCTCCTGGTTCCAGTTGAAGCCCACGCTTTCCGCGAACTGGAAGTACCTGCTCACGATGATCGCACATGCTGCCAGCAGCAGGATGATAAGGCCGATTACGAGGATTTTCCACAGCTTCTTCAGGCTGCGGTTCCCCCGCTTTTTCACGGCTTCGTAATTCAGGTTCAGCTTTTCCGCGATCTCCTGGTAGGAGAGCCCCTCATAATACTTCATTCGGACAATCTGGCTGTCCAGGGGCTCCAGGGCATCCAGAGCCGCTTCCAACTCCTCTGTTGTAAATTCCCCTGTCCCCTCCAGGGCATCCTGCCGCCTGGCCGCCTGGTCTGCCTGCTCTTCGGAAGCTCTCGCCTCCGCCTTCTGCCTGCGGCTGTTGTCCCGGTACCGGTTCAGCGCCTTGCGGTCCGCTATGAGGCACAGGTAATTTTTCAGGCTGGCCTTGTTATTGTCGAACCGTTTGTAATTGATGCAGAATTCCGAGAATACGTCGCCCACGCATTCCCTGATGTCCTCCGGGTTCTCCAGCCGTCTGGCGCATACGCTCCACAGCAGGCCTGTGTAGGTCTCCAACAGGGCTGCCGCTCCAAGCTCTCTGTCCTGTTCCATGAATTTCAGTATTTCTTGTTCCGTATACGCCATGAACGCTTTCTCCTATACAGTATGATTTTCCTGACTGACTCAAAATCCGGTACCGCATTTGTCAGTATTTCAGTATAGCATATCTTTTTATGGCTGTCATTTGCCTGCATGGTAGTGAATGCTGAATAGTGAATGGCTGAATACTGGGGCAGAGCGGAATAATCCATAAGTTTTAGTACATTAATTCTGCGTCATTACAGTCTGATCTTTTGGAAAATAAAGGCATATAGAAGTGGACCGTTTCCACTCCGATTCCGCCCGGATCCCGATGCCCAGCCGCTCACAAAGTTGCGCACACAGATATAGCCCCATGCCGGTGGCAGCCCCCATGCCGGTGGCAGCCCCCATCCTGGTGGCAGCCCCTGCGCCCCGCCCGTTGCTGCCTACGAAGCCCTTGTCGAAGATCCGGGGCAGTTCGCTTTGCCGGATGCCCACCCCATTGTCGGTGACGGACAATTCCACATAGCCGTCTGCATCCCGGGAGGCAAAGTCCAGGACAAGAGGCCTGGCGCTTTTGTATTTCAGGCTGTTGGAAATCAACTGGGTCAGGAGAAAAGACACCCACCTTGAGTCAGAGTACACCTTGTGGGAAAGATTTTCGGTGTGCACACTTACGTTGTTTTCTATCAAAAGCTGTTTGTTCCTGGTCAGCACATTCATGACGCATTCCCGCAGAGAGATTTCCCGAATGAGATAATCCTTTTCCGCCACACCCAGCCGGGCGTAAAAAAGCACCTTTTCCACATCCTGCCCGATGCGCTGGGTCTGGGCCAAAATCCTGCGGGTGACGTCCGTCTTGTTATTTTCGCACAGCAGCTCGATGCCCGTCACAGGCAGCTTGATTTCATGGACCCACTGTTCCAAAAATTCCTGATACTCTCTGGTCTGTCTTTGGGAGGAAGCCACCTGATCCGCCATAGACTTTAGCGCCCTCTGCAGCATGTGAAAGTACACCTGTTCCAAGGCGGAATCCGGCGCGTCAGCGATTTCGGCCATCAGATATTTTGGCTCCAGCACACCGAATGTATCCCGCAGGTAGGAGAGCCTGCGGCGCTTTTTCTGCCAGCAGCAGACCAAAGTGGAAAAGAGAATCAGGCAAAAACACATCCAGAGCAGAATAAGCTGCGCCGCACTGACGCCGAAAGCGGCCAGAACAAGCGTAAAGAACAGCCCTCCGCTGAAACACACCAGCAAGACACCTTTGATTTCATGCATGTAATCAAAAAGCTTCATATGAACACCCCGTGTCTGCCGCCGGCAGCAGCACTAATGAAAAGTCGGGAAGAGGGATTGCAGAGGGAACTAATTCTCACACTGATAACCCATGCCCCGCCTGGTCTGGATGAAGTCATTCTCCCCCAGAGCCCGCAGCTTCTCCCTAAGGCGCATGACGTTTACGCTTAAGGTATTGTCGTCGGTGTGGATTTCATTATCCCACAGGTACTCTATGATATCCGCTCTGGGCACGATTTCCCCCGGATGCAGGAAGAGCAGATACATGATTTTCAGCTCCGTTTTGGTCAGCTCCACGGATTTGCCGTCCTTGGTCAGGGTACCCGTCACGGTGTCCAGCCGCACGCCCCTGTGCTCCATGGGACAGGAACGGGTTCCGGCAGCAGCGGCAGCAGCAGCCCCGCGTCTGAGCAGTGCTCCGATTCTGGCCAGCAGCACGGGGATGTTGTAGGGCTTGGAGACATAGTCGTCCCCGCCGAGAGTCAGGGCCTGGAGCTCGTCCATGGCGGTGTCCCGGCCTGTGAGGAACAGGATGGGCACAGCGGAAAAGCTGCGGACGGCAGTGCAGACCTGATACCCGTCCTGCCCCGGCAGACTGATGTCCAGCAGGATCAGATCAGGGGACGCCTCCCGCACCTGGCGGGGTACATCCCTGAAATCGGTGACGCCGGATACCTGATAGCCCTGATTGGAAAGGAGAGTCTTCAATTCCTCCCGTATCAGGGAGTCGTCTTCTATAAGGAGTATCTTTAACATGGAAATGATCCTTTCCTCAAGGATTACGGCGCCACCGGGGCCGCACCGCTTTCCCTGTCATGTCGTCAGAACAGCTCGTCCAGCAGGATATAGTAACGAATCTTCTCCCAGTCCGGCTCCAGCCCCAGCTCCCGGAACAGCAGCAGGTCGTCATAGGCCCCATAACTTCGCCCATGATATCTGCCGCTGTAATTGTGGGACAGACTCCGGTAGCACAGGGCGATGTCGCACCACTTGTCGGCGATGCCGGCCCTGCCCAGGTCGATGTAGCCGGAAACCTCAGCACCCATGCCGAATATATTGGGAAGACAGTAGTCTCCGTGGGACAGCGCAAGGTCCTCCTTTGGCCTGTTCTCCCAGAGCCATTCCAGCAGGGCATCCGGATCCGCGAAGCCTTTTTCCCCGAAAGTATCCGGCTCCACATTGTCCATGTCCACCAGGCCGTGATCGATATTGTACCGCGCCTGCTCCAGCTTGCGCTCCAGACGCCAGTCGCCGGGACAGAAATCCATATCAGCGGCCCAGAGCCGCTTCAGGCCATGGGCCAGGAGCCTGGCCTGGAGGGCCGGATTTTCCATATAACTTTCGGAGCAGGCCATTTCTCCGGGACATTTCTCCATGAGCAGGTAAGATTTGCCGTCCTGTACGGCATGGGCATAGATTTTCGGAACCGGAAGCTTCCCCTGGAGGTATTGCAGCATGGAAAGCTCATTTTCCGCTTCCGGGCCGGGATTCTGAATCTTCAATACCTTTTCCTCAAACAGCAGGACGCAGGAGCCGGACATGCCATAATCGTCCGTGTTGTAAGCTTCGCTTTCAATGAGATTCTGTATTTTCTGCGGTAATAACATAGCGGGATATCTTCCTTTTGGCGTTTGGCACTATTTTTGCTTATTATACATTTTTATCATGGAGAATGCAACAAATAGGTAACCTTAATCTAACTCGGCCTGATAGTTTTTCCAGAACGCATAGGTCGCAGGTTTTTCTATGGTAAAGTCTCTTTCCGGAATATAATCTACGGCAAAGCAGTGAGTCACTGCCTGCATATCCATTGGGTTCTCTTTATCTAAAGCATGAAGCTCTCCTGTCTGAGTCTGTGACTCCGCAATGCACATGCTCAATGGATTGTCTGCTTTGCGGAATAATACGGCGCAGGGGCGGACAGGATAATGGTACAATTATGGAGGTGACGAGTATGTGTACGGCAGCAACTTATCGGACAAAGGATTTTTACTTCGGACGCACGCTGGATTACTATTTTTCCTATGGGGAGGAGATTGTGGTAATGCCCCGGCGCTACAGGCTGCGTTTCCGCGCCGCGGCAGCCATGGAAAGCCATTATGCCATGGTTGGCATGGCCCATATGGCAAAGGGGCAGCCCCTGTATTACGATGCCGTAAATGAGAGAGGGCTGGGGATGGCAGGGCTGAACTTCGTGGGCAATGCGGTCTATGCGAAAGAAGAGCCGGGCAGAGACAATGTGGCGCAGTTTGAGTTTATTCCGTGGATTCTGGGACAGTGCGCCTCTGTAGGGGAGGCCAGGCTTCTGCTGGAGGGGACGAACCTGACGGACACGGCTTTCAGCGACAATCTGCCCCTGGCCGCGCTCCACTGGATGATCGCGGACAGGGAGGGCTCTATTGTGGTGGAATCCGTCAGGGACGGACTGAAAGTGTACGACAATCCGGCAGGCATCCTGGCCAACAATCCGCCCTTTCCGGAGCAGCTGTCCAGGCTGGCCAATTATATGCATCTGTCTGCGAAGATTCCGCGGAATCTGTTCTCGGACAGGCTGTCCCTGGAGCCCCACAGTCTGGGGCTGGGAGCCTGGGGACTTCCCGGGGACCTGTCCTCCCAGTCCCGCTTTGTGCGGGCGGCTTTTGTGAAGATGAATTCGGTCTCCGGGGACTCGGAATCCGAGAGCGTCAGCCAGTTCTTCCACATCTTGGGCGCGGTGGACCAGCAGCGGGGATGCTGTGAGGCACAGGAGGGAAAGTACGAGACCACCATCTATACCTGCTGCTGCAATGCAGACAAAGGGATTTACTATTACACCACCTATGAGAATCATCAGATCACGGCAGTGGACATGTACAGAGAGGATCTGGACGGCGGGACATTGGCAGAGTATCCCCTGGTTTACGGACAGCATATCCTGATGCAGAATTAACGGGAAGCTTTCGGTCATTGTTCGAAAGACAGCTCATTTCAGCGGGGCTGTCTTTTGTTATACCCAAAAGGGACATAACGGGGCCGGGGTTATTCGTAAAGTTTATAAATTTATAGGTGGCAAAGCCGTGGCAGACATGGTACAATATTGGCACAAAATGATTTTATCTGATCTTTGGCACAAAATATGACAGAAGAAAGGCATGGGCACGATATGTATGACGTAGCAATCATAGGCGCAGGGGTGGTAGGCGGAATGCTGGCCAGGACGCTGGCGGCCTACGACTTGAAGATCTGTATTCTGGAAAAGGAAAGCGATGTGGGGATGGGTGCCACCCGGGCCAACTCCGGTATTGCCCACGCGGGATATGACGCCGAAGAGGGAAGCCTGAAAGCAAAGCTGAATGTACAGGGCTCCCGGATGATGGAGCAGATCACAAAGGAACTGGGCGTGCCGTACCGCAGGAACGGTTCCTTAGTCATAGGCTTCGGAGACGAAGACAGGGAGAGCATAGAGAAGCTCTACGCCCGGGGCTTGAAGAACGGAGTGGAGGAGCTGCGCGTAATAGACGGAGAGGAGGCCAGGCGCCTGGAACCGGGTCTGGCTGACGGCGTGACCTGCGCCCTCTATGCGCCCACGGCCGCAATCGTCTGCCCCTATGAGCTGGCTGTCGCCGCGGTGGGGAATGCCATGGACAACGGCGCGGAGCTGCTGCTGGATTTTGAGGCAGCGCATATTGAGAAAAAAGAGGGGTATTACGAAATCTGCGCCGCAGCCTGCAGCCAGGGAAGCTGCGGGAGCCCGGCAGACGCGGAGCAGGGAGAGAGCTTACAGGGAAAAGAGCCGTCGGGAGCTTCCGCTTTCCCGCAGATGCCGCAGCCGCGGAAAGTCTGCGCCAGATATGTGGTGAACGCCGCCGGAATCTACGCGGATGAGGTGGCGAAGCTGGCAGGGGACCACTCCATACAGATTCATCCCCGCAGGGGCGAGTATCTGCTGCTGGACAGGGAGTGCGGCGATGTGGTGTCCCATACCATCTTCCGCACTCCCTCCAAAATGGGAAAAGGCATCCTGATCACGCCCACGGTGGACGGAAATATTCTGGTAGGCCCTACCTCCGTGGACGGAGAGGACAAGGAGGACAAGGCTACCACACAGCAGGGGCTGGCTGAAATTACAGCCAGGGCCCGGGAGAATGTGAAAGATATCCCCCTGCGCAAGGTCATCACCTCCTTTACGGGGCTTCGCGCCGCGGGGAACACAGGGGACTTTATCATCAATTCCCCCAGCCAGGGCTTTGTCAATGTAGCCGGAATCGAATCCCCGGGTCTTACGGCCGCGCCCGCCATTGGGGAGTATGTAAAAGACATGCTGGCCGGACAGGGACTTGAGCTGCGCCGGAAACCGGACTATCAGCCCTGCCGCAGGCCCGTGTACGCGTTCCGGAATGCTTCCGTGGAAGAAAAGAATGAGATGATCCGCCGGGACAGGGCCTATGGCAGGGTGGTCTGCCGCTGCGAGACAGTGACCGAGGGGGAGATCGTGGCTGCGATTCGCCAGAACCCGCCCGCCCGGGACTTAGACGGCATCAAGCGCCGCACCCGGGCTCAGATGGGACGCTGCCAGGGAGGCTTCTGCATGCCCTATCTGGCAGAGATTCTGTCCAGGGAGCTGGGGATTTCCTATGAGGAGATCACAAAGTCCGGCAAAGGATCCGAAATCAACGTATGCAAGACAAAGGAATAGTATATAAAGATACGTCGCAGCCGGGCTGCGGCATAAAGGTTAGAATGAAAGCTGCGCCGGAAAGAGGCTGACAGGCGCCGGCAGGGAAACCGGCCGGAACAGACAATGGCACAGGGACGATAAAGGAGACGAAAGCAAAATGACGGATTTGGTTATCATCGGAGGCGGACCCGCCGGGATGAGCGCGGCAGTGGCCGCGTATGAGAGCGGCATCAGGGATATCTTGATTCTGGAGAGGGACAGCCGGCTGGGCGGCATCCTGCAGCAGTGCATCCACAACGGCTTCGGCCTGCACCGTTTCGGGGAGGAGCTGACTGGCCCGGAATATGCCTGGAAATATGAAAAACAGGTGCGGGACCTGGGGATTCCCGTGAAATTAAATACCATGGTGCTGTCCGTCACGCCCGAAAGGACCATCACCGCCACCAATGAAGAGGAGGGCATCTTTACCATTGAGGCAAAGGCCATTGTCCTTGCCATGGGCTGCCGGGAACGGCCCAGAGGCGCCCTGAATATCGCAGGCACCCGCCCCGCGGGCATTTACAGCGCGGGAACGGCCCAGAAGCTGGTGAACCGCAAGGGATACATGCCCGGAAAGAGCGTGGTTATCTTAGGCTCCGGGGATATCGGCCTGATCATGGCCAGGCGCATGACCTTGGAGGGCGCAAAGGTAAAGGCCGTGTGCGAGCTGATGCCCTATTCCGGAGGCCTTGCCAGGAATATCGAGCAGTGCCTGAACGATTTTGACATTCCCCTGAAGCTGAGCCATACGGTGGTGGAGATCCACGGCAGAAAACGGCTGGAGGGCGTCACCATCGCCAAAGTGGACGAAAACCGCCGTCCCATCCAAGAGACCAGGGAGTACATTCCCTGCGACACATTGCTGCTGTCCGTGGGCCTGATTCCGGAGAATGAACTGTCCCTGCAGGCAGGAGTGGAGATGGACAGCGTCACCGGAGGCGCGTTGGTGGACCAGGACAGACAGACCTCCGCGGAGGGCATTTTCTCCTGCGGCAATGTGCTCCATGTACATGATCTGGTGGACTTCGTATCCGAGGAGGCTGCCATCGCGGGAAAGTGCGCGGCGGACTTCATCCGGGAGGGTTCCGGGGAGAGATGCGGCGCTTCGGCGCAGGCTGACATTCCCGCGGAAATTTCCATGGAAACGGGAATTCCTATTACAACAGACGGAAAAGTTCGGTATACCGTTCCCCAGAGAATTACAAAGCGCAAGGATTTCACCCTGTACTTCCGGGTGGCGGACAGGTACCGGAATGTGAAAATCAATGTGGTCAGCGACGGTAAAGTAATCCATTCTGTCCGCAGGCCTAAGGCCGTGCCGGGAGAGATGGAGAATATCAGGCTTAAGGGAGAGCTTCTGGAGGGAGTGACCGGGCTGCGGGTAGAACTGGAGGAGCTGGCGTAAGGAAAAGGAAGACGGCGCCAGGCAGAGCACGGGCCGGGAAATCAGGGTTTCGGCCAAATGGCCCACAGCCGGCCGTGGGGTAAGAAAACCCGGAACACCGGCTTTGGCACAGGCCGAATGCAGGTTTGCAGGAGCAGGCCGCGGCTGTCAGGGCTCAGGAGATAAAAGGAGTGCGAAAATGACGAAGCGAGAGATGACATGTATCATATGCCCTATGGGATGTTCTCTGACAGTGGAGATGGAGGGAGAGGAAATCACATCCATAAGCGGCAATACCTGCAAGCGGGGGGCGGCCTATGCGGAAGCTGAGGTGAGCCATCCCCAGAGGACCGTGACCAGTACCATGCGCTGTGATAACGGGGAAGTCCTGGCTGTGAAGACAGACAGGCCCATCCCGAAATCCAAAGTCATGGACTGTATGGGCCTGATCAACGCCCATACCGCGAAGCTGCCGGTGGCTGTGGGGGAGGTGCTGATCAGAGACGTATTCGGCAGCAATATTATAGCCACAGAGAACAAAACGGCCCAGTAAGGCGGCAGTAAGGTGCCGGAAATTCGCCGTGGGAAAGCGGAGGGCGGGGAAAGCCGATTTTGAGAGAAGACTGAAAAAGAGGTGGTTGTGTGAACCAAAAACTGAAAGAAAAGATATTGGAGTCGGTCTCGGCCGTGCTGCCCATTACGGGAATCGTGCTGCTGTTGAGCATCCTGCTGGTTCCGGTGGATCTGGGAATCATGGTGATGTTTCTGGTGGGGGCGATCCTGCTGGTGATCGGGATGGGCTTTTTCCAGCTGGGGGCGGAGATGTCCATGACGCCTCTGGGAGAGGGTATCGGCGTCCAGATATCCAAGGCCCGGCGGATTCCTCTGATCTTTCTGATCGGTTTTTCCATGGGGGCCATCATTACCATATCGGAACCGGATCTCCAGGTGCTGGCGGAGCAGGTCCCCGGCATCCCCAATCTGACCCTGATCCTCACGGTGGCAGTGGGGGTGGGGATTTTCCTGGCGGTGGCCATTCTCAGGATCCTGTTCCAGATCAATCTTTCCACCATATTGATCGTTCTGTATATGGCGCTGATCGGCGTGTCCTTTTTTGTTTCCAGGGACTTCCTGGCAGTGGCTTTCGACTCCGGCGGCGTGACCACGGGCCCTATGACGGTGCCTTTCATCATGGCCATGGGTGTGGGTCTGGCCTCTGTCCGCGGCGACAAGAATGCCTCCAGCGACAGCTTCGGTCTGGTGGCTCTGTCCAGCGTGGGGCCTATTCTGGCAGTATTGATACTGGGCATGTTTTTCAGCCCCGGGGAGACGGCATACAGCGGCGCCGTGGTGGCGGACGTGAGCACTACCCGGGATGTGGTGAAAGCATTTCTGTTTGACATGCCTCCTTATATGAAAGAGGTGCTGATATCCCTGGTTCCGGTGGCTATTGTGTTCGCCCTGTTCCAGAGGCTGACCCGCCGCTATCCCCGCAGGCAGGTAAAGCGAATCACGGTGGGCTTTGCCTATACATATCTGGGGCTGGTGCTGTTCCTCTGCGGGGTGAATGTAGGCTTTGCGCCTCTGGGCGCGCTGCTTGGCAATGAGATCGCCGGGCAGGTGTGGAGATGGCTGCTCATCCCCATCGGCATGCTCATCGGCTATTATATCGTAAAGGCCGAGCCTGCCATCCAGGTGCTCAACCGCCAGGTGGAGGGCGTGACTAACGGCTCCGTGTCCGCAAAAGCCATGAACCGCTGCATGTCCTGGGGGGTGGCGGCCAGCGTGGGCCTGGCCATGATGCGGGTGCTCACAGGGCTGCCCATCCAGTATATCATTATCCCGGGCTATCTGATCGCACTGCTTCTGTCCCGGTTCGTGCCCAGGATGTTCGTGGGTATCGCTTTCGACTCCGGCGGTGTGGCCAGCGGACCTATGACCACCACATTCCTGTTGCCCTTAAGCATCGGGGCCTGCCAGTCCATGGGCGGCAATCTGATGACGGATGCGTTCGGGGTGGTTGCGCTGGTTGCGCTGACGCCTTTGATTGCCATCCAGCTCATGGGAATCCTGTATCAGTACAAGCTGAAAGTCACAGAGAGAGCCGCGGTACGGGAGGCGGAAATCCCTGTTATGGATAGCGCTGCAGACGACATCATTGAATTCGAGGAGGAAGACGGAAATGGGGGACAATCATAAAGCTATGTCTGTTCGGATGCTGCTTCTCATCGCCACACCGAAGCTGGTGAGTAAGGCGGCGGGACTGTTCAAGGAGGGGAATGTCCCTGTCCAGTACATCTTCCACGGCCAGGGCACTGCCACCAGCGAGGTCATGGACATGCTGGGGTTAGACGGGGTGGATAAAAATATCCTCATGGCCATGCTGCCCAAGGCATTCGCGGACGAGATGCTGAAGAAGCTGCGGAAAAAGCTGCACCTTGGCATGCCCAATACGGGGATTGCTTTTACGCTTCTGATGTCGGGCAGCAGCGGACATTTGGTCCGGCTCATGGAGAGCCTGGAGCCCGAGGAGAAGAAGAGACTTTTGGAGAGGAATGAGGCGGATATGACAGAGAACGCATACAGCATGATCATGGCGATCGTAAACCAGGGGTTCAGCGAGGAAGTGATGAACGCTGCCAGGCCCAAGGGGGCTTCCGGCGGCACCGTGTTCCACAGCAGGCGCATCGGCAACGAAGAGGCCATGAAGTTCTGGAAGATCAGCGTCCAGGAGGAGCGGGAAGTGGTATTGATCCTGGCCCAGAAAGAAGACAAACTTGCAATTATGCAGGAGATCGGGAAGCAGTGCGGCATGAAGAGCAAGGCTCAGGGCATTGTCATGTCCCTGCCGGTGGACAGCATTGCGGGTCTGGATTGACTGGCTTTGACGGTATTGCGGCAAGAGGCTGTTCAGAGAAAGCAGAAAGCATAGTTTCCGGGCGGTTATCTGGATGGGTAACCGCCCGGTCTCGTTGCGTCACAGTAAAAAGGAAGCCGCCGGATATGCCGATGAGTCCCCGGCTGTTTCAGCTTTAAGAAAGAAACGAGGTATCAAAAGTCGCCTGCTTCATATAAGTACAGATTCCCCTTTTTGCCCACCCGGGCCACGGCCTCCATGTGGTACAGGATGTTCAGGGTTACCTGGGCCAGGGTTTGGGAGATGCGGGCGGCTTTGGCAAAGTCCTTCGTGGTAAACGGCCCCTCAAGTTCCGGGGGCACGAACTGCAGGAAATCCTCCGGCCGTTCCGTCTCCAGCTCCTGCACCAGCTCCGTAGGGATGCGGTCATAGCGGCTGGCCCTGATCTTGCGGTTCTTTCCCCTGCCGTTTAACAGCTTGTACTCTTCCATGTCCAGCAGTACCAGCTTAAAGCGCAGATGGGGGTCTTTCAGGAAAGATTTGATTTTATACAACTCGGGAAAAACGGTGTAAGGGCTGCCTTTCAGCGGAGATTTGCGTTTTCCGCTCAATTCCCCGGTCTCCTCGTTTATCCATATGATCCATTTCTCCCTGGGGATGGGATAGACGATGGTTACGGGGTACTGGGGCAGGAAAGCGGACAGTTTCCCCCGCAGCTTGTCGAACTGTCTGGTCTGGATCTCTATGATTTCCCCGCCCGCAAAGATGTCCGCCACATAATTCCCGATGGGGATTTCCTGTCTGTCCTCGTCCGGTTCATAATAATTCTTCAAGATGGCATGGACTGTCTTCTCCGACAAAGTGCCGATGCCCAGGCGCTGTCTGTCTGTTCCGATGATTTTTCTCTTTGCCTCTTCAAAGGCCTTTTTGTCCGGCATGGTATCCCCCGTTCCTGGTTTCTGGGTCAATATTGTAACACAATTCCGGGTTTTTTGCTATGTTGATTTTCTGTCGTCCGAACTTCTCTTTGATTCCCGCGAGCAACGAGCCCAAGAAGTTCCTTTGCCTTATCTATCATGGGCTGCGATATGGCAAAATGTGTAACTGCACCGTCAAACACCGTCTTTATTCCGTCCAAATGTGAGAGCAGCTCCTTTTCTATATGACTCTTTCGGCTAATGTCATCCATAAAGGTTTCTTCGCGGCGGCTTTCCACCTCACTTTTTTATGAAAAGATCTTGATTTTTATGGCATTTGTGGATATGATTATTTTAAATCACGATTTAGTAAATCAGGATTAGATATTTTGAAAGGAGCCGGCATTATGTTCATAGGAAGAGAGACAGAGCTAAGATTCCTACAGGATAAATACAATGAAAAAAAGGCACAGTTGATCGTCTTGTATGGAAGAAGGCGTGTGGGAAAGACGGAAACCCTCAGAGAATTTTGCAGGGATAAGCCCCACCTCTTTTTTTCCTGTACACAGACTACGGACAGAGTACAGCTGGCAAGATTTTCAAGCCAGATTCTGAGGGAGGACATCCCTGCAAAGCAGTATCTCTCAGAATTCGCGGATTGGGAAAAGGCTTTCCGGGCAATCCTGGATCTCCCATACGGAGAAAAAAAGAAGCTCATTGTAATCGACGAGTTTCCCTACATGTGCAAAGGGAACAAAAGCATTCCGTCCATTCTGCAAAATCTCTGGGACATGGAACTGAAGGACGGCAATATAATGATTGTCCTGTGCGGCAGCGCCATGAGCTTTGTGGAAAAAGAGCTGCTGGCAGAAAAAAATCCGTTATACGGCAGGGCCACAGGCATCTACAAGATGACCGAAATGGGATTTTACGAGGCCGCCTGCTTTTTTCCGGATTATTCGGAAAGGGACAAGGTGCTGGCCTACGCGGTGCTTGGCGGCATTCCCCATTATCTCAATCAGTTCAGCCCGGAGCTTTCCGTTCAGGAAAACATCAAGCGTAATATCCTGACCAAGGGCTCCGTGCTCTACAGCGAGGTGGACTTCCTGCTTCATCAGGAACTTCGGGAGCCCCCGATTTACAACGCCATCATTGAGGCAGTGGCCCTGGGCAGCACGAAGCTGAATGACATCAGCCGGAAGTCCCTGCTGGAGGATACCTCCAAAACCAGCGTCTATTTGAAGAACCTGATAGAACTGGGGATTGTCCGGCGGGAGTTTTCCATTGACGCAGGGACGAAAGAGAAAGCCAATGCGAACCGGGGGACATACCGCCTGACCGATCATTTCTTCCGTTTCTGGTATGCGTTCGGCTTCGCCAATCTCTCGCAGCTTGAGGACGGGGATGTGGAGGGAGTCTATGAATATCTCGTCCGTCCTGCCCTGCATGAATTTGCCTCCTCCGTGTTCGAGGATGTGTGCAGGGAGTTCGTGCGGGGGCTCCAGAAGAAAAACGCCCTGCCATTCCGCTATGCCAGGATGGGGCGTTGGATGGGAAAGACCACTGTCCGTGACAAAAATGCGGAAAACGGACTGCGGATGGCAGAGACGGAGATAGACCTGTTAGGCATCAGCAGAGACGGGAAAGAGTATCTGGTGGGCGAATGTAAATTCAAGCACAGCCCCTTTGCCTACGGCGAGTATCTTGACACAAAGGCGAAACTGGCTCCGCAGAAAGAGAAAGCAAAATTTTACTACGCCTTGTTTTCCGAATCCGGCTTTGACGACAAAATCATGGCAGAAGCAGAAAGTTCGGAAAGCCTTTGCCTCTATGACCTTGATGCGATTGTGAACTTTGAAAAATAAAATCGGATTTATGTGACATTATCACAGAAGAACAAAGAAATCCATGATATCATGTACCCACAAAAGAAATAGTAGTACTTTGATAATAGAATCCTACCTTGGATTCTGTTATAAAAAACAAAAGGAGGACAACAATATGTCTGCTGTCAATATCAACAAGAACAATTTCCGAAGCGAAGTCATGGATTCCGATAAGCCTGTGCTGCTGGACTTTTGGGCTCCCTGGTGCGGGCCCTGCCGTATGGTGGTTCCCATTGTGGAGGAGATCGCCAGGGAGCGCTCGGATATCAAGGTGGGCAAAGTCAACGTGGATGAGGAGCCTGAGCTTGCAGGGCAGTTTCATGTCATGAGCATCCCCACTTTGGTGGTGATGAAAGACGGAAAAATAGTCAACCAGGCTATGGGAGCCAGACCTAAGAATGCCATCCTGGGAATGCTGTAAGTCCAGCTAAGAAATGTCAAACGTTTTTGAAAAATAATTTCTGGTGTATAGTAAAGTCGCAAAGGCGCACGAGAGGAACTTTTATGAGTGCCCTTTCGAATGAAAGTTTCTCTCATTACAGGTGTGCCGAAGCGGCTTTACCCTTTAGTACTATCGCGAAGCGATTTAAAAAGGAGGTAGTGATATGGGATTCTTTGATTTGTTCCGGCATCCGGATATCAACCAGGGCGTGGAGGAGTACCGGGCTGTCCCCCAGGCGATTCTGCTGGACGTCCGCACACCCGAAGAGTACCGGGGAGGCCATGTCCCCGGGAGCAAAAACCTGCCGCTGCAGCAGATTGAAAAAATCACATCCATTGCGGAGAAGAAAGACACGCCTCTGTTCGTCTACTGCCAGTCCGGCGCCAGAAGCCGTCAGGCGGTGAGCCTGCTGCAGCGCATGGGGTATGTGAACGTAAACAACATCGGCGGCATGTCCGCTTATCAGGGAGAGGTGGAATGACATGAAAGTGGTAATCGTAGGCGGCGTGGCAGGGGGCGCCACAGCCGCGGCAAGAATCCGGAGATTGGACGAGACGGCGGAAATTACGGTATTTGAGCGTTCCGGATATATCTCCTATGCCAACTGCGGCCTGCCCTACTATATCGGCGACGTGATCACGGATTCCGAGGAATTGACCCTCCAGACCCCGGAGAGTTTCTTCTCGCGCTTCCGTGTGAACGTGAAAGTCCGCCATGAGGTCATGGGAATCCACCCGGAATCCAAGACCGTTTCCGTAAAGAATCTGGAAACCGGCGAGGAATTTCAGGAGAGCTATGATAAGCTGATCCTCTCCCCCGGGGCGAAGCCCACACAGCCCAGACTGCCGGGCACAGGCATTGACAGGCTCTTCACCCTGCGCACGGTGGAGGATACTTTGCGCATCAAGGAATACATTCGTAAGCACAGGCCGAAATCCGCCGTGCTGGCTGGCGGCGGCTTTATCGGGCTGGAGCTTGCGGAAAATCTGCGGGAGCTGGGAATGGAAGTGACCATTGTACAGCGCCCCAAACAGCTGATGAACCCCTTTGACCCGGACATGGCAGCCATGATCCACGGCGAGATGCGAAGACATGGCGTGAAGCTTGTGCTGGGGCACACCGTGGAGGGATTTGAAGAAAAAGGGGACGGCGTGGACGTGCTGTTGAAAGACAATGAGCCCCTCCATGCCGATATGGTAGTGCTTGCCATCGGCGTCACGCCGGATACGGCTCTGGCGAAAGAAGCCGGTCTGGAGCTGGGGATAAAAGGCAGCATCGTAGTCAACGAGCGGATGGAGACCTCTGTCCCCGACATATACGCTGCGGGGGATGCGGTTATGGTGAAGCATTCTGTCACCGGCGAGAATGCCCTGATCTCCCTGGCCGGGCCTGCCAACAAACAGGGCCGGATCATCGCGGACAATATCTGCGGCGGCGACAGCAGGTATGCGGGCAGCCAGGGCAGCTCCGTGATCAAGGTGTTCGACATGACAGCCGCCGTCACCGGCATCAATGAGGCCCATGGGCGGAAAGCCGGGCTGGACGTGGACACGGTGATCCTCTCTCCCATGAGCCATGCGGGCTACTATCCCGGCGGCAGGGTCATGACCATGAAAGTGGTATTCGAGAAAGAGACATACCGGCTGCTGGGTGCCCAGATTGCAGGCTATGAGGGCGTGGACAAGCGGATCGACGTCCTGGCCACCGCCATCCATGCAGGGATGAAAGCCACTGAGCTGAAAGATTTGGACCTGGCCTATGCGCCGCCCTATTCCTCTGCCAAAGACCCCGTGAACATGGCTGGCTTCATGATCGACAACATCGCGGCCGGCATATTGAAGCAGTGGCATCTGGAGGATGCGGACGCGTTGCCCGGGGACGGCAGCGTCACGCTGCTGGATGCCAGGACGGCAGGGGAATATGCCCGGGGGCACATCCGGGGATTTGTCAACATTCCCGTTGACGAACTGCGGGAACGCCTTTCCGAAATCGAAAAAGGAAAGCCCGTCTACGTCATCTGCCAGAGCGGGCTGCGCAGCTACATTGCCTGCCGGATCCTGGAGGGGCAGGGATTCGACGCCTATAACTTCTCCGGCGGATTCCGGTTTTACGA
>CAJTZD010000038.1 GCA_910584235.1 uncultured Acetatifactor sp.
TTCCGTATTATGACAAGAATCCGGACGGAAGCTTCAGGGAGCAGCACTATGAGGGCGGCCAGTATCCGGAGTATGTGCCCGTGGTCTGGTATGAGGATTATGACTTCGAGAAGCGCAGGCCGGATATGATATTCATACATAATCCCTATGATGACTGCAATATCGTCACCAGTGTGCCTCCGTTTTTCTATTCCAAGAACCTAAAGAACTTTACGGATAAACTGGTATATATTCCTTATTTTATATTGGGAGAGATCGATCCGCAGAATCGGCAGGAGCTGGAGAGTATAGAGAAATTTTGCCTGGTGCCGGGGGTGGCGTATGCGGATGAGGTCATCGTGCAGTCCGAGGATATGCGGCAGGCGTATATCAATGTGCTGACGGAGTTCATGTCGGGGCAGGGACGCAGCAGGGCGTATTGGGAGAAGAAGATCCTGGGGCTGGGGTCGCCTAAGGTGGACAAGGTGCTGAGTACCCGGAAAGAGGATCTGGAGATACCGGAGGAGTGGATGGAGGTTATCCGGAGGCCGGACGGGAGCTGGAAGAAGATTATCTTCTATAATACCACGGTGACGGCGCTGCTGCAGTATAATGAGCAGTATCTGGAGAAGATGCGGGATGTGTTTCGGGTGTTTTATGAGAATCGGGATGAGGTGGCGCTGCTGTGGAGGCCGCATCCGCTGTTTGGGGCTACGATTCAATCCATGCGGCCGGAGCTGGGGGAGACGTATAGGGGGATTGTAGAGAGCTATCGGAGAGACGGCTGGGGGATTTATGATGATACGGCAGATATGGACAGGGCGGTTTGTTTGAGTGATGGGTACTATGGGGATATGAGTAGCGTATTGCAACTATATCGCAATTTAAACAAGGGTACTTTGATTCAGGATCCTCAGATATTGTCTGTACTTAACAGTCAGCAATATTTTCCGGACATTGCATGTACTATTTATTGGAAAGAAAATTTGTATTTTAGCAGTGGAAATTATAATGCATTTTATAAAATTGATATGAGAACGGGAATACTCAAATATGTGGGTAAATTTGAACGGGAAAATCTTTTATCAAAGCATTTATTTGGAATGTCAAAACTGTTTCAAGATAGAATTTTACTCAGTTCGGTAAATGCTGAATACATACATATATATGACATGGCGAAACAGGAAGATATAGTTCTGAATCCCAACGACAAAAAAAGACGTGGAAGAATGTATGCTGATATAATTGCGTTAAACTCAAAAGTATACTTAATCCCTGCAACTGCGGACGACATTATAGAAGTGGATTTTGAGAAAAACTCTATTACAAAGAGGCTAAAAATCAGAGAGATCCTGCAAGAGAAAGGATTTTCATATCGGTATCTGTCTGCAAGCGGAGGATATATATACAAAAATAAAGCTTACATTGCTGCTGAAGAAAAACCATATATAATTGAAATTGATTTTGAAAAAGATAATATTAATGCGCTGAAACTAGAGGGTACTGATGCGGGATCGATGGCTCTTATAGGCAAGAATGAAAGGATGTATCTTTTAAATAATAAAAAGTGTATCGTAGAATACAATATTGAAAAAGCCTATGTAGAAAATATTATTGATTTCTCCGCAGATGGGGAATTTTGCTTGAGAAAGCCTTTCCTGATTGAGAACACTATCTATTTCTTTTCACAATATGACGGTAAATTAGTCAAATATTTTGCCGAGAAGAAAAGGATTATTGTATCTAACTTAAGTGTAGAATGGGGGATAGGTGTAGATGATACCGAAAAGTACAGATACACAGGATGCATTGATGAAGAGAAAGTGATTTTCATATCTAATTACAGAAATATGGTCATTGTCAACTTATGTTCAAATGAATATAGGCAATATCATTTGGACTGCGGGACGGAAGAAATAAAAGAACGATTATTACGGGATGTGAGATTTGGCGGAAAAACGATGACAGAAGAAACATTTTCTGATTTGTTAGGTTTACTGTTCAAGTATAAAGCCGCCGACGAAAAGGTTGCTGAAGATTTGGTAGGAAAACAAATATTCGCTGCTAGCAATTAAAGCATGGTAACGGCATGGCAGTAGCAGCAAGAGATGATTATGTTTGGCAATACGCTGTCTAAAGGTAAAAGGTGAGATGAACAATCTGCAGCAGGTTTGTGTGGAAGAAAATATAAAAATTGCAGAAGCTATAAAAAAGCTGGATGAAGCGGGAAAGAAAATTCTACTAGTCACTAAGGACATGAAACTGACTGGCATCATAACCGACGGTGATGTACGAAGGTGGGTATTACGAAAAGGCTCCTTTGAGGAAAAGGTCTGTAATTTGATGCATAGGAATCCCAAGGTGGTAGGTCCCGGGGAGACGCAGAAAGCAAAGAGGATGATGCTGGAATTGCAGATAGAAGCTGTTCCGGTTATAGATGAAAATAATATTCCCTTAGACATCATTTTTCTTAGAGATATTATTGAACCCAGTCAGCAGGAATATGGACAAATTGATATTCCTGTTGTAATAATGGCAGGCGGAAAAGGGACAAGACTTTATCCATATACGAATATACTGCCGAAACCGTTGATACCAATTGGAACAGATACTATCCTTGAAAGGATTATTGAGTCATTCAGAAAAAATGGAAATGAGGAATTTTGGCTTGTACTGAATTATAAGAAGAATCTGATTAAGGCTTATCTGGACGAGAAAGACAAGCCATATCGAATACATTACAAAGAAGAAGAAAACTATTATGGAACTTGTGGAGGAATCAGCTTGTTGGAAGACGAGATTTCGGATACGTTTTTTGTCAGTAACTGTGATGTATTGCTGGATATTGATTATGCAAAGCTTCTGGATTTTCATTGTACTAACCAAAATGAAATTACAGTAGTGACTTCATTGAAGCATATCCAGATACCATATGGAGTAGTGGAATTGGGCAAGGAAGGAGAAATAGAACAATTATCGGAAAAGCCAATGCTTAACTACAATGTAAATACAGGGATTTATGTGGTGGAAGCATCTGTTATAAAAGATATTCCGAGGCATCAAGTGTTTCATATGACGGATTTGATGAATAAATTGTTGAAAGAAAAGCGGAAAATCGGGGCATATCCCATAACAGATCATTGTTGGCAGGATATGGGTGAACTTAAGGAAATGTATAAAATGTCAGATGCTTTCCGCAATCAAGAGAGCTTAGTATGAGAGATATATTGATAACTGGAGGAAGCGGATTTATCGGAAAGCATGCCCAAAAGTATTTGGCTGGAAAAGGATATAAAGTGGAAGTCCCATCTTCCGAAGAATTGAATGTGCTAAAGCAGAATGATTGGGAACAGTGGAAAAGAAAAGAGATTCGGCATGTGGTTCATTTGGCGGGAAAAACATTTGTGCCGGACAGCTGGGTGAATCCGGAAGATTTTTTTCAGGCAAATGTGATGGGAACATTACAGGCGATTAGATTCTGCAGGGAGATCCGGATAGGGATGACATATGTCAGTGCCTATGTTTACGGACAACCAAAATACATACCGATTTCGGAAACAACAGAGGTAAGACCAAACAATCCGTATGCAAAGTCCAAATATATGGCAGAGGAGTTATGCGAGTTGTTTAGTGGTGATTTTGGGATGGATATTACAGTACTAAGGCTGTTCAATGTGTATGGTTCGGGACAGAAAGATAATTTTTTGATTCCATGTATCGTGAAGCAGGCATTGAATGAGGAAGACGTTATTACTGTGCAAGATGAGGAACCTAAACGAGATTTTATCCATGTGGATGATGTATGTCGTGCGATTGAGCTATCTATACAGAATACGGATGGCTTTCATGTCTTTAATGTAGGATCGGGAATGTCATATTCCGTGCGGGAGGTTATAGACAAGGTTCTGGAAGTGACACATACTGATAAAAGAATATGTTCAAATAAGAATATCAGAAAGAATGAATTAGATGATGTTGTTGCGGATATAGGGAAAATAGAAAGAGAATGGGGATGGAAACCGCAGATAACGTTGGAAACAGGCATTCATCAATGCGTGGAGGAGATGAAATGAACTACAAAGTACCAATTAATAAAGGAAATTACGATATGGATACTCCGGAAAGGGTGAAAAAGTTCGATGAAAACAGGGGAGCAGGCTGGGAGGATGGGTATAAAGAATACCGAAAGAATTGGAGCCAGTACCCTGAAACGCAATATGTACCGGAGTATCCATTGCAGGTAGATATTGAACTTTCATCGCTCTGTAACTTGAGATGTCCTATGTGCTATACGATAACAGAGGAGTTTCGGAAGAAAGTGTCTGCCGGGTTTATGGACATAGGGCTATTCACTAAGATAGTGGATGAAATTGCGGGAAAAGTTCCGGCGGTTCGATTAAGCCTGCGAGGTGAGGCAACTCTGCATCCGGAATTTATCCACTGTATACGTCATTGCAAGGAAAAGGGGATAAAGGAAGTATCTTTTTTAACAAATTTATCGAAATTCACAAAAGAATTTTTCATTGAAGTAGCAGAAGCAGGGGCAGATTGGATTACGATTTCAATAGATGGAGTAGGGCTGCAATATGATGATATCAGGAAACCACTTAAATTTGAGGATACTTTACAGAGAATCAAGGACATATATGAGATAAAAGAAGCAAACGGATGGAAGAAGCCGGTTATTAAAGTACAGGGAATTTGGCCTGCAATTAGAAAAAATCCATCGGAGTACTATAATTGTTTTGTTCCGTATGTAGATTTAGTTGCGTTTAATCCGCTCATTGATTATTTGGATCAAGATGAAGATATCGTTTATGAAGATGAGTTTGTCTGCCCGCAACCATATCAGAGATTGGTAATTGGGTCAGATGGCAGGGTACTTTTATGCTCTAATGATGAAGAAGGAAATTATGTTTTGGGGGATGCTAATAAGCAAAGTGTATATGAAATTTGGCATGGGGAGCTATTGGATACTGTGAGAAGACTGCATAGAGAAGGACGATTTAAGGAATTTGCAGTGTGCAAGAAATGTTATTTGCCAAGAGCAACAGAAGAAAGCGAGCATGCATTTGTGAATGACAGGGAAATTGTCATTAAGAACTATATTAACAGAAAACAGGTTATTGGAGAATAGACGTGACAGGGATTATCATACAAGCAAGAATGGGTTCTAGCCGGCTGCCAGGAAAAATATTAAAAGATTTTGAGGGAAAGACACTTATAGGGCATATCATTGACCGTTTAGTAAGGGTAAAAAGTCCTGTCAAGGTCATCATCGCCACAAGCAATATGTCACAAGACGACCAGGTAGAGCGATTCTGTAGACAAAAAGGTGTTGACTGTTTTCGGGGAGATGAACAAAATGTGCTGAAGCGGTATTATGACTGCGCAAATATGTACCATTTGAAAGACATTGTCAGAATGACAGGGGACAATCCGTTTCCGGATGTGGAGGAGTTGGATAGGCTGATTGCTTTTCATCAGGAAAATAATATGGAGTTCTCGGAGAACTTTACTGTGCTTCCTGTTGGAGTGGGGATGGAAATCATGTCATATAGGGCTTTGGCGGAGAGCATGTGTAAAGCATTCCTGCCCAAGCATTTTGAACATGCTGATGAGTATATATTAGACCACCTGGAAGATTTTAGGCATCATACGGTGCAGGTGTCCATAGAAAAGGACAGACCAGATGTAAGGCTGACAGTGGATACACTGCAAGATTATCAAAAAGCCTGCTATATTCTTCGGGAAGCACACGCAGATTATGTTACAACAGAGCAGGCAATATTGCTCAGCGATATTTACGAAAGGCAGTCTGGGAGATGAATGTATTAGCAGTTGGGGCCCATTTTGATGATGTGGAACTGGGGTGTGGCGGAGCATTGGCAAAACATGTCAGAAACGGTGATAATGTTATTGTTTTTATAGCAACCAGTTCTGAATTCAGCAATAAAGAGGGCAGGGTTTTAAGGGAAAGCAGTAAGGCACTGTCAGAAGCCGAATGTGCAAGCCGGATAATAGGATATCGGCTTGTCCAGGGAGGGATACCTACTTTTTGCCTAGAGTATGGTGAAGATATACATATAGAACTTATCAAATTGATAGAAGAAAATAATATAGATTTAATATATACACATTGGACGCAGGATGTACACCATGATCATAGGAATCTCGCATTGAGTACATTACATGTTTCAAGACATGTGAATAGGCTTTTGATGTATTGCAGCAACTGGTATATCTCTGAACAGGGATTTGTAGAGAACTTTTATGTGGATATTACGGATACATGGGAGATTAAGGAAAGGGCGATTCGGGCCTATGACTCGGAGATTAGGCGAGTAGGAGACAGATGGATTAATTATTTTAGGCAGGAAGCCATGAATAACGGTATGAAAATGGGAGTCAAGTATGCAGAGGCATTTCAGGTAGTAAAATGGCTGCAATAGAAAGGGAGAATATATGTTTCGAGAGAAAAAGAGGGTATATATAGTAGCTGAAATCGGTGGAAATTTTACAGATTATGATACGGCGACTTTATTGATTGACCAGGCGAAAGAGAGCGGGGCGGATGCTGTAAAGCTTCAGACATACAAGGCAAATACGGTTGCCAGTAAACAGGCTATGTTTGACATGGAGAATACTGGAATTATCCGACAGACGGAATACTTCAAAAAATTTGAACTTGACATGGAAATGCATGAGAAAGTTTATGCCTATGCAAGGAAGATGGGATTAGATATCTTTTCCACGCCCTCTCATATGTCAGATGTGGATATGCTGGAAAAGTTAGGAACAAATGTGTATAAAATAGGGGCGGATGATGTGACCAATATTCCTTTCCTGAAAGGTGTTGCAAGGCTGGGCAAGACTATTATGCTTTCGACAGGAATGAGTACATTAGAGGAAGTTAGGGAAGCGGTCAATGCAATTTTGGAAGAAGGCAATGAAGATATTGTTATTATGCATGTGGTAAGTTTATATCCTACAGCACCACAATATGTGAATTTGGAAGCAATCCGAACATTGCAGAGAGAGTTCCCGCAGTTTACAGTTGGATATTCTGACCATACGCTTGGTATAGATTCCTGTATTTTTGCAGCGGTTATGGGGGCAAGAGTAATTGAAAAGCATTTTACTTATGATAAGCAGGCGGAGGGACCAGATCATATGCTGTCTGCAACTATGGATGAAATGAAGACATTAGTAGAGAAGATTAGGTTATACGAGGAGATGCGGGGACATGGCGTAAAGATGCCTATGGGAGATGAGCTGAAAAACCGTAAGAATAACAGGAAGAGCATCGTGTGTGTCCATGGTATAAAAAGAGGGGAAGTTTTGACAGAAGATAATGTTGATATTAAGCGTCCAGGCTTTGGGATACCACCCAAGTATAAGGCTGTGCTGATAGGAAAAAGGGCGGTGAGGGATATAGAAGATGACACGGTGATTCGATGGGCAGATTTTGAATAGAGAAAAGATTAAGAAATAGAAGAAAAGAATTTACGAAGAACACAGGCAAGAGAAAATATAATTGGAAGAGTTGATAAAAATGAACAAAACGTTAAATAAATTCTTAAATGCTTATTGACTGCGTCCTGAAAGTGCATTGTGGAGGACTTGTGATGTGGAGTCGATGAAAGGGTTTGAGCTTAAAGCTCCATCTTTGGATTTGGGATGTGGTGACGGGACTTTTTCTTTTTTACGGGCGGGGGGACAATTTGATGATACATATGATGTATTTATGGATGTTGATAATTTAGATGCTTTTTTTCAAACATAGACGTGTATGATTCTTTTCAGAATAAGGGAAAAGTTATTATTAAAAAGCAGACGGATTATAAAATAAGTGTGGGACTTGATCATAAGGCCAATTTGGTGGAGAAAGCACGAAAGAAAGAACTATATCATAAGTTTGTTGTCGCAGACGCTAATTTGGGATTGCCTTTTGAAAATGAAAGCTTTGAATCCGTATTTTCCAACATTATCTATTGGTTAAATGATCCAGTAAATGTTTTTGCAGAGATTCATCGTGTGCTCAGGAGTGAAGGAACATGTTGTGTTATGCTTCCGGCTCCTAACTATTTAGAGGCTTCATTTTATTATACATACTATATAAAAAGGGGAAAGCCCGAAAAATATAAATTTTTGGAGTTGATAGATAGAGGACGGATTTCTGATAATTTAAAGATTGTAAAAACCTATGGGGAATGGAGAGATATTATAACAAAAGCTGGTTTTGAAATTATGGATTGTATTCCTCATCTGTCCAAATCATTAATTCAGATGTGGGATATTGGTTTGAGGCCTATTTTTCCTATGATAAAAAGATGACAATGTATTTGGATGAAAAATGTTTAATGGAAATTAAAAAGGAATGGGTTGATCTGTTTCAAAAAATTGGGGAGCCAATTATTTATAATGAACAATTTCATAAAGATGAAGAATTTTGCTTCTATTGTTTTGTTTTACGTAAAAGATAGTTATCTTCGGATTTTCCAAAGCAGGATTCTTTCCAAAGTGCACAGAGTTATTTGTAAGAAAAAGAGCTATTTTGATCATTTAATTGGTTAGGACAAATTTAGATACATTAGCGAAGTAAATTTACACAAGGGGTACAGCAGGAAATGATTATAATTTGTATAGAAAGCTCTCACCAGAGAGGGATGGGGCATTTCTACAGGGCATTAAACATATTGGAATACTTCAAACGTGTAAATGAAAGAGTGCTGGTTGTCATTAACCAAGATAGGGCATCTATTCAAATACTGGATGAAAAAAAAATACCCTATGAGGTGGTTGACTATACTGATACAACAAGTAATTGGGAAAAGGATATCATACAAAAAAACAGGGCGGATGTGTGGTTGCTTGATAAGTTCCAGACGGGATTGGAATTGGCGGAGCATGTTAAGGGAACAGGTACTATTTTGGCTGCAATAGATGATTGCGGCGCAGGGGCGGAATTGGTGGATTTGCATTTTTGTGCCATGCTTTTTCGGGATATTAAGGGCAAGAGGATATTTGCGGGAAAGGAATATATGATATTGAACCCGGAAATTGCCAAATATCGAAAGCAGAGAACAGAGATGAAGAAATTGATTGTTACATTGGGGGGGAGTGATACTTACGGAGTAACAGTCAAGGTAATAAAAATTTTAAAAAAGCAAGGACAATGTGCAGATATTGTCATCGGCCCCAATTTTCGACATAGACATATGCTAGAACAGGAAATTGATTCACATTTCATTGTATATAATACAGTGCCATCCCTCATAGAAAAGTTTTATGATTATGACTTGGCGATCACTGGAGGAGGAATAACATGCTTTGAGGCAATTGCGTCCGGACTTCCCTGTATTATTGTAGCAAATGAATTGCATGAGATAGATATAGGAAGATATTTGGCCAGTTTCAAAGGGGCGAAGTTTGCGGGATATTATCAAGATATTTCTGAACAGGACATTGATGTAGGGAGTATCAATGTAAGGGAAATGAGTAAGGCGGCATTACAGGCTGTGCCCTTGAATGGTATGGAAAATATATATAAAGCGATATGCAATTATAGGAGTGAAAGAGATGCAGGATAAAGTTGTTGTGATTCATCAGCCAGATTTCATGCCATATTTAGGTTTTTTTGATAGGCTTTTAAAGGCTGATATATACGTGGTATTAGATACAGTGCAATTTGTAAAACGATGGACAGGAAGGGATAAAATCAAAACTGAGAATGGGGAACAATGGATTACAGTCGAAACTAAGAAAGCTCCTGTAGAAACCAAAATTAATCAAATATATCTTGTAGAGGATACTAAATGGAAAAAAAAGCACTTAAATATTATTTGCTATAATTATAAAAAGGCACCTTTTTATTCTGAAATAATTCCATATGTTGAGAAAATATATCAAGATAGTTCTGAGAAATTAAGTGATTTCAATTTAAGGTCTATTAGAACACTGATGGAGCTGTTTGATATTCATATTGAGTGCATAATGGCAAGTGACATTAATCCAGTTGGAAAAAATAATACATTAAATATTGACATTATGAAAAAGCTAGATTGTCGACGTTATCTGTCTGGTGTAGGCGCAAAAGATTATTATGTAGCGGAGCTATACGAGGAAGCAGGCATTGAAGTGATTTGGCAGGATTTTGAGCACCCTATTTATAGGCAGCAGTATGGTGAATTTATTCCATACTTAAGTAGTATTGATTTGCTGTTTAACTGTGGGATAGAAGAGTCAAGAAAAATTTTGAGAAGAATACAGTAAATGGAAGAAGGAACAACAATGGCGAAAACAGTATTGGTTACAGGCGCAGACGGTTTTATTGGAAGCCATCTAACAGAAATGCTTCTGGAAAAAGGATATAACGTAAAAGCATTTTCGTTTTATAATTCTTTTAATAAATGGGGATGGCTTGATACGTTACCGAAAAATAAACTGTCTGAAATCAATATATTCAGTGGTGACATAAGGGATCCTAATGGGGTAAGAGAAGCTATGAAAGGAATTGACATGGTTTTTCATCTTGCAGCATTGATTGCGATTCCGTTCAGCTACCATTCTCCGGATTCTTACGTTGATACCAATATTAAGGGAACACTAAACGTATTGCAGGCGGCCCGGGAACTGGAGACCGAAAAAATAATGATAACATCAACATCTGAGGTTTACGGGACAGCTCGGTATGTTCCGATAGACGAAATGCATCCTTTTCAGGGGCAGTCTCCATATGCAGCGACTAAAATCGGTTCAGACAGGCTTGCCGAGAGTTTTTACAGAAGTTTTCAGTTGCCAGTAACCATAGTCAGACCTTTCAATACATATGGACCGAGACAATCTGCAAGAGCAGTGATACCTACAATTATTACTCAACTGTTGGCAGGAGAGACAGAAATTAAGTTGGGAACGCTCACACCTACCAGAGATTTCAACTATGTAACAGACACAGCAGAGGGGTTTATCGCTATTGCAGAATCGAAAAAGACAATTGGGGAGGAAATCAACATAGCCTCGCAAAAAGAAATATCCATTGGTGATTTGGCAAATGAAATAATGAAACAGATTAATCCAAGAGCGAAATTGATTTGTGATGAACAGAGAGTTAGACCGGAAAAGAGCGAAGTTAATAGACTGCTGGGATCCAATGAAAAAATCAAGCGTTTAACAAATTGGAGACCAAAACATACGCTTGAACAAGGGTTAAAGGAAACCATTGAGTGGATTGGCCAGAATATGGAGTGCTATAAAACGAATATTTATAATGTATAAATTGACAGTGGAAGTGAAGAGGCCGCTCAAAGACTTGAAGCTGATACTCGAAAGGATATAAACATGGCATATAAATGTGTTGTCTGGGGAATTGGTAATGATTATGAGATAGTTATAAATCAACTTCAATTTGAGGTATGCAAAGGTAATGTAGAAGTAGTCGCCTTAGTTGCCAGACAACAAGATGTTATTGGAAAAAACTGGATGGATATTCTATTATTTTGAAAGAAGAGTTGAAAGATATCCAATTCGATTATGTAGTAATAACAAGTTCTTTATATTATCAAGAAATCAGAAGACAAGCGATAGAATTAGGTATTGATGGGAATATAATAATAAACGGAGCGGTAATGAATCTTCCTTTATTTGATTTTAGTAGATATACTTCTTTATTGAAAAATAGGATTACGATTTTGTCGGATGACTGCTGGGGAGGATACATTTACCATAGGTTGTTTTTGCAGTTTTATTCGCCATTGATAAATATTTATTGGCAAAAAGACGCTTTTGTCAAGTTTATTCAAAAGCCAGTATACTATCTGAATAAGCCATTAGAAATGGAGAGGGAAGGAAATATTCGGGGGGGTATTTGTCCGGTTGGAAGTTTGGGGGAAGGCAACGAGAGAGTTTGCATGGAGTTTGTCCATTCGTTTTGTTTCGAAGATGCAAAGCGGCTTTGGGATAAAAGACGGGAGCGGATGAACTTTAATAATATGTTTATCAAGTTGGGGCTTGACGCATCCATGGAGGGCAATGAGAATTTATTAAGAGCGTTTTCAGGGGTAAAACAAAAGAAGATATGTTTCTATTCTGGTGAGACAGAAGTGGAAGATGTCTTGTATCTAAAAAGATTCGAAAAATTTGTCCGATCTGGTTCCAGAGTGGATACAATAAAGTACCATGATTATATCAGAAATTTAAATTGGTTGTTGAAGTCTGTGGATATTTTGAAATTGTTAAATGGAGAAAAAGACTTTTTAAGGGAGGATTAGGATGTATCTCGAAGAATGCATTGAGAAAGTAAACAAGAAATTGGATGTATTGGATGGGAAAAGGTGTATAGCTATTTGGGGGGCATCCGAGAATACAGTAAGGATTTTTCAATATACAAGTATCTTCAAGTATAATATCAAATTGATAATCGATAATGGGAAACATGGAAGTATCTTTTGGGGAAAGACTGTAGTTGCTTCGGACGAGGTGAAGTGGGATGTTATCGATGCGGTAGTAATTTCAGCATTTTATAAAGAGGATGAGATTTTTGACGAACTTACAACAAAATATCGATTTCATGGAACAATAGTAAGGTTGAAATGGGAGGGGCAGAAAAGGCCGTTTTATCAGCACTTGATGAAGTCGGAGCTTCAGGTTCCATCAGAATATAAGAATGTTATAGAGGATAATGCAAAATTTTACAATCTTCACAAAGGGAAGAGGTGTTTTGTTCTATGTACAGGCTCCTCTGTCAGGTATTTAGATCTGAAGAAATTAAAAGGTGAATATTCTATTGCTGTATCTAATTTTTATATGCATCAAGATTATAATATAGTAAAGCCCTCTATTTATTGTATGCCACAATTAACGTATACTGACAAGTTTACGAAAGAGCTCGGAAAGAAGCATCTTGAAAAAGTAGAGCAGGAAGCTGGTGACACACAGTTCTTTTTCAGTATATCAGAAAGGGATCTGATAGAAGAGAATTTGTTGTATAGAGGAAAAAGAGTCAATTATTTGTATTTTACACCAATGGGTCAGGAATATGAAGAAGTTGATTTGACATTAAAGACAATGGGTGTCTATTCGGTGCCAATAATGTGTCTGGAACTTGCGATTTATATGGGATTTGAAGAAATTTATCTTGTAGGAACAGATCATGATCAACTAACAAATGGAAGATATGATTATTTTTACGAAAGAAAAGATAATTTAGTAGGACACGCAGACAAAGATATTGATGCAGATGGGAATATTATTGGTTCTTATAAACGCTTTTTGCCCTGGATTTTTGGAATATGGGAACAGTACAAAATTATGAAAAGGATTGCCGCGAAGAAAGGGATATGTATTTATAATGCCACAAGAGGAGGACAATTGGATTTATTTGAGAGGGTAGATTTTGATACTTTATTTTAAGAGAGACTATGACTAATTTCTATATAAAGTAAAGGCAATACTCTTTGTGAGATGGAGGAGAACCTTTCGCAATTGCCATACAGGTGGAGGTTGCAAAACACTTATAGGTGCTCCGGGCAAAAGTCGGGGTGCTGAGCGTATAAGAAAAGATGAAAAAATCGTCAGTTGCATATCGTATAGCGAAACGAATGTGAAGAACTGATGAAGCATTGAGGCCAAATTCCTGGATTGATAATATGAGTTACGACGATCAGAGACTAAAATAATAGTGGGTAAGACGATGAAAAAATTGATTTTATTTGGTGCAGGAGAATTGGGGATAAAATGGTTAAAAAAAATAGGAAAAGATAAGGTTTATGCTTTTGCTGATTTTAACATACAAAAGATTGGGAAAGAGGTGGAGGGGAAAAGAGTAATATCAATAGAAAGTGTATACAAATTAGATGAAGAAAAAGCAATTTTTATTTCTACATCAAAAAAATATAGAGATGAAATAAGAGGTTCACTAGTGCAATATGGGTTAGGAGAATATTTGGTGGGTACACCATTTTTAGAGCTAGGGCATGATATTGACCTTGATACATACATAGATGCTCAATCTGTTCTGGAAGGAAGGAATTCCATTTCTAGTGGAACAAATGTTATTGAAAGTTACATTGGTTATGCTTCATATATTGCAGGAGATTCACAGATCATTAAGACAAGAATTGGCCGATATTGTTCCATTGGACCGAATGTCAAAATTATAAGAGGACAGCATCCTGTAAAAGAGTTTGTATCCACTTATCCAGGTTTTTATTCTCCCCAAAATTCAGCTGCGACAGTGTCATTTTGCACACATAATTTGTTTGATGAATTTAAGTATTCAAATTATCCATACGCTGTATCAATAGGAAATGATGTGTGGATTGGTGCTGATGTAAGAATTATGGAAGGAGTAAAAATTGCTGATGGAACAATAATAGGAGCAGGGGGGGTAGTTGTAAAAGACACAGAACCTTATATGATTTTAGGAGGAGTTCCGGCAAGATTAATAGGAGAAAGATTTTCAAAAAGACAGATAGAATTTTTACTAGAATTGAAATGGTGGAATAAGTCAGAAGATTGGATTAGAAATCATGCTGCTTATTTTAAAAACATTCATGAACTAGAAAAGGTGATAGGTAACGAGTACTTTACTGAGGAAAATGGATTGTGATATGGAAGTAATAATTTTATAAGTGAGTCAACAGTATTAAATATATGAACAGTGAATGTACAATCGGACAAACATTTCAAAGTTTGATTGTTCATATAGTATATGAGGCTTCAGCAGAAATAATAATAAGGAAGAAGAAAAGTGAATCCCTATAAAGTTTCTATCATAACAGTATGCTTAAACAGCGAAGCATCGATTCGGCGGACAATAGAAAGCGTCCTGCATCAGACTTACAACAATATAGAATACCTTATCATTGACGGCGGATCGACAGATCGGACAATAGAGATTATTGAAGAATATCAGACGATATTTGAGGGGCATCTGCAGTACATAAGCGAAAGGGATCAGGGCATTTACGATGCCATGAATAAAGGTATTTTGCATGCAGCAGGGGATGTAATAGGAATTATTAACAGTGATGATCGGTATGAGCCCGATGCGGTAGAGAGAGCCGTGAAATGTTTTGAAGAAACAGACGCGGAAGCGGTGTATGGAGAAATATGGCTGATAGGCCAACACGGAGAGCGGGAATACCATACCTGGCATTCTGCATTTCCCCCTCATCCGAGTACATTTATCAAACGAGAGGTTTATCAAAAGTGTGGTATGTTTGATTTAAAGTATCACATTGCATCGGACCGGGAGCTGCTTTTACGGCTTATTGCCGGAGGCATTAGATTCGAACATATTGACGCTATACTTGCCGATTTCAGTAAAACCGGAATCAGTAATACAAAGAGTCTTGAATGCGCACAGGAAACTTATGAAATTGATTTGAAATACTTTGGAAGATGTGCTGACACTTTTAACAGAGATGCGATAGAGGAAAAATATGAAAGGGCCAGGTTTCTGTACATAAGTCAAACGAGATCGCAGATAATTAGGGAAACATTGGGGAAATATAGACATGCTTTGGACAGTATAGCGATTTTTGGAGCGGGTAACTGTGGGAAAGAGTTAATGACTGTATTGGAAACATGCGGAATATCAGTCCGCTTATTTGCGGACAATGATGAAAGTAAATGGGGACTGGAGTTTCATGGAATAAAAATTTACTCCCCGGAGATTTTACGGGACTTTGATGGGCATGTGGTAGTCACGGTTACAAAATATCAGCAGGATCTCTGCAGGCAGCTGCGAAATTATGGGAATCCCGCATTAAGCTGGAGTACCTTGGGAGAAATGCGGCAGAAAGCAATTCGCTGCTATGAAAGAGGGTGAAAGGGAAGCGGAAAATGAAAATCTATTTTTGGGGAACAGGAAAAGGCTGCAAAAAAGCATTGCAAAACTATATTTATGGCGAAGAGATAAGCGGGTATATTGATAATAATCCCGAGCAATGGGGAAAGAGCTTCCAGGGGAAACGGATCGTAAGCTTCGAAGAGTCAATGGCGGATGCAGAGCTTATTGTTATCACGGCAATGCAGTATGATGCCATTTTATATCAAATTAAAAAAAGCGGATTCGGAATGGAGAAAGTATTCTGCTATTTTGAGGCGGGAAATGATGAGGAAACGGTGAGCCGTTATTTTGATGGCAAAGGGCGTAAGATAGATCTTTTGGAGAGACGGCTGGAGGATTTGGAAAATATAGTCAAGATTCGCTTTTCAAATATTGGTTATGAAATTGCGGATAACCTGGAAAATAAAAAATATCAATTCCCCATACTGCACAGTGACGAGGAAGCTTTCAGGCGAATCATAGACGAGAAGTGCTCTCTAATCAGGTTCGGTGACGGAGAGTTTGAATTGATGGCTGGGAAAGAGAGGGCGCCGTTTCAAAAATATGAAAAGGCGTTGTCAGAGAGACTGCGGGAGGTAATACAAAGCAGGAGAGACAACTTGCTGATTGCATTGGCGAACAATTACGGCAGCCTTGATTTATATACGGAAAGCGACAAAGACGGTATCCGCGGATATATGACAGCGGAAGTGAGGGCTTTCCATGCGTCGCTGTTGGATTATGGCAGAGTATACTACGATGCATATTTGTTTAAATGTTATTTTCTGTCCAAAGACAGGGATGATGCAGAAAGAAGATATGCATCGGTTAAAAGAATCTGGCAGGACAGGGATGTTGTGTTGATCGAGGGGGCAGAGACAAGAACCGGACAGGGGAATGACTTATTAGACAATGCTCGTTCCGTCCAACGCATCCTTTGCCCGACTCAAAATGCATATGGGCGGTATCAGGACATTTTGGAGGAAGCTAAAAGGATTCCTAAAGATAAACTGGTTTTATGTGTACTGGGACCGGCAGGTAAAGTGCTGGCATATGACCTGATCCAGGATGGGTATCAGGTGGTAGATATCGGGCAGGTCGACATGGAGTATGAATGGTACAGGGCAGGAGCAGGCATAAAAGTGCCAAATCCCACAAAGTATGTATCGCAGCTTCCTCCGGCGTTGGTGGAGGAAATACATGATAAAGTGTATGAAAGCCAGATTATAGCAGTGATTGCATAAACGAAAGGGGCATTATGGACAGTTGTGAGAGGGACTTTTTTATTCAAATGTACGAGCTGATGGAAAAGCCGGAATTGTTCGTGAACCTGAAAGAGAGCCTGACGAGGTATTTTCATATAAATGGTTATAAAAATATTGCGGTTTACGGAGTCGGCAGGCTTGGCAGGTTGATATTAAAAAATATTGATACAGCACAGCTGGAATCCATCTGCACAATAGATGAAAATAAGGCAGCCCGTTTTGGGAATATTGAGACCATTAACATACAGGAGCTTGCGGACCGGAATGAAATTGATATGGTATTGGTTACGCCGCTTCTGGATTATCCGCTGATAGAAGCGCAGATATGCAGTATGTGTGAAATGCCTGTTGTGTCAGCAAAAGAGCTTATGTGTGACATGATCAGTCTGAGTCTTTTTCCCGATTCCGGAGTCTGAGGAAATGATACGAATGGATAAGAATATTATTTTGCTTCATTTAGAGAGTGTAAACAATATCGTATACCGGATGAATCCACAGCTTTTTCCAAACATCATGCAAATTGAAAAAGAGGGGCTCAGCTTCCGCAAGTACTTTTCTACGGCAACTTCTACCTGGATGGTAATTTCGGATATGCTGTACGGCGGCTTGGATCAGTATGAGGGGTGTCATGAACTGACAGAGAAACCGGCAACGTTTTGTTATGAATCAGGACTGCTAGATGATTTTCATGATATGGGATACCAGACAGGAGTATTTAATCATCCCTATTTTGAACTATCGGATATGCAGGAACTGTATCTTTTTGGGAAGAGTGTAGAGCAAAATGCGTATACGTCATACAGGGAATTTTGTCATGGGTTTAAGGCGGTTATGACCGGTCGGAATAAATACTGCATATTAATCTGCAATTTCATGAGCAATATTTCCTGTAATAGTTATGTGGCACCAGGATACAGAAGAACAGGCAGAAAACGATGGGAAGACGGATACCGCTGTCTGGATGATATGGTAGGAAATATTTTTCATATTTTAAAGGAAACCGGGCAGGATGAGAATACGATAGTTGTATTATACGGAGATCATGGGGATGATTTCTGGGGACATGGATACCATATGGGACTGACCCACGCAATAGAGCCGACAGCGCCGCTGATACATACGCCACTGATTGTTTGGGAAAAGGAACGGTATTGCGGAAAGACAAGCAATAAACTTATATGTACTACCGACATAAAGGAAATGATAGAACGTATGATACAGGGAGAATTGCCGGAAAGCGGTTCGGAACGTAGTTTTGTGTGCGCAAGAAGCGCGTTTGCGGCACAGCCGGTGAGAGAGGATGCGTTTAATAAGAGTTATAGTATCACAGACGGTACGACGCTGTTACTTGTATCCTCAAAAGGTTTGGAAATGTATGATTTGGAAATGGATCCGGCATGCAATTTTAATATGCTGCATCTGTTTGAAATCGTGCTGGATAGGATTGTTTTTCGCGAAAAAGAAGCAGAGGGACTTCGTTTTCACTTTGCGGATTTTATGGATGAAAACCAAAAGCGGTATATTCGCCAGAAGTTTTACTATATGCGTCCGCACCTTTACCATTATGTGGCAGAACGTTATGAAGCGGGTAATAGAAGCGGGACGGATGTAAATGGTGAAATGTGTTTTCACAAAATAAATCACAGTATGAAATTGTAGAGTTGGGCAGGCATGAATTTGTCGGCGGTTATGTTCTTTTCCATGGAAGTGTTTGAGAAGAATGTGGTGGAAATATGCGGAAAGGAAATAAGTAATGAAACAAGATGTTAAATTATTCACAGTTGGGCCGGCGCAGATGTACCGGCATACGCTGGAAGTGCGAAGCCATGTGGTGCCATACTTCAGGACACCGGAGTTTTCCGCCATGATGCGAAAGAACAGGGAGATGCTGTTGGAGCTGACAGATGCGGACGAGGATTCAGAAGTTGTTTTTCTGACGGCATCGGGAAGCGGCGCGATGGAAGCGGCGGTCATGAACTGCTTTGATGAGACAGACAGACTACTGATTATTTCCGGCGGGACTTTTGGGGAGCGTTTTGAAAAAATCTGCGAAATTCACCATATACCCTTTGACGCTTTGCGGTTAGGGCAAGATGAGGCACTGACGGCAGCGCATTTGGACAGCTATAATGCAAAAGACTATACAGGGCTTTTAGTAAATTTGCATGAGACCTATACCGGGCAGTTATATGACATCGAAATGATTCACAACTTTTGTAATCGGAATCATCTGTATTTGATGGTAGATGCCATCAGCACTTTTTTGTGTGACGAGTATCATATGCGGCGGTATGGGATAGACGCAACTATTATCAGTTCGCAGAAAGGGCTGTGCCTTGCGCCGGGGCTGTCCATGGTTATCCTGAGCAGACGGATCATAGAGGAAAAGATTGAGAGGAAGCACAGTACTTCGCTATATTTCGATTTTCAGGATTACTTACTCAACATCAAGCGGGGCCAGACGCCGTTTACGCCGTGCGTGGGTGTCCTCTTTGAACTGCATGATATGCTGTCATGCATCATTAAGGCGGGAGGCGCAGACAGCCGAGTAGGCGAGGTGAGGGCCAGATGCGAGTACTTCCGGTCAAAAATAGAGGAACTGCCGGTGCACCTGCCGTCTTTTCCGCTGTCTAATGCCATAAGTCCGGTCAGGTTTGAAAAAGATATAGCCATGGACTTTTTTACCTATTTGAAAGATGAGAAAAACATAATGGTGAATCCGGTTGGAGGAGAGCTTGGCAGGTGCAGTATCAGAGTGGCGCATATCGGGGATCTGCAGATGGCCGATTATGATATGCTGGTTGAAGAGATGAAGCATTATTTCACTATGTAAATATATGGATTTATGTTATATATGGAGGAGGCATGATGTTAAAGGATGAGATACAAAGCTATCTGCATACGCTTAACCGGGATGCAGAGGGCATTCTCATAGATCCGGAGAAGCTTATTTTTGAAGAAAACGTGAAAATGAACTGCTTTTACTGCGGGAAATACAATAATAACTGGAAATGTCCGCCGAATCTTCCGGATATTGATTATAAAAAGATGATGGGTGAGTATGACGCAGCCATGGCGGTGGTTTTAACATATGAAATCAAGCAGCAAAACGAATATGACAAAATCAGAAATGATTCCAGTGTGCTCTTACACAGGCTGCTGCTGGATCTGGAAAAATGGATGTACAACCGGAACAGCCCGAACGCAATTTCTTTTATTGGAGGCTCTTGTAAGCTGTGCAAAGGGGGATGCGGGAAAGAAAAATGTAATAATCCGTATATGTCCAGGTCACCGATTGAGGCAACAGGGATCAACATTGTAAAGAGCATGAAGCAATATGGTGTTTCGCTGGATTTTCCGACGGACCGGGTGTTAAAAAGGATCGGATTGCTGCTGTGGCAGGAAGCGTAGGGGCAGAAGAGAGAAAGAGAGGCGTACATGAAATACATATTTTTAGTGGCGGGGAAAGGTTCCAGGCTAAGCCCGTTGACTTCGGACATGCCAAAGTCCATGTTTAAGCTGGGAGCGGGCATGACTTTGATCGCAAGGATGGTAAATTTGATCAGACAGTATGACAGGGATGCGGACATCGTGGTAGTAACGGGACACAGGCATAAAAGCATAGAGCGGGAACTGGATGGTGTTACTTTTATTAATAATCCCTTTTATGAAGTGACGAATTCCATAGCGTCTTTGTGGTTTGCAAAGGAACATTTGGATACGGAGAATGTTGTTTTGATAGACGGGGATATCGTAATGTCGGAAAATCTGGTTCGTGATGTGCTGTGCAAGCCAGTGGAGAGGCCGCAAGTTTTGCTGGACAGCTCCATCAGCGAGAATGGGGATTACAATGTGCAGACATCCGGGGAAAGGGTTCTGGTAATGAGCAAGGAACTGAACACATACTATGGGGAGTATGCAGGTGTCACGAAACTTGACAGGAAGAGTGCGCTGGCCATGCGGGAGGAAATAGAGAGCATGGTGGACAGCGGCTATTATGACCAGTGGTATGAAAACGCTTTGGTACAGATGATTTTCAGGGATGACTTTGAATTGTTTTATACGGATATTTCAGCGTATGACTGGACGGAAGTGGATAATGTCAGTGATCTGATCCATGCTAAAAATATCCATATGAGTGAGAAGTAAATTTAGAGAGAAGTATGAAGAAAGGGACGACAGAATTATGTGTCGACGCGGCTGAATAAAGTAATAATTCGGGGAACAAAGATAAGCGGGAGAAGCTGAAAGGGGTTAGGTATGACAGTAAGTATCATTGTGCCGATGTTTCATGGGAAAAAATATTTGGACAGCATATTGAATCAGGCGGCCCTGTGTGCAGAGGCTGTCGCAGAAACGGATGTTGAACTGATTCTTTATAATGATTCTCCTGAAGAAGAGATATGTGTAAAAGAGGCAGAGTATCCGTTTCGGGTGAAATGCTTTCATTCCGAATCCAACAGCGGTATCCATGGGGCGAGAGTGCATGGCTTGGAACAGGCGGCTGGCGAATATGTGGTCTTTTTAGACCAGGATGACAGGATTGCGCCGTCTTATCTGAAAAAGCAGCTGGAGTGTATCGGGGCATCGGATGCGGTGGTATGCAGGGCAATCCATAACAACAGACTTTTCTATACGAATACGCATGTGTTTGAAAAAGTGATCACAAAGGATTTCATGGTCAGGAATAGAAATCCGATCATATCTCCCGGCCAAGTTCTTCTGAGGAAAGATGCGATTCCCACGCTATGGAAAAAATGCATCCTGCAGAATAACGGTGCGGATGATTATTTCCTATGGTTGTTGATGGCCAGTGAGGAAAGGACGTTTTCATTAAACCAGGAGGTATTGTTTGAACATGTTGAGACCGGTATGAATACATCAGGCAATACAAACAATATGATGGACTCGGAAGCTGAAATGATAGGTTTTTTAAGGGAAAGACATGTTTTTGGCAATGAGTGTGAAAAAGTGCTTATGGAGCTGTCAGAGTCACTGAGGCGAACGCATGTCCGCCTGCTGGATAATTATAAGAAAATATATGATTTTTTGCGGTGCTGGAACGAGAAGCTGGCAAAGGGCATATCTCCGCTGGCCTTTTTTGAGGAGAACCATATAAAACGGATTGCGCTGTACGGTGCGGGTGATTTTGGCAGGAACATTGAAATGCTGTTGAAAAATACAGATATCAGGGTCTGTTTCTATATTGACCAGAATGCGGAGTATGTTTTCTCTGAACTGCCTGTATATAAAAAAGAAGAGATCAGAGAAGAGGCAGATGCAATTATCATAACCATTGATGATAAGTCTGTCAGAAGTGAACTTGAAAAAATTGTAAGTTGTCCTGTATTTGAACCCAATGATATATGGCTGTTTCTGGATCGATGCTGTGAGGGTAGTGCTGCAGAATCAACCTGTTTTGGACGAGCGTGAGGTGGAGATGCATGCAATACGGTAATAGCAAAACCGCATATGTTTTGTTTGGCACGGGCGATTACTATCAGAGATTTCGCCACTGGTTTGACGACAGGAAAGTTTTGGCTATTCTTGACAACGACAGGAAAAAGCAGGGAACAATGCTGGATGGTCGTCCTGTAATCCCGCCGGAGGAGATTACAGAGCTTTCCTTTGATGCCGTGGTGATATTGAGCTTCTATGTGACAGAGATGAAGAAGCAGCTTCTAAGTCTGGGAATAGATGAGACGAAAATATACCATTTTTATGAGCTGCATGATCTTTTCAAGTCAGAGAATCCTAAAGCTTTCGGCAGGGCAAGTGGTTTGAAAAGTATTCTGCTTCTCTCACATGACCTTTCCCTGGGCGGTCCGGCGCTGGCATTGTATCATGCAGCTTTGATATTAAGGAAAGCCGGATATGATATCGTGTTCGCTTCTATGCTGGACGGAGCGCTAAGGGAGAAGTTGGAAGAACAGTTGATTCCGGTAATGATAGACATGAGGCTCCAGATAAATACCATGCGGGAATTGCCCTGGACAGAAAAATATGACCTTATCTTCTGTAACACGATCAATTTTCATACGTTTCTTTCGGACAGGAATGAAGACATTTCTGTTATTTGGTGGCTGCATGATTCTGCCTTTTTTTATGAGGGGATAAGGTCAGAAAAGCTTAGCAAGATAAGCAACCGGAATTTGAAATACATATCAGTGGGACCGGTTCCTAGGAATGCAATGAACCAGTACCAGCCGGACGTTGTGATAGGAGATTTGATCTATGGAGTTTCCGATGGGGTATAGGATGAGATTTACTACGATTGGATATATAGAATGGCGTAAAGGCCAGGATATCCTGGTGGATGCTTTGGCAGGAATTTCAGAGGAGGAGCTGAGAGGCAGTGAGTTCCTGCTTGTAGGCCAGGACAGCTCCACCATGGCTTTCGGACTGCGGGAAAAGACAGCCGATAAACCCTGGATTCGGATGACCGGAACGGTTAGCCGGGAAGAGATACATCAGATACTGGACGTTACAGACGTGCTGATATGTCCGTCCCGGGAAGATCCCATGCCCACCGTATGCGCAGAAGCCATGATGCACTGCGTCCCTTGTCTTGTATCTGATGCCACAGGGACGGCGGCATACATTTCAGACGGTGTGGACGGCATGATATTTAAAAGCGAGGACACGGACAAATTGCGGGAAAAGATTCTCTGGTGTATAAAAAACAGAGATATCGTAAAATCCATGGGTGACGGGGCTTATAAAGTATATGAAAGAATCTTTTCGATGGAAGCCTTTGAAAAGAATCTGTTGGCGCATGTGAGGGAGATGACGGGAATGATCAGGGGACAGACAAATGGGTGACGTGAAAGAATTATTGAAGAGGTATCAGAATGAGAAGATAGCACTCTATGGCCTTGGCACAGAGACAGAGAGATTCTTGACCGAATTTGGAGACCGGATCATGGTAGCTGGTCTGCTGGATGGTTTTCGGGAATCCGGTAATCTTTACAAATACCCTATCATTTCCATTCAGGAAACTGTTTCAATGGGGGTACGGCTTATCCTGGTTGTGGCTCGTCCGGGCTCCTGTAAGGTGATTGCCAGGAGGATCGGGGCGTTTTGCCGGGAAAATGAGATTGCGCTCTGCGATGTAAGGGGGCGAAATCTTCTGGAGAATAGAACGGTTTCCTATAATTTTCAACATCTGGCAGGAAAGACGCTGCAGGAGCTGCTTGACAGGATAAGCGCGGCAGACATTGTAAGCTTTGACCTGTTTGATACGCTTGTTACCAGAAAGGTACGCACTTATACGGATATCTTTGACCTGCTGGACCTGAAGCTTCGGGAGAAAGGGATTGTTATTCCTGATTTTGCCAGGCTTCGTTTATGTGCGGAGAAAGAGCTTTCCAGGGAATGGGCCCCAAGGTTGGAGCAGATATACGAATTTGTCCTGGAGAAAGCAGGCGGCAGCTTTGTGTCCGCATCTGAACTGGCAGAGATGGAGTGGGAGACCGATTGCTCCGTCCTGGTTCCAAGGGAGCAGGTATGCGATGTTTTCCGGAAAGCGATCAGGGATGGAAAACAGGTGGTGATTACAACGGACAGTTATTATTCCATGGGGCAGATAAAGGATATCCAGATCCGGTTCGGACTGGAAAACTGTGACCGGGTATTGGTTTCCTGCGAATATGGTACCTCAAAGACACAGAATCTATTTAAAGTACTTCAGGATAAGTACAGAGGGGCGGAAATTCTGCATATAGGGGACGATGAGGTTTCGGATATTGAAAAAGCGTCGGCAAACGGCATTGATACCTACCAGGTGTATAGCGGGGAGGAGCTGTTTGATGCCCTTGATGGGCTGGGAATGGAAAGCAATATAGCGACAATGGCTGACCGTTTGAAAACAGGGCTGTTCATCTCACAAATGTTTAACAGTCCTTTCTGGTTTGAGGATAAGGGCTGTGCGCTGTCTGTACAAGATGCTTTTGGAATAGGTTATCTGTTCTGTGCGCCACTGATAACAGATTTTGTTCTGTGGATGAAAGAAAGGTCAGAAGCCCAGAACTTTACGCAGATACTCTTCTGTGCAAGGGACGGCTATCTTATCGGCAGGCTATTCAGAAAGGTATCTCCCGGAATCAAGTCAGTATATTTTCTTGCATCGCGAATGGCAGCCATACGTGCAGGTATGGAAAGTGTGGGAGACATAGCTTATGTTGACAGCATGAAGTATTCCGGTGACGCAGGGGATGCGCTGAGAACACGTTTCGGCATTGCGACAGATAACTGTAAAGGAAAGGAACGGAACAGGGAAATCATTGCAAAAGCTGTCATCCAGAGGGGGAATTATAATAGATACATAGGCAAGCTGAACATTCGGGATGAAGATATCGCAATGTTTGATTTCGTGGCAAAGGGGACAATGCAGTTGTATTTGCAGAAGCTTTTTCCACAGCGTATGAAAGGCTTTTACTTTCTACAGCTTGAACCTGAATTCATGGCAGATAAAGGGCTTGATATCCAGCCTTTTTATTCGGACGAAGAAAAAGATAAGAGCATGATATTTGATAACTATTATATCCTGGAGACAATATTGACCTCTCCTTATCCTCAGACAGAGGAATTTGATGGGGGCGGAAATCCTGTATTTGCCGCCGAGACGAGAAGCAGGAAAGATATCCAGTGCTTTGAAAGGGCGCAGAAAGGAATTTATGCGTATTTTGAAGACTATCTGCGTATTCTGCCCGAGAATGCGAGAGAAGAAAATAAAAAGCTGGATGAGTCTTTTCTGTCGCTTGTCAACAAAGTACAGATAAAGGATGAGTCTTTTTTAGCTTTGAAGATTGAGGATCCTTTTTTTGGCAGGATAACGGATATGAAAGATATGTTGGGGTGAATCCCTTTAGTACTTGCAAGATTGTAAAGACCAATAGAGTCTCTCGCCAGATCCCCGGAGGAGACTCTGTTGTCTGAAATACATCTGAAACACATATCAGGCTCTTGATTGACATAGGGACAGTATCTGTAATGTAAACCAGAAACCCGAATAACCCGAAATCAAATCCTTAAAGAATTGTCAAAAAACCTCATACACAACCAGCGCCGCCAGCGATAAGATAAAGTAAATCCCCCCTGCCAGGAGCAGTCCCGCAGGGGACTTGTGCTGCGCCTCCCTGCGCTCTCTATACTGGTGGATATCCTCCCCGGAATGCCCGTCATCCGTCCGCCTCAGAAACGGCAGCGCCATCTCCAGAACCGTGCGCAGGCCGTAACCTGCCACATCAAAGGCACCCCGGTTGCTCACAGCCCTGATGACGCCCGCTCCCAATAGCATCACCGAGGCCACGAACAGCCCATCGCACACGGAACGGATCCAGCCATAGTCCCTGCCTACATTCAGAGCGCACACGGCCGCCGCAATGGCCGCCCCGGCGGCCAGGCAGGCCGGGAGGCCGGACCGGCCGGGAAGCCTTTTTTTGTCCCCCCTCATTTCGCAGACAGCTCCGCCAGAATCTTTTGATACTCCGCCTCATTGCACTGGACGAAGTGGCCGGGACGAACCTCCCGGAAAGAAGGCTGATCCACGGTATAATCATGCTCCGCCAGGGGATTGTATGTGATGCGCCGGCGCTGTCTTTCATAGACAGGATCCGGCAGCGGGATGGCAGAGAGCAGCGACCTGGTATAAGGGTGCAGCGGATGGGCGAACAGCTCGTCGGAGTCCGCCAGCTCTACCATCTTGCCGTAGTACATTACCCCAATGCGGTCGGAGAAGTACTTGACCACGGAAAGGTCATGGGCGATGAAGAGAATGGTCAGGCCGAGACGTTCCCTCAATTCATTCAGGAGATTAATCACCTGGGCCTGAACGGATACATCCAGAGCGGACACGGGCTCATCGGCGATGATCAGCTCCGGGTTCATGATAATGGAGCGGGCAACGCCGATACGCTGTCTCTGGCCCCCGGAAAACTCATGGGGATAGCGGGAGGCATGCTCTCTGACCAGCCCCACCAGCTCCAGCATCTCATAAACTTTCTCATCAATTACTTTTTTGTCCCGTTCCCCCTGGATGACCAGCCCCTCGGAAATGATCTCGCGGACAGTCATGCGGGGATCCAGGGAAGCGATTGGATCCTGGAATATCATCTGGATTCGGGTGACCAGACGGCTCTTGCCTGCTTTCCTCAGTTCATCCTTATACCGGGCTTCCAGCCTTGCTTTTTCCTCGCCGGACGCTGCCTTGATCTTTGGGCCGTATTCGGCTTCCAGTTCTTCCCTGCGCTTGGCGGCGTACTCCCTGTCGCAGTTCTTTTTTTCTTTCTGAGCCGTCTTTATCAGGGCTTTTAGCTCGGAGATCCGGGCGGGATCTTTCGTCTTCTTCAGCTCGTCCCTGTAGGACTGGACGCCTGCGGCAATGCGTATTCCCTTGAAGTAGATGTTTCCCGAAGTGATATTGTACAGCCCGATGATGGAGCGGCCGGTGGTGGTCTTGCCGCAGCCGGACTCGCCCACAAGGCCGAAAACTTCACCCTTACGGATATCAAAGCTGACGTCGTCTACAGCCTTTGTCACAAAATTGCCTGCTTTAAAATACTGGCAGAGGTGTTCCACCCTCAGCAGGAGTTCCTGATTCTGGTTAGTCATTTGCGGTCTCCCTTCTCTGGTTCATCCTGGCGATGCGCTCCATGACTGCCTTGGGCGGATCCACCTTAGGCGCATCCGGGTGCAGCAGCCAGGTGGCGGCATGGTGCGTGTCGCTGATCCGGAACATGGGCGGCTGCCGCTCAAAGTCAATCTGCATGGCATACTGATTCCTGGGGGCAAAGGCGTCCCCCTTGGGCGGATAGATCATGTTGGGCGGCGTGCCGGGGATGGCGGCCAGCTTCTCATTGGTATCCAGGTCGGGCATGGAAGAGAGCAGTGCCCAGGTGTAAGGATGCGCGGCATGGTAGAAGATGTCCTCGCTGGTGCCGTACTCCACAATCTTACCCGCGTACATGACGGCGACACGGTCCGCCATGTTGGCCACAACGCCCAGGTCATGGGTGATGAAGATTACGGACAGGCGCCGCTCCGTTTTCAGCTTGTTGATAAGTTCCAGGATCTGGGACTGGATAGTCACGTCCAGGGCCGTGGTGGGCTCATCGCAGATGAGGATATCCGGATTGGCGGCCAGGGCGATGGCGATGACGATGCGCTGGCGCATGCCCCCGGAAAACTCAAAGGGATACTGCCGGAAGCGCTTGTGGGGCTCGGAGATGCCCACCTCCTCCATCAGCCTGATGGCCCGGTGCCTTGCGATCCTGGGCGTCACCCTGTCGACGATGCCGGAGGCGTTCTGCATCAGGTAGTCGATGGCGCCTACCGTCTCGGCGTGGTAGTCCCGGCTGTCCGCAGCATCCAGGAGCTCCCGGTAGTGTTCCGTGAGGCGGTCGATGATGTGCGACAGGTTCGTCTTGATAAGCTCCAGGTCGGTGACGGCAGCATCCGCCACCTCCCAGTCCGGCTTCCCGCCTTTGGCCACGATGGCATCAAATTTACGTTTTTCCCGTTCGTATTTGCGCAGGATCCCCACATTGGCCTTTACGCCGTGGAAATACTTGTCCAGCTCGCTCTTCATGCTGGGGGAAAAGGTATAGACAAGGCTGTCTCTGCCAACAGCCAGGGGATCGATGGTTTCCCTGACTGCCGTGCCCAGCTTCTTCCAGGTGCCCATGCACTGCTTTTTGTCCAGCCGCTTGGCGGCAAAAACCGGCTTGGCAGCCTCCAGCTTCTGCAGCGTCCCGCGTATACGGTCATAGCACTGGTTCGCTGAATAGGCCACCGCCCGTTTCGCATCGGACAAAAAATCTCCCATAAAGTCTTTTTCCAGATAATCCAGCAAGAAAGCATTCAGCTTCTCCAGCGGCATATCCGGCAGCGGCTGATTGGAGAAAGTCAGATAATAACCCATGCGGAAGAAATTTGGCTTTGGCCTTTCCGCGCCCTCTGCCATGAGCTCCCGCAGACGGTAGAGATTTTCGAGCACTGCTTTGTAATCCTTTTTTTTGAAGTTTTCCTCCAGGTCGGAGGCATTCTGTGTAACTTCTGCCTTGTACTTATCCGGAGCCACCACATAATCATTGAGGGACTCGCGGCTGCAGCGGGCGATATCCTTGATGCGGTCCGCCGCGCCCTTTGCCACAGTGTTCTTTTCAAGTTCAAAGGAAATGACACTAATGTCGTCAAGCGCCTCTGTTGCTGCCTCATGGGCAGCGTTGTAAGCGGCTTCCAGCTGGGTGTGTTTTTTTTCAAACTGTTGAAACTTCCCGCAACTGGCGGCTGCGCGGGAGCGTTGGGTATCCTCTGTGGCGCTGGCGGCCATCATGTCGCGCAGACTTTTAAGATAGGCGCGGAAAGCGCGCCTGCTTTCCCGCTGGCGGATCTTGCCTTTGAGGATCATGGCTTCCGTGAGCTGTCGTCCGATGCGTACGATGGGGTTTAAGGAGGACATGGGATCCTGGAAAATCATGGCGATCCTGTCGCCGCGGATCTTGTGGAAGTCCTCCTCCGAGATCTTGAGCAGATCCTGGCCGTTATAGATGATTTCACCGGACTCCACAATGGAATTGCCGGCAAGGATTCCCAGAATGGCCTTGCTGGTGACGGACTTGCCGGAGCCGGACTCACCCACGATGGCCAGGGTTTCGCCCCTGGCAAGGTCGAAGTCAATTCCCCGGACCGCCTGCACCTTGCCGTTGCCGGTGCGGAAAGAGATACGTAAATCCTGTACATGCAGTTTATTTTCCATCAGTCATCTATCCCCCTTGTGGTTGGATTGAACGCGTCCCGAAGACCGTTGCCGAAGAGGTTAAAACAAATCATCAAAAGCCCCAGAAAGATACTGGGATAAAGCATGGCGTGAGGCGCGGTGGTAGCGGCGCCGTTGCCCTGGCTAAGCAGAGTGCCGATGGTGGTGCCGGCGTAGGTGGACAGATCCACTATCCCTAAGTAGGTCATGGAGGTTTCCGAATTGATGACGCCGGGAATCACCAGGGCGCAGGAGGTGATGATGGTGCCGATTGCGTTGGGGAAGATGTGTTTGAACATCAGCCGGGCATCCGAAGCACCCAGGGTTCGGGCAGCCATGACGAACTCCTGTCCCTTGAAGCGGTAGAACTGCTTTCTTGTCAGAGCCGCCATACCGATCCACCCCGTTAAGACAAAAGCAAACAGGAAAGACACCACCACGCCCACTCTCTGGGCCAGGTGGAGCTGGAACAGGGTGGTCACCACCACAAAGGGCACGCCGGAAAGGATATCCGCAATACGATCCAGCGTCATGTCGATGGCACCGCCGTAGTAGCCCTGAATGGAGCCGTACACCGCGCCGATACTCAGGTTGATGACCGAGACCAGAACGGCAAAAATCAGGGAGAAACGGGCGCCCAGGCCGATAGCGGTGAACAGGTCGAGACCCATTACATTAGTACCCATCAGATAGCTCGGCTCATGGCCGTTGAGATAAATATAGTAGTTGTAATACAGGATCCTGCACTGCACCGAACCGGCCTTTGCGGTGGAATAGACCCAGTCGCCCGGATCACCCGCAAGCCGGAGGGAGTTATACGGCACGCCGGCCCGGTCAGAGCGGGTGGAGTAAGCCGGAATATAGTTGCCCTCCGCGTCCAGAAGAGCCGTGCCGTCACTGTTCATCTTGTACCAGATATTGGAGTTATCGCTGATGCCGTTAATGTCCTCCGAATCCACATAGGGATAAATGACCTGGATGCCGGTTTCGTTCTGCCAGTCCTGCAGCTTCTGGTAGTCCGCGTAGCTGAAGTTACGGTAGACGATGCCCATGGCGTAATAGGCGTTGACCTCAAGGTCGTAGGTATAGCGCTTGACCATCTGGCCGCGCCTCTTTTCCTCGGTCTCGTGGGTGTTCCGGATGCGGATAATGGGATCCATGCCCGTTTCAATGGCGATGCCTTTCCAGATGTCCATAGCCTTGTCGTTCTGACTGTCTATGGTTTTGGCGCCGTTCAGAAACCCGAACTGGGAGAAAAAGGGGCTGAAAGGCGGATAATTGACATACATGGGATCCTTATCGTCGGCAGTATATTGGGAGAAGACCGGCACAAGAACGGCGTAGAGCACCAGGAACAGGAGGATCCACGCGGCGATCACCGAGGACTTGTTCTTGCCAAACCGGATCATGGCATCGGCAAAGAAACTCCGGGCCTTGGTCTGAAGCTCCTTGTCGTGCAGCCGCTCATTTTCCTGTACGAAAGCAAATTTCTCGGCAGGAATCCGTTCATTCATCATATCAGTCATTGTTTACTCCCCCTTTACTTTTTGGATCCCATGCGAATGCGCGGGTCGATAAAGCCGTAGCTGACGTCCACCACGAGACTGGCCGCCAGGCCGATGGCGGTGTAGAAGCAGGTGGACAGCATGAAAATATTGTAGTCAAGGCCGTTGATGGCGTTCAGGGTCAGGCCGCCTACGCCCGGGATGGCGAAGATACCTTCGATGATAAGGGAGCCGCCCAGGATACCGATGAACTGACCGAAGATGGCCGGGACAATGACCACAAAGCAGTTGCGCAATGCGTGGCGCACCGTGGCCTGCGCGCGGGTCAGGCCCTTGGTGCGGGCCAGGAGCATAAATTCGCTGGTCAGCACCTCGGTCAGCTCGGCGCGGGTGGTGCGGACGAAGCCCGCGATGGTGCCGAAAGAAAGGGCCATCACCGGCGGGACCAGAGAGAGGAACATCTTCCATGTAAAGTAGTTGGTGCCGCCTGCCATGAGGAAAGGGAACCACTGGAGCTTAAAGCAGAAAATATACTGGATTAAAAAGGCGTAGACAAAGCTGGGCACCGAAATGACCACCATGGTCAGGGTGGAGATGACATAGTCGATCCAGGTGTTCTTCTTCAGGGCCGCGAAAATGCCCAGACCGATTCCGATGGGAATGGACCCGATGATGGAATACAGGTTGACGATCATGGTGGCGGGCAGCTTACTGACAAAAATGTCCCATACGTTCTGGCCGAAGTACAGCTTCTCGCTGAGGCCCCAGTCCCAACCAGTAAAGATATTCTTCAAAAACAGCCAGAACTGCGTCAGATACGGCTCGTTATAGCCCAGGGCCTCCCGCCGCATGAGCACCACGGTGGTATGCGGATCCTCCGGCGGAAGCACCGGCAGGGGGAGCATGCGGACGAGAACGAAGCACATCAGGGTGATGATAAAAAACACCATGATCATATACAGTATTCTCTGGAGAATATATTTGACCATTCAAAGATCCTCCGTTTCTTTCTATATTGGTTCTCGTATATGCCCCGCAGTCTGGCTGAGAGGCATATACGAGAACCAGCGAGTTTTCTATTGTCATGAATAATAGCAGGAGGGGGCGAAAAGCCGCCCCCCTGCCTTTTAGTCGTTACTTACCAAAAATTTGAGCGTAGGCTCGAAATCAATACTGAAGGGTGCCGCCCTGAGAAGCAACGTACTCGGCCCACTCGGCATCGTTGTAGTTATACTTCATGTACTGAATGCCGCCGCGACTCATCATGGGGTTGTACTCCTCCACCACATAGTAGACCTGCTGGCTCAGCAGGGAACCGGAGCCGTTCTGCATGATCGGTACGCAGTTGTAGGCGGTGAGCATGAACTTCTCGATTGCGGCCAGGATGTTCAGACGGTTATCCACGCTGGTCTGACCGTAGCCGAAGTTATACTCCTTGCCGTTCTGGGCGGTCTTCATGGCACCGTTGAGGCAAAGAGCCCAGTCGCGGACGCTCATGGTGATGTCTTCGCCGTCCAGATTGAGGGTCAGGTCGTACTGGCTGGCATCGAACCAGTTACCCCAGTAAGCTTTGCTCGAGTCGGTCCAGGTGTCGGCCATGCCGAAAGGATCCAGGGTGGCACCGGACCAGCCGGCCATCTGGGTGTCCATCACACCGTTGCGAAGATTGTCAGACCACTTGTTGCCCACGGGGGCGGAGGGGGTGATCAGGATCTTGCCCTCAAGACCGGTGCCCTCGGCCGCCTTGTTCAGGGAAGTGTTCAGGTACTCCAGGGTCTTGCGGTAGAAGTCGTTCACCTCGTCGCTCATGGCGTAGACCATGGTGACGGTCTGGTCGGACTTGCCGTCGCCGTCGGTGTCGGTGATGTAGCCTTTCTCGATGCCTTCCGCATAGGCCTCCTGGAACTTCTCCTTGGCAGTCTCAGGGTCATAGCCGGTGATGGCGGCCACGGCCTTATCCAGGTCGCCGTCATAGTCAGCCAGGTCAATGGAGTAGAAGTCCGCCAGAGCCTGCTTCGCCTGAGGTGTGTCACGGTAGTAAGCGCAGGTCTCGGGGTCATAGATATAGGTGTTGCCGACAAAGGCGTAGCCGCCCTGGCGCTGGGGAGAGGCTGTGGCTGCGAAGTTCTCGCGGTCGATGGCCACGGCGCAGGCCCGGCGGAAGCTCTCCAGCATCTGCATCTCCAGGTCGGTGGTACTCTTGTCGAAGTCGGCGGCGTTCTCGCGCTCCTGGATTACCTTTTCATGGCCGTTGAAGAGCAGGAAATAAATAGTCTCTGCGGGAGTGGCATAGTAGTAGTCGGAGTTGCGGTACTGGTCGAAGTCCTCGGACTGCAGGCCGTAGGATATGAGCTGGCCGGCCAGGAACATCTGCTTATTGGTGGCGGCTTCCTTGACATACTGGATGTCCACGTCGGTGGTCTGGTACATATGGTAGGTATTGCCGTCTTCGGGATCCACATAGGTGTAGACATCGCTGTCCCAGCCCCACCAGTTCTCGTTCTTGGTGAAGTGCATGAGCTTATCCGCCTGGAACTCGCTCATCTTATAGGGGCCGTAGGAAACGGAGGTATCCATGCCGGTGCCGTAGGTGCTGGACCAGACGGAGCCGGAGGCGCTCTCGGTTTCTTTCAGGTTGGCGTCGTACAGGTCGGTCTTGACCAGGTACTGGGTGCCCATGCCGTAGGTCATCAGGTAGAAGCCTTCCAGAGCGTTGGCATAGACAAATGTCAGCTCATTGTCGCCGCTGACGAAGAGGCCCACGTTATCAAAGGAGTAGCCCGCCTCGTAGGGGTAGGTGATGGTGCCGGCGAACTCGAGATCATAGCCGGTGCCGGCGTAGCCGCCATCGGGGCCAAGGTAGTTGTCCCACAGGTACTTGGCGGATACATAGTCTTCGTCCTCACCCTCCGCCACGGCGGGGTCACGCACCATGGTGTCGTCGGTGATATAGCCCCAGTTGAACCGGCTGTCGGGGCCGGTAATGCCCCAGAAGCCGTTCATGTCCACGGCTACCTGGTCGTCGGTACCGCCGTTCGCGATGAAGTCGGCATAGGTGGTGCCGGCTTCTGCGAAGCTCTGGAACACGGGATTGCCGGCCATGGCGTAGTTCTCGGCGTTGACAACGGCGTAGGTGCCGCGGTTATAGTCGCTGGAGCGGTAGTTGAGCAGCTCGGGGCGCAGGCAGCGCTCCAGAGAGTCCACGAAGTCCTGGGCGGTGATGGGGGTGCCGTCGTCCCACTTCAGGTCATCGCGGAGCTTGACGCTCCAGGCATAGCCGGAAGTAGCGCTCTCAGGGATGTTGAACTGCGGATGAGAGGCCTTGACCTCCTCGGTGACGTCCACGGGGAAATCGGCCGCCATGGAAGGGACGATTACGTAGCCGTCGAAAGCCTCACGGCCCTCCAGCGGGTGGAGCTCATCGTTGAAGAACAGGGCGTACAGACTGTCGGTGGCATAGTCAAAATACACGGCGTCGTCAGCGGTCTGATAGGTGTGCGGGTTCCAGCCGGCAGGCAGGGTGCTGGCAGAGGTATTATACGTATATGTAGCGTCCTCTGCCGCAGGAGTCTGGGTATCCTCGGTATCCTGACTGTCCTGGGTATCCTGACTGTCCTGGGTGTCCTGACTCTCTTGGCTGCTGCTATCCGAGCCGCTGCCGGAAGAGTCTTCCGAACCGTTGCCGCAGGCTGCCAAAGACATGGTCATTGTCACAGCCAGCAGTAGTGATAAGAATTTTTTCTTTCTCATAATATCCTCCTAATCTATATTTTTCCTGCATACTTTCGCACTGTATCGCTTTAAACTTCCAAGCTAACAAAAAAGATAGAACATTGTGCCATCTACCCCTTTTTGAATACTTGTATACAATGCAGCGCCGTATGCAGTTAACGTAGTATAGTATAAATTACGTTAATTAAATTGTCAAGTCCTTTTTGGCTTTAAAGCGATGCATAAATCTGGAAAAAGGCATGATTTTCTCTCGTCTGTCGTAAGAAATATTCAATGAATCGGTGCTTTTATACCTGTATATCCGACATCTTGCACGACTATATATTTCCGGCCAGAATAAAACGGACAAGAATGGCACCGGGAATGAACAAAAAATGTCAGATTTGCACAGGATAGCAGCTTTTGTGTCTCTCTTTCAGATGCTACTGCTGATGAAATCGTTCAGCTTCTCACTGGCTATCCGCTTCTGCTCTTCAAAGCTGTGAGCATAGATATTCATGGTAGTGGAGCAGCTGGCATGACCCAGATATTTGGAAATGTCAATAATATTCACATCCAGGTAGTTCAGCAGAGTAGCGCAGGAATGGCGCAGCCCGTGAAGCGGAATCTGGGGCAGGGGCGCAATCCCCTCCGCAGCCGCCAATTCAGGGTGCTCCTCCACCCACCGGTTATAGCGCCTGAGATGGCTTACAAAATACTGGTAGGTGGTGCACTGTCCCATCCGACTGCCGTCCCGGCGGATGAACAGATGATCCTCTCCCCGCCATTCGCTGCCCAGCTCTTTTCTGTATCTGTCATACTCCTCCTTATATTCCGTAAGAAGTTTCAAAAGGCTGTCGGAAAACGGAACTTTCCGGATGGACACTTGGTTTTTAGGTTCCTTTAAGTCAAATCCATGTTCCGTCTTCCCCACCGCCTTTGAAATGAAGATCTCCCTTTTCTTAAAATCTATGTCGCTCCACTGCAGAGCCAGTGTCTCCCCTTTCCGAAAACCGCAGAATATAGAGAGAGCATAAAATACCCGGTATTGCATGGGCACTGTGGAGACTCTGTTGTAGGTTCCGGCTTCAAAGGCCTCATCCGGCTGCCCTGACCGGTGTTTTGGGGATCGCTTCCGGTACCGGACCTCATATGACATGTTCAGGGACTTTAAGAAGATCAAAGACTGGGCGGGCGTAAAGTATTTCAGCTTTGCTGTCTCCTGCAGCTTTTTGGGTTTCCTGGCGTACTGACAGGGGTTTTCCGGAATCAGGTTCCATCTTTGCGCCGCGCCGAATATGCCGTTTAGCACATTGGCGCACCGTCTGATGGTGCCCGGGGCGTATTCCCTTGACAGCGTCTTGTAAAAGGCTTCGATATCCGCGGCGCCTATAAGATTTATTTCATACGCCTTAAAATAAGGAAGAATCCTGCTTCGCAGAAGCTGCTCATATCCCACATAAGTCCCATAGGCAAGGCTTTCCTTTGCGGCTTCCAGCCACTTATGGGCGAATTCTTCAAAAGACAGGTTTACGGCACCGGGATCGTGCCCGTATTTGATTCTGTCTTCCAGCCCCATGGCATATTTCAGCGCTTCCCTTTCCTGCTGCCTGGGAGAGGCGGACTGGTCTACGGAATAGGTGAGACTTCTGGTGCGTTTGCGGCCATCCTTGTCATAACCCAGGCTGATGACGATGCGATAGACCACACGGCCGTTTTTGTGTGTGACTCTTTTCAGTGATGCCATAATGTACCCTTCTTTCCTCTTTTGTATGACAAACATGCGTTTGTAGTGGGATTATATCAGGGCGGCCGGGAAAAGTCCAGAATGGAGAAAGTAAGAAAAAAGTAGTACATTCTGCAGGGGCTGAAAGCTGTCGGCCGTATTTACAGGCACGGATGGCGCCGGAAAAGTAGTTAACGTAATTTATACTAAACTACGTTAATTACATACCGCTATGATTGTATACAAGTATCCCAATCAAGTATAAAAGTATGTAGGATAATAATAATTTAGGAGGAAAGTTTATGAAGAAGAAAGCATTAAGTTTGCTGTTAGCCTCGGCTATGGTTCTCTCTATGGCGGCCTGCGGCAACGATTCTTCCAATGAGAGCAGTTCCGCCAGTGGCTCTGAAAGCAGCACGACGGAAAGCAACTCATCGGAAAGCAGCGAATCAGAAAGCGGAGATAATTCCGCGGAATCTGAGGGATCCGGACCGTCCTATACATATAGGCAGTATACCGCGGTTTCTCCGTCCAACTGGAATCAGCTCACCTACGAGGACAGCAATGACACACAGATCATGGATCATCTGAGCAGCAACTTTTTCTCATACAATTTTAAGTATGATGATGCAGGAGAGATCGTGCCCGGCGAGTTTGTCATGGAGTACAGCGCGGCCACTGCGCTGGAGGATGTTTCCGACAAAGTAGACGCAAAGTGGAATGTTCCCGCAGGCGAAAAGGGGTACGCTTACAAGATTACCCTGCGTGAAGATCTCAAATGGGAGGACGGCACCCCCATTACTGCTGAGGATTTCGTATATACCATGCAGCAGCAGCTGGATCCCCTTTTCCAGAACTACAGAGCAGACAGCTTCTACAATGCTGCTACCGTTATTGTCAATGCAAGGAATTACGCGAAGCAGGGAACCACGGATGAAACCACAGACAACTCTGCAACGGGATTATATACCATCGAAGATCTGGTAAAGGGTGATGACGGCGTATATACCCAGCCCGACGGCGGCGTGATCAAATTCTCACTGTCCGATTCTCTCAGCCATGCAGGAGACAGTGTAGACAATTTAGCCAGTTATCTGGATGCAGACTCTTATGCAGCCCTGCAGGCGCTGGCAGACGAAAACGGCCGCGTACCGGTTACAGACGAGACCATCGCGCTTTTCACGACCCTGATCGATACTCCTGACTGGGGCAATGAGCCTCCTGAGTATGTTCCCAGGTACATGGTTTATGAGTACACCTATCCCGCGGTTGACTTCAATGATGTAGGTATCTACGTGGGGGACACCGATTATGAGATAATTCTGGTGCTTGAGAAAGCTCTGCCTCTTTTGAAAGAAGATGGCTCTCTTTCTTACCAGGCAGCATACAATATGGCTTCCCTGCCTCTGGTGAAGAAAGACCTCTATGAGTCATGCAAGGTAGAGCCTGCGGCAGGTGCGACCCTTTGGACTACAACCTACAATTCGAGCGTAGAGACCACCGCAAGCTGGGGACCTTACAAGCTGGAGAGCTTCCAGGCCGGTAAGCAGTATACCCTTGTGAAGAATGAAAACTGGTTTGGCTACAGTGATCCTCAGTATGACGGACAGTACCAGACCACGAGAATCGTGTGCGACACCATCGCCGAGTGGAATGCGGCCTGGCTGAAGTTCCTGGCAGGCGAGATTGACGGAATCAGCATGGACGTATCTATTGCGGACGAGTACAAGGGAAGCGAGAGAGCGTACTTTACCCCCAATGACTTCGTTGCGTCCATGCAGCTGCAGTCCAATGTGGAGCAGTTAAAGGCCCGCGAGTCTGACGGCATCAACAAATCCATCCTGGGATATGCGGATTTCAGAAAAGCGCTTTCCCTGGCTTTGGACAGAGCTGATTTCGCAACCAAGACCACCACATCCTCTCTTGCAGGCTTTGGACTGTTCAACTCCATGCATTACTATGATGTGGAGAACGGCGGAGTTTACAGAAATACTGACGAAGCAAGGCAGGTTCTGTGTGATGTATATGCTGTTGATCCCGGCAATTACGGAAGTCTTGAGGAAGCGGCAGACGCTATCACTGGTTACAATCTGGAAGAGGCCAGAGAACTTCTGACAAAGGCTTACAATGATGCTCTTGCGGCAGGCGATATCAAGGAGACGGATAAGGTGTTCCTGACATTCGGCTCAGGTGTTATCAATGAAACACTGCAGAGAAGAGTTGACTTCCTTAAGAATGCTTTCCAGGAACTGGCTAAGACGACTCCCCTTGAGGGCAGGATTGACGTAGAACTGAAAGATTTTGCAGCAAGCTGGGCAACTGACTTCCAGGCCGGCGCATATGATATCTGCTTAGGTGGCTGGAATGGTGCCGCATGGGATCCCGGATACTTCCTGCTGGCGTATCTGTCCCCTGATTACATGTACTCAAGGGCCTGGGATACAAGCGCTCAGATGATGACTTTCACCATGAAAGGTGTAGGCGAGAACGGAGCCGACGTGACAGAGACTATGTCCCTGATAGATTGGTATAATTGTCTCAACGGCCTGGCAGGCGCAAAGTATAACTGGAGCGCCGCGGCTCTTCCCAATGCACAGAGACTGCAGCTGATTGCAGCCCTTGAGAAAGAGGTTCTTCAGGCTTATTATACGGTT
>CAJTZD010000039.1 GCA_910584235.1 uncultured Acetatifactor sp.
GGTCTGAGATGATGTGAAACTGCCGGGCTTGACATATGGAGCATCTCTGAAATATTGAGGACACATTCCTCCTGGTGGCATAGGAGCCAAAAAATCCGGATTCTGGTGGTATCACCGAGCTGTTTGAAAACTTCAGCTACGGTCTGGAAATAGTCTACATGGTCTAACTGTTTCTGGATTAGTGCGGTCTGCGGCCCTTCTCCATGGTGGTGTGGTAATTTCATATTGTCCATATTGTTATCCTTTCTTTTATCTGCATTTCGCCCAAACGGAAATACTTTTCGCCCGTTTGGGAAGGAATGCTTTAGGAATATTGACGTGTGCCTTTCTCTGTATTATACTACGGTCATGATGATTAAACAAGTACTTAATCGCTAAATTTAAAAACAAGGAGGACTTTACAATGAAAAAGACTTACAAAATCGAGGTAGACTGTGCCAACTGTGCAAATCTGATGGAGGATGCAGCCCGTAAAACAGCAGGAGTGCAGAGCGCCACGGTCAATTTCATGACACAGAAGATGATTGTGGAATTTGACGAAGGGCAGGAGCCGAAAGATGTTATGAAGAACGTGCTGGATGCCTGCAAGAAAGTGGAGCCGGACTGCGAGATTTTTCTGTAAGCGGTAGCTGCCCATGAAAAGGAGACACCTTTAAGCATATTTTGAAAGGAGTTTTTACCATGCAGGAATTCGTAATCAGCATATTGCTGACAGCTGTTGTTATAATGGCTGCTGTACTTCTTATTTTTGTCGGCAGCCGCAAGGATGGTATGACAAAAAAGCAAAGGGTTATGATGATCCGTATTTTGATCAGCGCCGGAATCTTACTGGCACTCCAGTTTGTTCCGGCAGAGATGTTTGATAAGGCTGACAGTTATTTATTTCCGTCCGCAGGAAGGTGGATTCGCTTTGCGTGCTATCTGATAAATTACTTTATCATCGGATATGACATTTTGAGGAAAGCGGCAAAAGGCATCAGAAACCGTCAGGTATTTGATGAAAGTTTTCTGATGGCAGTGGCTACGATTGGGGCGATGGCGCTTGCTATTTATGAGAACGGTGATTATCTGGAAGCGATTGCCGTTATGCTGTTTTACCAGATCGGGGAATGGTTCCAGGGCTATGCTGTGGGTAAAAGCCGCCGCAATATCAGTAATCTGATGGATATCCGCCCCGATTATGCAAATGTTGAGAGAAATGGGAAATTAGAGCAGGTTGATCCGGATGAGGTGGGGATTGGCAGCGTGATCGTTGTACAGCCGGGCGAGAAAGTGCCCATTGACGGCAATGTAGTTGAGGGAGCTTCCAGCCTGAATACCAGCGCATTGACCGGGGAAAGCCTGCCCAGAGAGGCAAAAGTCGGTGATGAGGTAATCAGCGGATGTATCAGTATGACAGGGGTATTGAAGATACAGACAACAAAAGAGTTTGGAGAATCTACGGTTTCTAAGATTTTGGATTTGGTGGAAAATGCAAGCTCCCGCAAATCAAAATCAGAAGATTTTATCTCGAAGTTTGCAAGAATCTATACCCCGGCTGTTTGCTATGCGGCGTTGGCACTGGCATTCCTCCCCCCTATTGTCCGTATGCTTTTTATGGGGCTGTCAGCAGATTGGGGTGTATGGATTTACAGGGCGTTGACATTCCTTGTTATCAGCTGCCCTTGTGCGCTTGTTATCAGTATTCCTTTAAGTTTCTTTGCGGGAATAGGAGGCGCAAGCAAGGAGGGCGTGTTGGTAAAAGGTTCCAACTATCTGGAAATCCTCTCCCAGACCAAGTATGTTGTTTTTGACAAAACCGGAACCATGACAAAGGGTGTTTTTGAAGTAAACGGTATCCATCACTCCACCATAGACAATGAGAAACTGTTGGAATATGCGGCTCTTGCAGAGAGCGCTTCTTCCCACCCCATCAGCAAGAGCTTACAGCGGGCATATGGAAAAGAGATTGACAGAACCCGTGTGGCGGATATACAGGAAATCAGCGGAAATGGCGTGACTGCAAAAGTAGACGGTATGGAGGTTGCTGCCGGTAATGACAAATTTATGAAACACTTGAACATTCCTTATCAGGATTGTCATCAGACAGGTACGATTATCCACATGGCAGTGGGTGGGAAATATGCGGGACATATCGTAATCTCCGATATTATAAAACCTCATTCTAAGGCGGCAATTGCGGAGTTAAAGAAAGCCGGGGTAGAAAGGGCAGTCATGCTGACCGGGGATGCAAAGAAAGTGGCAGATCAGGTTGCCGCATCACTTGGAATTGACGAGGTTTACAGTGAGCTTCTTCCGGCTGACAAGGTAGAAAAGGTAGAAGAACTATTGCGGGTGAAGTTAGGCAAAGCAAAGCTGGCATTTGTCGGCGACGGTATCAATGATGCGCCGGTGCTTTCCAGAGCGGACATAGGTATTGCCATGGGCGCAATGGGTTCCGATGCGGCAATCGAAGCGGCTGACATTGTTCTGATGGATGACGATCCGATTAAGATTGCAAAAGCAATCAAGATTTCAAGGAAATGCCTGCGGATTGTTTACCAGAATATTTCGATGGCGCTTGTAGTGAAATTTGCCTGCCTTGCATTAGGGGCTGTGGGAATCGCAAATATGTATCTGGCAATCTTTGCGGATGTGGGTGTAATGATTCTTGCGGTGCTGAATGCGATTCGCTGTCTGTTCGTGAAAAAACTGTAAGGAAGGAGGGACCTTTGAAAGAATATCAGGACAGGCATGGAAAAAGGGATTTCCCGTAATTGGAAAATCCCTCTTGTCTTTGATACGGTCATACTCCCGTTGCTTTTGCGTTCCAGTACCTGCTGAAGCCTATTTTTAAAGCCCTTTCATCATACGTGTGGACATCAGGCAAGTTTCTCCGTTGGCAAAATGGAGGATTCGATTTTTTGTGTCAACTTCTTTTATATTATTTTTGTTTACTAAAAATGCCCGATGGCAGCGCACAAAATTGCTGTCCAATACGCCTGTTAGTTCTTTTAAGGCGCTGGGAAATTCAATCTGGCGGTCTTTTGCATGGAGAATGACTTTATGGATATTGCTGGAAGTTTCAAAAAATAAAATATCCTCATAATCTACGCTGATTTTTCGTCCGCCAACCTCAAGGGTATAGACTTTATGTGTCTTGTTGGTTTGGAGCGTATGCCGTTCCATTGCATTTAACAGACATTCTCTGAGTTTTACTTTCACTTCGGCAGGGTTGTCTTTTAATACAAAGTCCATCGCCTCTACCCGATACTGAAAAGTCATATAGCTCAGTTCTGAATGTGCTGTTATGAATATGATGAAACCACGGGGGTCATACAATCTGATTTGCTGTGCCAGCTTCATTCCATTCATGTTGCTGTTCAAGTCAATGTCAAGGAAATAAATGCCTGTGTTCTGGCTGGTCTTGACTTTTTCCAACAACATATAAGGATCACCTGTATCCAAAATAAGCTGCATATCTAATTCTTCGATCAGAACGGTATTTTGAATGATATTTACAACAGTCCGCCGCTGTGCGGCATTGTCTTCGCATACAAAGATGTCCAGCATATGATGTCATTCCTTTCTGTCAGTAAGTTCTATATGTTGTGTAAAATAGTCGCATTTCATTGTCGTTTCCAATAGCACGTTGTCATAAGAACTGATGATTTTCTGGGCGTTCCAAAGCCCGATTCCTTGATGCCCGATTTTTGTGCTAAAGCCCTTTTGCTTTAATTTATGCAGCATTACACCGTTATCCAGAAAGCGGTTGCTTATGATGATTGATACGCCGGTTTTATTCTGGATGATATTTAAGCCTATTTGCGGCTGTTCTGTCTCCAATGTAGCTTCCATCGCATTGTCTAAAAAGATTCCCAGTATTCTGGCAAGGTCTACCGTGTCTATCAGAAAACTTTCCACTTTGTCGGGAATATCAATGGTGATGTCAATCCCCGATTCATGGGCGTAAATCATTTTTGCGGAGAGCAGGCTTTTGATTTCCAACACGCCGATGTTGCTAAGCTGGTTCAGCTTATAATCTCCCCCTGTAATCAAATTCTTCGTTGGGAAGATTTTGCTTTCAAAAAAATCCTTTAACCTATCCATATCACCATCTTCAATATAACCAGACAGAGAGAGCAGAATATTAACATAATCATGCTTAAAGGAGCGCAGACTGTTATACATAGCTTCTAAATTCCGTGTGTAGTCCTGTAAGTCCTGCATGGCTTTCTGCTTTGATTCGGTCTGTATCTGTTCCAGATAAGAGCGGCGCATAGCCAGAAGTAAACAACACATCACAAGCAGATACCCCAAAATATGCAAGGCATTATTATATATCATTCTGCCGACAGAGCCGTTTTGTCCCGGAATCAAATTATCAAACAGATAGATGGTTATAAGGAGCAGTAATGCAGCATCTATCACATACCATGTCTGAGGAAGGCGCAAAATTCCTTTGCCAGACAGGAATATTTTTTTCAGCAGCTTGCCGCAAAGCAACGTAATCCAATAAAACAGCAAAGTATAAATCAAATCGATGCTGCAAAAAAAATACCACTGATTTGATAAAGGTGAGGGAATCAGTATATAAAGAAAATTTGCCAGCAAATTCTCTGTCACAACGGCAAGCATACATCCAATCATACCCATAAAAACATTCTGTGGCGCAGTGTCACGGCAAGCAATCAACCCATAAATACATACCGCCACCAGAATACCGAACAAACCGTATGGAACACAGGCGAGGATCGTTACAGGCATTCCAGCAACCAACAGCAGTATATAAAGTACGCTAAACCCTTTGAAGTTCATATGCTGAGGCCATACATTGCGGATAGCAAGGGAAAGCCGAAAAAAAGATAGCAGCATTTCAATATATCCTTTCCATCGATATTTACTCCTAATTATACTTTATACCGTTCTTTATAGCAACCGCCCTACTGCAAAAATGACGAATAAGCGCGTGTTCTGTAAAAAGAAAAACGCATTTATTCATGAATTCGGGCATTTTATGACTGTTTTGAGAGAAGCGCTGTTTTCTCTGGTATACTGTTTTGCAGAAAATAAATTTATTTTGGAAAGGAAACAGGAAGCTATGAAACATTTATTAAAAGGAGCTGCTGTAGCAGTGGCAGTATTGGTTGCTTTAATGGTAATCAATATGTTTTGTAATATGTATGACATTCACTTAGACCAGACAGCGACAGGTACAACATCCGCAGTTTGTGCTATGCTGATATATCGTGGATTGATTAGGAATGAAAAAAGTAAAGATGATGGGAATAAAAAATAACGAGTAATCATTTTGCAGGTCATATATCTCTAAAAAAGTAGATTACTAAAATGTCTGCGAACAAACATAAACACAGCTAGTTATGCAGGAGCAGACCTTTAAAATAATTTTATAATAAGAGTAACTTTAGGTGCATGGTAGAGAAAGAATCAATATCATGCACTTTTTTGTTCCGGAGATATCGTCTTGTAAATATTCAGGGCGGTATTTTACCGGTAATGTTGTATTGTAGCTGTCAGCGTTAGGCATGAATAATAACCGTGAATGTACACAACAATCCCAAAGACCTTACATTTAAGATTGTAAGGGACACCCGCAAAAGCCGGATGGAGCGCGGAAACCGCTTTTTTGCCGCAAGTGAAGCTGCTGTTACAAAAAATCCACAGCGAATATTAATTTTGATCATTTACGCTTTAGGCTTTTGCATCTATACTAAATACTGAAATTTTATGCGAAAGGGGCGGAAGCGTGGAAAGAAAAAGATACAGTACAGTCTTTTGCCAGCTGGCGCTGTTTTTCTTTGTGGCGGGTATTCTGCCCATTGTCATTTTGGGAGTGTTTATGTACAGCCGTATGAACAGCCTGGCGGGGCAGGAACTGACCCACTCCTATGAGCTTCTGGCCTCCCAGTATCTGGGGACGGTTCAGGAAAAGGTGAAGCAGTACGAGACCAGCCTGGATTTCATCTCAAAAAATACCATAATCAATGAACAGCTCAGGAACGGGGAGCTCAATCCCTATATCCGTGGCAAGATGATCAGCGAGGAAGTCTCCCAGTCTCTGCTTTCAGACGACAGGAACACAATCCGTAACTGCCTGATTTACTCTTATCTGGAGGATACGCCGGTCTACGGCAGCAGGGTTACCATGGGGGACGCGGCGGCGCGGGAAAAGTGGTATCAGTTGTGGAAAAATGCAGAGAATGAATGGTTTTACTATGAAAATCCCGTGCGCGCAGGTGAAAATCTGGGTGTGTTGGTATATCCCATCCTCTATCAGAACATAACGACCATGAAGTGGGAACAGATCGGGATTGTGAGGTTGGAATTCTATCTGCCCCGTCTCTTCGCGCCGGCCAGGGAAGACAGAAATACATTCCGGGTGGCGGTTTTTGACGATAACGGGCGCAACTGGTATCAAACAGGCGGAATGGAAGAGGAAGAAGCGCTGGAGTGCCTGGAAATGGTTCGCCGGGAAAGCCAGGCAGACGGGGTGGTCCGGAATGTGAACGGGCAGCTGGTATGCGCTCAGCGGCTGGAGGAGTGCGGCTTAAACCTCCTGCTTTCTTTCGGCAGGGCCGGACTGGAGGAAAAGCGCCGGGAAGTCAACAATATGATTTTTCCGCTGATTTTTCTGGTGACTGTCATTGACAGCGCGGGCTGCTATGTGTTTGCGGGAATGTTTTCCAAGAGAGTTAATTTTCTGGTAAACAAGTTCAAGCGTGTGGAGACGGGGGATTTCTCGGTCACGGAGTCCGTTTCCGGAAAGGACGAGCTTCGGATATTGGACGATCAGTTCAACCATATGCTGGAGACCATCAATTCCCTGATTCGTGAAAATTATGTTCAGAAACTGGAGAAAAAAGAGGCGGAGCTGCAAAATCTCCAGCTTCAGATCAATCCCCATTTTCTGTACAATACATTGGAGACCATCAGCTCTATTGCGGCGGTACGGCAGGCATTTACGGTGTGCGAGCTCTGCGGCAAGCTGGGAGAGATCTTCCGCTACAGCCTGGGAAAAGACTACGGAGAATTCGTCACGGTGGAGCAGGAGCTGCATCATGTGGAGAATTATGTTTACATCCAGAAAGTGCGTTACCGGGATAAATTTGAAGTCTTTTACCATGTGGAGCCCAAGGTGCAGCAGTGTCTGATCCTGCGCTTTATTCTGCAGCCTGTGGTGGAGAATGCCATTCTCCACGGCATTGCGCCCATGACGGGAAGCGGGACCTTAGAGATCATGGTGGAGAGCAGAGAAGAGACATTGTGTGTGAGAGTGGAGGACGACGGAGTCGGAATGGACAATAGGAAAAAGTCAGAGCTGGAAGAGTACATCAGACGCCCGGAAACCAATCCGGGGGGGTACGAACAGGGTAGTATCGGTGTGCGGAATGTGCACAGACGCATCCGGCTGGCCTGCGGGGAACCCTATGGCATTACAATTGAATCCGAGCCTTACAGAGGGTCCAGCTTCCTGATCACATTTCCGCTGCGCAGAAAAGGGGAAGAAGAATGTACAGATTGATGGTTGTGGACGACGAGGCATTGATCCGCCAGGGGCTGCTGGCCAGGCTGGAATTTCTTGGCTTTGCCTTTGAGCAGGTATGGGAGGCCGGAGGCGGGCTGGAGGCACTGAAGATTCTGGAGGAGGGAGCCGTGGATATCTGTATTGCGGATATCCAGATGCCCGATCTGGACGGGCTGACGTTTATCGAAAGGGCAAAGGCCCTCCGGCAGGGGAAACGGACCCAGTTTATCCTTTTAAGCGGTTACGCGGAATTCTCGTATGCGGAACGGGCTATTTCTCTGGGCGTTTCGGACTATCTGCTCAAGCCTCTGGCCAACGAGGCGCTGGCCAGGGCCATGAAAAAGGCTATGGGACTCTTGGAGGAAGAGGCCAGACGTCAGGCGCTTGCCTCATCCAGAGAGCGGCTGGCCAGGACCCAGCAGGATTTTTGGCTGGAGCGGGAGATCAATGCCCTTTTAAATGAAAAAAAACCCCTGGAGAACAGGAAACGTTATCCGCAGCTGCAGGAGAGGCACCCGGAACTGCTGAATGCCGGAGATCAGGTGCTGATGCTGGGGATTCTGAACATTGAGGCGGACAGCTACAGCCAGGGAAGCTTTGAGAGAGAGGATGCGGAGCTTCTGCGGTTCTCGGTGCGGAATGTGTTTTCCGAGCTGGGCAGCAGGGGAGCGAAGCTCATTGCCGACAACCTGACCAACATGGAACAGATGTACCTGATCTTTCTCGGGCGGGATCCCATGAGCCTCAGGGAGGAGGTGGAACGGATCTTCGTCAGGATCTACACCTTGTTTGAAAAAAAGCTGGATGTATTTCTGTCCATGGGAGTCAGCGGCTGCAGGAAAGGGCTGGATGCCGCAGCCAGAAGAGAGGCCGGGGAAGCTTTGAAATGGCGGGATACCCAGGACAGGATGGCATTGTACTTTTACGGGGACCGGAAGATGCTGGAGGTGAAGAACTTTCCCACGGCAGAGCTGAATCTCCTGGGAGTCTTCATGGAGAGAGGCGACTTAGAGGGCATGCGCAAATCCATTGAAAAGATTCTGGCGGAGCAGTTTCATTCCCGGTACAGCGCCCAGTTTACCCATATGATCCTGGGGCGGATTCTCAATATGGCGCTGCTGGCGTTCCCGGCCAGCGAGGGCAGGGAGCAGAGGCTGGAGGAGCTCATGTCCGGTTTTGCCTTAGCGGATGAGGCCGCGGAACCAAAGGAGCTGGCTCAGCGGCTTTACGCGTTGCTTCTGCGCTATATCGGGCAGGAATTCCAGGAGGCCCATGCGGAGGACAAGATCCGGCTGGCCATTCAGTATATGCAGCAGAATTTTGAGCGCAATATTGTGATTAATGAGCTGGCAGGACGTTACGGCATGAGTCCCAACTATTTCTCCACCATGTTTAAGAGAGAGACAAATCAGTCGGCCATTGCCTACCTGACCAATCTCCGGGTGCAAAAGGCGGCCTGGTATCTGGAAAATACGGAGGAAAGCGCTGTGGACATCTCCCAGCGGGTGGGATATGAAGACAGTCAGTACTTCTTCAGAGTGTTTAAAAAGACTATGGGGATGACACCCCTGATGTATCGAAAGGAATTCAGAAAAAATGCCGGTGAACAAAAACACAGAGAGAAAGATAACGGATAAAAGACAGGCGTTCTTCCTGTTTGCCATCTGCTGGATGGCCTATTTTACCTGCTATATCGGCAGGCTGAATTTTTCCTCGGCCATGGCGGCCATGATTGAGGAAGCGGTTCTGACCAAGACGCAGGCCGGAACCATCAGTATGGTGTACTTTTTTGTCTATGGCTCAGGGCAATTGTTAAACGGCTTTTTAGGAGACAGAATCCACCCTGGCAGAATGATTTTCGGGGGACTTTTCCTGTCCATGCTCTGTAATCTTCTGATGGGAGTGGCCGGCTCCTTTGGAGCCATGGCAGTGGTGTGGGGCGTTAACGGATATGCCCAGTCCATGGTGTGGCCGCCCATTATCCGGATTTTTGCCAGACGGCTGGAGGAAGCCGTGCGCCTGCGCTATTGTGTGGACATTGTCTCTACCCAGGCGGCGGGCACGCTGGCGGCCTATGTGCTGTCGGCGGCGGTGCTGGCAGTGTCCGGCTGGCGCACCGTATTCTGGGGCGCGGGACTCTGCCTCCTGGCAGCGGCCGTGGTTTGGGCGGTGGGTTATGCCAGGATAGAGCGTCTTGCGGACAGCGCCCCGCCCGCCCGGACCCAGGTCCGTGAAAAGGCGGCAGACGAAAAAGCTCCCGCACCCTCCGTGGAAAAAGGGGGCAGAAGCTTTGTCTCATTGATTGGGGGCGGATTGTGGCTGATTATCCTGCCCGTGGTGGTCCACGGAATATTAAAAGACGGTGTGACCTCCTGGGTGCCCACCTATATCCTGGAAACATTCCAGACCTCCGCCTCCCTGTCGGTATTGGTAACCACGGCGCTGCCCATTGTAAATCTTTCCGGCGCCTATTTGGCAAGGGCACTATACCGGAAATGCGCCGGCAATGAGGTCAGGGCGTCCGCAGTCTTTTTCGGTGTGTCCGTGGCGGCGCTGTCAGCGCTCTGGACCGCGGGTTCTCTTTCCCTGATCCTGACGGTGGCACTGCTTTCCGTAATCACCGCATCCATGATGGGGGTAAATACTTTGTTTGTGAACCTGCTTCCCCTCCGCTATGAAAAGGAGGGGAAAGTGTCCAGTGTGTCGGGCTTCCTAAATGCCTGCGCTTACCTGGGCACTGCAGTGTCTACGTTTTCCATCGGCGTAATGGTGGAGAAGCTGGGCTGGGGCGCCACTGTGGCAGGCTGGCTTGGGGTGACTGCGGCGGGACTGGTGGTCTGCCTGGCTGTGAGGGGCAGATACAAAACCGGAGATACGCACAGCAGCGATTCCGGCTCCAAAGCCTCCTCATAGAGCTTGGGAATCACGGGACAGAGCGGTTTTTCGGCTTCTGACGCAGGGGCCGGAATACCGCTTTTTGTTTGCGCGGGCACCGCTGCCGCCAGATCTGCCAGCCTTTCCCAGGAAATGCTTAAGGGACTGTCCGGAGAAATGCGCTCTTCTAAAGTACCGCCGGACAGCCGCAGGGTCATCAGATAGGTTTTATCCCGGCGGAGGATACAGCCGGGCTTTCCGCCGTCTGTGATCCGAAAGAGCGTCCGCCGCTCCTGGGGGAGACTTTCGGCTACCAGCAGAAGTCCCCTGGAAACCCAGGTACGGCACTGCCGCACCGCCGCATCGAGAGCCTGGGAGACAGGGACGCCCCTGTTTTCCACAAAAGTGGCATAGTTGCCGGCAAGATTCCACTTTCCGTGGAGATCCATGCCGCAGGTGGCCGCCAGATGCCAGCCCTCCAGCACAAGCTTTTCCCAGAGCGCCAGGGCGGGGACATTTACCTCTCTCAAGGGCTCAGGGTTATTGAAGATCTCAATAAAGTCTACATCGCTGTAATCAGTCATTTTCATCTCAAAGCGGCAGCCCGTGGCAAAGGGATAGCCATAGGAATAGGGATGGGCGATGCCTGCCAGGGCCCCTGTGCTTCGTATCTTTTTGAAGATCACTTCCGGCCGGAGCGGATCAATGGAATCCCAGGGTACATACTCCGTCAGGTTAAGACAGAGAATATGTCCGTAATAAGTGGTATATTCCATGCCGTAAATACACTGAATGGGAGCGCCGGATTTTGCCACCAGCTCCTCCATTTTCGGATGGCCGGAAATGGTGTTGTGATCCGTGAGGGCAAAGGCGTCCGCACCGTCTTCTGCCATATGATCCAGCAGATCCTGACAGCTTAAGGAGGCGTCGGATTCGGTGGTGTGATTGTGCAGCTCCAGTCTCAAAAAGGCCTTATCCATAGGCAGTCTGCCGTTCAAATCTGCTTTCTGTCGGGGGCTGCTTTCTGCGAGAGTCTCCGCGTTTTCCGTTTTTTGGGGCTTTTTCCCGGATACCGTCACTGTATACGGCGTATCGTCCATAAGCACCTGGAATGCCAGTACAGTGACTTTCAGCACGCCCTCCAGGCGCCTTGGCATGATACAGCCCTCGGAAAGGTCTTCCGGGCTAAAATGCATATGCCGGCAGGTGAGCTGCTTGTGGATACAGCCGATGAACACATCGTTCAGAGAGGCACAGATGTGGATTTCCGTTTTGGTCTCCCGCATAAAAAGCGCGGCCAGCTGTTCTCTGCTCATGTTCTCATAGGCCGTGGTGTCATACCGCTGCCTGCAGTACCCGGCCAGCTCCTCCACCGGCACCTGGGCGGGAGAATCATAGTGCTGTTTGTCAAAGGTAAGGCAGATATCCAGTTCCTCCAGGCTTTCCGTCAGACAGAAAGTGTAGGTGATCTGGCCGATGAATTCTCTGCTGAGCAGTCCCTTGACCTGATATAGTTGTTTCATTTTCGTTCCTCCTGATTTTTGGATAGATTATACGGCAGGGTCTACCACCCCACATATACTATAGCGGAAAAACGACATATGGGAAATGGAAATTTTCCCATTCCCGATTGGAGTTTTCTCCATTGTGGAAATGACGGAAAATTTTTTAAAATAGAAGTCAGATTCGTCAAAGATTTTCAGGGAGGAGATGCCAAGTGGAAAAGAAACTGTATTTTAGGGAGGACGGAAGCTTCCGGATTCTGCAGCTGACGGACATCCACTACACAGAGGATGATGAAAGAGATCATAAGACCGTGGCGCTGATGCGGGATTTGATCCGGCGGGAGAGACCGGATTTCATCGCCGTCACGGGAGACGCCGTTTACGGGGAGAAGAATCTGGAGTATCTGCCCCTGGCTTTAGCGCCGGTGACGGAATCGGGCATCCCCTGGACTTTCACGTTCGGAAACCACGACGTGGAGTTCGCAGGGAACAGGAAAGAGCTCTTTGCCGCTCTCAGGAAGCTTCCGGGGTGTATGGCGTATCATGACCCGGATTCCGTGGACGGCGTGGGCAATCATACCATCGGCATTGCGGACAAAGAGGGGAACGTGCGGTGGCTGATCTTTGGCATTGACTCCGGAGATTACAATCCGTTAAAGCAGGTGGGCGGCTACGGCTTTGTGACCCGGAATCAGATCCGCTGGTACCAGGACCAGATCCGCAGACAGGAACAGCAGGGTGAGGATTTCGGCGTTTTCGTCTTTCAGCACATGGCTCTGCCGGAGTATGCGGAGGTGTTCCGCTATGAGACCTGCTACGGCATCCGGCGGGAGGGCTTCGGCTGTCCCAGGATCAACACGGGCTTTTTCGCGGCCATGGTTCTGGCGGGGCATAATCCCAGCATGTTTGTGGGACATGACCATGTGAACGATTTCTATGGGAAGCTCTACGGCGTGACCTTAGGGTACGGCCGGGCCACCGGCTACGGGACCTATGGGGCACAGGACTTTGCCAGAGGAGGGCGGGTGTTCGTGCTGAACCGGGAGGACACGGCATCTTACACCACCTATGTGAGCCTGGAGGGCGGCATTGTGGTGGACGATCCCTGGCGGTATGAACCGTTGGAAAAAAGGGCGGAAGGATAAGAAACTATCAGATTATCAATAGGGCAGCGTAGAATTTTACAGAGAATAATGGAAAATAGTCCATTGTTTCAGAAGACGGCATTTTTATATAATAATTGCATTAGAGGTAAGGAAGAGGAGGGTCTTACATGAAAAGCATGGTAAAGGTTCAAAAAGTGCCCATCGGAAAGAGGCTCATCAAGTTTTGGCCGCTGTATGTCATGTTACTGCCATGTATCATCTATTACATCTTAATTAAGTATGTGCCCATGGCAGGACTTTTGCTGGCGTTTAAGGATTACTCCTACAAAAAGGGGATTTTCGGAAGTCCCTGGGTGGGCTGGCGTTATTTTGAGACCTTTTTCACCAGTTATGACTGTATGCGTCTGATTAAGAACACACTGGTGGTAGGACTGATCAAATGTATCCTGGAATTCCCCTTTGCCATCATTCTGGCATTGATGCTGAATGAAGTGCGGAACATGAAATTTAAGAAGGTGACCCAGACCATTACATACCTTCCCCATTTCCTGTCCACGGTTATCATCATCACCATGCTGCAGAGGATCCTGGCGCCTGGGGACGGCGTTCTGAACCAGATCATCGCTCAGATGGGCGGAAGCGGAGACACGTTCTTCCTGATGGAAAGCAAGTATTTTTATCAGATTCTGTTCTCCATGGATCTGTGGCGCAACATCGGATGGGACTCCATCATCTATCTGGCGGCCATCGCAGGGGTGGACAGCTCGCTTTACGAGGCAGCGGAGATGGACGGCTGCGGCAAGCTAAAGCGCATGTGGCACATTACCCTGCCGGGCATCCGGGGAACCATCGGCCTGCTGTTCATCATGGGCATCGGCGGTCTGCTCTCATCTGGCTTTGAACAGATCTACCTGCTGCGCACGCCGGGCAATATGGATCTGGCGGATACCCTGGACGTATATGTGGTTCGAATCGGTCTGCTGGGCGGACAGTTCGGATACGCTACGGCCATCGGCCTGATACAGGGAATCGTAGGATTGATTATGGTGGTCACGGCCAACAAGATATGCAAGAAGATTACGGAGGTCAGCCTCTGGTAAAAAAGAGGAGCGTTTTTCTGGAAGAGAACCTTCTGACATAAGTCTTTATCATAGAAGGAAAATTAAAGGAGGAAAGAGGATGAAAAAGCAATTTTTAAAACGTGTGTTGTCTACGCTGCTGGTAGGAACCATGGTTGCGGGTCTGCTTGCAGGTTGCGGCAATGAGGATAAGCCCTCGGAGAACAGCACACAGCAGTCTGAGCCCGACAAGGAATCGGAAGCACCCGATCCGGGAGAGGACAATCAGGAATCGGACAATCAGGGAGGCGATGAGGGACACGGTGACGAGTGGATCGCAGACAGGGATATCGTTGTACAGATCTTTGTAAGCGATGCCGGTAATGCGCTTCCGGAGGATCAGGAGAATACACCTATTTTCCAGGAGATCAAAAAGCGTACTGGCATTTCTCTGAAACTGCAGTACACACCCGGTCAGAACGGCAGCCTGGATGCGCTGACCACCCAGCTGAACGCAGGGCTTGACGACAGCGTGGACGCCATGATCTGCTATCTGAACAATTCCACCAGGCCGGAGTTCCCGGTTCTGTTGAAAGCGGCAAAGACGGATGAAATGTTTGCGGACGTGTCCGAGTACATGAAGAATTCGAAGGTATATTCCAAGTATTATGAAGATGGATATCTTCCCAAGGACTCTTATAAGAACATCGTGTTCCGTGAGGATCTGGACGGCGTGTACCTGCTTCACCTGAACGTGGATGAGGTGGATAGGTCCATGATTTACGATCCCAATGAAGAGTATCTGGGCGGACCTTATATCCAGAAGAGAATTGTGGACGAACTCCAAATTGATCCCAAGAGCATCAGGACTCCCGAGGAATTCTATGATCTGCTGGTAAAGATCAAGGAGCATGGCTTTAAGGATGACAACGGACAGGACATTATACCTTTGGGACCCAAATTCTGGGGCGGCTCCTTTGACGCGCTGGATTGGGATATGAGAGGCCTGCGCTGGGGTATCAGCGATGGCTACAACATGGATAAGGACGGCAAGATCTATCATGAGGCCGAGACGGATTATATCTATGATTTGATCAATTATGTGCGTAAGCTCATGGCCGAAGGCCTGATGGACAGAGAGTATTTCGATAAGTCCGAAGAGAGAGCCGGAGAAGGCGCCTGGAGCAAGAGCTATGGTATCATCGGCGACGTTCACAACTATGTGGACATCATCTACTCTTCCGAGGACTGGGTACCTTTAGGGCCTTTGAATGACATTGAGGGCGACAACAAGATGGTTACCACCGGAAAGACCGGTTCCTGCTGTCTGGCAATTATGGAGCAGGCCGAGAATCCGGAAGAAGTTTTCCGTTTCTTTGACTGGCTCTGCACCTATGAGGGACAGCTTCTGTGCCAGTACGGTATTGAAGGCCTTTCCTACAACATGGTGGACGGACAGCCCCGTGTGACCGACGAGGTAAAGGCGAAGCTGAACGAAGGCGATGAAGAGTGGCTTGTAAATAATGTAGGCGCAGCTTTCGGCGGAAGCGGAGCATACTTCTTTGAGTGCATACTGACCAACAAGAACAATATCGATAACTTCGGCGAGTCCCGTCCCGGCGCATCAGGCGGCGACGACAGTGAGAATATCTTTGCCAGAAGCGTTCAGATTGCCAAGGACTATCCCAGAGAGTATAAGCTGAAGGAAGGCATGAAAGCCACTGCTTATCTGACAACCTTGGACGAGGCCGCGCAAGCGCCGTTGAAAGAAGCCCACGATGCATGGAAAGAAGTGCTGCAGCAGGCGATCCATGCGGATGAGGGCGAGGTTGAGAGCATCATCAATGCTTACCGCGACAGACTGCAGCGCGCAGGGGTTGAAGAGTTCAAAGCGAAGCTGATGGAGATCTATAACGAAGATCCTACATCCATTATGTTCTATGGCACAATGCCGGAGTAACAAAGCGCTACAACGAAGATTCTACAGCAATTTTATTCTATAATTAATGAACATGCGGGGAGGACGCTATGAGTAAAATGCAGCATTTACAAAAGGGAACAAAAGTAAAGAGGAGCCCTGGCGAGAGGATAATACAAGTCATCATTTATCTGGTTCTGATTGCAATCTGTTTGCTCATTGTCCTCCCCTGCCTGAATGTGCTGGCGTTGGCTTTCAACGACGGCAAGGACGCAGCCAGAGGCGGAGTTTACTTCTGGCCCAGGACATTTACGCTGGAAAACTTCCAGGAGGTATTTAAGAATAAAGGAATCATACGCGGGTATGGCATCACCATAGCCAGAACCGTGATCGGAACTTTCCTCAGTCTGCTGCTGCTTTCCCTTGCGGCCTTTGCGCTGAAAGAGAAAGAGCTTCCGGGAAGAACCTTTATCAACTTTATGATTACCTTTACCATGCTTTTTGGAGGCGGCACCGTACCCACCTACATTCAGTACAGAAAGCTGGGTCTGTTGAACAACTTCTGGGTGTATGTCATACCGGGCCTGTTCAGCGTGACTTATCTGATGATGATGCGGACATTCTTTGAGGGGATTCCGGACAGCCTGGAGGAATCGGCCAAGCTGGACGGATGCGGATACTTTGGGATCTATGCAAAGATTATGATGCCCTTAAGTAAGCCGGTTATCGCCGTGGTGGGACTGTATACGGCGGTAGGTCACTGGAATGACTGGTTCTCAGGAGCTTTCTACATGATGGATACCAAGAAGTGGCCCGTACAGACGGTGCTGCAGCAGATGCTGAACAAAGCTATGAGCCAGCAGCAGATCACCAGCGTGGCTCAGGCCATCGCCAGCGCCGGAGGCGTGACCTCCAATGCCCTGAAGATGGCAGCGGTGGTGGTCACCACGGTTCCCATCCTGTGCGTATATCCTTTTATCCAGAAGTACTTCGCGCAGGGTACCATGATCGGAGCCGTAAAGGGCTAAACGGAAAGTTCCAGGGCGTAAAAACGGATTGATTTTAACCGCCGCACAAAAGCCGGATGTGTCTGAAGAATAAGGCTTTGTGCGGCGGTTTTTCTGTGAAAGCGGGCCCTGCCAGGGAGAGCTTTCACAGTCAAAAAGCCGGGTAAGATTTTGTAAAAAAGAAAGGACGAGAGGATGAAAAAGTGGGATGTTTTTGTCTTTGGCGATGTCAATATTGATCTGCTGGCGCCGGGTGTAAACAGGCTGCCGCCTGCGGGGGAAGAATGGGAAGTGCCGGTGATGGAGACGGCGCCGGGAGGCGGGGCCGCGCTCTTTGCGCTGGGACTGGCCCGGCTTGGCATGCACCCTGTATTCCTGGGGCGCGTGGGAGACGATCTGTACGGCCAATATCTGAGAAGCTATATGGAAGAGACAGGCGTGGACATTTCTCTTCTGGAGGTGCGGCCAAATGCGAAAACAGGAATTTCCATCAGTTTCACGGATGACAGGGACCGGTCTTTTCTCACCTTTCGGGGAGACTGCAAGGTGCCTGATATCGGAGACATCTCCATGGAGCAGGTAGCACAGGCCGGACATATTCATCTGACCGGTTACGTGGAGTCGGTAAACCATGAAGAATACCTTTCTTTCCTGCAAAGGCTGCGAAAGGAGACGGATGTGACCGTATCCTTTGATACTGGCTGGGACAGCACCGGGGCGTGGAGTCCCAGGATTTATGAATTGTTCCCTTATCTGGACGTACTGCTGATGAATGAGACGGAGAGTGTACACTACAGCAGAAAGGAGACGGCCCGGGAAGCGGCACAGGATTTTGCGGCCAGGGGCTGTATGGCTGTGGTGAAAATGGGAAAGAAAGGGGCTCTGTGCTGCAGGGCCGGAAAAGTCTGGACCAAAGCGGGCTTTTCGGTGGAGGCCGTGGATACCACGGGGGCAGGGGATTCCTTTAACGCAGGCTTCGTATACGGTTTCCTGAAAGGCCTGGATCCGGACTCGGCCCTGGAACTGGGAAACGGCTGCGGGGCCCTGTCCTGCACCGGGCTTGGGGGAAACACCATGTTCCCCGGATGGGACAGGCTTCAGGCATTCATAAAGGCACAGAAATAATCGGCGCCGGACGGCCTGTGGGGCCGGCCGGGATACAGGAACAGGAGGAGATACGGAAATGAAGATAGCAGTAATAGGAGGAGCCGGTGTAAGAACCGTGATCTTCATCAACGGACTTTTAAAGCGCTGCCGCAAGCTGCATATTGACGAGGTGGCATTGTATGATATTAACAAAGAGAAGCTTCAGGTCATAGAGAAGCTCTGCGCCCATGTGGTGCGCCGGGCGGGAGGAGAGCTGCGGGTATATGCCGTGGAGGAGGCCAGAGAGGCCGTGACGGGAGCGGATTATGTGGTGACTACACTGAGAGTGGGGGGAGATCATTCCAGGACAATGGACGAGGAGATCGCGCTCCGTTTAGGTGTCATCGGACAGGAGACCACGGGCGTGGGCGGATTTTCCATGGCGGCCCGGACCATTCCGGTATTGCTGGAATATTGTAAACTGGTGCGGGAATGCGCGCCAAATGCCTGGATCTTTAATTTCACCAATCCCTCCGGCCTGGTGACCCAGGCCTTGAAAGGCGCCGGGTATGACAGGGTGATCGGGATCTGCGATGCGCCCAGCAGCTGCAAATTCCGCATGGCCGAGTACCTGCATGTGCCTGAGGAAGAGCTGTATGTGGAATTTTTCGGTCTGAACCATCTTTCCTGGATCCGCAGCGTCAGGCTGTCCGGGAAAGAGATCCTGGGAGAATTGCTGGAGAATGACGACTTCCTGGCGGGCGTGGAGGAGTTTGAGAGATTTGATCCGGAGGTAATCCGGCTCACGGGCCTTTTGCCCAACGAGTATCTCTATTATTATTATCATCGGGAGAAAGCCCTGGAAAATATCCAAAAGGCCGGCTCTGCCAGAGGGCGCAATATCGAGGAGATCAATCGCAGGATGTTTGAAGAGCTGCGGACCATGGACGCGGACAAGGATCCCGAGGGAATGCTCCAGACTTTCCTCTACTATATGCAGCTGCGGGAGAACTCCTACATGGCCGTGGAGACCGGGGGAGCGGGACGTCCGCTGCTGGAGCGGGGAGAGCTTCCTATCCCTGAGGGAATCGGCTATGCGGGGGTGATGCTGGACTGCATCGAGGGAATGCAGTCGGACGAGGGCAGATACCTGGTGCTGTCGGTGGAGAATCAGGGGGCATTGCCCCAGCTTCGTGCGGAGGATGTGGTGGAGATGACCTGCCTGGTTTCCAAGGAGGGCATCCGGCCTGTGGCCGTGGAGAATCCGCCCGAGGACTGCATGGTCCTGATCCGCGGTATCAAGCATTATGAGAGGCAGGCGGTGAGAGCCATTATGGAGAGTTCCTCCAAAGAGGCTGTCAGGGCGCTGATGCTGCATCCTTTGATCAATTCCTACTCTCTGGCGAAAAAACTGGTCAGGGAATACGGGGAAGCCTATGAGGGCATGTTCAAAAATTGAGGAATAGGGAGGACATAGAGAATGCCTTTTGATTTTCACAACAGGGACAGGATGGAGTCCCGGATTGACGAGTTAAAAGATCTCCGCTACCGCTGCCTGCGGGAGATCGGAGAATTTACATGGCACAGCGACGGGGGCGAAATCGGACGCAGGGAGCCGGGAGAGACGGAAAGCCCCGGAAAAGTGGGCAAAGGCTTTACCTGGAGCGGCTGGGACCGCTATAACTGGCTGTGCACAACAGTGGAAGTGGGGGAGGAGCTGATCCAAAGCGCGGGAGAGGGAGATATTGTGGGGCTCTTTGATTTCGGCGCCAGAGAGGGAACCGGAAACAACAGCCATTTTGAGAGCCTGCTGTATGTAAACGGCGAGCCCTACCAGGGTGTGGACGGAAACCACAAAGAAGTCTTCTTTCCCATAGAGGAGACAGGACGGACACTGGATCTGAAGTTCCGGGTCTGGTCCGGGCTCTGCGGCGGGGGAAGACCCAGAGACATGCACATGCGGATCATGCAGGCCCGGATAGGGATTCTGGACAGAGCGGCGGACGACCTTTTTTATCTGGCCCGCACGGCCCTGGACACCTATGATCTGCTGCCTAAGGAGAACGAGTATAAGGAGTGGCTGCTTGGCAGGCTGGTCCGGGCTTTTGCATTGGTGGATTACACTTCGCCCGGGGACAAAGCTTTCTATGAAAGCGTAAAGCAGGCGTATGACTTTCTCTCAAAGGAGCTGCAGGGCGCGGGCAAGCCGGATGTGACGGTGACCATGCTGGGGCACACCCATATCGACGTGGCCTGGCTGTGGCGGATCCGCCATACCAGAGAGAAAGCGGCCCGGTCTTTTTCCACGGTGAACAGGCTCATGGAGAAATATCCCTCCTACCGCTTTCTGCAGTCCCAGGCGCAGCTGTACGAATTTATCAAGACGGATTACCCGGATGTCTATGAGCATATCCGGGACAGGGTGGCCCAGGGACGCTGGGAGCCCTCCGGCTCCATGTGGGTGGAGTGCGACTGCAACCTGACCTCAGGGGAGTCCATTATCCGCCAGATTCTGGTGGGCAAGCAGTTTTTCAAAAAAGAGTTCGGTTACGACAATACGTTCCTGTGGCTGCCGGATGTGTTCGGGTACTCCTGGGCGCTGCCCCAGATCCTGAAGAAATCCGGGATAGATACTTTTATGACCACGAAGATCAGCTGGAACGACACCAATCAGCTGCCCTATGACACGTTCCGCTGGAAAGGAATGGACGGGAGTCTGCTGACCACACATTTCATCACTACCACGGATCAGGGATCCAGCTACTACACCTACAACGGCGGCGCCAGGCCCTATGCGGTAAAGGGCGTGTGGGACAATTACAGGAATAAGGATTTAAACAGGGATCTGCTCATCTCCTTTGGCTACGGGGACGGCGGCGGAGGGCCCAACCGGGACATGATAAAGACCATAGAATGCGTGGAGAAAATGCCCGGTATCCCCCATGTGAAGTGGGAGAGCGCCACAGACTATTTTGACAGGCTGGGCAAGACCTTAAAAGAGAATCCTCTGGGAGGCTATCTGCCTGTGTGGGACGGGGAGTTGTACCTGGAATTCCACCGGGGAACCTATACCTCCCAGGCGTACAATAAGAAGACTAACAGGCAGCTGGAATACCGGCTGCGCCGGGCCGAGATCCTGGGCGTTCTGGCGGGAGAGGCAGCCGGCCGCAGAGACCTCTACGACAGAGACAGGCTGCTTCGTGCCTGGAAGATCGTGCTCTGCCAGCAGTTCCACGATATTCTCCCCGGCTCCTCCATTCATGAGGTGTATGAGGACAGCCATGAGGAGTATCGAAAGGCGGCGCAGCTAATCGAAGAGGCGGAGAGCGCAGCCGCAGAAGCCCTGCTTACGTCCGATGCGGATACCTATACGGTATGGAACGGCTCCAACTGGACGCTTGGCGGCGCAGTGAAGCTGCCCGGTTCCCTGGAGCGGGGCGGATATACCTATCTGGATGAGGCGGGACAGAGGCTTCCCGCAGTGTGCGGAAAAGAGGCGGACTATGTGTGGATTGCGCAGGCGAAGCCTTTTGGGGCAGAGATGATAAAGGTGTGCGGCAGGGAGAGTGCGTCCGGGACAGAGGCGCCGGAGACTTTCGGGGCTCAGGACTGTGCCGATTCCGGGGCCCGGTGCAGCACAGCGGCAGTGGTGGACACGCCTTATTACCATGGGGAATGGAATGCCTCCGGCCAATTGACACAACTTTACGATAAAACCGCAGGCAGAAATGTGCTGGCTCCCGGAAAATGCGGAAATATTCTGCAGATCTTCGAGGACAAGCCCCGGTGCTTTGACGCCTGGGAGCTGGAGCCTACCATCGACGAGAAATGCATGCCGGTGGAGGACTGCAGAAAGCTTACCGTAGAACGAAACGAATTGGGTACCTTTGTGCATACGGAGCATGTGTGGCATGATTCCCATATCCGTCAGACCGTGTGCTTCTATGAGAGAAAGCGCCGGATTGATTTCGTCACCCATGTGGACTGGAGGGAGCATCAAAAGCTTCTTAAGGCAGCGTTTCCTGTGGATATCAGGGCTGTCAGCGCCCGGTATGATATCCAGGAGGGCAATATCGTGCGGCCCATTGTGTGCAACACTTCCTGGGATGCGGCCCGGTTCGAGACAGTGGCCCATAAGTGGGTGGACTTCTCGGAGACCGGCTATGGGGTTGCCCTGTTGAACAATTGCAAGTACGGACACGATATTAAGGACAATACGATCCGTCTGTCTTTATTAAAGTCGGCGGTGGATCCGGATTACGATGCGGACAACGGACAGCATGAATTCACCTATTCCCTTTTGCCCCATGAGGAAGAGTGGTACGCGGCAGGACTGGAGCAGGAGGCCTTTTCCCTCAACGAGCCTCTGACAGCTTTCCCCGGCAGGTGGCGGGGAAGCACAGAGAGCGCCATCCGTCTGAATCAGGATTTTGTGGAGGTGGACGCCGTAAAGCGCGCCGAGAACGGGGACGAGCTGGTGCTTCGCTTCCATGAATACACCGGAAGACGGGGAAAGGTAAAGCTGGAGCTTGCCTGGAAGCCCGCCGCCTGGTGCGAGTGCAATCTCATGGAGGAGCCCTGCACACCCTGGCAGAACGGTGCCGTGGAGGTGGAAGTGACGCCTTATGAGATTAAGACATTGCTGTTTCAAATGTGAGAAGAAGTTCTGAAGCCTAGGTGCGGTAATTGGAAAAATGGGGGGTGGCAGAATGCGGTTTGAATTAAGAAAAAGGATGGAAGAGGGAGTTCCCGTACTTACCTGGGAGGGGACGGAGCCTGACCGGGCGTCCCTGCGGGATTTGGTGAATCAGTGGGGATATGCTCTGGAGGGGGACTGCCAGATCAATCTGGAGGCCTTTGGGGCGCAGCAGTTTCGGGGAGAAGTTTCGGAGGCGGCGTATTTTCTTGTGGAGGCTCTTATGCAGGGGGCCTATCGTTTCGGGAAAAAGGCTTTGGGCCCCGGCGCTTCGCAGCGGCTCTTTGAACTGCGGGACGAATTGGCGGTGCTGCCTCAGGTAACGGTGTATCTGATATTTTCCGGAGAGTACGGAGAGAAAACGGATACGGATGAGGGGCAGGGAAGCGCCGGAAGCGGCAGGGAGGCCGGGAATGAGGCGAAGGATTCATCCGAAAAAAATGGGCGGGAGCGTGCAAAAGAGGCCGTAGAGCATATGGTGGAGAGAGCCCGGTGCCTGGGAAGATGCAGAAATTACGCCAGGATGCTTGGGGATTTGCCGGCCAATTACCTGACGGCGGACGATCTGTGCCTCTATGCCCGGAAGCTGGCGGCAAAGAAGCCCGCCCTGTCCCTGGAGATCTTCAGGGAGCAGGAACTGCGCCGGATGGGCTGCGGAGGGATCCTAGGGGTGAACCAGGCCTCGGGAATAGAAGCCGCGCTGCTGCACCTGCGTTATCAGGGGGCAGGGAGAGGCCCTGTGACGGCGCTGGTGGGCAAAGGCGTTATGTTTGACAGCGGCGGCATCCATTTAAAGTCCATGGGCGGCATGGAGGGCATGAAATACGATATGTGCGGCGCGGCGGATGTGCTGTGCCTCATGGAATACGCAGCGGATACAGGCTGTGCAGGTTCGCTGACGGCCGCCGTCCCCCTGGTGGAGAATGCAATAAACGAAAAGAGTCTGCGGATGGGAGACGTGATTACCATGCTGTCAGGCAGGACCGTGGAGGTGTACAATACGGATGCGGAGGGCAGACTGATCCTGGCGGACGCTTTGGCCTTTGCCGCCAGAGAGGCGGACAGGCTGGTGGATATGGCCACATTGACGTACTCCTGCCAGGAGGCCCTGGGGGACGAGACCACGGGGTATTTCTGCAACGAGGAGGAACTGGCAGAACAGGTGGAGAGGGCCTGCGAGGCCGGGGGAGAGCCGGTGTGGCGTCTGCCATTAGGAGAGCGCTACAGGCGCCAGCTCTTGTGGTCCAAGACAGCGGACCTGGCCAACTATATGCCGGACAAGCGAGCCGGCGCCAGTGTGGCGGGCTGCTTTTTGCAGGAGTTTGTGAATGGCCGTCCCTGGGTGCATTTTGACATGGTGGGACCGGCAGTGCTTCGAAAAGAGAACGGCAGGCTGGAAAAAGGCGCCACCGGGCGCATGTTTGCGGCGGTGGCAAGGCTTTTGGAGGTATGAAAGGTGCGGGCAGTGTGCCGAAAGGACTTTGTTCTTTAGAGCCATCGCGCAGCGAATAAAACAAAGTCGTGAAGGCACACGAGAGGAAGTTTCATGAGAGAACTAACGAGAGAAACTTCCTCTCATGAATTGTGTGCCGAAAGGACTTTGTTCTTTAGAGCCATCGCGCAGCGATTTTAAAAGGAGGAATATGGATTTTACATTTGACTTTAAAATAAAAAAAGAGGTACTGGAAAATTATTTGAGCCGTTCCGTGACGGCATCGGGACTGTATGACAGCCTTACTCTGGAAGACGACCTGAGGGCGCTGAAAAGGATCGGGGCGAAATTCCTGGGCAGAGCCTCCGGCATTTGGTATATGACAGAGGAGGATGAGAAGCATTTCGAGAAGTCCGCGCGCCTGGCGGATTTGGTGCATGAGATGGATCCGGAGGTTATTCTGCAGGCCTGTGTCTTTGAGATTGTGGTGGAGCGCGTGGAGGAGGTGGAGATTCCGCTCTATGTGCTGCGTGCATTCGGAGAAAAGGAGGAACGGAGGAACTTCCGGCTGGATAAGATGCTGTTTCCCGGTGAGCCCATGGGCTTTCGCAGCAAACGGGACGATCCTGCAAAGAACGGCGGGATTCCGGATCTGAGCCGCAGGGAGACGGCCATGTGGTTCTATTATAGGGCTACCCGCTATATTGACTGCGGCTATGAGGCGCTTCACATGGGGCAGATCCATCTGTATACGGCCAATGATCCCGGTATGGCGCGTACGGCGCAGGTTTTCGACATGATAAGAGAGTACGCCTCTGTCCACGGAAGACGCCATAAAGTCTTGCTGGATGCCCATACCCACGGAGTGAATATCCGGGGAAAGCTTTTGTTCGATTATCATGCCATGCCCTATACCCGGGTACCTCTTTTGGAGGAAGAGGGGCAAAAGCTGGTACTGGTGCGGGAAGGCTTCAGCGAGGGCGGGGTGAATCCCGACGGCTGGAGCGCGGAGGCTATGCCCCTTTTGATGGAGTATGACAACTGGGGCGGACGCGTGGTGGAGGAGCCGGAGAAGCTGACCCGCAGGGAGCTGGCCGCTAAGGACTGGTGGGGCTATGACCAGATCGCCTGGTTTGCCAATCAGCCCGGAGAGGAGCGGGACCGGTTCCTGGAGTACACCTACCGATGGACGGAGATTATGAATGTGAACGCGTTCTTTGAGGTTCCTTTCCGGCGGATGCTGGGGGATGCGGGGGTGGAGATGGAGCGGGCCGACAATGGCCAAAAGCAGGTGCAGAATTTTTATCAGTGCAACCAAAAAAGCCCCGCCTGCCCCATGGGATTTTCCCAGGAAGAGACCATTGCCAGAATCTGGGCCGCGGGCCACAGCCTCAGAGAGCGGGCGGGGAATCCGCCTTTGGTGCAGGATCACGGAGCCCGGGAGGTCTATGATGAGAAGACCGGATACAAGCTTCCGGAGCGCGTGGTGGTCTACGGCAGCTTCCAGCCCTATGCGGGGGCGGTGGAGAATGACTCCAACAGCGAGGTTACAAGGATGTACTATGTGGGGAACAATACCTACGTGCTTTCGGTTCTGCTCCCCTTCGCCGGGGAATATAGTTTCGGCGTGTCCACCTATGGCACTCTGTCCGCGGTCTACACCACGGATCGGTATCCCCGGAGCGGCTCCGGTCCCCGGAAATGGTTTCGCACGAAAAAAGACAATGCGGCAGTGCGGTTCACTTACGAGTTCCTGGGCACAGAGGGCGTAAAGGTGGAGATTTTTGAGGATTGACAGGCCGGAAGCTGCCTGGGAGCCTCTGAATCAGAAAACGGAATAGAAAACCAAATATAAAAAGCCGGTTTGGAATACGGGATTCCAGCCGGCTTTTGCCAGGTAGAATATGTGGCGTAAACTATAGATTCTCCTTGATCTTCGCAATCATCTCATCGTATTCCCCGGCGCTTAGGTACACCTTGTCCGGGTTCATCTGGAACGTGGAGCCCCATTCGTCCCCGCCCTCGTATTTGGGCACCAGATGCATGTGCAGATGGCAGCCTGTGTCGCCGTAAGCACCATAGTTTACCTTATTCGGGTGAAATGCTTTGTGAAGCGCCCTGGCCGCCCTGGTCACGTCCGCCATAAAGGCATTCCGCTCTTCGTCGCTGATATCCACCAGCTCGCTGACATGGTCCTTGTAAGCCACAATACATCTCCCCGGTTTGCTCTGCTCCTTAAACAGGATCAGACTGCTCACTGTCAGGTCGCAGATAAAAATGCCGAACTTGTCCAGGAGCTCCCCTCTCATACAGTAGCCGCAATTGGAATCTTTCATATAGCCTCCTTCTGACGTATGGATGCGTCGCTTTCTATCCACTATTCTATCACATTTTCAATAGGCCGGAAAGGCCTTTGTCACGAACGGGTGGTCCCCCCATAGGCATAGCTCACAGGCAGACAGATCAGAGAGGGAATCTTTGAAGACTGCTCCCGGAGCACAAGATCCACGCAGGTTTCTGCTATGTCCGCAAGGGGCTGGACAATGGTGGAGCAGCAGTACTCCATGTCCCCGAAATGCCGGCAGCCGTCAAAGCCGATGAGCTGTACGTCCTCCGGCACACGGAGCCCCATTTTACGCAGAGAATTCGTAATCTGGTGGGCCAGGGAGTCCGTGATACAGAAGATGCCGTCAAAGGCAAAGCGTCCCTCGGACATATGCGCCTGAAGAAATTCCTCAAAAGCGGAATAAGGCATGCCGTCCTCCGTGATTTTTAAGGTATAGGGGATATTTCTGGCTTCACAGACACTGACGAAACCGTCTTTGCGCTTATTGGGTTCATTGGTGAGCCGGGAGCCGATTCGCAAAATTTGAGGGTGAGGAAAGTCTTCACCCTCTTTTTGAATGCTATGGGGCGGAAAAGTTTTTCGCAATTCTCCAAAAAGGCAGGATGAAAAGCGGGACAAAGCACAGGAAACTGTGGTACAATATGACTATATAATACCTTTATCCCCTACACAAACAGGAGGACACAGTTATGGGGGAAAATGACAGAATCCAGAAGAAGAGCGGAGAGAAGAAGCCTGCCACTTTCAGAATAGATCTGGAGACGGTCGAAAAGTTTAGAGAGCTGTGCCGTGGGTTTGTTAATCAGGATGTGGCATTGAATGCAATCATGAACGTATACGAAAGGGAGGCGCTGGCGGTATCCCGGCCTCAGTACACGGAGGATATGCGCCAGTTTGAGCAGTACCAGCAGTGCCTGTCCGCGAAATTTACAGATATCATAAAAGCGCTGGGGACAGCCGACGAAAGGGCGAGAATAGAGGTCCAGAAGCTTCTGGACTCCAAAGACAATGTAATACAGGATCTGCAGAAAAGGGTGGAGGATGCTGTCAGGAGCAGGGAGGCTTTGAAGCCTGTATTTCCCATGAGCCTTGCAGGGCAGGATATTTTATGCTACGATAGCGGTAGAATCCAGGCGCTGCAGGCGGTGAAAGATAGGAGACAGACTTATGGGCAAGACAATTTCCATCGGGGCACAGAGCTTTGAATTTATACGGAAGAATGAATGTTTTTTTGTGGATAAGACCGGCTTTATAAAAGAGTGGTGGGAAAATGCGGACGCGGTTACACTGATTACCCGGCCCCGCCGTTTTGGGAAGACGCTGAACCTGGACATGATGAACTGCTTCTTTTCCAGGACATATGAGGGACGGGGCGAGCTGTTCGAGGGGCTGTCCATCTGGGAGGACAAATTCCCTGACGGGGAAAATCCCCTTTCAGGGGATTATAAGTATCGCAAGCTTCAGGGGAGTTATCCCGTAATTTTCTTAAGCTTTGCGGGTATCAAGGGCCAGACGTTCGAGGAGACGAAGCAGGGGATTAAGTACGCACTTGAGAGATTGTACAGGGAGCATAAATATGTAACGGACAGGAAAGGAATGGATGAAAAAGAACTGGAATTTTTCGATTCCGTTTCGTCCAAAATGCCGGATGATGTGGCTGTATTGGCGCTGAAATATCTGTCTGATTATTTGGAGGCCTATTATGGGCAAAAGGTCTTAATTTTTCTGGATGAATATGATACGCCACTGCAGGAAGCCTATGTGTATGGGTACTGGGAGGAACTGGTGGGGTTTATCCGACAGATGTTCAATTTGGCCTTTAAGACCAATCCAAGCATGGAGCGTGCGATTATGACGGGCATCACCCGTGTGAGCAGAGAGTCCGTTTTTTCGGATTTAAATAATCTTACGGTGGTGACGACGACATCGGAGAAGTATTGCACCCGGTTTGGGTTTACGGAGGAAGAGGTGTTCCGTGCTCTTGATCTGATGGGGATGCCGGAACGCAGAGAAGATGTAAAGCAATGGTACGACGGGTTTACCTTTGGCAGCCAGCGAGACATATATAATCCCTGGTCTATCACCAATTTCCTGGAGGAAAAGGAACTGAAGCCTTACTGGGCAAATTCCAGTTCCAACCGTCTGGTCAGCTTGCTGATTCGGCAGGGGAATCCTCAGACTAAGACGATTATGGAGGATTTGATGAAGGGTGGCGTTCTGGAGACGGAGATTGATGAGGAGATTATTTTTGACCAGCTTCGGAAGAAATATGGGGCTGTTTGGAGCATGCTTCTGGCCAGTGGGTATTTGAAAGTGGTGGATCGAAAGTTTTCACAGGAGACAGGGGCGTTCATCTACCATCTGGAATTGACAAACCGAGAAGTATATATGATGTTTCGGAATATGATTCGTGATTGGTTCAGCGGGGAGGATGTGCCCTATAATGGTTTTATCAAAGCGTTGCTGTTGAATGACATAGAGGCCATGAATGAGTTTATGGAGACAATCGCCCTGGCGACTTTCAGCAGCTTTGATATTGCGGAAAGCGCAGCTAAAAATGATGCGCCGGAGCGCTTTTACCACGGCTTTGTGCTGGGGCTTATGGTGGAACTGAAAGGCAGTTATGAGATTGTTTCCAATCGGGAGAGCGGATTTGGGCGTTATGATATCATGCTGATTCCCAGGGAAAAAGGGCGTTTGGATCCGATAGTCATAGAGTTCAAGGTACGCAAGCCGAGGAGGGAGGCTTCCCTGGAGGAGACCGTGGCGGCGGCCTTACAGCAGATTGAGGATAAGAAATATGATATGGCGTTGTTGGAGCGGGGGTTCGAAAAGCAGCGAATCCGCCATTACGGCTTTGCCTTTGAGGGCAAGCAGGTTCTGATCGGCTAGAGAGGCACTTTACGTGCGCCCTGGCATAAAAAGCATCGCACGGATGAGCGAGGGCAGGCGGATGAGAAGGCGGCGCCCATGACGCTTTCCGAAATCTGGGATGTGATGGTTGAGGTGCGGGAAGACTGGTGAATCAGCAGATCTGATCATACGTCATGGAAGGGGAAAGGACAGATATGAAAACACGGAGATTCCATGTTTATGCAGGACAGGAAGACCTGCAGGACATCCTGAAAGAGTTTCAGGAGAAGTTTGACGTGTATTATGTGCCCGCATACTCTGATGAAGGCCCTGTTTCTTTCAGGGATGCCACGAGCCTGGAGGGGCTGGGGACCAACGTTTCCGGCTCCCATCTGGGCAACCGGCAGGTTCTGGCTTTTATGGATACGACGGTGTGCCTTTGGAGGGAATACAGGTGGGCCGACTATGAAAAAAGCGGGACAAGGCATACGTCCCTGTGCGAGGGGAACACGGAAAGAATAGATATCGATTTGAATGGCGTTTATCAGGGAAAAGCGATTTTCCCCACCCAGATAGCCGCCATGCATTACGAGAACGAGACGGCGAAGAGGCTGTATGACGGGCTGAAAAGGATTGTGCGCGGAAGCACAGGGCCCCACTGGGAGGTACAGAAAATCCCTTATGAAGAGGTCAGACAGCTGCTCGCCCTGGAAAATGGGTGCCAGTTATATCTGCTGTTCTTGCCGCTCGCAGTGATAAGGCCGGAAGAGACGGATTCTGCCCGGAGGGAGATTGGGGCGCAGATGGGAAAATATTTCCCGGAGAGCCTGTGCCGGAGCGTCTCCGGGTGCATTGTCGCAGGATCGGCGCCGGAGGGAAGGTTCCATGCATAAGTTTAAATCGATTGTGCTTGCGACAGGCGTGATGCTCTTCGTCCTTGCCGTGGTAATGGGCATCCTTTCCGTTCAGGACTATCTGGGCATCCTTCCGGCCGACAGCTATGAAGATAAGGGCGTCCATACCTTCCGGCCTTACCAGGTGCTCCCGGTTCAGGTGGAGAATACCGCAACCGGGAGGGTGAAACGCATGAATCTCACGAAGACGGTCTACATGGTCTATTACAGGGATACGGATGCGAAAGGCTACCGTTTCGAGGTAAAGGCTGTCAGCCGCGAGAGCGGGGAGAGAACCGTGAATGCGGCAGTGCCCGTGGAACGCAGGATACTGAGTATCCCCGACAGAGGCACCTATATCACCGTGGAACCGGGGCAGGATGCGGAGAGCTACACGGCCAGTCTGCGGAAAAGGGATATCCTGATGGCAGGGACATCGGCGGCATACATTCTGCTTTATATGCTGGCGTGGTGCGTGCTGTGGTACAGGCGGCAGGGTTGAACTGGAGAATCTGGTGGGACGAACTGGCTGATATGCTGGAACGGGATTTGGAGAAGATTGAAATATTTCTAACAGATAACTCGTGTAGTGTATTTATAGTACTTGAAGTACTCGAACTATCTTTCGTGAAGGGAGGGATTGGTATAGTATTGTTCATGACTATAGAAGAAAGGAGCATGAGCAATGCATATAGTAACTGTAAAGACAAGTACCGGACAGACCCGGTACTGCAGTACCTGAAGTTCCGGGACAATGGAGGTGCGGCAAGGAACACTCTTCGTCGTGCATGCATCTTCCTGAAACATTATTTTAGGTACCTTGAAAAGAGAGGACTTCGGTGGCAGGCTGTCACGGTCGATGATCTGGCGGATTTCCTGGCATGGCTGAAGTATCCGAAGATTGATGAAAAGGTAATCCCGCTGAACCTTGAGCCAAAGTACAGGGCAGAAACGATCAATGCAATCCTGGATTGAGGATGTGGCAGGGATGGTGAGGCTTCTGTCGGACGAGGCGGCTGCGAAGAGTAAAAACCAGGAATATCTTGACCGGCTTATCCAGATACATGACGAACTGGAGAAGAAAGGGATCATTCATAAAAGCGGCTCCATGAGGTAGGCGTGATATGGCAGAACCATCGAGATATCTGGAAGCGAGCTGGCGTAAACGGTCGGATGAAGCGCAGGCGAAAGCTCTAAATGCAATCAAAGAGCTGCAGGCAAACGGGGAACCGGTCAATTTCAATACAGTCCATTTGAAAAGCGGAGTATTTATGGACAAGGAGGGAACGCACATGATCGATTTGCACTTACATCTGGACGGCTCCATACATCCGGCGGACATGTTCCGCCTGGCAGAGATGGCAGGAACAAACCCGGGGGCGGAAACGGAAGCAGAAATGAAGAAAAAGCTTGCGGTGGGGCCCGACTGCAGGAATCTGGGGGAATATCTGGAGAAATTCGAGCTACCCCTGCAGGTGCTGCAGACGGAAGAATGTCTGGAATTTGCGGTGTACAGGCTGTTAGAGAGACTGCATGCACAGGGGCTGTGCCGTGGGGAGATCCGCTTTGCGCCGCAGCTGCATACCCGCAGAGGCCTTAACCAGAGATCCGTGACAGAGGCGGCGGTGTCCGGCCTTGCCCTGGGCATCAGGGACTTTGGCATATCCGCCGGACTGATCCTGTGCTGTATGCGCGGGGCGGACAACCAGGCGGAGAATATGGAGACGGTGGCTGTGGCGAAATCCTGCCTGGGAAAAGGCGTCTGTGCCGTGGACCTGGCCGGAAATGAGGCGGCCTATCCCACGCAGGACTTCGCCGATGTATTCCGCCAGGCAAGGGAATGGGGGATACCGGTCGTCATCCACGCCGGCGAGGCAGCAGGGCCGGAGAGTGTCAAATCTGCCCTTGCGCTGGGCGCGGTGCGCATCGGCCATGGGATACATGCCATGGAGGATGAGGCTCTTAAGGCGGTTTTAAGGGAAAGGAAAATCTATCTGGAAATGTGCTATTCCAGCAATCTGCAGACGAGGACGGTGGACGCACCGGAGGAATATCCGCTGGTCAGCTTTCTGGAGGAGGGCCTGTGTGCTACGGTCAATACGGACAATATCACCGTGTCTGACACGGATTTAAAAAAGGAATATCTACTGCTGCAGGAAAAGTTTCTGCTGAGTCCGCAGACCATGAGGCAACTGGCCACAAACGGCGCAGACGCGGCATTTGTCACGGAGGAAGAGAGGATACGCTTAAAGGCGCAGATCAACCGGGAATTTTTCTCCTGGCTGGACTGCGGCGCTGTCTCCTGAGAGAGGCGGCTTAGCCGCAGCCGGAGAAAGTAAGGGAAATCCACTATTTAGCGAGATATGGTCACCCCGCATTTTCTCAACTGAGCATTGGATAATTCCGGAAAACGGACAAGGGGCAGGGGCGTATTCGGGTGTACGCCAAGGGCCTTTTCCATCCATACCATATGATACCATGTCCCGAACTTGTATCCGCAGTTATGGAATTTCCCGGCAAAATCATACCCCACATGTCCGTGGAACTGGACGCTGTTCTTCGTCAGATAATCGTCCTCCACCTCCGGATAACCGATGCATGCGTTGAGATTACAGATATTCTGGGCTTTGGAGATCAGCTCCAGCACTTCATAGAGCTTTTTTCCAAGGCCCATTTTCTGCTTATTCTGCTTTAGATAGATTGTGGTCTCCGCGGACCAGTCGTATGCGGCACGTCCTACGAATGCGCCGGTGTAGGCATAACCCAGGATTTCTCCGTTTTCCTCGGCGACGATATAAGGGTATTTCTGCAGAGTATGCTCGATCCGGCTGCGGAATTCTTCTACACTCGGAACTTCGTATTCAAATGTGACAGCCGTTTTTTCCACATAAGGGGCGTAGATCTCCCGGATTTCAGAGGCATCCTCTGCACGGGCAGTGCGGATGATAGTTTCAGAACGGTTTTCAGACATAATCATAATATGACCTTCTCTCTTTTCTGAATCCAAATAATCAACTGTTTTGCCTATATTATATGCCTTTGCATACAGGAATACAAGCCTGAAAATTCTGCTATTTTTCATGGACGGCGCCATCCGTGCATTCAGGCCGGGCATGTGCGGCAAAGAGAAAAAACGTCAGCACGGATGAGAAAGAATGCTGAAATAATAGAAGAAACAGCCCGAAAGCATTTTACAGATTAGTCAAAATGTGGTACTTTTATATATAGGAGCAGAAAACCAAAGGGACCGCTCCGGAATGAAGGAGGTAGAAAGGCCAGATGAAGTACGACAAAATCAGCGGTTTCGCCGATGAGATCGCAGAGGACGTGGACACACAGTTTGGGGTGCTGAAGAAGCTGGGGATCGGCTATTTTGAACCCAGGGGGATTGACGGGAAGAACATAGCGAATCTATTAGACAGCGAAGTGGCGGCGCTTAAGGAGAAGATGGAACGTGAGGGAATCAAGGTATCCTCCATTGGCTCTCCCATTGGGAAGATCAGGCTTGATGAGGATTTCGAGGCCCATTTTGAACGGTTCCGGAGAGTGGTGGAGATCGCCAAAATGCTGGACGCCAGGTATATCAGAATGTTCAGCTTTTACCGTCCTGCAGGGGAGAACGCAGGAGAGTGGACGGCGAAAGAGAGGGAAGAAGTCATCAGCCGCCTGCGCAGGATGATCGCCTATGCGAAAGAGCAGGATGTAGTGCTGCTTCATGAGAATGAAAAGGATATTTACGGGGATACCGTAAAGCGCTGCGAGGATTTGATGCGGGAGCTAAACTGCCGGCATTTCCGGGCTGTGTTCGATCCGGCCAATTTCGTGCAGTGCGGGCAGGACACGAAAGAAGCCTGTGAAAAGCTAAAGGACTTCGTCAGCTACGTACATATCAAGGACGCGTTTATGAAAGACGGGAGCGTAGTGCCGGCCGGATCCGGGGACGGAAACGTGGAATATATCCTGAAAAGTCTTTTCGACGCCGGATACGACGGGTTCTTAAGCCTGGAGCCCCATCTGGGCAGTTTTGCGGGCCTGGCGGCGCTGGAGCTGGACGACAAGATGCTGGATCTGCCCCAGGGCGGAGAGGGGACTTTCACACTGGCATATCGTGCATTGGAAGAAATCATAGATAAAATCAAATAGATAAAATCAAATAGATAAATTCAAATAGGAGGGATTGCTCTATGGAAAAAATCAGGTTAGGTATCGTCGGTTTCGGCAACATGGGAACCGGACATGTGAAGAATGTGGTGGAGGGGAAAGTGCCGGACATGGTCATGGGGGCCATCTGCGATACCGCTCCCGCCAGGTGCCAAGCGGCCAGGGAGCTGTATCCTGAGATTCCGGTATTTGAGGATGCGGGGGAGCTGTACCGCAGCGGTTTATGCGATGTGGTACTCATCGCCACACCCCATTATTATCATCCATCCCTTGCCATTGAGGCCTTTGCCCGGGGGCTGCATGTAATCACGGAAAAGCCTGCCGGTGTCTATACCGGTCAGGTAAAGGAGATGAATGCCGCAGCGGAGAAATCCGACCGGAAATTCGGCATCATGTACAACCAGCGGACCAATCCGGTATACCAGAAGCTGCGGGATATGGTGCAAAAAGGTGAATTGGGCCACATCAAGAGGATCACATGGATCATCACGGACTGGTACCGTCCCCAGGCCTATCACGACAGCAGCACATGGCGTTCTACCTGGAAGTCAGAGGGCGGCGGCGCGCTGATCAATCAGAATCCTCATCAGCTGGATCTGTGGCAGTGGATGTTCGGTATGCCGGATCGGATATTCGCAAAGGCAAGCTTTGGCAAATATTATAATATTGAAGTGGAAGACGATGTGATGGCGTATTTTGAGTACGACAACGGCACCACGGGAGAATATATTACCTCCACCGGGGAGACGCCGGGCACCAACCGCCTGGAGATCGCCTGCGACATGGGCAAGGTGGTGGTGGAGAACAACAAGATCACGTTCCACCGCAATGTCATCTCGGAGCGGGAGCACAATCGGGTAAACACAGTGCCCTTTGCAAGACCGGAGTGCTGGGAGTGCAATATTCCGGCGGACTTCTCCGGCGGGCCCCAGCATGTGGGGATTCTGAACAATTTCGCCTCCGCGCTGCTGCATGGCACGCCGCTGTTGGCGCCCGGGGAGGAGGGCATCAATGGGCTTACAATCTCCAATGCCATCCATTTAAGCGCGTGGACAGGGGAGACCGTGGACGTGAAGAACTTCCCGGACGAGAGATTCTATGAGCTGCTTCAGGAAAAGATCAGGACTTCCACCATCGTAAAGAAAGAGTCCCAGGTGGTGGTGGACAACAGCAATACCTATTAAGGCACAAATGTAAGAACGACAAAGACAGAGGGGTGGAAGAGCGGTCATGACAAACGATTTTTCAAAGGGAAAGGTATGGCAAAACATTATATCTCAGGCTATCCCTCTGATGCTGGCGCAGTTGGTGCTGCTTTTGTACAATGTGGTGGATCGTGTCTACATCGGGCATTTGCCCGGTGCGGACAGCATGGCGCTGACCGGCATCGGGCTGGCGTTCCCGCTGACCACCTTGGTGGCTGCGTTCACCTACCTGTTCGGCACCGGAGGGACGCCGCTGTTTTCCATTGCCAGAGGGGCCGGCGAGGAGGAGCGTGCGGAGAAGATACTGGGAAATACATGTTCACTGCTGATGGGATGCTCTGTGGTGATTTTCCTGTTTTGCTATCTGTTCCGCAGACCGGTGCTCTATCTGTTCGGGGCCAGCGACGCCTCCTATGTGTATGCGGAAGCTTATCTGCGCATCTATCTGCTGGGCACGCCCTTTGCCATGCTCTCCACGGGCCTGAACGGCTTCATCAATGCCCAGGGCTTTCCGCGGATGGGGATGATGACGACCCTTATCGGGGCGGTGCTGAATCTGATACTGGATCCGGTCTTTATATTTGCACTGGACATGGGGGTGGCCGGCGCTGCCCTGGCCACCATCTTAAGCCAGCTGGTATCCTGCATCTGGGTGCTGAGGTTTCTGACCGGGAAAAAGGCAGGGCTCCATATCCGGAAGCAGAATCTCCCAGTGGACTGGAAACTGACCAGGGAGATATCTGCCCTTGGCATGTCGGGCTTTATCATGCAGGCCACGAATTGTCTGGTGCAGGTGGTATGCAATGCCACGCTGAAGATATACGGCGGCGATTTGTACGTGGGAATCATGACAGTGATTAATTCCGTGCGGGAGATATTGTCCCTGCCGGTGCAGGGCCTTACCAGCGGTGCACAGCCCGTTCTCGGGTACAACTATGGGGCGAAGCGCTACGACAGGGTCTGCCAGGGAATCCGCTTTACGGCCTGGCTTGGCATTCTGTACACGTTGCTGGCCTGGCTGGTGGTGATTCGGTGCCCGCACCTATTGCTTTCGGTGTTCACGGAAGATCCGGTCATGCTGGAGGCGGGGACCGTGGCGCTGAAACTGTACTTTTTCGGATTTTTCTTCATGGCGTTTCAGTTTACCGGGCAGTCGGCTTTTACGGCTCTGGGAGATTCCAGGCACGCGGTGTTCTTTTCTCTGCTGCGTAAGGCCGTAATTGTGGCGCCCCTGACCATACTCCTGCCCCGCATGGGCCTGGGAGTGGACGGGGTGTTCTGGGCCGAACCCATCTCCAACTGCATCGGCGGCCTGGCCTGTTTTATTACAATGTATTTTACGCTGTATCGGAAGCTGAAGAGAGAGTCCGGTGCCTGCAAAGAACCGGAAAGCTGACGGAAATATAAAAAAGAAACCTTGATGAAATCAAGGTTTCTTTTTCGAAAGCGAGCTGCTGACGGGAATCGGACCCGTGACCTCCGCACTACCAATGCGACGCTCTACCTACTGAGCCACAGCAGCACATGATTACTTTCCGCAATCACAAGTTATATTATAGCAAGTCTTAACCGTCTTGTCAACAAAATTTTCTAAATTTTTTGCACAATTCGCATCCAATGTTCAGGCCGGTCTTTTAAAGATATTGATTCTGGGATTTCCTCATAAGAAACTTTACGGGATAGCCCTTTTCATCGCAGATAGAGCGGACTATATCCTCTGCCAGATCCCTGGAACTGTCATTTATGCAGATGATACAGGCGTTTTTGCTGCGGTGGAAGATAGAGGACTTTGGCCAGCGTATAAAATAGGAAATCCGTTTGCTCAAAAGCGCTTTTTCGATAAGCCGCTTGCATTCCGGATCAGTGATTTCACACAATTCGATTTCGTTATTCACTTTCAATGAAGTATATAATGGCTGTTCCATGGCTGACCTCCGTTTTTCTTATTGAAACATATTATATCATAATTCGACATTTATATGCAAGTACCCGTGTTTAGAAGTTAGCACCATAATCTTTAGGAGCAGACCGACCCCCAAAACC
>CAJTZD010000040.1 GCA_910584235.1 uncultured Acetatifactor sp.
GTTTTGGGGGTCGGTCTGCTCCTAAAGATTATGGTGCTAACTTCTAAACACGGGAGTGAGCAGCTACGGCCTGGAAATGTAGAGCGCCCGCAGGATAAAATTTTAATTGTTCATTTAAAAAAGGTATAAAATGTTGCGGAAAATGGAAAACTTATACTTTATTATCAAAAATTCTACAATTGAAAAATTCTGAATATCATGCTATCATAGAAATGTGGTTATGTGGTTATGTGGTTATGTGGTTATGTGGTTATGTGGTTATGTGGTAGGTGCATTTTTATGAGGATAATGATATGAGAATTGAACGAGTGGATGAAAAGACGGTAAAGTGTTTCCTATCCAATGAGGAATTGGAAGAATATCAGATTGATTATAAAGACTTCGTCCTGCGCAGCGACAAGGCCAGGGAAGTCGTGCAGGAGATCATCGAGCATGCCGCGGAAGAGGTGGGATACAAGCCGCCAAGATTCGCATTCGACCTGCAGATCATGATGCTGCCGGACCAGGGACTGATTCTGACCTTTTCGGACAGGGATCCGGAGATGAAAGAGAGCGATCAGTTCATAGAGTGTCTTAGGGAGATGAAAAAGATTCTGCAGAGGACCAGGGAAAAGATAGGAGCGGGAAGCGCTGAGGCCGGGGACGGCAGCCAGACACCGGAGGATCAGGGCCAGAAAGCAGGGAATACGAAAAGCGCCGGGAAAGCAGGGAGGCAGCAGGAGAGCCGCCCCAGCTTTGCGGTATTCGCTTTTGCGGAGCTGGGCAGGATCATCGAATTCGCTTCCATGCTGCCCTCCAACCTGCAGGTGGAAAGCAGCGTGTATGTGATGGACGGACTTTACTTCCTGTATTTGCTCAAGGGCCGCGCCTCCTATGAGCGCTACAGCAGGGCATGTATACAGGCCATGGAGTTCGCCAGCCTCTACGCTGCCGAGCCCTCCCAGACTGCGCAGCTGGAGGAGCACGGAGAGTGCCTCATTCCGGAAAAGGCGCTGAAGAAGCTGCGGAGATAATAGAGGAAGAGACAGATGTATTATAGAGCCAATGTATGCGGTTTTGCGTACATTGGCTTTCGTTATGGGGAACTACAGGGAGTTGTGGAGAGTTATGGGGAGATGGCATGTTGCGGACTGGCCATAGGGACGTGTCCGGAAGCAGAACAAAAACTTCGGCTGTTTCAAAGAACCCAATGGGAGTCTGAGGAAAGGCAGAAACATATGGAAAAAAAGATGGAACAGAAGAGGAACATGACGGAAGGGAAAATTGCGCTGCCTCTGGTGGCGTTCACGCTGCCGCTGGTGTTGGGCAATCTGTTCCAGCTTACCTATAACGCGGTGGATTCCGTCATTGTAGGACAATATGTGGGAGAGGAGGCGCTGGCCGCAGTGGGCACTTCTGCCCCTTTGATGAACATCGCGCTTTTGGTCATCAGCGGTCTGTGCATGGGAGCAAGCATCCTCATGAGCGCCCAGTACGGTTCCGGGGACCATGAACTGCTTTCCCGCCAGATCAGCACCACATTCCTGGCGGGCAGCGGTTTTTCCCTGCTGTTTTCCCTACTCACCATTTTGCTGGCCGAGCCGCTGCTTCGCCTGATCCGGGTGCCGGAGGAGGTGATGGGGGAGGCCGGGGTCTATCTGCGGATTATTTTTCTGGGAATCCTGTTTACATTCATTTACAATTTCCTGGCCAATACCCTGCGGGCTCTGGGGGACAGCAGGACGCCGCTGTATTTCCTGGCCATCAGCGCAGTGCTGAACATTTTCGGAGACCTCCTGCTGGTGGCGGTATTTGGGCTGGGTGTGTTTGGCAGCGCAGTGTCCACTGTAGTCAGCGAGGCTGTCTGCTGCCTGCTCTGCGCCATTTATATCGGCAAAAAAGTACCGCTTCTGAGGCTGGGGAAAGGATGGCTTGTGTTCGACAGAAAACTCCTGGGACGGACTATTTCCTACGGCGCTACCAGCGCCCTGCAGCAGGCATGCCTGCAGGTGGGAAAGACCATCATCCAGGCCATGGTGAACACTCAGGGAGTCAGCGTGATGGCTGCCTTTACCGCCGTGAACCGGGTGGACGATTTCGCCTACACGCCGCAGCAGAACATCGGCCATGCCATGACCACCTTTATCGCCCAGAACAAGGGAGCCGGACACAGGGAGAGGATCCGGCGGGGCTTTCAGGCCGGAATGGCCATAGAGATGATTTATTCCGTTATCATATGCCTTGCCATACTGACAGGCGCGCCTGCCATCATGAAGCTTTTCACCGAGACAGAGGACGCCCGGGTGGTTTCGCTGGGAGTGTCGTACCTGCGGCAGATTGCGTGGATGTATTTCCTGCCGGGCCTCACCAATGGGATACAGGGGTTCTTCCGGGGAATGGGGGAGCTGAAAGTCACCCTGTACAGCACTTTCATGAACATGTTAGGCCGGGTGGCGGCGGTGTGGGCGTTGCTGCTGGGATTTTCCCTTGGCTTCGCCAGCCTGGCCTGGGCGAACTTCGCGGGGTGGGTGGTGATGCTGCTGTTTGAGGCACCGCTCTTGCGCAGGGGGCTTCGGAAGGGAGGCTTTCGGGAATAGACGGGTTTGGTCAGACTATATTCCACGGGCTCTCTCGGCTTTTCGTCCGGATGCTTTCTGTTGTATCTTTCACAATAGGAAGCTGCCCACTCTTGTGCCCGATTGAGGCTGTTTTCCCAAAAGTAGATTCCACTGCCTAACCAATCATAAGAATTATGACTTGCATGTAACCTTTCATGTTTATATATTACGTTTTCATAGGTATTTGTGTCACAGCCGTGAAAACCAATAATTAAATTTGGCAGATTACTATACATACACTATCCTTTGCGGCTGTCATATATTCTGCTATTACTGTATCTTTCAGAAAACTCGCCGTCTTCACATATTATATGACAGTCCTCTAAATTTTTTGGGATTTCCTTACCGCCTCACTATTGGACATTTGCCTTAAGTTCTGCAGGTAATTCTCCATTCCTTTTATATAAGCTGTTCTTTCGCATTCCACTAGCTCTATCGTTGGCATAATATTCACCTCATCTTCTGCAGACATGTGACCATTTGTTCTCTTTGCGTTCATTACATCCTCTCCCTATAGACAAGAGTATACACTATGTTATAGGAAAAAATGTAGAAATGAATCTAGGAATGTTTTTATTTTAGAACCAAAAAGATGATTCTGGTATGTGTATTCTATTATACTATTTGATAATAGAATCTTATCTTAGATTCTATTATACTGTTCGATAATAGAATCTTATCTTAGATTCTATTATAAGACAATATCTAAGTTTTTACAACTAAATTTTCCGGTTTATATTAGTGGAGGAGATACGCTGAAAGAGATGCCAATGAGAACACTTTCTGCCAGGGTACATTGGTCCAAGGGTTTGCCTAACGAAGAATAGCATAAAAAAGTTCGCCTTACTGGCATGTAAGACGAACTTTTTTTCTGTTTCTAACATTTTATACCTTATAGGGGTACAGTGCAAGCCTAATTTCATTTTTGTCAGTATTTTCTATATTCTATCGTTTCTCCCAATGGTTTTTGTTTATTCTGTTGGAAAATAATTGCTGGATTAGCGTATTATTCCTTTCTTGATAGTTTTCCGGGCTTTTCCCCAATAGGTCTACAGGAGTCCTCGGGAGCCAAAAAGTTTCGTCTTACATGCCAGTAAGGCGAACGATTTGGAGTTCGCGGGGACGCAGGGGCTCGCTTGGAAGTCTGAAAGACGGACATGCGGGATTTGGTTCTATGGCAAGGGCGGCGGAGGATAAGGTCTCAAGGGTCGATTCTCGGTATGGGAATGGACGGCCAGGATGGATATGGGGAGAAAATGTCGGGGATGAGCGGAATGGGAGATGAGGGCAAGCGGGGACAACTTCCCGGTGCCAAGTACAACAGAAAGCAAGAGCAGAGTCCTGTTGCCAAGTACAACAGAAAGCAAGAGCAGCTTCCCGGTGCCAAGTACAATAGAAAGCAAGAGCAGTCCTCTATTGCCGAGTACTACGAGAAGATGCGGGAATTGGGATGCTTCACTTTACAGGACGTCACTGAGATGGTGGGGGAGCGGTCGGCTGTGACCTACCTGGTGAACGACTACCAGCGCAGGGGCTATATCGAACGGATACACCGGAATCTGTATACAGTAATAAATCGGGAGACAGAGGAGCCGGCGCTGACCAGATATCAGATCGGCAGCAGACTGTTCCCGGACGCGTATATTGCCCTCCACAGCGCTTTCGGTGCGTGGGGCTATGCGCCGGAAGAGGGGAACGAGGTCTTCGTGGCAACTCAGACGCGTTTCACGGACTTTCGCTACAACGGAGTCTTCTACCGCAGAGTGCATCCAAGGCCAAATGCCGATACGGTATGGCACGAGGGGAGCCTGGTGACCAGCCTGGAGCAGACCGTGGTGGACAGCCTCCACAGCTTTGAGGGGGAGGCCGGGCTGGAGAGAGTGGCGGAATGCATCATGCGCCTGCCGCACCTGGATGTGGACAAGCTGCTGGACTGCCTGGAACGGTATGGCAACGGGTACCTGTACCAGAAGTGCGGGTATGTGCTGGAGCAGCTGCAGAACTACGTGAAGCTGCCCAGGGCGTTTTACCGGGAATGCAGGGAGCACTGCGCCAGCACGGTGCGGTATATGATGAAAGGCACGGACGGGCTGATTTATCATAAGGAATGGGGGATTTATGCTCCGGCTTATTTGGAGGTTGGGGAGTGAGTTAGTCGGGCTGGCATTTTTAGCCTTTTAGGAAAGTGCTGATGCAGGAGGTATGAAGTTGAGGAGGGCCGAATGAGTGAAACCTACGAGCCGTGTGTCGCAATCATTATAGCAACACATAAAAGATATCAGATGCCTAAGGACAGATTATACATTCCATTGCATGTAGGAGCAGAAGGAAAAACAGATATAGAAGGGAATGTCCTTGATTTGGGCTATGCAATGGACAATACAGGAGAGAATATATCAAATCTTAATCCTGCATTCTGCGAGCTTACTGGGTTGTATTGGGCATGGAAGAATATTGATGCTGACTATATAGGTCTTGTTCATTACAGGAGATTATTTGAAATGGGCGGGGAGATCCTGACTTATGAGAGGCTCAAAATGCATCTGGGAAAGATCAAGGTTTTCATACCCCGGAAACGAAGATATGTGATAGAGACATTGAAATCCCATTATAATCATACACATTGTCCGGAGCACTTGGAGACAACCGAAAGAGTGCTAATGGAGAGATATCCTGAATATGAGCAAGCTTATAAAAAGGCAATAAACAGAACGTGGGGATATATGTTTAACATGATGATTATGGAGAAGAATCTTCTCAATCATTATTGTACATGGCTGTTTGATATTTTGTTTGAAATCTTCGAAAGAATAGACAGTTCAAGTTACTCTGCTTTTGCGAAAAGGTATGTTGGAAGGATAAGCGAGATTCTTTTTAATGTATGGCTTGTATGGCAATTAGAAAACGGTAAAGTTGGAAAGAATCAGATTATGGAATTGAAGTGTAATGTTGAAGAGGATTGGCTGGTCAAGATTCCGGCATTTTTTAAGGCAAAGTTTTTGGGCAGGAAATACGAGAACAGCTTTTGATGTTTAAGCGAAATATATGGGGGTCACTGCAATGACATATTCCGCAGAACGGATTGAAGAAGACTGTTATAAATTAGGAAAAGATTATTTTGGCCCTTTTTTATATGGTTTTGTAAAGTGGCTACATAGGGAAATAGTAGAACGTTCAATAGACAAAGCATTTTTTCTTTCAAGAGATGGCTATATGATGATAAAGGCGTATAGGCATCTTTTTGGGAATGATAATACAAGATACATTTATTTCTCCAGAAATAGCCTAAGAATGGGATTGCTTTATAAATGCAGGAATTATTCTGAATCAATTGAATATCTCACAAAAGAGAGATACATATCGTTATCGAAAATATTAAAGTATTACGGATTTGGGGAAAAGGAACAGGAAGAGATATCAAAGAAATACGGTATACCTTTAGAAGCAGAATACTTATTGGAAAGGTTATCAGGAGAAAACATAGTAAAAAATATATATGATAATTACACATGCATCATCAAAAAGCGGTCTTATGCCCAGGCAAGGATGTTGAGAAAATATCTGGAACAAAACAATGTGAGTGGCAAGTGTGCCATTATAGATATTGGATGGCACGGAAGCATGCAATACTATTTGGAACAATTTGCTGAGAATGAGGGAATAGAGCTAAACGTTTTAGGACTTTATGTAGGGATTGACCCGATATATCAGACCAAAGGTACAATGAGGGGATATGCTTTTTCGCCAACAGACTTCCGGAATAGAAAAAAGGTTCTCTGCTTTTTAGGAGGCTATGAGAGATTGTTTCAAAGCCAAGACGGAAGTACAAAAGGGTATAAAGAAGAAAGAGAAGAGATAGTGCCAATTTTAGACTCTTACGAGTATGAGGGCAGAACGGAACTTAAAAAGGCAATTTCTTTATGGCAGCAGGGAGCGATGGAATATATTCATAGTGATAAAAAATCAGAAGATGAGACAAAATTAATTGGTCCGATAATGAAGTTTGGAATGAATCCTCCGCAATGGGGAATAGAAATCTTTAAAGATTTTTTTATTAAAGATGGAAGCGATCAGGTGTATGTGAGCACGAAACCGCTTTATAAATATCATATAAAGGAATTGATTCATACATTAAGCAATAGTGTATGGAAAACGGGTTTTATGAAATCGATAATGAGAATTCCGTTTCCCTATTACTGGATATACGCAGGAATGAGAAGATGATTCGTTTATTAAAAAATCGGCTAATTAAAAAATATGATGTGTTTAGCTTTGATATATTTGACACCCTCATTGAAAGAAAAGTAACGATTCCCTCACAGATTTTTTATATGGCTGGCTCTGCTGTCTTAGGCAACAGTGCAGCTAAGGAATTTTGCAGTAATCGAATGGAAGCGGAAAAAATGGCAAGAAATTTTGGGGGAAATAATGAATGTACGTTAGAAGAGATATACAAACAGCTGAATGGAAAATATGGAAGCATGTGTGATGCATTAATGAAAGCAGAGGTTGAGGCAGAATTAAATAATTGCATGCCGAGAAAAAAGCTAGTGGAGTTTTATAATGAATGTATAGAAAGAGGGAAAAGGGTTTTCATTATTTCCGATATGTATCTTCCTGGTGCAGTCATAAAAGAAATGCTCAGGAAATGTGGCGTTATTGATTGGAACGGATTATATATATCTAATGAACACAATAAAAATAAACGAAACAGCGAGTTGTTTCAATCTGTTATTGAAGATAACTGCATTGAACGGAATTCAATCATCCATATAGGAGATAGTTTTAAGGCGGACTTTTGGGGGGCAAGAAAAGCGGGAATAGACAGTCTAATTGTCATTAAAAAACATTTTATCAGAAGGCTGTGTTCCTGAGGAGAGGTGCTATGCGTGTCTTGCAAATTAATGTAGATGATTTGGGATATGGAGGAGTGTTTTCCCTTGTATTTAATATGCAACAGCATATGATTCCAGAGGTCGTTTTTGACTATTGTGCAGTGGAAAAGTTTCAAAATACAGAGAATATCAAAAGAATAGAGGAATTGGGGGGCAGTGTTTATTGTATTGCATACGAAGGCAATAAGATTCTTCGCCAGGCAATCCATTTCTATCGTTTGAAAAGGTTTCTTGATAAGAATAAATACCCAGTTGTTCATATCCATTCGGATGTATCATTTAAATTGCTGGAATTCTCATTTGCTGCAAAACTGGCTGGTGTAAAAAGCATCATCATACACTCCCATTCCGCGGGAATAGAGGGCAAGCATAGAAAGACAAAGTATATTGTGCACCAATTGTGTAAAAGGCTGCTAAAATATACAGCTGGTCATTACTATGCCTGTTCAAGGGAAGCGGCAAATTGGATGTACTGTGGAGACTTGAAGGTTAAGATCCTGAAAAATGGAGTTGATACAAATTTATATAAATTTGATAAAAAGAAAAGAGACGAAATCAGAGATAATCTAAAATTGTCAGACAAGTTTATAGTAGGAAATGTAGGCAGATTTGCTTATTCGAAAAATCACAAGAGATTGTTATATATATTTAAAGAAATTCTCGCTATCAAAAGCAATAGTGTTTTGCTGTTGATAGGCAATGGAGACTTGATGGAAGAAACGGTAAAAATTGCGCATGCACTTAATATATTTGATTCTATTGTTTTTTACGGAAACACAACAAGTGTATACGATATGCTGCAGGCGTTAGATGTCTTTGTCATGCCATCAAGATTTGAGGGCTTAGGTATTGCTGCCATTGAGGCACAATCGGTAGGAGTTCCGGTTATTTGCTCTGAGGGAGTGCCTGAGGCAGCCATTGTAAATGAAAATGCCATCAGGATTTCGTTAAATTGTTCAGATGAATATTGGGCCAGAGAAATATTAAAGTTAGGAGAATATGGCAATTGTGGAAATACCCGAATCAAAGAAACTGGGTACGACATCAACGGTGTAAGCAGGGAATTGAAAGAATTTTACTTACATACAGGGACGAAAAATGATATCCATTTTAAACATTAAAACAAACTTTTTTTCAATATTGATATTAAGCTATTGTGTGTATGTGATGGTGTATTATAAGTCGATATCTCTTCGATATATTCGCCTCATCGCTTTAGCATTCATACTGGAAGTGGGAAAGTTTCAGGGCTATTTTTTTGCTATTGGGGAAAGTGAAGTATCTTATGAGGATGCTTTTGCCACAATTTTGCTTGTCATCAATTGTGTATCGATGGCCAAACATAAAAGATATGACAAAAAAACATTCATTGTTGCAATGGCTCTTCTGACTGTGGCTCTGCTGGGAATCATTATGGAGAACATTGCGCCATATCAAGGGTTAATTATTCCATATAATTCAAAGCGGGCCTGGGACGGTTATGCAATTGGTGTGGAGGATAAAACAGAAGTTGTTTATTCGGTAACCAGATTTATGCTCCTTTATGTAAGAATTTTGTCACTAGCGACCACTATACTTGTGATAAATAAGAAATTGCCTACAAGCTGTTATAAAATAATTATCAGAAAAATTTCAGGCTTTGGAAAAATTGTATTGTCCTATGGAGTTGTGGAACTGGTGCTGAAAAATATTTTTCACAGCAATTTGACAAACAGGATTAACTGCACGATGTTTGGGCTGGGGATATCAACATATACTGAAATTGCATTTAGATCAGGCTTAGCAAGGCTTCAAGGCTTTACCCGCGAACCTTCCCATTTTTCGATGGCGATTTTTTATTTTGTTTTAATTATCATAATGAACGATTTGATTAACAATACAAAAAAGACGGGATTTTGGCTGCCAGTATCTATGCTGCTGTTACTTATGTGTCGATCTTTCGCGGCGTTGGTGTATCTTATATTAATTTTTGTTTTTGTATTTACATTTTATAGAAAAGGAAAGGGCACAGTAAATATTCAAAAAATTAAGCAACGGCTGTGGTGTATAAGTGGTTTTGCAATAGCGGGAGTAATTGCTTTATTGTTATGTGGAATGGAGTCGTATCTCTCAGACAGATTAGCATATGTGGTGCGAGTTGTCGGAAAGCTTATTAATGGCGGCAGCGTTCCGGTAAATTCAGATGTAGTAAGGCTTATAAGTATAATTGATACGACCAAGGATTTTCTGCATAGGCCTTTGCTTGGACTCGGAATGGGCGTGGAGGCAGCACATAGTGGAGTGGTGAGTATGCTTGCGGACATTGGTGTATTAGGCGTATTTTTTTGGTGGAAACTGGTCGCCTCAATACCACACGACAAAAGGGGTAAAATAGCTGTCTTGGTGTGGATTTTAGCCGCAAATCTACTATGTGGCACTCAAAGAATCATGTATTCTGTAGTGGTTATGGTGTTCATTGTTTTTTGTCAATGTATGGATAAACGCTATGAAGAAAATATATCAGATCAATTAGCGCTACAGCAAGAATAGAGGGAGTCGCAACCATGTTTATCTCAGTAATCATTCCTGTCTATAATGGGGAAAAAGGCATAGAGAAAGCGATACAAAGTGTTTTGTCGCAGGAAAGGAATGACGTCGAACTAATTATAGTTGATGGTGGTTCGACAGACAATACGATGGGAATCGTCAAATCATATGCAGATAGGATTTCTAAGTATTTATCAGAAAGAGATTCTGGATATGCGGAGGCATTGAATAAGGGTATTGCATTGGCAAGCGGGGATTATATCCTGATGCTGGCAGCTGACGACAGGCTGCTCCCTCACGCAATTGATGGAATCAAAAGCAGCATAAAAGATGACACGGATATATGGTGCGGGTCAATATTGCAGATGCTTCCATACGGAATAAAACATTGGAAATCAAATCCAAATTTAACGGAATTATATCATGGATGTTCCTTAAGGCATCCTGCTACAGCGTTTCGCAGAAAGCTGTTTGCATTATATGGGGGGTATGACACTGATTATAAATGCGCAGCAGATCGTGAAATATTTTTAAGAATGTACACAAAAGGAGCAGTTTTTCAAGTGGAAGACATTCCGGTTGCGCTTTTTACCAGCGAAGGCATCAGCAATAAAAATGCGCTGACGATCGCTTTTCCAGAGGATGTTATAATCTCCGAAAAATATGGTGTCTCAACGGTTCAGGCAGAGAAAGACAGGCGGCTAAACATTAGAAAGTGTGTAAAATCTAAAAGGATTGCTTTTTTAAAGTGCATTCTTGCAAAGATGGGACTTTTGTCATTCATATATCATTTATGCGGAAAAGGAGAAGCGTGCATGAATAAAAAAGATTTGGAAAATATCGGATTAAATCTACAAGACATTTGACAGAAAGGTGATGGGATGTTTACCATAATTATTTGTACATACAACGGAGGAAACCGGATAGAACGCGTGGTAAATTGTATTGTGAATCAGACTATGTTTGATTCCTTGGTGCAGAAAGTGCTGATTGTCGACAACTGCTCAACAGACTCCACATCTGAAGTTATCAAAGAATTAACGGAAGAAAACAGTAAAATCATCTATTTATATGAGCCTGAACCAGGTTTGAGCAATGCTAGATTATGCGGCATAAAAAATGCGGACACCACATGGATTGTCTTTTTAGATGACGACAACTTTATTGATCAAAATTGGCTGTGCGGCGTTGCGGAGTATATAAAGACGCACGATGGCGCGGGAGCTTTTAATGGCCGGGTCATTCCCAGGTTTAAAGAGGCTCTGACAGATGAACAATATGTCCTGTTAAAAGCAGCATATTGCGGACTGGCATGCACATGCTATTCTGAGACACAAGACATTAGTATTGGAGAATATAAACGGATGCCATTTGGGGCAGGTCTGGTTATTTTGCGGGAACCATTGGAAAAGTTGGCCAGGAATGGATGGCTGGCGTCACAAGGCCGAAAGCAGGATAAAATCATTTCGGGAGAAGATACCGAGATGGTGGAGTGGGTTAAGGAAAGCGGATTTCGATGTGGATTTTGTGAGACGGTCAGCCTGTATCACGAAATAAACATAAGGAGACTGGAGCTTGGGTATTTAAGAAAGCTGTACATGTCATTTGGCGAATCATACTACAGGATTATAAGTAAGAAAAAGTTCTACATATTGCGGCGTATGAAATGGGGGATGATAGAAGGGTTCCATTTCGTAAGGTCTTTTATATTGAATTTGAAACAAAAGAGAAAGAAAACAGAGGATTTCTATAGAAACGAACTACGGAGGGCCAGAGCAAAAGGATATTTGCTGGCTCTGATGAAAGAATTTATTTTTTTAAGCAAGCTTAGGAGAAAGACAAATAGATCTGCTCTATAGATTGCTTTAAATGGACTGTGTTTGGAGGCGGATTATGATTCCTAAAATGATTCACTATGTATGGTTTAGCGACCCACCAGAGTATCCGGACGATGTTGTTAAATGTATTGACTCATGGAAAGAGAAGCTGCCGGACTACGAAATAAGGCTTTGGAATGCAAAAAATTTTGATTTATCCATATGTCCTTATGCGCAAGAAGCATATCAGGAAAGAAAATTTGCATTTGCAAGTGATTATGTGAGGCTTTGGGTACTCTACAATTATGGCGGGATCTATTTAGATTCAGATATTGAGATCCTGAAAAGCTTTGATGATTTGCTGGATAATGAAGCATTTACCTGTTTTGAGGATTCTAACGGCATAGCCGCATGGATTTTTGGCAGCGAGAAAATGAATCCTTTGTTCAAGGAATTTATGGATGACTATAATGGGCGTCGTTTTGTGCTGGGAGAAGGGCAGTACGATATGACCCCTAATCCGGTTCCTATAACGAAATGTTTGGTGAAGCACGGATTACAGATAAATGGAAAATATCAGAAATTGGATCATATTACAGTCTACCCAATGGAGTATTTTTGTCCCTTTAACCCTTATCGTGATGGGAGCAATTGTTTTACAGAAAATACATATGCAAATCACCATTTTAACGGCGCATGGAAAAATGCATCAAATGAAAAGGAAAAGCGATATAAAGCAAAAGAAACTAAGTATCAAAAAATATTTGGGAAAAAATGGGGAGGCCGTCTGTGCCGTAATATCGTTAGGATAGAATATATGGGTATCGTTAAATGGTGCAAACGCTATTTGATTAATAGATGAGTATGAGGTATGGATGAAGATTTTATTAATTGGGGAAAGATATTCCGAAAATTTAGGTGATGCTGTTATATGTGAAACAGTAAAAAGACTAATAGAGCAAAAATGCGATGCAGAAATTATAGAGTTTGATCTTTCGGGAAGAAGTGGTTTTAACGAGTATTATAGTTTGCGGTCTCTTAGTAGAAATAGGTGCAGTGGATATAAAAAAATTATTATTTCTACAGTACTTCGTAAAGTCTTATATAGGAAAGCGGTCGATATTAAAAGATGCTTACGGGTTATGTTGAATTTAAATGAACATTTGCTTCGCAATAATTTTGACATTATACTGTTTGCAGGTGGTGCATTATTTCAGGACTACTTTGCAGAGTTGATATATAGCATTGTGAGACAATGCAAAAGAAAGTCTCCTACAGTAGTGTTTCATGCATGTGGACTAGGTAAGATTTCAGATCATTCCAAAAAAATTTTAAAAAGAGTTTTCAACTTAGAGTGTGTAAAGGATATTTCCATAAGAGATTCATATGAAAGGTTTATTTTTTTGTTCGGAAATGAACATAAAGTTACTAATACATATGACACAGCGTTATGCTGTCCTAGATTTTACAACAGATCCAATGTAATCGTGGCTGAATATGGTATTGGATGCATAAATTGGGAAAATACCTATCATATACAAAAACAAATTATCCAAGGAATTATGAATAGTGGAGCGACATGGAAGCTGTTCACAAATGGAGATATTTCTGACGAGAGAGTTGTCGATAAACTGCTTATTGAGTTAGGAATTTCTTATAGAAAGAGTGAGTTGGTTCTACCTAGGGCAATAGATGCAGAAAGCTTGATATTTAATATTACTTCATTTAAAAAGATAATTTCATTTCGTCTTCATAGCCATATTATTGCTGCTTCTTTTGGAATCCCGAGTTATGGTTTTGTTTGGGACTCAAAAGTTAGAGATTTTTTTGTAAAGCTTGGGATTCCGGAACAGTGTAGGGATATTACAGAAAAAATTGATTATGAAACATTGGTTAAAGATGTAAAAGATAATTTGGATGATATACAGAGAGAGATAAAGAAACAGGCGGATCTTAGCAAAGAGGATTTATATAGACAGCTTATAAAAGAGAAACATTAATGAGGATAATCATGTCAGAGAGCAGAGCCCAAAATGCAACGCGCAATGTCATCTTTGCAGTGCTTTTAAAATTATATCAGATAATTGTGCCATTTGGAATTAGGACTATCTTTATATACACGTTGGGCATTCAGTATATAGGACTGAATGGACTATTCGCCTCACTCCTAAATACGCTGAATTTGGCTGAATTGGGTGTAGGGACGGCGCTGGTATTTAGCATGTATAAGCCTATAGCCAAACATGACACAGAAATGATATGTGCGTTGATGAACTTCTATAAAAAAGCCTATTGCGTAATAGGCTTGGTTATTATGTTTTTGGGTATCGGATTGATGCCTTTTTTAGGCATCTTTATAAAATCAGATATTCCAGCCAATATAAATATTTACATTTTATATCTGATTAATTTGGCAGGAACAGTATCTACATATTTCTTGTTCGCGTATAAAGGCAGCTTGTTCGTCGCACACCAGAGAAATGATATAAAGAGTAAAATTGTTATAGGAGTGGAAACGGTAAAATATGTGTTACAGTGTATGGCATTGCTGTTTTTTAAAAATTATTATATATACGTCATCGTTATTCCAATGTGTAGTATTGCAACAAATATAATCACAGCGTTACTGGCATCAAAATATTATCCGGAATATAGAAGCCAGGGAAAACTTAATAAGGAAGATGTCACTGTAATAAAAGAAAAAATAAAAGCGCTATTTATAGTGAAGATTGGTAACATAGTCCTTAATTCTTTTGATAACATTGTAATTTCTGCATTTTTAGGTCTGGCCGTTTTAGGATTATATTCAAACTATTATTATGTAGTTTCATCAGTAATAAGTATGATTGGATTATGTACGAACTCAATTATTGCATCACTGGGAAACAGTGTGGAGACAGAAAGTAAAGAAAAGAATTATAAGGACTTTATGCGACTTTCCTTTTGGAATCAATGGGTGGTCGGGTGGTGCGCGATTTGCATGATATGTCTTTATCAACATTTTATCAGGCTTTGGATTGGTGAAGAGAATATACTGCCTTTTGGAATTGTAGTTCTGTTTGCTGCTTATTTCTATGTTTTGCAGTCGAACCAGGTAGCGGGAGCATATAAAGATGCAGCGGGAATCTGGGTATCGGATCGTTTTAGACCATTGATAACAGCCGGAGTCAATCTGATTAGCAATCTGATAATGGTGCAGTTTATTGGAATATATGGGATCATTCTGTCAACGGTTATAAGCCTGTTGTTTGTGAATATGCCATGGCTTTTACATAATGTATGCAAGTTAGTCTTTAATGTTAGAGTAGGGGAATATATTTCGAATTGGTTCTACAACGTTGCAGTTACTTTGCTTGCTGGAGGGATTTGCTTTTACGTCTGTAGTCTGTTACCGGAAATAGGCATCTGGTGGTTGCTGGGAAAGGGCTTGGTTTGCATAGTTATCCCTAATATTATATATTTTCTTGCTTATCATCGAACCAAGAGTTTTATGGATAGCAAAGAGCTTGTTCAAAAAATATATAGAAACATATTACATAGATAATTGATTAGTAATATAAATTGTTTTTTCTTTTAGAGATTTTATCATTCCCGGGCCCGGTTGCGATTATATGGCTTACGTCAAAAAATAAGAAAATTGGAAGCTATCTATATTTGATAAAGTAACATATATATAAAGCTGGCAATCGCTTAAGTGGTGCTGCTGACATCCGGCAGTATCTTGCCAGTGTTCACTATAGACATATAAGAGTCGGGCTGTTGAGAACATGGTTTCGACTCTTGCCATCATCTGCATATAATCATATTTTCCTTTATGCAGATAATGGCCTGTATCTGCATAAAAAGCAGCATATTTTTATGCAGAAACCGAGAAAGATAATTTGGTAAAAAGGAATACTCTGCTGACGGAAAAGAAAAATAAGCTCATTATGCAGCTTGAGAACTGCAAGAATGAAAATAAACGGCTGGAACAAGAATCTGTAGACGCTAAAACAAATATTGATATATAATATTTTGCAGATACAATGATAATCACGTAAGGCGTGTTGTTGAAGCGGTGGCTTAGACAGAGAATAGACTTGGATGCTATTCCGTTATCGTATCGTTCTAGTATTTCAGGAGGTTTTAAAAAGAGATCTGGAGCATCTTAAGTGTATGTACCAGTTCTCTTTTTGTTTCCTGCGAATATCTCAACGCCATCAGTACAATGGACGACTGTCATCGTCATCGGCAACTCGGGCATTGCCAAGCCAGCAATGCCCGCCAGCGTATCGCTGAATATTTGACGGAAGCAGGATCGCCCGTCAAGGCCAAAGCCCGACCTGAACCGCCGGAATCATTTCGATCCTCCCACTGTCCATCCGGTATACCACATCGGCCGCGGCTGCGATGCTTAAATCGTGGGTGACGACGACCACGCAGCAGTTCTCTTCCCGCGCCAGGTTCGCCAGCAGTCGGAGAATATTTTTGCTGTTCTCGCCGTCCAGATTCCCTGTAGGCTCGTCTGCCAGGATGACCTTGCTCCCGCAGGCCAGCGTCCTGGCGATGGCCGTCCTCTGCTGCTCGCCCCCGGACAGCATGGCCGGCAGACGCTTATGGAAAGTCCCGTCAAGTCCGACCTTTTCCAGAGCCTTTGCCGCTCTGTCCGCCGCCTCTTTTTTGGGAATTTTCTTAAGCGCCAGGGGATACATCACATTTTCCATGACCGTCAGCAGCGGGAAAAGATTGTAATTCTGATAGATCACACTTACGGTATCGCGGCGGTATCCGTCCTGATCCATTCGGCCGATATTCTCGCCATCGGCTGTGACTTTGCCGCTTCCCGGTGCTTCGAGACCTGCCGCGAGGCTAAGGAGCGTGGACTTTCCGCTTCCGCTCTTGCCTACGATGGCGTAGAAGTTCCCCTGTTCAAAGCGGCAGGAGGCATCTTTCACTGCCTGCACCGTCTGGTATTTCGTTTTGTATGAGTAAGATACGTTTTCAAGCGCTAATGTCATCTATTCTTCCTCCTTCAGGCTGACCAGCCCTATCTTTCCGCACGCCCGGTATCCGGCGGCCTCCGCCCCGGTCAAAGCCGAGAGATCGATCAACAGGATCGGCCCTGCCTGGATCCCGGAAAGCGGGACGACCGCCGAAGCAGCCGCTGAGACTGCCAGAGCCGCGGCGAACCAGATCAGCAGCTCCGCGGCAATGGCCACAAGAACGCTCTTTTTGGGCGTGCCGAGGCTTCTCGCCACGGCGAGCTCCCTTTTCCTTACATAGATAAAGAAATATGCCGCAACCGCGGCGGCCGCCATTTCAATCAGGGTCAGGATCGGCAGCAGCCGCTTAAGAAGCGCGATGCTCCGGTCAAGATCCCCCAGCGTATCCCGCAGATTTTCATCGTGGATGGTCACGGCATACAGATAGTTCCCATATCCGGCTGATGTTACCGTGCCATTTCCAGTTAGAAAACTTCCCCTGGGTTCTCCGCCGGCACCGCCATAGAGCCTTACTTCATTAAAATGACGCCCCAGCCGCTCCCTCAGTTCATCCAGCTTCGTATTGTCCGCAGCCGTTGCGGAGATGCTGGAAGCGGAAAGCCGTGCTTTCAGGCCGTCCTTGATCTCGACGGCGTACTGCCAGGAGACATATACCGTTGTGCTGTCAACCCCGGTATAATATCCCGTCACAGCCGCCTCTGTCGTATATGTGACATGCCTGGCCGCAGGGATATAAGACTCCAGCTTAACTGGCAGCAGGCTTCCCTCTTCATCGGTTCCTATCGCCTCAAGCATCCTCTCAGGAACAATGACGTCATATGCGCCGGGATCGGAAAGATCGTGTTCTTTCCCGTCAAAATAGACCACACTGCCGGTTCCCGCCTTCGGGTCAAAAGCGGGAACCGCACCAAATGCTGTCAGGGCAACCAGCTCGCCGCCAAGCTGCGTGCCCGAAATGCCCCGGACGGAGCCGTCCAGTTCGCATTTCATCCGGACTTCCCCCAGGTACGGCAGGAGATCCGCAAACGCTTCGTCATCCGCATCGTAGGGCCCCTTATTTTTCATAAACGCATAAAGCGGTTCCCCCACCACGCACAGCCCTTCCGTTTCCGTGCCTGTGCTGTCCGATATCACGATTTCAACCGGCAGAAGATACGCTGCAGCGCGGCTCGCTTCCCTGTCAGCGATAAAGCCTCTGTACAGGCACCCGAACCATGCCAGCGCCGCCCAGAGCAGACATAAGAAAAGCCCTGAGGCAGTCCGCGTAAGCCGACTTTTCAAATAATATATTGGCATACATTTACCTACTTTCGAAGAAAGTTCCTGGGCTTTTTACCGGCTGTCAACACGGCGGCCACCGTAAGCGCGATCAGGTAGATGCCGGTCATGGCGGCAAAGGCCCAAAAGGCCGAGTCAGGCCGGATCGCCGCTTCCACCAGCGCTTCCGCATTGCCAAGCGTAACGCCTCCGCTGAATTTTCCTCCGGTCAGTGAGGAGACATCCCCCAGGACGGCCTCCACCACCCGGCCAAGCAGCAGCGCGCCGGCCGCAGAGCCGATCACGGAGCCGATGACAGGCGGGATCAGGGATACCGTCAGCAGAAAGGCCGAAGTTTTCCTCCTGCCCGCTCCCAGGGAGAGCATGAGCCCGGCATTCCTGCGCTGCCCCGCAACGAACAGAGCGATATAGGCAGCCAGAATCACCAGAAACGTACCTGCCGCAGCCAGGAAGATCTCTCCCGCGCTGCCCCGCAGTGCCTTGAGCGTCCCCTCTATCGCGCTGTAGCCGCCGTCAAAATAGACCAGAAGACCCTCCGGATAGCCCTCCGCGGCCAAAAGTTCATCTAATCTGTCCGTGCTGCCGTTCTTCAGGACGATTTTTTGCCGCCGTCTGGAGGAGACGGCATCCGTTTCGATGTCCCCCAGGGACGCGTTCGGGACGAAAATCGCGTTGAGGCTAAAATCTTCGCTTTGCGCCGCATAATCAGAGGCGCTGGCATAAGAGATGGTCTTATCTGTCTGGGCCGTATTGCGGTAAATGCCAATGATCTCATACTCTTTTTCCGCCTGAATCTGTGAATCGCCCGCATACCATATGGCGGGGGCATATCCGTAATGATCGTCTCCTCCCCCTGCAGAAAAGGCCGCAAAAAACATCTCTGGGTCAAACTCATCGTCCAGGTCGCTTATCTCATGGCCCAGGTTGCCCAGGCTGTCGAGATTTGTATCCTGAGACTGATAGAAGCCCATATCGAGTTTATCGCCAACGGAAAGACCGTTTTTCACGGCAAGGGCTTCCGAGACAAGGCAGACGGGACGTCCCTCCAGGTAGTCCTGCTCCGAGAAATACCTGCCCTCCGTCACAAAGGCAAGGTTTTCGTGAAAAAGGTAAAAACTCTGGAGCATATCTGTCCCCATCACAGATACACAATGCTGCTGCGTCTCTGCCGATTCCAGGAAATCGGCATAAAAACGGTTGTCAGGATCCGCCAGGAAATCATCAATGGGGCAGGTAAGTTCGCTGATCCCGGAGACCGCTCCTCTGCCATCTTTTTTATCCGTATCCGCTTCCAGCGTGACGCTGCACTCATAACAACCGGCTTTTTCGAGATAGGCCGTGGATGTCATGGCATACTCGCCAAGAGCCGGATCAGAGTACACCGCGCAGAGTCCTCCCATAGATTCCCGAGACTCCCAGGAGAGATAGTCCCAGTTGATATCGTCCACCGTATAGTTACCTGCAACCTCAGACCTCATCGCCAGCATGTCAAGCATACTTTTGCGCGCATACAGATCCCAGTTTGCGGCATTATAGTCGGCAACAATATACTTTTTTCCGATTTCCAGCCCCGAAATAAAATCCTCAATCGGTTTTCCGTCAGCAGCTTTTTCTGACAGTTCCACCTGGATTTCTGAAGGCGCTTCATAGTCTTTCGGAAGTGCGAGGCAGTCGTCCACTTTCCCTTTGACCGTGACTCTGCGTCCTCCATGGGTTATGGCTGTCTGCCCGTCGGGGCTCCACAACACTTTAGGATCTTTGATATCACCGATTTCCGTAAGCGTAAACACAAACATGGAGGCACCGGTACGGGAAGGATGGCCAATCGCATCGGACAGTTTCATGTGAATCCTTAATTGCGGCACATATGCGCTGGTCTTATCGGTCTGGTATAATCCTCTGAGGCAGCCGCTTTTCTCGATAAAGTCATAGAGATCGTCAAGAGTTTTGCCGGTATCCCCAATCGCTTCCACACGGACGACCCTCTCAAGATCCTGATCCCATAGCAGAGTCTCCGAAATCCTTTGAGGCGTGTCCGGCCCTTGCGGGGCGATCTGCGCCAACGTCACGAACCTCCGATCCATCTCATCGGAAGTAGCCTGGGCGGAGCGCAGAACGCCCCAGCCCAGGCACAAAAACGCACTGGAAGCCGCAAACAGGATCAGTACCGCCAGAAAATGCACTGGACGCCGCAGAAGCTGATGAAACGGTTTCATGATATTTCCTCCCAGTCAGTGTAATACAATGCTATCTGATTTGTTCCTCTGGCTTTATGCTGTGGAGATGCACGGGACAAGGCGGCCCCGGGCAGGACCAGGAAACTGTGGCATAGCACTCATAGCCGCAGGCTGTACACCTTTTGATACAATCTTCAAAATGCATGCTTCCTACATGACGGTCGTTGCCTGAATATGCCTTTACTACAAGCGAATGGGATTCTCCCTCAGTGCTAGTATATGACTTTGTAAATGTCGTTTTGCATACGCTGCAGACACATGTCAGTTCAATCGTATCATAATGATACACATCATCATGGCTCGTATACAGGATCCTTCTCACAGAATCGACTGTGTAGCTTGGATGCGAACACGAAGCTGCTGTTGCAGCCTCTGCAACCAATGCTGTCCATGAGTTTGTAAACAGTAATACCGCCAAAAGCAACGCAAAAATAGAATTCGCTTTTTTCTTCATAGCTTTCCTCCTTCACTTTTCATTTGGTGTTTTCTTCGCCAGGCGCCTTGGCAGAGATTGAATCATATGCTGCAATATTGCGCTGCATAGAATTATTATACTTGATTATGTCCTTGAAGTCAATAAAAAAGTAAATGTTTTTGTAGTCATAATTTATTGTGTCTTTGAAGTTGATACAAAAAGCTTTACAGCTAACCGCCATGCACTGCGGGCACTGCCCGCTAACCTAAAATAAAATATCCTTGTCATGTACCTGGATTATGGATATAATAAAGTAGAAAGAACCAAGAAAAAATGCCAGAACAACAACGCATTTCAAAATAAGAGAGGACATGCCGGGCCTATGGGAATTTATCTGAATCCGGGGAGCAATGCCTTTCAGATGGCATTGGGCTCTCAGATATTTATCGATAAAAGCAGACTGATTGAAGAGGCGAACCGCTGTGCCATGACAATGCAGAGATTCATTTGCGTCAGCAGGCCCAGGCGTTTTGGAAAGTCCATGGCAGCCGATATGCTTGCGGCATATTACGGGCGCGGGGAGGACACGGCGGGGCTGTTTGACAAGCTTGCCGCGGGACAGAGCGCTTCTTATCAAAAGCATCTGAACCGGTATGACGTGATTAAGGTCAACATGCAGGAGTTTTTAAGCACTGCCGAAAGTGTGGAGGGAATGCTGAAGCTGCTGCAGGGGAGGCTCATTGCCGATTTGAGGCGAAGCTACCCTGACTGCCCGGATGGCAATTATCTTGTGTTCGTGATGAAAGATATCTATGCCAGTACGGGATGCCCATTTGTCATTCTGATCGATGAATGGGACTGCCCGTTCCGGGAATATCGGCAGGATAAAGATGCCCAGAAAAAATATCTGGATTTCCTGCGGGTCTGGCTGAAAGACCAGGACTATGTCGCGCTTGCATATATGACGGGGATTCTGCCAATCAAGAAGTATGGTTCGCATTCGGCACTGAATATGTTCACGGAATATTCCATGACGAATTCGGGCGCTATGGCAGAATATTTCGGGTTTACGAAAGAGGAGGTAAAGGGGCTCTGTGAAACCTACGAGATGAGTTTTGAGGAAACAAGAGCCTGGTATGATGGCTATCGCTTTCTTGTCCACAGGAAAGAAGGAGACGAAGAACGTTCTATATATAATCCGAAATCTGTTGTAGAGGCCATGCTCCGCCACCAGTTTGGGCCATACTGGAATCAGACAGAAACCTATGAGGCGCTGAAAGCCTATATTCAGATGGACATGGACGGTCTGAAAAGCGCTGTGGTGGAGATGCTGGGCGGTAAAGCGGTTCGGATAAATGTGGGCACTTTCAGCAATGACATGACAACTTTGACCACAAGGGACGATGTGTTAACCCTGCTGGTACATTTAGGGTATCTGACCTATAACAGCATGGATGAGACGGTCTCCATTCCGAACAGGGAAGTTTCCCGTGAATATCTCAATGCTATCAGTACAATGGACTGGACAGAGGTCATTCGTTCCATTGAGGATTCTCATAGGCTGTTGGAGGCTATGTGGAATCTTGACGGAAACACTGTTGCTGAAGGGGTAGACCGTATGCATAACGAGATTTCCGTTCTGCAGTATAATGATGAAAATTCCCTGAGTTGTGTCATCAACCTGGCTTTTTATGCCGCGAGGGAGTACTATACGCTGATACGTGAACTTCCCACAGGGAAAGGGTTTGCGGACATCTTTATGCTTCCAAGGAGGATGCATGCGGATAAGCCGGCGGCCGTGATCGAACTGAAGTGGAATAAAAGTGTATCCGGTGCGCTGGCGCAGATAGAGGATCGGAATTATACGGAGGCTCTGAGAGATTATAGAGGCAATCTGCTTCTTGTGGGAATCAATTACAACAGAAAGTCAAAGAAGCACAGCTGCATCATCCGCAAGATGGAAAAAGAGTAAAGCTTTGCCGCCCGGAGTTTTGCATTTTTACGCGGACAAGAACCCGCGAGAGTGTTTTAAGCGCGGAAAGCGCGGCGCTGGGCAGGCCCTAAACAAATTTCTTGCCAAAATAGCGTACATTGTGCTATGATACTAGGAAAGTATACGGAATCGGCAGAGCATGTACGCCGCACTAGGGGAAAGGAATGCTGTTAGATGCTGTCGGGGCAATATCATGCAGGAAGAACATAGGACATCAGAGATAAAAAGCAAGAAAAGGAGCAGGAAACCATGGATCATTACCGGGATATGCCTTGTGTTTTTTGCTTTTTTTTGTGCGGGCGGCTGGGCTTATGTATATTATCAGGCCTATCAGACCGTGCGCGTGGAGGCGGGTATTCGTGTGGAAGCTTCGGCGTTTATGATAAACGGAGAGGAGGCCTTTTTTACACAGGACAGCCAGCCCTTTGACATTACTGTACCCGGAGAATATGAAATCAAGGTGAAAAGCGGCCTGTTTACCCACAACTGCAGGCTCGTCATAGAAGACACCATTGCGCCTGCCGGGGAGTCTGTGCCGGTTCAGCTTCAGTTGGGAGAGACCTGCGGCCCGGAGGCCTTTGTGAGGAATATCGAAGATGCCACCCGGGTAACCGTGGCCTATGTGGAAGAGCCTGATTTTGACAGGCTCGGAGTGCAGGAAGTAAAGATCGCGCTGACGGACAGGGGAGAGAACCGCACGGTTCTGGAGACAGAGCTGTTTCTCATTCAGTTGGCGGAGAGCGTTACGGTAGAAGTGGGCAGAGAGGCACCGGGCCTTGAAAGTTTTGTCATTATGGCGCCGGAGGCTTCTTTTATTACGGAAGTGGATAAAATCGACTATACCCGAGTGGGAGAATGGGAAGTCCTGGTGGATGTAAGCGGGGAGGAGCACAGTATCACGCTCTATGTGACAGACACAGTTCCGCCGCTGCTGGAGCTTCAGGACATAGAGGGATACGCGCTTCTGCCCAGAGCGGCGGAGGACTTTGTAGTCAGGGTGGAGGACGCCAGTCCGGTGGAAGTGAAATTTGTAAAAGAGCCGGATTTGACGAAAACGGGATCCCAGGTGGTGGAAGTGGCGGCTGTAGACGAAAGCGGCAATGAGACCGTAAAGCAGGCCGCGCTGACCCTGTATGAGGATACGGAGGCGCCCGTGATACAGGGGGCCGCGGACTTTATCCATTTTGTCGGGGAGAACATTTCCTATCGCAGGAATGTGAGGGTCAGCGACAACAGCGGAGAGGAAATCACGCTGGAGATAGACAGCTCCGGCGTGAATCTGGGGGCGGAAGGAGTCTATCCCGTAGTGTATACGGCAAAAGACCGGGCGGGCAATATCGGCAGTGTGACTGTGAACCTGACTGTGATGGTCAGAAGATATACGCTGGAGGAAGTGAATGCCCTTGCGGATTTGGTATTGGCGCAGATCATCACACCGGATATGAGCGACAGGGACAAGGCCTGGGCCATTTACAGTTATGTGATAAGCCATATAGCCTATATTTCCCACGAGGAAAAAGGGGATTGGATCAAAGCGGCCTACAAGGGACTGGCGGAGAGCAGGGGAGACTGCTATACATACGCCTGTACCGCCAAAGCTTTGCTGACGAGGGCAGGCATAGCCAACATGGACATCCAAAAGATCCCCTCCGGAACAGAGCACTACTGGAATCTGGTGGATGTGGGGGACGGGTGGTATCATTTTGACACTACCCCGCGGACGGATCATCCTGTCATATTTCTGTGGACAGAGGCCGAGCTGATGGAATACTCCGCCCAACACTGGAATGCTTTCAATTATGACCACTCTCTCTATCCGGCGGTAAATTAAAAAAACAGAAACGAATATGATACAAATATGAAACAGCTTATGACATAAATAGGAAACAACTTCCTGTTAAGATGCCTGGGAAAAGAAAATGAAATGACTGCCAGGATGGGAGAATACGTATGAAGAAGCTAGGCATCATTGGAGGACTGGGTCCCATGGCAACGGCATATTTCCTGCAGCTGCTCACCCGAATGAGCGACGCGGCCTCAGATCAGGAGCATATGGAGATCCTGCTGCACAGCAAACCGCAGATTCCCGACCGCACCAGATTTATCCTGGGACAGAGTCCGGAAAACCCCCTGCCCCGGATGATAGAGATCGGAATCGGCTTAAAAGAGCAGGGAGCGGAGCTGATCGCCATTCCCTGTGTCACGGCCCATTATTTCCAGAAAAAGCTGGAAGCGGAGATCGGCATCCCGGTTCTGAACGCCGTTGCGCAGACGGCCCTGTGCCTGAAGGAGGCGGGGGTGCGCAGGGCAGGCATTCTGGCCACGGACGGAACCATCGAGAGCGAATTGTTTCAAAGAGCCCTGGGGGCGGAAGAAATCGCATGTATCCTGCCTGACCGGGAGAGTCAACAAATCGTCATGGACATGATCTATAAAAAGATTAAGGCGGGGGAGGCCGTGGAGCCGGAGGAATTCGCCGTGGTGTCCGGAAAGCTGTTTGGCAGGGGGGCGGAGACGGTGCTGCTGGCCTGTACGGAACTTTCTCTGGTGAAGCGGGACCTTAGTTTGGGGGACGGTTTCCTGGATGTGATGGAAGTGCTGGCGCGAAAGGCGGTAATGTCTTGCGGACGGCTGAAAAAAGAATATGGATGCCTCCTGAAGCAGAAGCCTGCCGGCGGACGGGAGGGATGAGGAAACGGATATGCGGAACAATGTATTGGATTATCTGAATGAGATCGTAAAAGAGAAGCCCCATAAGACGGCTTATTCCGACGGAACAGTCTCTTTAAGCTTTCTGGAGGTATACGGGCAAAGCCGCAGTATCGCAAGCTTTCTCCACAGAAAAGGTATTTACAGGAAGCCGGTGGTGATTTTTATGAAGAAATCCCCTCTGGAGGTGGCGGCGTTTTTCGGCGCAGTGGCCGCGGGGAATTTCTATGTGCCCATTGACGAGGAGATGCCTGCCGGCCGGATTCAGCTGATCCTGGACAATGTGCAGTCGCCGCTTGTGATCTGCGATGAGAGCACCTTTGAGACCGCAAAGTCTTTTCGGCTGGGGGCAGGGGAGGCGGTCCTGTTTGGGGAGGCGGTTTCGGGGGAGATCAATGACGCTGCCCTGGAGGAGATCCGCAGGCGCGCCATCGACACTGACCCTGTGTACATTGTCTTTACCTCCGGATCCACGGGAATTCCCAAGGGCGTGGCGGCATGCCACAGATCTGTCATTGACTATATTGAGAGACTTTCCGAAGTGTTGGAGTTTGACGGCGATACAGTCTTCGGAAACCAATCCCCTCTGTATTTCGACGCCTGCTTAAAGGAGCTGTACCCTACACTGAAATTCGGGGCCACCACGTACCTGATTCCCAGGGAGCTCTTCTCCGTCCCGGTAAAGCTGGTGGAATATTTGAATACCTACCACATCAATACCATCTGCTGGGTGGTGTCCGCGCTGACCATGATAAGCGCTTTCGGCACCTTTGAGACGGTTACGCCCAAGTTCCTGCGCACCGTGGCTTTCGGCAGCGAGGTTTTTCCCATAAAGCAGTTCCGGATCTGGCGAAACGCCCTGCCGGAGGCTTCTTTTACCAATCTCTACGGCCCTACGGAGGGCACGGGAATGTGCTGCTATTACAGGGTGGAGCGGGAGTTTGCGGAAAATGAATCGATTCCCATCGGACGGCCGTTCCCCAACCGGGAGATTCTGCTGCTGACGCCGGAGGGGAGACTGGCGGGAGAGGGGGAAGAGGGGGAGATCTGCATCCGGGGCACGGCCCTGACCCTGGGCTATTACAACGACCCGGTCCGTACCGCCCAGGCTTTTACCCAGAATCCCTTAAATACGGCTTATCCGGAGCGGATCTACCGGACCGGGGACATAGGCCGCATAAATCCGGCCGGAGAGCTGGTTTTCGTCTCCCGTAAGGATTACCAGATCAAGCATATGGGCCACCGCATTGAACTGGGGGAAATTGAGGTGAATGTGGATATGATTCCGGGCATTTCCATGGCCGCCTGCATCTATGACGAGAAAAAGGCGAAGATCATATTATATTATGTAGGAGACCCGGCGGAAAAGGAACTGGCCGCCCTGTTAAAGACAAAGCTGCCCCGATATATGCTGCCCAATAAGACTGTCCGGCTGGAGAGTCTGCCCTTTACGGCAAACGGGAAGATAGACAGGGTGGCCCTGAAGAAGCGGTATGAAGCGGGCTGAGAGCAAAGCTTTTCCGCCGCTTAATGGGATGAATGATGCCAATAGGAAGGAGAGTTACATAAGACATGGAAGAATTAATGGAGATTTTACAGGATTTACACCCGGACGTGGATTTTGAGACGGAGGAACATTTGGTGGACGATAAGATTCTGGACTCGTTCGATATCGTAAGCCTGATTGCGGAGATCAATGAGAATTTTGATATCGCCGTCACTGCCAAGGATATCCTCCCCGAAAACTTCAATTCTGCCAGGGCGCTGTACGCGCTGATCCAAAGGCTGGAGGAAGAGGCCTGAGCTGCGCAGGCTTAAGAGGGACTTTACATGCTTTTTACATCATATGAGTTTTTGGGATTTCTGGCGGTTTTGGTTGTGCTGTACTATCTTGTGCCGAAGCGGTGCCGGTGGATGTTTCTGCTGGGGGCGAGCTACCTGTTCTATGCCCTGGCGGGAACGGAGTACCTGGCCTACATCCTCTTTACCACGGTTACGGTCTATTACGCCGCCCTGAGGATAGAGCGGAATGCGGACAGGCAGACCGCATATCTGAAAGAGCATAAGGGGAAGCTTACCAAAGAGGAGAAAAAGGCCTATAAGGACAGGCAGAAATCCGTCCGGCTGCGGTGGATCCTGGCAGCTCTTTTGCTGAATTTAGGAATTCTGGCAGTGGTGAAGTACACCAATTTCGCCATAGCCAATCTAAACGGCATCCTCCATGCTTTCGGAGAAGCTTTCGGAAAAGGGGAAAGCAGACAGTTTTCGTTCCTGGACCTGGCACTGCCCATGGGCATTTCTTTCTATACCTTTCAGGCCCTTGGATACCTGATCGATGTCTACCGGGGCACGGTCAGGGCCCAGAGGAATTTTTTCCGGTTTGCCCTGTTTGTATCCTTTTTCCCGCAGCTGGTGCAGGGGCCTATCAGCCGGTTCGGAGATCTGTCCCAGACCCTTTATGCAGAGCATGCCTTTGACAAAAGACAAGTCAGCCTCGGCTTACAGCGCATTCTCTGGGGATACTTTAAGAAGCTGGTCATCGCTGACCGGATGCTGGTAGGGGTCAATGCCGTCATCGGCGACCCGGAGGCTTTCCAGGGGGCCTGGGTACTGGTGGGGATGTTCTTCTACGCGCTGGAACTGTACGCGGATTTTACCGGGGGGATCGATATCACCATAGGAATTGCCCAGACGCTTGGGATTACCCTGCAGGAGAATTTTGAGAGGCCCTTTTTCTCAAAATCCCTCAAGGAATACTGGCGCAGATGGCATATTACCATGGGTACATGGTTTCGGGACTATATTTTTTATCCCATCTCCGTGTGCGGGTTCATGCAGAAATTTAATAAGTTCTCCCGCCGCCGTCTGGGAGAGGCCGTGGGCAAGAGGCTGCCGGTATATCTGTCTTCCTTTGTGGTCTGGTTTGCCACGGGCATCTGGCACGGAGCCAGTTGGAATTTCATTGTCTGGGGGCTGGGGAACTGGGCCGTGCTGATGGTCTCCGAGACTTTGGAGCCCCTTTATGACAGGTTTCATCAGCGGTTCGGAGCCGGCGGGACCGGATACCGGATTTTTGAAGTGTTGAGGACTTTTCTGCTGGTGTCGGCGCTCCGGACCTTTGACTGTTACCGGTCGGTGCCCGTGACCTTTCGGATGTTCGGCACGCTCTTCAGGGCCCGCAACTGGAATATTCTCTGGGACGGGTCTCTACTGGGGCTGGGGCTTAGCCCATTGGATTACGGAATTTTGGCGGCGGGGACCCTGCTGCTTCTGGCGGTGAGTCTGCTGCAGCGGCGGGGCAGTGTCAGGGAGCGGATCTTTGCAAAGCCTTATCCGGTGCGGTTTATTTTGTGGTATGGATTGTTTCTGACGGTGCTCCTGACGGGCGCCTACGGTGTGGGATATGACGCCAGCCAGTTTATTTATAATCAATTTTAACAAACCTACAGGAAGACGGAGAGAGCGTCCTATGGGAGGGGCATTCCATAGGAGGAAAGGCGCCTCATGGGAGGGAGGGCTTCTTATGGAAAGAATACCGTCCGCGGAGGAAGCGTATTCCGGAGGTAAGGGAACATGAGCGAAAATGAGAGAAATGCGGAAAGCGCTGCGGAAAAAGCACGAAGAGAAGATAGCACAGAAAGCGTGGAAAATAAGAAATACAGGGCCTGGCTGAGGGGAATCGTCTCGGCCCTGATTGTATTCACGAGTCTGTACCTGCTCCAGCGTCTGCTTGTGCCCAAGTATGTGGACGATGTAGTGGAGGGGGCGTTCATCGCGGAGTATTACGGAGAAGAGAAAGACTTTGACGTCATCTTTATCGGAGACTGCGAGGTGTACGAGAATTTCTCCCCGGCGGTGCTCTGGGAGCAGTACGGCATCAACAGCTACATCCGGGGCAGCGCTCAGCAGTATATCTGGCAGTCCTATTATCTGCTGGAGGATACACTGAGGTATGAGACGCCGGAGGTGGTGGTGTTCAATGTGCTGTCCCTGCAGTATGACAAAGCCCAGAGAGAGGCTTACAACCGGATGACCTTAGAGGGTATGGAGTGGTCTCCCGCAAAGGTGAAGTCGATTCTGGCCTCCATGAGCGAGGAAGAGCATTTTCTGGACTATGTGTTCCCCATCCTGCGCTATCACACCAGATGGAGCGGGCTGAGCGGGACCGATCTGGAATATATGTTCGGCACAAAGCCCGTGTCTCACAACGGCTATTATATGCGGGTGGACGTGAAAGCGGCCCGGGACGTACCCAAGGGCCGGATCCTGGCGGACTATGGCTTTGGAGAGAAGCCTTTGGAGTATCTGGACAGGATGCGGGAGCTCTGTGCAAAAAAGGGCATAGAGCTGGTGCTGATCAAAGCCCCCAGCCTGTACCCTTACTGGTACCCGGAATGGGAGGAGCAGGTGGAAGCCTACGCCTCGGCCCATGAACTGCGCTATGTGAATTTCCTGGAGCTTCAGGAGGAGACGGGCATTGATTACAGTACGGATACCTATGACGGCGGACTCCACATGAATCTGTCAGGGGCGGAGAAGCTTTCGGTCTACTTCGGCAGGATACTCTCCGGGGAGATGGGGGTTCCTGACAGGAGAGGGGAGACGGAACTGTCGTTATCCTGGGAGGAGAAGCTGGCCGCCTACGAGGCGGAGAAACAGGAGCAGTACCGGTATTACGGCATGAAGCAGTAGCCCCCAGGGGCGGAAAGCAAGAAGAAGGAGAGCGAGAACCATGAAAAAAGTTCACAAGAAAATATCGAAAAAATGCGCAGCCGCGCTTCTGGCAGCGGCTATGCTTCTTGTCACAGGCTGCGGCCAGGCGGAGAAGACCATTGAGGGAAGTGTGGAGAATATCCAGCCGGTAGACATAACCTCCGAAACGGAGTCCGGGCAGACAGAAAATGGAGATTCAAAGCCGGATACAGACCGGGGCGGGGCGGCAGGGCCGGATCAGGGCCCGGAGACGGCAGGCGGCGCGGCCTCCGACGGGTATCTCTTTACGGCAGACGGCGTGTCCATAGCCATGGACGCGGACGCGGCGCCGATCCTGGAACGGCTGGGCGAGCCGGTCTCCTATTTCGAGGCGGCCAGCTGTGCATTTGAGGGTCTGGACAAAATGTATACTTACCAGGGCTTCGAAGTGGATACTTACCCTGCGGGTGAGAAAGACTACATATCCACAGTCGTTCTGAAAGACGATTCCGTGGCCACCGGGGAGGGCATTGCCATCGGAGACTCCCTGGAAAAGCTCCAACAGGCTTATCCGGAGGGAAAACTGCAGGAGAACGGCATGATAGTATGCGAAAAGGGCGGCATGAAGCTCTGTTTTATCCTGGAGAATGATGAGGTGAAATCCATCGAATACAGGAGCATGGCTTTGGAATGATGCCGGGGAATCGGAGAAGCAAACAGCCAACACAGGAATAAATAAAAGGAGGCTTATGGATGGAGGACGGCAGATCGATCCGGGAGAAGCTGGAGGGCAGGGAACTAAGGATATTCTGCAATTATTCCATGCTGCTTTTATTCGCGGCGGGAATCATCAATATGGAAGCGGAGGGCGGGGGCGTCCTGGCCGCGGCCCGGGGGCTGTGGACCATAGTGGTCTCAAGAGACGCGCTGATCACGGACTATTTTGAGCTGGTCGGATATGGGGCGGCTTTCTGGAATGCTTTCCTGGTGATGGGAATGGGCCTATGGCTGCTTCACCGGGAAAAGGTCAGATTCACAGGGCTGACCATGGCGGCCGTGTTTATCAATGCAGGCTATGCGCTCTGGGGAAAGAATCCGGTGAATATTTTACCCATTCTGCTGGGAACCTACCTCTATGCCATGGTGCATGGGGCCCAGTTGAGCCGGTACATCTATACGGGCTTTTTTGGGACCAGCCTGGCGCCCTTAGTGACGGAGCTGGTGTATGAGCTGCCTTTTGACAAATGGGTGAACCTGCTGCTGTCTATTGCGGCAGGGATATTGATCGGCTTCATCCTCCCCGGGCTTTCGGTACACACAGCCTCCATGCACATGGGATATAACCTGTTCAATGTGGGCTTCTCGGCGGGGATCGTAGCGTTTGTCATCGTCTGTGTGCTGAAATCTTTTGGCATAGAAAGCCAGTCCGTGATGATCTGGCGGTCCGGGCGGCCCTTTTGGATCGCGGCGGGATTGTACGGGTATTTTGCGTCAGCGTTCCTGTACGGCCTGTATCTGGCCCGCTGGGATATTAAGAGCATCCTGAAGATATGGAAGCACCCGGGCCGGGCGGTGGCGGACTTTGTGCTGATGGAGGGTGTGGGCTGTACGCTGATGAACATGGCTCTGGTGGGCACTGTGAGCGCCACTTACATCCTCTTGATCGGAGGAGACTTCTCCGGGCCCATGGTAGGGGCGATCCTGACGGCTTTCGGCTTCTCGGCTTTTGGAGCCCATGTCAGAAATTACTTTCCGGTGCTTTTGGGAGTATTTTTATCCACATTCCTGAACCAGTTCACGCCGGTGACGCCGGGTATGCAGCTGGCGGCCGTGTTTGCGGTAGGGCTGGCGCCCCTTGCCGGGCGCTTCGGCGTCTTTGCGGGAATGGTGGCCGGCATGCTCCACGCGGCCATTGTCATGTGTACCTCCCAGATGTACGGGGGACTGAACTTATACAATAACGGATTCAGCGCGGGCTGGGTGGCTATCATCATGGTACCCGGGCTGGAGAGCTTTACCACGAGAATGAATGAGGAAAAGAGAATGAATGAGGAAAAGAGGAAAGGCAAATGCTTCATGAACAGGAAAAAGCAGGAAAAATCATAGCGGAGCTGACGGTATACTTTCTGATGCTGGGCGCAAAGAAAGTCACTTCCAGCGTGATACTGGAAGAAACTTTCGGCCGGATTACCCTTGAGGCCGATTATCCTCCGGAAAAGGAAGATAAGCTTAAGGAGTTGGAATGCCTGAAGCAGCAGCGTGACAACGGCATTGAGGAGATATATTGGGAGCTGGCCGGGGTGGGCAGCCATGGGGACAGCAGCCAGCTGCTGCTGATCGGCACCATGATCGACAGGGCTGAGATTTCCGTAGAAGCGGGAATGGTAAGGCTGAGCCTGTATAAAGATTACTGAATTCAGGCAGATATTCCCGGGGCTTACCACATGCGCCGGTATTCTCCGGGAGAGATTCCCTCTACCTTTTTGAAGACACGGCAGAAATACCCCGGCTCTCCGATGCCCACCTCCTGCCCCACCGCTTCCGCGGTCAGATCAGAGAAGCGCAGCAGCTGCTTGGCCCGGGTGATGCGGACCTGTTCCAGATAGCCAAGGACGGTGGCGCCGAACTGCTCTTTAAAAGTGCGGGCAAGATAGAATTTATTGAGATAAAACTGCCCGGCCAGACGGTCCAGGGTAATTTTCTCCCTGTAATGTTCCTCCAGATATGTTTTTACATACTGGAGGGATTTTTTTTTGCCACCGATATGTGAGCCGGCCTCGGGATGCCAGCTTTCCGCCATGAGCAGGGTCAGCAGACCGGTGAGCTTCTCATTGATCCGCATATCGCGGATATAATCCTCAGTGCCCGCTATGGCAAGGAGGCAATCCAGCAGGCTGGCAAAAAGCGCGGGTTCCTGCGGGGTAAAAGCCGGTCTGCCGCCTCGCTCCACATACTTTTCATAGATTCCGTTCATACTGGAACCGTAGAAATGGGCCCACTTCAGAGACCACAGATTTTCTTCCGAAGAACCCTGGGCATAGGGCTTTCTGCAGTCGATGAAAACGCAGTCCCCTGCCTGCAGACAGTGGCTCTGGCCGTCATAGAGGAGGCTTCCGGCGCCGTCCGTGACCAGGAAGAACAGGAAAGAGAACAGATTTTCCCTGCTGCTGGTGTGTGGTTTCAGGGCTTTCAGCTCGCCTGCCTCCTGGAGATGCAGCAAATTGGCCCTGGCGAAAGCCGAGGGGGTGTATATGATACGGTTGGACTGTACGGAGATACCTTGAAATAAAGATTCCATGAAGCTCCTTTCTCCGGAAGCGTCTGATCCGGCCGTTTCTGCTCTGTATGCAGATCAGTATATCACGAAAGTCAAGATTGTACAAGTATGCCGCAATATCATGAATTGTAAAAGGGAAAGCCATCTTCTAAACTAAAATCAGGTATCTGTAAAAAGTCGTACGGGCCAGGGACTTGCAGCGCGGGAGGACCGATTGTCAGGCTGGCCGGGCAGACGTAAAAACGGAATTGAAATCAGAGGAGGAGCAGGGAATATATGAGTAAAGTGGCGTTGATTACAGGCATTACCGGACAGGACGGTTCTTACCTGGCAGAATTTCTTCTGGAGAAAGGGTATGAGGTACACGGCATTATCCGCAGGGCTTCCCTGCCCAATACTGCCCGCATTGAGCATCTGATGGCGGCAGGGTCCATCCGGCTGCACGAGGGGGACCTGTCGGATTCCTCATCCCTGCTGCGGGTCATCAATATTGTCCGACCGGATGAAATCTATAATCTGGCGGCCCAAAGCCATGTGCAGGTGTCCTTTGACGTGCCGGAGTATTCCGGCGATGTGGACGCCATCGGCGTGCTGCGGATTCTGGAGGCGGTGCGGATCCTGGGCCTGATTGAGAAGACGAAAGTCTACCAGGCGTCCACCTCCGAACTTTACGGCAAAGTGGAGGAGGTGCCCCAGAGCGAGGCCACTCCTTTCCACCCTTACAGCCCTTATGCGGTGGCGAAGCAGTACGGCTTCTGGATCGTGAAAGAATACCGGGAGGCCTACGGCATGTTTGCGGCTAACGGCATTCTCTTCAACCACGAGTCCGAACGCCGCGGCGAGAACTTTGTCACCCGAAAGATTACCCTGGCTGCCGGGCGTATCGCGGAGGGCGTGCAGGATCATCTGGAACTGGGCAATCTGGACTCCAGGCGGGACTGGGGCTATGCCAGGGACTATGTGGAGTGCATGTGGCTGATTCTGCAGCAGGACAAGCCGGAGGACTTTGTCATCGCTACCGGAGTGCAGCACACGGTGCGGGATTTTACGGAAAAGGCCTTTGCCGCCAATGGCATCACCATCCGCTGGGAGGGCAGCGGCCTGGAGGAGAAAGGGTATGACGCCGCTACGGGGAAGATGCTGGTCTGCGTGAATCCCCAGTGGTTCCGGCCTACTGACGTGGACAATCTGTTGGGAGATCCCACGAAAGCGAGGACAGTCCTTGGCTGGAATCCTCAGGCCACCAGCTATGAGCAGCTCATTGCAATCATGGCAAAGCACGACCGAAAGCTGGCAGAGCGGGAGAAAGCCATACTGGAGGCTACCGGGCATGTGTAAGCGGAGGCCTGGAGAAACGGAAGCGGCCCATTGATAATTGCTTAAGCGGAAGCGATTTTCGATAAGAAAGAAAATATAAAAAGAGGAAGACATCATGATGGAAAAAAACGCGAAAATATATGTGGCGGGACACCGGGGCATGGTGGGCTCCGCTATTGTCCGGGAACTGCAGCGTCAGGGATATGAGAATATTATCACCCGCACCCACAGCGAATTGGATCTGTGCCGCCAGCAGCAGGTGGAGGAATTCTTCGCCAAAGAGAAGCCGGAGTACGTGTTCCTGGCAGCGGCAAAGGTGGGCGGAATCGTGGCCAATCAGGAGGCTTTGGCAGACTTCATGTGGTTCAATATGACCCTGGAGATGAACGTAATCCACAGCGCCTGGCAAAACGGCTGCAAGAAGCTGGAGTTCTTGGGCTCCTCCTGCATCTATCCCCGGATGGCGCCCCAGCCCATGCCGGAGAGCTGCCTGCTTACCAGCGAACTGGAGAAGACCAACGAGGCCTACGCCCTGGCCAAGATTTCCGGCCTGAAATACTGCGAATTCCTGAACCGCCAGTACGGAACCGACTACATCTCCGTCATGCCCACGAACCTCTACGGCCCCAATGACAATTATCATCCCACCCACAGCCATGTGCTGCCTGCGCTGATCCGCCGGTTCCATGAGGCCAAGGAGCAGGGCTTGTCTTATGTCACCTGCTGGGGGGACGGCTCGCCCCTGCGGGAATTTCTCTACGTGGACGATCTGGCCAATCTGTGCGTGTTCCTGATGAACCGCTACAGCGGCAACGAGACCGTTAACGCGGGCACAGGCAAGGAGCTGACCATCAGGGAGCTGACAGAGCTGGTGGCAAAGGTCATCGGCTATACCGGGGAGATCCGGTGGGATACAAGCAAACCCAACGGCACCCCCAGGAAGCTTTTGGACGTGTCCAAGGCCACTGCCCTGGGCTGGAGCTATCGCACGGAGTTGGAGGAGGGCATCCGGCTGTCCTATGAGGACTTTTTGAACAACCCCATGAGGGCGGAACGCTAAGGAAAATTTTGGCGGTGAATAAATTTGTTCGTTGCATGTTTTCGTGGTTTTCCCCTTGACAAACCCCCGTATCCTGCACTATAATCCTGAGTTTGACACCTGAAACAGCAAAAAAGTCCCAGAGGCCTTGAATT
>CAJTZD010000041.1 GCA_910584235.1 uncultured Acetatifactor sp.
TGCGGGGTGCCGTTTTGCCAGGCGGGGATGATGATCTGCGGCATGGCCAGCGGGTGTCCGCTGCACAATCTGGTGCCGGAGTGGAACGATTTGGTGTATATGGGGAATTGGGAGCAGGCTTATAGGAGGCTTCAGAAAACCAATCCTTTTCCGGAGTTTACCTCCAGGGTGTGCCCGGCGCTTTGCGAGGCGGCCTGTACCTGCGGGCTGATCGGGGAGCCGGTGGCCACCAGGGAGAACGAGTATGCCATTATTGAGCATGCATATGAGCAGGGGTATGCGGCTCCCAGACCGGTTAAGGTGCGCACGGGGAAGAAAGTGGCCGTGGTGGGCAGCGGGCCCTCCGGCCTCGCGGCGGCAGACCAGTTGAATAAGAGGGGACATTCCGTCACGGTGTATGAGCGGTCTGACCGCATCGGCGGGCTGTTGATGTACGGAATTCCGAATATGAAGCTGGAGAAGCGGATTGTGGACAGGAAGCGCAGGGTGATGGAGGAAGAGGGGGTTGTCTTTGTCACCGGCGTGGACGTGGGGAGGGATGTTAAGGCGGAACAGCTTTTGCGGGAGTTTGACAGGGTGATTCTAGCCTGCGGGGCATCAAATCCCAGGGATATCAAGGCTCCCGGGAGGGATGCGAAAGGGATTTACTTCGCGGTGGATTTTCTGAAAGCGAATACCAAAAGTCTTCTGGATTCGGAGTTTGCGGATAAGGCATATGTGGATACAAAAGACAAGGATGTAGTTATCATCGGAGGCGGCGACACGGGCAATGACTGTGTGGGCACCGCCATCCGCCATGGGGCGAAGAGCGTCACCCAGATCGAGATGATGCCAAAAGCGCCGGATACCAGGACTCAGGACAATCCCTGGCCGGAATGGCCGAAAGTGTGCAAGACGGATTATGGCCAGCAGGAAGCCATTGCGGTGTACGGGCATGACCCCAGGATCTATGAGTCCACCGTGAAAGAATTCGTGAAAGATAAGGACGGGAAGCTGGCGGCGGTGAAGATCGTGAAGCTTTCCTGGGAAAAGGATGAGGCGGCGGGCCGGATGAACATGAAAGAGGTGCCGGGCAGCGAGGAGACGCTTCCTGCGGATATTGTGCTGATTGCGGCGGGCTTTCTGGGGGCCCAGAGCTATGTGGCGAAAGCCTTTGGCGTGGAGCTGAACCAGCGGACTAATGTAAAGACGGAAGCCGGGCAGTACCAGACCGACAGGGAGAACGTGTTCGTTGCCGGGGACATGCACAGAGGGCAGTCTCTGGTGGTCTGGGCCATCAGGGAGGGGAGGGAAGCCGCGAAAGCCGTGGACGAGAGCCTGATGGGGTATTCGGGGCTGACGGTGCAGTGAGAATTTGGAACCGTGATATGACGAGGGGGCTGTCTTGTTTCGTTCCCCTGTCATTATGCACGATGAGATTTCACGCTGAGACCTACCTGGCCAGGCATCAGTCACGATAGAATTCCATGAGAATATTTTGGGGATAATCCCCGAATTTCTCCCCGAAAAGGTTGAAGCCCCCGCAGAATTCCGCGTTCTCCTTTACCTCCAGCTTCAGCCGGATGTTTTCCGCCTGGAGCAGGCCCAGGGAGGACAGGTTCTCGCTGGAGGACAGGGTCTTGTCGATATAGCAGCCGTGGGAGGTGATCTCCACGGTGCGCAGCAGCCCGTACTGGGTGGAGGAGGGATTCCACCAGCCGGGATTGAGCTTGCCGGGCCGGTCTCCGTAATCTCCTGTAGAGTGCAGGATGCCGATTTCCCGGCCGTTGATGCTTACGGTAATGTCCGAGGGCCAGTTGTTATTGTAGCCTAAGGCTTCGGAGCAGATCTCAAAGGAGAACCGGATGCGGTTCACGGGATTTGCCGTCAGGAAGCTGTTGGAAAACCGGTATTCCAGGAAACCCATGCTGAGCCATATGAGCTGGGCCTTGAAGCGGTCCGGGCTGGTAAATACGCTCAGGGTATCCTCATATCCGATGTCCCCCTGCACGCTGGAGGCCATGCCGCAGGAGGGAATCGCCCTGTAGTCAAAATAGCATCCCACAGGCATGGACTCCCGGTAGAGGCATTCCGGCTTGTTGTCCGGGGCGAAAGGGAAGATTTGGACAGAGAGCATATCTGTCTGCAGCCCGCAGAGCCGCTGGGAGCCCTTGGAGCCGGGGATGGTCTGGGTGAAGATCAGCCCCGCAGCCTCCAGGTTCTTGATGTACAGGGCGGCGCTGGAAAGGGGGATGCCGAATTCTTCTGCCACATCCGTGATGATGGCAGGTTTTTTTGCCAGAAAATTCAATACGTCTATGCGGATAGGCGAGGAGAGCGCTTTGCATATGTTGATGATCTTCTCCTTGTCGTCCAGTGTCAGTGCCAGATTCTGCTTCATAGATAAATGCCTCTGTTTTTTTCCATATTTTATGTTTTTTCTATAAACATACTGTAATTATATCTATTTTTCCAATGTATTGCAATGGATTTTTTGTATTTCTACAGAATTTGTGTTTTAAAACTCTGTATTGGCCGGGATTCTCCTGGAAACAGGGCGGGGCTGCAAAGCCTATATTTATAAAAAATGCACATAAACCCCTTTTAAAACATAATATATATAGAAAAGAATCGCTATATTTTGTGAGAAATTGCCAAAATTTAAAATATTCTCCGTTTTATATTGACATTATGCCTTGATAGAGATAATATTAATACATAAATTATGTATATAAAAATTAAATACATAAAATATAAAGATAAAAATCGCAGACAAAGGAGTGGCAACATGCAGAAAAATTATCCAAGGCCGCAGTTATGCAGGGAAAACTGGAAAGACTTAAACGGGAAGTGGCGTTTTCTCTTTGACGATGAGGACAGAGGCGAAAGCAGGTGCTGGTACAAGGACGTGTTTTCGGACTACAGGGAGATCGTAGTCCCCTTTTCCTATGAGACCCGGGCCAGCGGAATCGGGGACGGCAGGCTGCACCGGATAGTCTGGTACCAGAGGGATGTGGAGTGGGAGCCCTCCGGAAAGCGGACATTATTGCATTTCGAGGGCGTGGACTATGAGGCAAAGGTCTGGGTCAACGGCAGATGCGCCGGCAGCCACACAGGGGGCTATGCCAGGTTTTCCATGGACATCACCCCGTATCTTACGCCTGGGACCAACACCCTTACGGTCCGGGCACAGGACAGTGACAGCTGCGTTCAGCCCAGGGGAAAGCAGAGATGGAAGCGGGAGAATTTCGGCTGCTGGTATGTCCAGACCACGGGAATCTGGAAGACGGTGTGGATGGAGGAGGTGCCGGAGCATTATATCCAAACCATCAAGGTCACGCCGGATATTGACAGGGCCAGAGCGGTATTTTCCCTGACCCTGAACCAAAAGCCCGAAGAACCTCTGGAGCTGGAATGCAGGATCCTGTACCAGGGCAGCTGCGTTTCCGGACAGAGGATAAACGTTTCCGGACAGTCTGTGGCCTTTGAGCAGCCGGTATGCAATCCGGAGGAGCCATGGCAGGTGGAGTATTGGAGCCCCGGCCATCCCGCCCTTTACGATGTGGAGCTGACTTTGGAGGACGGCGGGCAGCAGGACCGTGCGGACAGCTACTTCGGCATGCGCAAGATCTCCGCGGAGGGCGGGAAAGTGCTCCTGAACAACCGTCCCTTTTACCAGAGGCTGATCCTGGATCAGGGCTACTGGAAAGAATCCGGACTGACGCCGCCCTCGGAGGAGGCCCTGATCAGGGATATTGACCTGATTCTGCAGGCAGGCTACAACGGCCTGCGCAAGCATGAGAAGATAGAGGACGAGAGGTTCCTGTACTGGTGCGACGTAAAAGGGCTTGTGGTATGGTGCGAGATGCCTTCCCAGTATACATTCCACGACCGGGCCATGGAGGCCTATGTCGGGCAGTGGATGGAGATTGTGAGGCAGAATTACAACCATCCCTGCATTATCACCTGGACGGCTTTCAACGAAAGCTGGGGGATTGAGCATGTGTATACGGATGAGGCCCAGCAGAAATTCACTGAGGCGGTGTACCATCTGACCAAGGCTTTTGACGCCATGAGACCCGTGATCGTAAACGACGGGTGGGAGCATACGGTGTCCGATATCCTGACCCTCCATGACTACGAGGAGGATGCCCGGGCATTCAGGGCCCGGTACGGGGACATGCAGGCTCTGGTGGAGAACCGGATTCCCTTTAATAAAGAAAGATATGCGCTGGCAAGAGGCTTTGTCTACCGGGGCCAGCCCGTGCTCCTAAGCGAGTACGGCGGCATCGCTTTCTCCACAGAGGAGGGATGGGGCTATGGCAGGCAGGCGGATTCCGAGGAGGCTTTCCTGAAGCGCTTCGGGGAGATGATGGAGGCCATCAGGGACACACCTTACTTCACCGGATTCTGCTACACCCAGCTGACGGATGTGGAACAGGAGGTCAACGGCCTGTGCACCATGGAGCGGGAGCCGAAAGTGGATATGGACGAAATTAAGAAGATCAATATGCTCTAGGACATATGCGGGGAAGGAGATACCATGAAGAGAGGAAGAAAATGGATTGTGCTGTGCTGCGCATTTGTGTGCGGGGCTGTGGTTTTCTTCATTTCAGGCGTAAGGAAGAGCACACAGACAGCAGACCTGCAGCAGGCCATGGAGGCCATGGAAGAGCTTCTGTTTTCCCAGGACGGCATTGACACGGAGAATTACAAGAAATATATCGCCGGATACCAGTCGCAGATCTACCAGGGAGAGGACATCCGTTTTGACTTAAGCGAACTTCCTGAGGAGGAAAGGACGGCAGGCGCGGGAGAGGGGATGGACTTTCGGCTGGAGGTGGAGGAGGCCGGCCTGTATACGGTAGGCTTCCGCTACAAATGCACCGGGGACAATATTCTCCAGACCAGTATGGCGCTTGCGTGCAACGGAGCCTATCCCTATGAGGAGTTGCAGCGCCTGTTCTTCCCGGATACCTGGGTCTCCGGAGAGAAGCAGTACGACCGGTATGGGAACGAATGCATCGCCATGCCCGGGAGGCAAAACGCCTGGAGCTTTACCTGGATGCGTGACATTTCCTTTTTGCAGAACGCGCCCCTTATGGTGTATCTGAATCAGGGGGAAAACGAATTTTCCCTGACGGCCAACGAGGGCAGCGTGGTCATCGAAGAAGTGGTGCTGGCGGCGCCTGTGAGCGTGGCCGGGGACGGGGAACAGACAGCCGCAGGCTCTGCCTGCATTGAGATTGAGGCAGAGGACTTTTGCTATCGGAACTCCCCCAACATCCGCACGGAGAGCTCTTTCAATCCTGACGTCACTCCCTGCGACGGGACGCTGAAGCTTCAGAACGTGATCGAGGAGGCCTCCTTTCGGATCGGGGGCACCAGCGTGTCCTATGAGGTGGAGGTGGATACGGAGGGGTACTATTATCTTGCCTTTGACTATCAGCAGAGCTCCAAATCCAATTTTACGGTGTACCGGAATCTCTATATCGACGGTGCCATTCCCTCGGCTTCCTATGAGAACATTGGCTTTCCCTATACCAATGCCTATGAGCGCAAATGCCTGGAGGCGCCGGTGTACCTGACGGCGGGAACCCACGAACTGACCCTTGAGGTGTCTCTGGCGCCCTATGGGGACGCGGTGGCCATACTGGACGCCATTGTGGCCAAGATCAATGACATGGCCCTGTCCGTGAACAAGATCACCGGAGGCAATACCAGCAAATACAGGGACTTTGACCTGGACGAGTATGATTTGGACATTGCGGGTAATCTAAGTGCCTGGGCGGACACCATAGAGCAGGTATACGGGATCCTGACCCGGGCGGACCAGTTCGGGGAGAAGAACGGGGAGATCAAGCTGCTGGACACGGCGGCGGTATCCCTGCGGGAGCTGGCGGCAAAGCCCAATGAGCTGCCCCAGAACATCAACCGCTTCTCCTATGGGGACAGCTCGGTGCGCCAGTACCTGACCACAGTGTCGGAGAATCTCAGCATGGGAGGCTGCTCCTTTGACAAAATCTATCTCTATCAGGAGGACGGGGCGCTTCCGGCCCGGAAAGGCTTTTTCGAAAAGCTTTCCCTGCGGGCGGAGCACTTCATGGCCTCCTTTACCCAGGATGACTATGCGCCCGGCTATGGGGACTCGGATACCCTGGAGATCTGGGTGAACCGGCCCAGGCAGTATCTGGAGATGATCCAGAGAATGGCGGATACGGACTTTACGGAGCGCACGGGCATCAAGGTGAACCTGTCCATTGTGCCGGACCAGCAGAAGTTGATCCTGGCCAATGCCTCAGGGAAAGCCCCCGACGGCGCCATCGGCATCAGCGCAGGATATGTGTATGACCTGGCCGTGCGAAAGGCTTTGGCGGATTTGAGACAGTTTGGGGACTTTAAGGAGGTGGGCAGGCGCTTCGCCCCGGGAATGCTGATTCCCGGCGTATGCGATGAGGGCGTCTACGCCATCCCGGAGACCTTTAACTTTTATGTCATGTTCTACAGGACGGATATCTTTGAGAAATTAAATCTCCCTGTGCCGGACAACATGGACCAGGTCAGAGACCTGCTGCCGGAGTTAAACCGGATGGGGCTGGGCTTCAATACCCATGTGGCCAATCTGCCCACCAAGACCTTTGCCGCCACGGCGCCTTTCGTATTCCAGAGCGGCGGCAGTCTCTACGAGGAGGGATCCATGACCTGCAGACTGGACTCGCCGGAGGTGATAGAGGGCTTTCGGTATCTCACGGAGAATTTCACGGTCTATGACATGGACTATGAGATTCTGAGCTTTTACCAGTCTTTCCGGGACGGCCGGACTCCCATCGGCGTGTCCAACTACGGAACCTACAACCTGTTAACCAACGCTGCGCCGGAGCTAAACGGCTGCTGGGACATTGCGCTGTATCCGGGGCTGGTGCAGGAGGACGGAACCGTAGACCGCTCCACCTCCGGGGCCGCGGAGAGCTGCGTGGTCTTTGCGGCCTCAAAACAAAAGCAGGCGGCCTGGGAATTCATCAGCTGGTGGATGTCCGATGAGGTGCAGACGGAATTCTCCTTTATGCTCCAGGCCACGCTGGGAAACGAGTACATGTGGAACTCCGCCAACTTAAACGCCATTGCGGCAGCGCCCTGGAGCACCGACCACAAGAAGATCATCATGGAACAGCTAAGCTGGACCAACGAGATGCCTCCGGTGCCCGGAAACTATATCGTAGAGCGGGAAATGGGCAATGTGCTGGTGAATGTGGTGACATCCAATGTAAACCTGCGGACAGCCATTGACGATGCCCAGAAGCGCATCAATGCGGAGCTTTTGCGCAAGCTGGAGGAATTCGGTTATATCGACAGCGAGGGGAACCGGAAGAAAGAGCTGGTCATACCGGACATAGAGACGATTGAGGGGTGGTTGGAATGAAGAAAAGGAGATTCAGGGTAAATGCTGCCGTATGGTTTCTGCTGCCGTATTTATTGATGTTCGTCACTTTCATCGTGATACCGGTGCTTGCGGCAATGGTTCTAAGCTTTACGAACTACGATGCGGTGCAGACGCCGAAGCCGGCGGGGTTCCTCAACTACATCAATCTGCTGACCCAGGACGAGATCTTCATGCAGTATGTTCTGCCCAATACCTGTGTGTTCGCTTTCATCGTGGGACCGGTGGGATATATGCTTTCCTTTCTGCTGGCATGGATGCTGGCCCAGATCAGCAAGGTGCCCCGGACCATCCTGGCCCTTTTGATCTACTCCCCCTCCATGACTTCAGGGGTGGCTATGGCGGTGGTCTGGAAAATTATCTTTGCGGGAGACCAGATGGGCTATGTGAATTCCCTGCTGATGAATTTAGGGATCACGAACCAGCCGATTCTCTTTACCTCCGACGCGAGATTCCTGCTGCCCATTATGATCGTGGTATCTCTGTGGAGCAGCATGGGCGTGGGTTTTCTGGCCATCCTGGCGGGAATCCTGAATATCAATCCGGAGTACTATGAGGCGGCTGCCATAGACGGGATACGCAACAGATTCCAGGAGATTTTCTATATCACCATTCCCCAGATGAAGCCTCAGATGATGTTCGCGGCAGTGATGGCGGTGGTGAACACTTTTTCCGCCGGGGCCATAGGCGTGCAGCTAAGCGGCTCCAATCCCACGCCGGCCTACGCGGGACAGTTAATTGTGAATCACATTGAGGACTACGGCTTTATCCGGTATGAGATGGGGTATGCGTCGGCGATTTCGGTGGTGCTGCTGGCAGGGGTCTACACCATTTCCAGGGTGGCCGGCAGAGTATTTCGAGAGGACTAAAGGAGGTGGGCTGTATGAGGGTAAAAGGCAATCGAATCAGAAATGTCTTGCTGTGGGCGGTCTGCTTGTGCCTGTTAGGCTTCCCGATGGGGGTAAAGGCCCAGGGAGCCCCTTACACATCGCTCACCATAGACAAAGACGGCTACCCCGTGCGGACCGTGGACGGCTACATCCCGGGAGGACTCTGGGACAAGATCGGAGAGGAACAGCTTAAGAAGCCGTCGGATCTCTTTATCTCAAAAGAGGACGAAATGTACATAGCGGACACGGGAAACAGGCGGATTCTGGTATGCAGTCTGGAGGGGGAGTACCTAAGGGAGATCAGCCAGGGGCTGGAAGAGCCCGCGGGCGTATTCGTGACCGAAGAGGGTCTGGTCTATGTGGCGGATACAAAAGCCGGGAAAATCCTGGTGTTTGACAGGGAGGGCGCTTTGGTAAAGGAGTTCGGCACGCCGGTAAGCCCCCTGTTTGGCAAGTCGGCAAAGTACGCGCCCACCAAGCTGGTGGTAAACCGCTCCGGCACCATATACGCGCTGTCGGAGGGCAATGCGGAGGGAATACTGACCATTTCCGACTATGGAGATTTCTACGGATATTTCGGCGCCAACGAGACTTATATGTCTTTGGCCAACCGCATCAGGCGGGCCCTGTTTACCGAGGAACAGTTAAAAAGCATGCAGAAAAGCGTTCCTCCCTCCGCCTGCAATATCGACATGGACAGCACGGGCCTGATTTACACAGTGACCCAGGGGTCGGAGGGGGACGGCCTGAAGAAATTCAATATGGCCGGAAACAACATGTTCGCCGATATTTTCGTGGATACTTTGGTGACGGATGTGGCGGTGGGAAGCATTGACAATATCTTCGCCGTATCCAAACAGGGATACATTTACGAGTACACCAGGGACGGAGAGCTGCTGTTTCATTTCGGCGGCACCGACGACGGCAACAATCGGATGGGCCTGTTCACCACGGCCCAGGCCATTGAGGCGGACTCCCGAAACCGTCTGTACGTGCTGGATTCCGGAAGAGGAGACATTACCGTCTTCCAACCGACGGAGTATGCGGACACGGTCCATCAGGCCCTGGCGCTGTACCAGGAGGGACTTTACACCGAGAGCAGGGAACCCTGGGAGAGGGTGCTAAGGCAAAACGGCCTCTTCGACTATGCCTACCGGGGCATTGCCCAGGCCCAGTACAAGCTGGAGGACTACGGAGGCGCCATGGAGGCGGCCAGGCTGGGCGGAGCGGGAGATACCTACTCCAGCGCATTCTGGCAGATCCGCAACCGGTGGCTGAGGGACCATATTGTGGCAGTGTTCTGGATCCTGCTTGGGCTTGTCTGTCTGGGAAAAATATGGCGCAGATGGGGAGACCGGATTCCGGTTATCCGCAGGATTCGCGCAGGCCTGCGCTTTCTGGGCCGTACCAGAGGCGTAAGGGAACTTGGATTTCTGCGCTATGTGATCAAGAACCCGGCGGATGCTTTCTACGGCATCAAGCATGAGGGAAAGGTGTCCGTGGCCACGGCCACAGCGGTATATCTGCTGTTTTTCCTGCTGTTCGTGGCAGGCAAATACGGCAGCGGCTTTCTCTTCAAGACAGTGCCGGACGGGCAGTATGACATCGGAGGGGACATGGTCCGCACCCTGGGGGTCATGATTTTGTTCGTGGTCTGCAACCATATGATCTGTTCCATCCGGGACGGAGAGGCCACCCTGAAGCAGAATTACTGCGCTTTTATATACTGCTTCATGCCATATCTGTTCCTGAAGCCCGCGGCATTTGCGCTGAGCCATGTACTTACCTACAATGAAAGCTTCCTGATCGGCATGCTGAACTTTATCATGGTGGCGGGGACGGGGATTCTGATCTATTTCTGTATCAAGGAGATACAATGCTATACCTACAGGGAGACCTTTATCAGCATCTTCCTGACATTGTTCACCATGTTGATCGTGGCGGCGGCAGGCTTTATCCTGTTTGCGCTGATGCGGCAGGTATGGGATTTCGCCATAGGGATTTATAAGGAGGTGTACTACCGTGGCAGATAGAAGATACAGGCTCCTGGGGGCAATAACGGCGGCCGTGCTCTGCTTTTTTGCCGTACCCGTCCATGCGCGGGCCGGCGGGTCGGAAAGCGTACACCAAAACCTGCCCGGGGAGAAGCCGGACATGGGAAACGAGAGATATCAGCTGCTTTTGGACGAAGAGACTCTGGGCATTACGGTTCTGGATAAGGCATCCGGGGAGGACTGGAAAACCGTGCTGGACTATACGGAGGGCAACGAGATCTGGAACGGCCTGTGCAATTCCGGAATCACTCTGGAATTCTACCAGGGAGGCTCTACGATTCCGGTATCCGTATCTGTGTATAACGAAAAACCGGACTTGGAAATTTCTTATTATGAGGACGGCTTTGACGCCGATCTGCACTATGAGGCTTACGATTTCCGGATGCGGCTACAGGTTCGGATAGAGGATGACGCTCTGAGCGTCTTCGTTCCGGGGGAATCCATAGAGGAGGGGGAGGAATATCTGCTGGGCGCAGTCTGGCTCTACCCTATGTTCGGTGCGAACGCTCCCGGGGAGGAAGAGGGATACATGGTCATCCCCGAGGGCGCGGGCGCCACCATTGACCTGGCGGATAATCACGGAAAATTCAAGACGCCTTACACCAAGCGGATTTACGGCAGCAATGTGGGCATAGATCCCATTGCCGCCAGCCGGTACAATGTGCCCGTGGTGACAGAGCCCCAGACCATATCCCTGCCCGTGTGGGGGATGGTGTACACAGGCAAAGAGAGGGGCTTTTTGGGAATCATTACGGACGGAGAGTATAACGCGCAGCTTCTGGCCTATCCAAACGGCGTGACCACGCCCTACAACTGGGTCAGCGCCAAATTCCTGGTCCGGGAGATCTACACCCGCCAGACAGCCAAATCCAGCGGCGTCCCTGCCGTGGAGAGCAAAGGGGACATCCGGGATATGGGGGTGCGGTATCTGTTCGCGGACGGGGAGGAGGCAGACTACGCGGGGCTTGCAAAGGCCTATCAGACCTACCTGGCGGCACGGGGAATCCTTGGCAGACAGGAGGATGCTTTCCGGATCAAGCTGGATTTTCTGGGGGCGGACTCCAAAAAGTGGTTTCTTTTCAACCAATTGGTGCCAATGACCACTTTGGAGGATATGGATGAGATTCTGGAGGAACTGGAGAGCCGGGGCGTCCGGGACGTGATGCCCGTATACTTTGGATGGCAGAGGGACGGAGCCACCAGAGCCCTTGGAAGCGGGGATTTCCGGATCGCTCCCGGCCTGGGCTCCGCAGAGGAACTGGAGAGGCTGATGGAAAAATGGGACAGAAAAGGGAGCGGACTTGTCTTACACCAGGATTTCCTGCTGGCCTGCACGGACAGGCTCTACAATACCTCCACGGATATCGTCAAGTCCGTGAGCCAGACGCTGGTAGAGATCCCCACCAACCAGAAGCTGTTCAAAACCATGTACTATATGACGCCGCTCAGAACGGCCCGGATGATGGAGCGCTTTACGAAACAGTATCAGGACACGGTTCTGTCCCATGTAAGCATAGAGGGTGTGACGGACAATCTGTATTCCTACTATTCCTCCGGCGTGACCTATACCAGGGAGGAATGCGCCAGGCAGCAGATGCAGGCCCTGGAGGAGCTTACCTTTGCCCGGATCGGAATGACCGCTCCCAATGTGTACCTGTGGGAGAATATGGCGGAGTATTACGATATGCCCATGACCACCTCCAAGTACAATATGATCGATAAGGAGATTCCTTTCCTGCCCATGGTGCTGCGGGGGTATGTGCCCTACTGGGCGTCCTATACCAACTTTGAAGCCAATGAAAAGGAGTTCTTCCTGAAGCTTTTGGAATACGGGGCCTATCCTGCATTCCTCCTGACCAAGGAACCGCCGGTGGAGCTGCGCAACACCAACTCCTCCTATATCTACACTTCCGAGTTCTCCGTGCTGGAGGAAAAGATCCTGCGGTATGACAGAGAGATCGGGGAGGTCCTGCGGCAGGTGGAGGGAGCGGGCATCACAGCCCATGCGTATCTCACGGACCGGGTGGTCAGGGTGGAATATGAAAACGGAGTCAAGCTTGTGATCAATTATGGAGACGGGGATTATGCGTACCAGGGCGAGAGCATTCCCGCCTGCTCATATAGCCTGATTCAGTAGGGAGGTGGTCCAATGAAAGGATTTCAAGGGAAGAAAAAAGTGCCTGCCGCGGCGGGCAAAGGAAGCGGGCGGCATCTGACCATGTCCCGGAAGAAGAGCCTGGTAGGGCTGCTGTTCGTGACGCCGTGGCTGGCGGGGTTTTTCGTCTTCTTTGCCTCTCCGCTGCTGCAGGCCGTAAACTATAGCCTGAACAAGGTGACCATCACGGCTGCGGGCAGGAAGATGACCTATGTGGGGATTGGGAACTATCAGGATATTTTCCTAAAGGACGCCTATTTTGTGGACAGACTGCTGAATTTCTTAAAGGAGATTATCCTGCAGCTGCCGTTGATACTGGTATTCTCTCTGGTGATCGCCATTCTGCTCAATCAGTCCGTGAAAGGGAGAGGGATTTTCCGGACCCTGTTCTTTCTGCCCATCATCGTGGTCAGCGGACCCGTGATGCAGATGCTGATCAGCTCCGGCTCCACCACCATTCCGCTGATAGAGCAGTACGGGCTCTACGAGATGATAGAGGAGACGGTGCCGAAGTTTCTCAGAGAGCCTGTTACGGGACTGTTTGGCGAGCTGCTGCTGATCTTATGGTATTCCGGCGTGCCTACCCTGATCTTTCTGGCGGGGCTGCAGAAGATCGATGCCACGCTGTACGAGGCGTCCTATATGGACGGAGCTTCCTCCTGGGTGGCATTCTGGAAGATCGTGCTTCCCTCCATCCGGGGCATGATCCTGATCAACAGCATTTATGTGACGGTGTTCCTGGCCACCTCGGAGCTGAACGAGGTCATTGACCTGATTCGCAGCAATATGCTAAACGCCAGCAAGGGATTCGGCATTGCCTCTGCCATGGCGTGGCTCTACACCATATGCATCCTGGCCGTCATCGGTCTGTGCTACGCGCTCTTCGGCCGGACCCGGGACGGGGAGAAGCCGAAAAAATCCGGCGGAAAGGGGCGGAAACCATGAAAAAGAAATTTGCGGGCCACTATGCTTCCCTGCGGGCAAGGCTTGTGGGGAGGCCCGGCCACAGAGGGTGGCTGTTCAAGGCAATGATCTATGTGCTGCTGGTGTCCATCGGATTCGTATATCTGTATCCGGTGCTGAGCATGTTCGTCACCAGCCTCATGGGGCTTCCGGATCTGCTGGACGCGGCGGTGAAATGGGTGCCCACGGCAGTGACCCTGGACAATTACAGAGAGGCGCTGGATGTGATGCGGGTGAAAGAGACCCTGATCAACTCCGTGGTGGGAGCCCTGCTGCCGGCCCTGGCCCAGACGGCGGTGTGCGCCCTGACGGGGTATGGTCTTGCCAGATACCAGGTGCCGCTGAAAAAGCTGATCATCGGGCTGCTCATCGTCACATTCGTAGTGCCGCCCTATGTGCTGCTGGTGCCAAATTACGTCATGTTCTCCGATTATGGGCTGCTGGGGACTTTGAAGACGCTGATCTATCCGGCCATGCTGGGACAGGGGATGAAAAGTGCGATCTTTGTGCTGATCTTCATGCAGTTCTTCCGCCAGACCCCGCTGTCTTTGGACGAGGCGGCCCGGGTGGACGGCGCGGGCGAGGCCAGGATCTTTTTCGGGATCGCGGTGCCCCTGGCAGTGCCGGCGTTTATCATCAGCTTCCTGTTTTCCTTTGTGTGGTATTGGAACGAGACCTATTTCACCGCCCTGTATTTAAACGGGAACAATATCGGAGATACCACAAAGGTCAGCACCATGCTGCTGGAACTGCAGAATTTCGACGCCATGTACAAGCAGCGGGTTCAGCAGGTGGCAAGCTGGGGTGCTTCCGTCATGGGGGAATCCGTGGCCAATGAGGCCGTTAAGATGGCGGCCACGGTGATCACCATTCTGCCTCTGCTGATTTTATACTTCTGTCTCCAGAAGTATTTCGTGGAGGGAATCGACAGAACCGGTATCACCGGCGAATAGAAAACGAGCAAAAGCGTTCACTCCGGCGCTGCCGGACGAATTGCAATGGAAAGTGCCTGAACGGCTTCCCTGCGGGAAGAAAGCTTCCTTGCAGGAAGCCTGACAGAATAGATGTGAAATCAAAAAAATTTTTAAAGGAGGTTTTTTATGAAAAGAACCAAGAAAGCAATTGCGTTGGCATTGGCAATGTCCCTGACGGCGGCCGCGGCAGGCTGCGGGAATTCCGACTCCGGAAGCGCTGCTTCGGATAGCCGGGAGAGCAAATCCCAGGAGAGCAAAGCGCCCGAGGGCGCAGAGGGCGGGGAAGAACAGAGCCCGGAGGCAGCCGCCCAGGGAGAGGACGGGGCAGAGAGCGTACAGGGCGAGAGCGGACTTCCGCCCATGACCGAGGAGGAGATCACCCTGACTTATGCCTGCTGGGGCCTTGCGGAAAAGGGAGAGATTGAGGCAAAGGATAAGCAGATCGAGGCTTTCGAGAAAGCCTATCCCAATATCCATGTGGAGTTCGTCACCATCGACCAGGCCACCTGGGACGACAGTCTGACCTCCATGGCTGCCACGGGAAGCCTGCCGGACGTGTTCTGGGTATTCAGCGCCACCAATGCCGTGGCCAATGAATGGGCCCTGGATGTGACGGACTATTACGAGGCGGATCCGGACGCAAGGGAAGTATACCCGGAGATGGTGGAGAACGCCAAATTAAACGGCAGGCTCTACTGCATGCCCACGGTCATGTTCCCGTACCTGGTATTTTTGAACAAGACATACTTTGAGAAGTACAATGAGCCCCTGCCTTCCTATGACTGGACCATGGATGAGTTCAAGGAGATCGCGGAGAGGATCACCCATCCGGAGGAGTTCTACTTCGGTACCTCCAATCCGAACTACATCGACTACTTCCCGGCGCTGTACGAGGGATATTCCAACAGAGGCTGGGACGGAGAGGAGTATCATTTTGACCAGGTATGGGTGGATGCCCTGAACCTGAAGTATGACTGGATCGACGACGACACTCTGGAGTGGGAGTCCGCGGAGGATAAGCTGCGTTACTTAGGCGATGAGGGCGCATGGCCTCCGGCATTCGGAAGAAGCGCCATGCACTTTGACTGGAGCTGGACCATTGCGGCCTTTGAGGATGCCTATACAGCCCAGTCCGGCTGCGAATTCCTGTATTACCCCCAGCCCGCCGGCCCCTCCGGGGCAGAGATGGCCGTGGTGGACTACGGCGTGATCTCCGCTGCCACAGAGCATCCCAGGGAGGCATGGGAACTGCAGAAATGGACCTCCTGGGGCAAGGAGGGCGTGCTGAACCGCTATGAGGGGTATAAGCAGGCAGGGCTCACCGCAATTTCCCGTATGCCGGTCACAAGCAACAGCGAAGCCTGGGCTGCGGTGAAAAGCTTTACGGACAGGGAGGACTTCTTAGCCCTCTACGATCATCTGGAGAAGACCAACATCGTCTCCAGCACCACCAGCGTAGCGCCGGGTTACAATGAGATGACTACCTGGATGGATGAGAACGGGATCTGGGGAAAACTGGACAGCCGGGAGGTCTCCCCTGCGGATGTGGCCGCGGAGCTTACCCAGAAAGCCAATGAATTAAAGGATGAATGGCTGGCGAATCATGTAAAGTAAATCGGGTCATGCCCTGCCGGTGGCTGTGCCGGCAGGGCACAGAAAGGGAGGTTGTCATGAAAGGTGTTACCATCAATCCGAAAGGCTTCCATAAGGGACAGATTAAATTCTACGTGGTGCTGATCCCCCTTGCGCTGTTCATGGCGCTGCCCATTGTCTATATTATCAGTCATGCCTTTAAGCCGCCAAGCGAGCTGTTCGCGTTTCCGCCCAGGTTCTTCGTAAAGTCTCCCACCGCGGACAATTTCCGGAATCTGGCCAAGGTATCCGGAGGCTCGGTGGTATCCGTGGGCAGATATGCCTTTAACAGCATTCTGGTCACGGTGTCGGTGGTGTGCGCCAACATGGCAGTGGGCTCCATGGCGGGTTTTGCCCTGTCCAAGCTGGACTTTAAGGGGAAGAAAGTTCTCTTTGAGATCAATACCCTGTCCATGATGTTCGTGCCGGCAGCGGTGCTGATTCCCAGATACCTGGTCATGGACAGAATCCATATCATGGACACGTATTTCGCCCATATCCTGCCACTGCTTGCCATGCCCGTGGGAATGTTTCTGGTAAAGCAGTTTATCGACCAGGTGCCGGACGAGCTCATCGAGGCGGCGGTGGTGGACGGGGCGAATAAGTTCACCATATACAGAATCGTGATCCTGCCCCTGATCAAACCGGCCCTGGCTACGGTGTGCATCCTGTCTTTCCAGCAGGTCTGGGGGAATCTGGAGACCTCCAACATGTTCACCACCAAAGAGAGCATGCGGACGCTGGCGTTTTTCATGAATACGCTGATCAATGCCAATGCCTCCGTGGCGGGGCAGGGAATCTCCGCGGCCGCGGCGCTTATTATGTTTGTGCCGAATATCGTCCTGTTCATCATTCTCCAGAGCAATGTGATGAACACTATGGCATATTCGGGAATCAAGTAAGGAGGCTGCGGCATAACGCAGGTCAGGAGGGCGTATGGGGAAGAGGAGAAGGAAAGGTATGAGAGGGGCTGCCCTGGTTCTGGCCTGGACTCTGACGGCAGGTTTGTGCGCCTGCGGGGAGGCGGATGCCGGGCAGCAGGAAAGGGCGGATGCCCAGGGGACTTGGGCAGAGGAGAAAGACCCGGGACGGGGGAACGCGGAACCGGAGAGCCCGGGGCGGGAGAGTATGGAAAAGGAAGATACCGGGCAGCCGCACGGGGGATGGCAGGAGGCCGGGCAAACCGGCCCGGGACAGCCTGACGCAGGAGAGGCTGACGGAGAGCGGAATGATACGGCGCAGAACGGCGCGGCCCGGACAGAGACCGAGGCCGCAGAATCGGAGGAAGCAATGGAAAGGATAAGCTATCTGCAGAACCCCATTTCCGGCGTGCGGGAGGATACCTGGTATGATTACGGCACCGGGGATCCCTTTGTCATGCGGTACAATGGGGCATATTATCTGTACATGAGTACAAGGGACACAGAAAGCGGGGTGAAATGTTTCCGCTCGCGGGACCTGGTGAACTGGAGCTATCAGGGGCTGTGCTGTACGGAGGAGATCACAAAGGGGGCCTATGCGCCGGAGGTGGTGTACTACAACGGCAGCTTCTATATGTATACCTCCCCGGCAGGAAAGGGGCATTACGTGTTAAAGAGCGATTCCCCCACAGGACCGTTTCTGACGGATTCGGATAATTTCGGGCTGTCCATAGACGGCTCGGTCTTCATAGACGACGACGGAAAATGGTATTTTCTCCATGCCGGAGACAACTGCATCCTGGCAAACGACATGACGGCCCCCAATGAGGTGAGCCCCATATCCAAATCCACCAACACCTCCATGGGAGGCTGGACGGAGGGAGCCATGATGATAAAGCATGACGGCCGGTACTATATGACATACACCGGCAACCATGTCTTCAGCAAAGGATACCGCATCAACTACGCGGTGGGGGACAGCTTTGGGGGGATAGCGCCCTCCCCGGACAATCCGGCCCTGATTCATACCCTGGGGGAGACTTACGGCATCGGACACAGCTCCACGGTAAAGGGACCGGATTTGGACAGCTATTATATCGTATACCATACTTTGACGGGACGCGCCAGGGAGGGCATGCCCAAACGGGAGATGAATGTAGACAGGATTGTCTTTAACGGGGACAGAATGGATATTCTGGGGCCTACGGTGACGGAGCAGCAGCTGCCTGACTTTCCGGAGATTTACGCCTGGTTTGAACAGGGGGAAGATCTGGCGGGCTGGGAGATACGGGGAGAGGGTGCGGTGACAGAAGACGCCGGGACCGGAGGAGCGCTGCGTTTGACAGCCGGGAGCCGGATCCTGAGCAAAGTCTCTCTGGGGGACGAATTCACGGCAGAGTACAATCTGCGCTCCCCGGCGGGAAGCGGGCGGATAGGAGGCTATTTCCACTACATGGACGAGGACAATTACGGAGCCTTTGAGATCGACTTAGGCAGCGGAGAAGTCCGGGCCGTTACCGTGGAGGCAGGCAAGGCCGCAAGGCAGGAGATGACATTGCCGGAGAGCTTCGGGGAGCCGGCGGACTTTGGGGTGAACCAGACGTTTCAGGTAGAGAAGAAAGACGGCATATACACCCTGTATTTTCAGGAGAAAGCCATAGGGACTTTCCGCTGCGGCCTGGAGGCGGGGGCTTTCGGGTATTTTGCGGAGGGCTGTGAGGCTGTCTTCGGATATATTGGAGCCAGTGGCGTTGCGGGCGGAGACAGCGCCTGCACCTATGAGAAGCCTCTGCCCGGGGAAGTGCAGGGAATCCATGCTTCTGCTGTGTCCGGTCAGGCCCTGTCCGTGGAGGGGACTGCGGGAAGCCAAAGCCTGTTTCTTGGCGCTGAGGGCAGCTATGGGGAGTATGTGGTGAGGGTGGAGGAGGACGGACTTTACAATTTCTCCATGCTGTATGCCGCCAGGGCGGATGCGGCGTATGGTATTTATCTTGACGGCGTGTCGCTGTTGACTGGGTCTGGGCCTGACTTAAACGGGACTGGGCCGCTGTTAAATGGCTCCGCGCATGACTTAAACGGCACCGCGCCGGTGCGGGGGACGGATGGGGATTACCGCACAACCAGGCTGCAGGGTCTGAAGCTGGAAAAGGGAACCCATACTCTGAGGCTGGAGGCGAAACAGGGCGCCCTGGCCATATCCTGCTTTGCTTTCTCCCCCTATGAGCGGGTGGAGGCGCTTTTGGCGGAATATGAGACCTTGGCGGACGAAGCGCTTCTCTACTCCGACGGCACATGGCGGGTGCAGGACGGCCTCCTGAAGCTGACGGATCCCGCCCGCCCTGTGGGAAAGCGCCTGTACGGAAGCGAAAATTACGGGGACTACATTGCGGAGGCGGATATCACGCCGCTGGATGAAGATATGGACGTAGGCATTCTGATTCGCACCAGGAATCCCGCCAAGGGAGGCGCCGGGGACGATGCCGTCAAAGGAACCTATTTTGCCCAGGGATATTATGCGGGGATGACCCGCGGCGGCCTGTGCCTGCTGAAACTCAACTATGGCCGGGAGGAACTGGCAAGGGTGCCGATGGAATTTGCCATGAATGAAACGTACCATATGAAAGTGGAGGCGGAGGGAAGTGTGATACGCGTCTATTTGGGCGGAGAGCTCTGCCTGGAATATGAGGATCAGGACAGGCCTTTCCTATATGGCAGCGCGGGAGTGCGGGGATTTCTGTGCAATGCGGACATAGACAACTTTCGGATAGAGGGGCTGGGGGATGAGTAGTGTATTCCATTTGGTAAGATGGAGGAGCGCATACAGGCGAAGCGGTATCAGTAAGTGAAAAAGTGCGGTCTGCTTTCTTCGACTGGAAGTATCCTATCACATTTCAGCCAGGTGTCTGGGGAGTTTCGTCCAATCTCAGTATTGATGTGGGAGAGGATATGAATTATAATGTACCCAGATGCCGCGATGGCCTGATTGAATGCGGGAAGTGGATGGACATCCGCGCTGCCATTGCACAATTATGATAGGAACGGCATGAAGACAGATGAAGGAGAGAAGCGATGACAACACAGTATTTAAGGGACAACTGGACGTTGACGGTTCTCGGAGAGAATGTTTACAATATCCCGAATACGCCCATTGAGACAAAAGTGCCGTCCACGGTGTACGGCACACTGCTTACGAAGAACCTGATGCCGGATCCCTACTACCGGGACAACGAGCTGGCGGCCACCAGGCTTATGGAGAACGATTTCGCCTATGAGACCACATTTACCCTGGGCAAAGAGGACAGGGAGGCGGACAGGCTCTTCCTGCGCTTCGACGGGATCGACACCCTGGCGGATATCTATCTGGACGGGGAGCGATTGGGAACGGCGTACAACATGAACCGGGTCTGGGAGTACGACATCACGGGTCGGGTGATGGACGACGAGGAGGATGCGGCGCATCATCTGAAAGTAGTCCTCCATTCCCCCATTCGCTATATTGCGGAGGAAAATGAAAAATGCCCCGTGGGAGGCTCCTCGGATGCCATGCCGGGCTTTCCCCATCTGCGCAAGGCCGCCTGCATGTTCGGATGGGACTGGGGCCCCAGGCTTCCGGATGCAGGGCTGTTTCGGGAGGTGACCGTGACGGCTGTGAAGACGGCGCGCATTGCCCAGGTCTATGTGACCCAGCAGCACCAGGTTGCGGAGAGGACGAAGCGCGGCAATACTGTCTCCTCAGTGGGGCTGACAGCGGACGCGGAGATCGAATGGATGCGGTCGGCCGGGGAGGAGTCTGTGAGGCTGATTGTGTTTGTGACGGGGCCGGACGGAGCTGTGCTGTCCGCGGAGAGCGAAGCGGTCAGCGCCGGCGCCGATACCGCGCCTTCCGGGAATCTGACGGGCTTAGACAGCGGACTGCGCAGCAGCCATGTCCGGGCGGAGCTTACGGTGTCCCACCCGCAGCTGTGGTGGCCAAACGGATATGGGGAGCAGCCCCTGTACCGGGTGGAAGCCCTGCTGGTATCCGCCCGGGACGCCTGCAAAGAGGCGGGCGGGAGCCCGAGCCGGGAAACCTGCAAAGAGGCCGTTGGGAATCCAAGCCGGGAAACCTGTGAAACAGCCGCTGAAAATCCGTGCCGGCATACAGCCGGGAAAGCGCGGCCCCTGGATGTCTGGCGGAAGCGGATCGGTCTGCGCACCATGACGGTGAATACGGATCCTTTGCCGGACGAGACCTGGGATGCCCATCTCACCAATCAGACCGAGGATATGGATGACGGAAATGACTTCATTATGAACCACGGCGACAGGAAGATTATCATGGCAGACAAAAAAGGCCGAAAGCTTCCCGGCCGCAACTTCGCCATTGAAGTCAACGGCCTGCAGATCTTTGCCATGGGCGCGGACTATATCCCGGAGGACAATATCCTTACCCGCCAGACAAAAGAACGCACGGACATGCTCTTGGCTTCCGCCCAGGAGGCCCACCACAACTGCATCCGCATCTGGGGCGGCGGCTACTTCCCGGACGACTTCTTCTACGATGTCTGCGACGAGAGGGGACTGGTGATCTGGCACGACTTCATGTTCGCCTGCGCTTCCTATGAGCTGAACGCTGTTTTCGAGGCCAATGTCTCCGCGGAGATCCGCCAGAATATCCGCAGGCTTCGCTCCCATCCCAGCATCGGCCTGTGGTGCGGCAACAATGAGATGGAGACCCAGTACGAGACCCTTGCCTGGCCCCGGACGAAAAAGCAGTACTATGACTACATCCGTCTGTACGAATACATCATCCCCAAAATTGTGGAGGAGGAAGACCCGCAGACATTCTACTGGCCCTCATCCCCCAGCTCCGGCGGAAATTTTGAGAACAGCAACGCGGAGAACGTGGGAGACGTGCATTACTGGGGTGTCTGGCATGGCAGCGAGCCCTTTACGGCCTACAGAAACCACCATTACCGCTTTTTGTCGGAGTTCGGCTTCCAGTCTTTCCCGGCGCTCCAGACCATAAGGCGCTTTACAAAAGAAGAGGACAGGAACATCTATTCCAGGGTCATGGAGCTGCACCAGAGAAATACCTCGGCCAACGGTAAGATTTCCAATTACCTGTCCCAGACCTATCTCTACCCGAAGAATTTTGACCAACTGCTCTATTGTTCCCAGCTGCTCCAGGCGGATGCCATCCGCTACGGCGTGGAGCATTTCAGGCGGTTCCGGGGGACCTGTATGGGCACGGTGGTATGGCAGCTCAACGATATCTGGCCCGTGGCCAGCTGGGCCAGCCTGGACTACTATGGGAACTGGAAAGCGCTTCACTATGCCGAAAAGCGTATGTTCGCGCCGGTGCTGCTCTCCTGCGAGGAGCATGGGGAGATCGATCAGAAGCCCTATGTGAACACGCTGCCCCGGCCCATAGACTTCAGCGCCGATCTCCATGTGGCGAACGAGACCGGGGAGCCTGTAAGCGGTATCGTGAAATGGGCTCTGCGGCTTCCGGACTCCTCTGTGGTCAGGGAGGGACAGTTTGAGGTAACTGCCCCCGCCTACGGCGGCGTGTGGCTCCCTCATCTGGACTGCAATGATATAGATCCGTTAAAGGTGCATTTGGAGTACGCGCTGTATGTGGACGGAACAAATGTATCATCCGGAACCGCGTTGTTCTGCGCCCCGAAGCATTATGCTTTCTTAGATCCGGAGCTTAGCGTCTCTGTGGAGGGAGATACGGTGACAGTGACAGCCTCCAACTATGCGAAATCCGTCAGTGTGGAGAGGGAGGAGGGCATCCTGCGGCTTGACGATAATTTTGTAGACATGGAGGCGGGCAGCAGAACGTTCCGGATTCTGCCCGGTCGGGATTTCACAGATGGCACAGATGCCGCGGCGGCAGTTTCAGGAGCTTACCGGGCAAGAAGTGTATACGAGGTTTCGGACAGATAGGAGTATTCCAAGGCAGCAGCCATCATGCGAAAGAGAGGTTCTAAGCGTTTTCTGCCGGGGTCCGGATTCGTTACGGCTATTCGTACATCGGTCCGCAATCCGCAAAAGCCCCGGCAGACAGGAAGTGGCCTTATACAAAAATCGGCCCGGCTTGACACCATTTTTTTACCATGATATGATAAACATAGTCGGTCTGCGTAAATACGGAAGAAAGCAGAGGGTACAAAATGACAACATCTCATAAGCTTTTGTTTGCCCTAAAGTCATTCAGGACAATCCCCGCATATATTATATGGAAGACTTCAAAAAGCAAAGATATCATTTACCAGGACATGTGCTTCTGGAAAGAAGTCAGGCACATGTCCATCGAAAATGAATTTGTCCTGTACAATACCCTGTTACTGGAGACAGAAGCTTTCCGAAATGTAGTGCATATGCGTCTGAAGCAGGGGGGGCGCATAGGCCGGATTTTATTCCGGTATGTGTTCCCTCCCTTAAGGACGCTCGCTATCGGCTGCGGCTCTGTAGGACCGGGACTGTACATCCAGCATGGCTTTTCCACCATCATAGCCGCGAAGTCCGTGGGCGAAAGGTGTTGGATTAATCAGCAGGTCACCATCGGATTCGAGCAGGACAGACAGCCTGTAATCGGAAACCATGTGCGGATCTGCACGGGCGCCATTGTGATAGGCGATGTCACGGTGGGGGACAATGCCATTGTGGCCGCGGGAGCGGTAGTGACACACGATATTCCTGCCGGAGAGATCTGGGGAGGCGTTCCGGCCCGGTTTATCAAAAAGGTAAAAGGTTCCTCCTTTGACGATCAGAGCGCCCCGGATACGTCCGGGCAGGCGTGAGGCGGAACGAGCAGAGGAATGGATGAAGCTGGCACCCCGCAGGCGGATTGGGACAATAAAGATTCTTGGAGGGGAAATCCATGAAAATTTCTGTGATTACGGTATGCCTGAATTCCGGAGAAAAGCTCCGGGAGACACTGGAGAGTATATTGGGGCAGAAATATGAAGACGTAGAAGTAATTGTAAAAGACGGCGGCAGCACGGACGGCTCTTTGGAAAGCTGGCAGCGGGAGAGCGCAGGGAAAACCGGCGCGGAAAAGGTCAGGATTTTCACGGAAAAGGACAGTGGAATTTACGATGCCATGAACCAGGCCGCTGCCCATGCGCAAGGAGATTTCCTCCTGTTTTTAAATTGCGGGGACCTGTTTGCTGACGAAAACGTCTTAGAACGGACCGGCAGGGCGCTGGAGGAAGAAAGGCAAGCGGGCACGGATATGGACAGACTGATCCTGTACGGGGACACCCGGGGGGAGAAGAACGATGTAATCATTGCCTCCGCTCCGCAGATTACCGGCTTTACCTGTTACCGTAATATCCCCTGCCACCAATCCTGCTTCTACAGCGCGGCGTTGTGCAGGGAAAAGCCCTATGACACACAGTACCGGATCCGGGCAGACTACGATCACTTTCTCTGGTGCTACTACCGGGCCGAAGCGAGGATGCGGCATATGGACTTTCCGGTGGCTGTCTACGAGGGAGGCGGTTTCTCGGAGAAGAGAGAGAACAGGAAGCAGGACAGGAAAGAACACAGAGAGATCACAGGGAAGTATATGGGGAAAGGGGAACTGTTCCGGTACCGTGCCATTATGGCCTGCAGTCTTGCTCCCCTGCGGACAGCCCTGGCAAAGAGCAGAGTGTTCTCCGGATGTTACCATTGGCTGAAGAAGCGGATTTACGGGCGGAAATCATAGTCCTCGATCAGGTAATTCCAGAGCATCATCACCAAAACCTGGCACATAAGCCGTCCAAAAGTCCTGTTAAGGCGCCGGAGAGGCTGCGGCGCTTTGGTACAGCCAGGCAGCGGCATAGGCAAGTGCAGAAACCGGCGGCAGGTTCAGGCGGTCTGGATTCTGCCCGGTAACGATTACAAGATACGGCTGTATTTACAGACATTTATTAAGCGTTTTGCTTTACTTTCTTGTGCGTCTTATGGCGCACGTTTTTATTCTCATATATTACACTACAGGAAAGTCTTCCGAATAACCGCAACTATAAAATATTAACCTGCCAAAAGGCAGACATAACGAATCAGGCGATGGAACAATTTTTTCAGACGTTTGGAGTAAAATGAAGATCTATATAAAAATGTCAGAAAATAAGGCGTTTTAGGAGAACGATTTTATTGCGACGTCATAAAAATATTGTTTATTTACTTTCTGTATTGGCATTGTTATAATAAAAATCAGATTTTAAACGAAAATTATGGTGATATTGAACAAAAAGAAGAGGAGCGAGATGGAATGCGGGTTCGAGAGAAAACAGGCAGGCCGGGAGGCATGAAACGTAAAAAGGGTTACAGAAAAAAAGTCAGCTGGCGGGAGCAATGGGAATTGATGCTGATCATGCTGCCGGCTTTTGCTCTGATATTTATCTTCTGTTACATACCCATGTATGGAATTGTGATCGCTTTTCAGGAGTACGTTCCCGGAGCGCCCATGATTGCCTTCGACGGCAGTACCAAATGGGTGGGATTGAAGCATTTTATGGACTTTATTTCCTCCAGGACATTTCCCAGGCTGATACGCAATACCCTGGTTCTCAATGGGCTGAATCTGTTGTTCGGTTTCAGCATACCGATTCTGTTTGCGCTGATCCTGAATGAGGTCAAGCTTTCGCGCTATAAAAAGATTGTGCAGACGGCCAGCTACCTCCCCTATTTTATATCTACTGTCATCGTGGCCGGGATGGTGCTTTCTTTCCTGGATACCAACGGACTGGTCAATACGGTGCGCAAGATGATGGGGCTGTCGGTAAAGGCATTTAACATGGATCCCAAAGCTTTTCCCGCTATCTATACGGTGACAAACGTGTGGAAGAGTTTCGGATGGGACAGCATCCTGTATCTGTCGGCCATGTCTTCCATAGACATGAATCTGTACGAGGCGGCGAAGATGGATGGAGCCAACCGCGCGCAGCAGATGTGGTATATCACGATTCCGTCGATTAAGCCTACGATTATGCTGCTGCTTATCTTTGCCATAGGCGGAATGCTGGGAACCAACACGGATCTGATTCTGCTGTTATATAATCCGGCCACCTATGAGACCGCGGATGTAATAGGGACTTATGTGTATCGTGACAGCCTGCTGGGAGGCCGGTTCAGCTTCGGTACAGCCGTGGGGCTGTTTACCTCTGTGCTGAATTTCACGCTGGTCTTCATAGCCAATAAGGTCTCGGCCAAGGTGGCGGACTATTCCCTCTGGTAGAGCGGCAAAACAGCCTGCCCCATGCCGCCCGGGCCGGTATGAGGCCGGCCGCGGAACTGGAATAAAGCTGGAATAAGACTGAAATAGGAGAATAAAAATGGCAAAAAATACACAAATAAAATCTCATGTAAAAAACGGTTCCCGGGCATTTGACGTCTTCTGCGTCCTGTTTTGCGGAATGGTCTGCCTGGTGACTTTATATCCCATGTACTATGTATTTATCATGTCAGTCAGCGCGCCGGAAGCGGTGAACTCCATGTCGGTATTCCTCTTCCCGAAAGGATTCCAGCTGGACTCCTATGGGATTTTGTTTAAGGATTCACAGATGTGGAGAGCCTATGGCAATACCATTATCTACACGGTATCCAGTACGCTTTTGATATTGATAACCTCTGTATTGGGGGCTTATCCGCTGACCGTATCCGGGCTGAGAGGACGGAAGTTTTTCGTGACATTCCTGCTGATTCCCATGTACTTCGGCGGAGGATTGATTCCGTCTTTCCTGCTGATCAACAAGTTGGGACTCTATGCCACCAGATGGGCTATCATACTGCCGTCGGCTTTCAATATCTGGAATATGATTCTGGTCAGAACTTTTTTCTCCGGTTTGCCGGAGGAATTGAGAGAGTCGGCCAGGATGGACGGAGCGGGGCATCTGCGTATCCTGTTCCAGATTTTCCTGCCCATATCCAAAGCCGTTCTGGCAGTGGTGAGTATTTACAGTATTGTGGGGATGTGGAACAGCTGGTTCAATGCGCAGGTGTACCTGCCCTCCGTTGATCTGCAGCCCCTGCAGATGTATCTGAAAAGGGTGCTGGTGCAGATGTCGGTGGATTTGAGCAAGCTGAATTCCACGGAGATCGCGGATGCGGTGGAGAAGATGTTCTCGGCCACGCAGCTGAAGTATTCCATGATTATTTTTACTACATTGCCCATTATTTTTACATATCCGTTTTTCCAGAAATACTTTATCAAAGGCGTCATGGTCGGTTCCCTCAAGGGCTGACTTTATATAACGCAACCAAAAGGAGAGAGGAAGGTACAAAAAATGAGAAAAAGGATGAAAACCACAGCAGCCGTTCTGGCATTGACACTGTTGACCGCAGCGCTGGCAGGGTGCGGGGATCAGGGCGGACAGAGCAGTTCGGACAGCGGACAGTCTTCTGGTCAAAGCCAGGCATCGAATGAAAAGTCTTCAGATGAATCACAGCCGTCAGAACAGGGACAGCCGGCACAGAGCGGAGAAGTCCACAAGCTGACGATTCTGGGACCGGATCCCGGAAATCAGTTTATCAAGTACGAGGAGAGGGAAGAATATGAGGTATGGCAAGCTCTCCAGGATATGCTGGCGGAGAACGGACTGGAGCTGGAGATTGAGGCGGTTCCCCAGGATCAGTACACGGTGATGATTCAGACACGTATGTCTTCAAACAGCCTGCCTGATATCGTAAATGTGTCCCCTATCGATGATGCCTCTTTGATAGCCATGGGAAAACAAGGGACGATTCAGGAGCTTAGCGGACTGATCGGGCAGTACAGCAACGGCAATATCGAGAGGATGTACAAGGAAAAATACAATACCGGCTATCCGCTGATTCAGACCAGCGAGGGAGAGATATACTGGCTCACCAATCTTCACAAGGGCAATACCTACGAGGGCAAGGAAGTCGTACAGGGGCTGGGCATCCAGATCAGAAAAGACTGGCTGGATAAGGCAAACCTGGAGATGCCCGAGACGCTGGAGGATTTCACTAACGCGATCCATACTTTCCGTGAGATGGATGTGAACGGAAACGGGCAGCAGGATGAGATCATTCTGGTGGACTGCCAGACCTTTGCAAACGGCCTGGCACAGGTATTCGGTCTCGGAAACGGAATCGTGGCGCTGGATACCGCTAACGGCAAGATTGTCTCTCCCTGGTATCAGGATCATGTGAAAGATTATTTCGCCTATGTCAATCAACTGATTCAGGACGGCATCATTGACTCTGCCACAGTCGGATCCACAGACCTGCAGAACCAGCGTCTTGCGGATAATCTGGTAGGATCCTGGTACGCATATGATGGCGCCACCTATCTGGATGCTTATGTGACCAATGGAACAGAGGGAGTTGATTATGAACCCGTCTTTACATTGACAGATGCGGCGGAAGGCTGCGTGCCCTGGAAAGAAGTGGAGACTTCCCAACTGGTATGGGATCGCTATTGCATCACCAAGGCCTGCACGGATCTGGAAGGCGTGGTAAAGTTCCTGGATATGATTTACTCGGAGGAATACAGCGATATTCTGACCTGGGGCATTGAGGGAAAGGATTTCGAAGTAAGGGACGGCATGAAAGTGTCTCTGATAAACAGCATGACCAACGAGGAGAAAGGCGCTGCAAAGCGTTCCAGCGGTTCGCCTCTGTGGGGCGGTCTGCTGCCCCGTGTACAGACCAGCGTGGATTATCCTACCAAGGAAGCCTGGGAAGAGCAGCAGAGAACGGAAAACAAGAGCGAACTGAAGATTCAGGCTTTGGAGAAGAGCGTTGACTACAAAGAGTGGTGTCCGCTGATGCTGGATAACTTCCTGGCCATGGCTACGGACGAAGAAAACGAGACCATCAACAGAGTGCAGACCGGAATTCAGACCTACTCGGATGAACTGTGCATAAAGCTGGCACAGGGAACCGCTTCTCTGGATGATTTTGACTCTTATCTGGAAGAACTGAAAGAACTGGGACTGGATGAGCTGATTGCGGTTCAGCAGGCCCGCTACGACCGTTTCGTTCAGAGCCGGAACTAAGGATTGCTATGGGAATTTGAAAATTGTATCATAATGTAAACGGGCAGTTGCGGCCCGCTGGCATACGGGGGTGAACAGATGGCAAATAAAAGGTTCAGTAAGTATTTCTGGCATAATATGAGGCTGTTCACCTCTGTTTTTTATGTGATCTGCACGGTTGCCACTTTGGTATTTCTGTATATAATGAGCAGTAATCAGCTGGAGAAGATCGAAATCCGGTATCAAAATACGGCAAAGAACTGCAGTGTGGAAATCGATGCAAAATTAAAAGAAATCCGAAAACTGATAAACGATATTTCGTTGATTACATGGGTGAAGAAACTTTCTTCCTCTTCGGAGGTTTTTCTGCGGGAGTTCGATGATCTGCAGAGGCTGGAATGCCAGGCGGAACTAACGCGCTATTTCACTACGGACGGCGCTATTTCGGATATTGCGCTGTATATGGCGGACAGGGGGGCCGTGCTGAGCCAGAGAGGCTGGTTTACGGAGAGCGAATATAAGGCCTGCATGAAAGGAAAGTGCGATCTGGATCTGGACGCCGTGCTGGAAGCTGCCAGGGTAAAGGGAAATATCATGGCTTTCGGGGAAGAGGCGTACAACACCGGAACCCAGAACCTGGCGCTAATCAGCAATCTGATCAATGTGGAGGAACCGCCGGCCAGCCTGATCCTCATTCTGAACAGGGAGGCATTTAACCAAAGTCTGGCAAAGCTGGGAGGAGAGACGGTTCTGGGGATTGAAGTGCTGAACCTTTCGGGTGAGGCAGTCTTTTCCAACAGCCGCGAGATTCCGGAGGGGTGGACGGAGGAGATAGATTCCGGCGTTTTTCCGCTGCGTTACCGGATTACCTGCCAGGATCCCTCTAAGCTGCTGGGGGAAAGCCACGGACTGACCTGGACTTTTATGGCTGTCATGCTTCTGATGCTGGCACTGGCGGCATTATTGTCCTTTTTGCTGTCGCTGCACAATATAAGACCGCTGCAGAATCTGGTGGGAAAGATCGGTAAAGTGGCGGGAGATGGGTTTGAGAATCGTGGTGGGGGGGTAACGGAGTTCGAGCAGATCGAGAACTTTGTACAAACACTTTATTTACAGAAAAAGAGTCTGCAGGAGAGCCTGCAGGAAAATTCGAAGCAGGCAAAACAGTATGCGCTGCTGCTGATCCTGTCCGGGGACGAGAAGTTTGTACAGGGAGGGCTGTCCTGGTTTGAGACGCTGGAGATCCCTTTTACGGAGGAAATGGCTTATTTCGTTTGGCTCATTCAGCCGGAAGCGGAGACAGGAGAGCCGGTGAGCGTGCTGGATCTGTTTCTGGAGCTGCAGCCTCTGATGGATGCGGCGGAAGAAGTCCGCATCGGTTCAGGCCAATTGGCTTTAATCATCGGCTATGATCCGGGAGAGAGAACGCCGGACCTGGAAGAGACGGTGGAGCTGGTCAGGCTTCTGACTATGGAACGTACAAATGTTCTGCTTCAAATAGAGACGGAAAAGACGGATACGCCGGGAATCGCGGGGATCTCTCATGCATGGTACCGGATGGTGCAGCGCTTACAGCAGCGGGACGGGGCGGAGGAGGATCTGCGGGGAAGAGAACTTGTGGCGTATATTGATGTGCATTTCTGTGACCCGGAGCTGTCGCTGAAAGATCTGGGCCAGCGGTGGGGATTGTCGGTCTCCACGGTTTCCAGGCTGTGCAAGGAGGCCATGGGGGTCAGCTTCCTGGCCTATCTGACATCCCTGCGCCTGGAAAAGGCAAAAGAACTTCTGGCATGCTCGGAGATGACGCCGGCGCAGGTAGCGGAGGCAGTCGGATATACCAGCGAGTATTCTTTCCGAAGGGCATTTTCCAGAAACGAAAACTGCAGACTGCAGGACTGGATCGCAGAGAATCGAAAGGAATAAAGACAGCATCTTCCCGGGTATAAAACCAGCGGAGCATGTGACGGAACCGGAGGGGAAGATGCGGAATGGGAAAGCAGATATGATAGTAGAGATTAGAAATGACAGGCCGGCCATTGTCCGGGAGGACGCGAGCGCGGTGCTTACCGCAATCTATACGGGCAGTCGTTATTGGGGACCTACATACAATGTTCTGAAAAGTTATCCAAAGCAGCAGTGGAGCGTGAGGGAGAGCGCCCCTTTTTCCGAAGATAAGGATTTTTCCGCACTGGGAGAAAAGGTCCGATATTTTATTGCCGAGTGCGCTGACAGCCGACTGTATGCCGCATTGACGGACAGGCAGGCACTGCTGCGCACGGAATATCAGAATATGGGAGCAGCCAAGACGCCGGATACCGTGATCTCTCTGGGCGGAATCTATGAAAACCGTCTGGAACGGGCCATGTACCATGGGGTCAGCTGCGATGTGGGCGTGATGGACATGAATTCCAGAACCGACATCATGCGCTTTGTGGAAAACGGTTTCTGTGAAAGCGCAGTACACATGCCGTTATCGGACTGCAGCGGACAGGCGCTGAATTTGGGCTTCGTCACCTTTGACCGCTATTATGGGCGCGTTTTTGCCAGAGAAGACGGGAGCGTGGAATTTCGGCATATTGTGGAGAAAGACAGGTTGGAGGAGGGGGAGCGGATTTGTTCCGACTGGATGCTGTTGTCCTTTTATGAGGATATGACAGAGGGGCTGCCGGCCTATTCCCGTTTCCTGAAAGAATTTAACCGGTTTGAAAACCGGTGCCAGGCCGCCCCGGTGGGGTTCTGTTCCTGGTATTATTATATGGAGAATATCAACGAGAGGATGCTTACCGAGAATCTGGAGACCATTGACAGGATTCGGGATCGGGTGCCCATGGAGGTGTTTCAGATTGACAGCGGATGGGGATACGGCAATCAGAACGGGGCGGTAAAGGAAGAATTATTTCCCAAAGGGATGAAAGCATATGCCGGGGTGATTCGCTCTTACGGACTGAAGCCGGGACTCTGGCTGTCACCGTTTAACTTTGAACAGGACGGGGAGACAGTGCGGATGCATCCGGAATGGTTTATCAAGGATGACAAAGGAGAGCTTATTCTTCATGAGAATTGCGCCATGCTGGATGCTACCCACCCGGGGGCACAGTCCTATATCCGCGAGCTGTATCACAAACTGACCTACGACTGGGGGTACCGTTATCTGAAGATCGATATTGTCACCCATTTCATGACAAGAGGGCATTATTATGATCCGCAAGCCGGTTCTCTTACAAATGTGCGGGAGTATTTCCGGTTGGCAAGGGAAGCCAGTCATCCGGATACCTACCTGCTGGGCTGTACCTGCCCGCTGTTTGAGATTGCCGAGTTTGTGGACGGGTCCAGGATCTCTGTGGACATATTCGAGCGCTGGGAATCTCTGGTGAAAGCCTTTGACAGAGTGTTCAAACGTTATTATATGAACGAAGAACTGTTTTTGTCGGATGCGGACTGCCTGATGGTCCGAAAGAGGGAGAATGAGGACGGGGACTGCCGCAGGAACTGTATCCGCACGGACGAAGAGATCCGGACTTTCCTGACAGCTATGTACGTGGCAGGAGGAGCGCTGTTTTTCTCCGATAAACTGCCTTTGCTGACAGAAGCCCAGATCGGGCAATATGCGGCCCTGTTCCCCCGAACCACCCGGGCGGGCAGGCCGCTGGATCTGATGGAATCCTGGATTCCCGGCATCATTGACCAGGGATATGAGCAAGATACCCGCACTGTGGCCCTGATCAACTGGGGAGAAAGACAGAGACGGTTTACCGTTTCCCTGACAGGAAAACACCATGCAAAGGAGCACTGGACCGGGGAGGATCTGGGAACCTGGACGGACACATTTCAAACCACCCTGCAGCCCCACTGCTCCATGCTTATTCATTTTGCGAAGATATAAAAAGAATGCGGCACTGGAAAAACAGTCTCATTTTTCTCCCCCTAAATGGGCATGGGAGTGTAGAGACGGAACTGGAAAACAGACTCGGAACGGCCATGCCCGGGAGAAAAAGCAGATGCGTATAAGGCAGCTGATTTTTCTCCCCCTAAATGGGCATGGGAGTGTAGAGACGGAACTGGAAAACAGACTCGGAACGGCCATGCCCGGGAGAAAAAGCAGATGCGTATAAGGCAGCTGATTTTTCTCCCCTTAAATGGGCATGGGAGTGTAGAGACGGAACTGGAATAGGAGAAAATAATTATGACAGAAAATTTAGACAATCGTCTAGTAAAAATCGGTGTCATCGGCGTGGGCGGAAGAGCCGTAGGACTGATCGGGACAATGGCGGAAATGGGATTCGTGGAGATTGCGGCACTCAGCGATGTCAGACCGGAGAAAATGGAAGAGGGATTGAAAGTGATCCGTGAACACGCGGACTATCCGGTAAGCTGTTATACGGACTACCGGGAACTTCTGGAACGGGAGGACATCGAGGGTGTAGTCATCGCCACTTCCTGGAATGACCACACGAAGATCGCCATTGCTGCCATGAAAGCAGGAAAGTATACCGGATTCGAGGTGGGGGGAACCTCCTCCATCCAGCAGTGCTGGGATCTGGTTCACGCTTATGAGGAGACGGGAACGCCCTGCATGATCCTGGAAAACTGCTGTTACGGGCAGTATGAGCTGGCAGTCCTGAACATGATCCGCAAAGGCTTGTTCGGGGAGATCATCCACGTTGAGGGCAGCTACCAGCATGACCTGCGGGGATTGGCCGAGAAGATCCACGAGGGATATCAGCGCTCCCTCCATCACATGAAGCGCAATGCGGATCTCTATCCCACCCATGAGATCGGCCCCCTGGCCAAATACCTGAACATCAATCGGGGAAACCGTTTCCTGACGCTGACTTCGACGGCGTCCAGAAGCCGGGGACTGGATCTGCGCGCGGCGAAGAGTTATGGAGAGAACAGCCCTATCTGGCACAGACATGCCCTGGGAGATGTGGTGACTACGGTGATCAAATGCGCCGGAGGAGAGACGGTTACCATTGTGCACGATACCTCTCTGCCTCGCCCCTACACTCGCAACAACGCGGTTCATGGGACGAAAGGAATCTGGATGGAGATCAATCATTCCATGTACTTTGAGCCGGAGAGCTTTACCACGGAAGAGGAAGCCAATGAGATCGTGGAGCATAAATGGGAGAATGCGGATCCCTACCTGGAGAAATACAGACATCCCATCTGGGATCGTTTTCTGAACGATGGGGTGACCGGAGGACACGGCGGCATGGATTATCTGGTTCTCCGTGCATTTATATACAGTATACAGCACCATATCCCACTGCCCATCGATGTTTACGACTCTGCGACCTGGATGTCCATCACCTGCCTTACCGAGGAATCCATCGCCAAGGGAAGCATGCCGGTCTATG
>CAJTZD010000042.1 GCA_910584235.1 uncultured Acetatifactor sp.
TTGGAAATACTGGTCAGCATCACGGCGATGATTTCTCCTTTATCGCTGCCTGCATCCGTAATGGATGTGGTCATTTCGATATAACCGTGTTCTCTGTCATAGTTATTGGTAACCTGCCCCTGAAAGCATTTGATCACTTCCTCGGAGATGATGGTCTTCCCCTCGCTGATCCCATAGGTGTCTTTCAGCACTTTCAGGCTGGAATCTATGATCATGACCCGGCCCTCGTACAGATTCGATATCATTTCCAGCTCCGCATCAATCACGTCCCTCGACACGCTGCTGGTATAGCCCTGGGGCTTGGTATTGAAGTAATTGTTGCTGATCAGATGATTTCCCACAATCATCAGCTGATTCTGAACGGTAGAAATGCGCTGCTGCACGGAACGCTCCTCATAATTTTCCAGGATTCCAAAGCGCATGATGATGCTGGGCACAAACCCGGCCACCAGCACCACCAAAAAAATGCGCTTCTGCAGACTGCGCAGTGAAAGAAATGCTCTCAGCTCTCCGAATATCTTTGCCATTCTCTTCCCTACTCCGGCTCTTTGCTCTGTCAAATTGCAGCGGGCCCGGCTAATTTCTGAAATAATACCCAACGCCCCACTTTGTGTACACATACTGCGGTTCGCTGGGATTGGGCTCTATCTTCTCCCGCAGTCTCCTCACATGTACGTCCACGGTGCGCACATCCCCTGGATAGTCCGCGCCCCAGACCAGCTGCAGAAGATTCTCCCGGCTGTACACCTTGTCCGGATTCGTCATCAGAAGCTCCAGCAACTCAAATTCCTTGGCCGTAAGCCCGATTTCCTTTCCGGCGATAAAAGCTCTCCTGCCCTCGCAGTCTAAGCGCACGTCTCCGTGCTCCACAGTCTTAACAGGTGCAGTCTCTCCCATAATGCGCTTGGGCTCCATGCGCCGCATGATGGCCTTGATGCGGGCCTTTACCTCCAAAATATTGAAAGGCTTGGTGATATAATCGTCCGCGCCGTACTCCAGCCCAAGTATCTTATCCATATCCTCGCCCTTGGCCGTTAGCATAACAATAGGCACATTGGAGAATTCGCGGATCTGCTGGCACACTTCAAAACCGGTCAGCTTTGGCAGCATTACGTCCAGCAGGATGATGTCGTACTGATTGGCCCGGGCGTACTCCAAGGCTTCCTCCCCGTCGTAAGCACAGTCCACCTGCATATCGTCCTGCTCCAGGCTGAACCGGATTCCTTTCACGATCAGCTTCTCATCGTCCACTACCAAAGCTCTCTTCCTTGCCATGTCTACCCCTCGCTGTTTTTATTCTGCTTCTATTTCACTGTTATCTTGTCCCGAATCTTCTCATATGCCGCTGTCTTGATACCGGGTACTTTCATGATATCCTCGCAGCTTTCAAAGCTGCCGTTCGCCTCACGGTAAGAAATAATGTCCCGGGCCCTGCTCTCTCCGATTCCCGGCAGGGTACACAGCTGTGCCGCGTCCGCGGTGTTGATATTCACCAGCCCCGAAGCCGCCTGGGACTGTGCCGCGCTTTCTTCTGCGGCTTCGCCCTCTCTGGGGAAATAGACTTTCTGCCCGTCGCTCACCCAATCCGCCAAATTCACGGCCTCCCGGCCGGCATCCGCCGCAAAACCGCCTGCCGCTTTCAGCGCATCCTCCACCCGGCTTCCCTGCGGAATCTCCACCACGCCGGGGTTTGTCACTGCACCGCAGACATAGACACGAATGACAGTCTCCTGTTCCGGAACCTTGGATTCTCCCTCGGTTCGGGACGAGCCCCCGCCTCCTGCGCCTCCCCCGGCAGCGGCCTCTCCCGCCCCGCCGTAAGTATCTGACGTTATTTCGTCCGAAAGATCCGCTGTCTCCTGGCTCTCTGCCCCTATCACAATGGCAGTGCCGTTCCCACCGCAGCCACAACACAACAACACGCATGCCATTATCAGGCATACGTTTCTAAACTTCCATTTTTTCATCATAGTCCCTTTCCTTTCCTCGAAAAGGGATTGCCTCTCTATGCTGACTCTTTTTATTGTACTGGAAAGCTGAGATTTTTACAAGTGCCTTTCGGAAATTATCTTCCTATCTTTTTTTGTTCCGCCGCCCATGCATGCTCCGGTTCCATGGAACGATTGAATCCCTGATATTCCCCTGCCATCAGCCACAGGAAGTAGGCGGAACAGGCCGGCATTAACATATGTAGGGCGGCCCTGCGCCCTTATTTCCATTTGAAAATAACAATACCTGCCACAGCCACAGCCATGCCGATGGCCTTGCGCCACTCCCAGGGCTGCTTCTCCACGCCAAACCATCCGAACAGTTCGATCACATAAGCCACTGCCAGCTGCGCCACCACGATCAGCATCACCGCCCTGGCAGGCCCCAGCATATCCATGCTTTTGATGACGGTATACGTGATAAAGGCGCCGATTGCGCCGCCTAACAGCATGTATTTGGGTTCCACCCGGAACACTTCCAGAAGATTGCTCCTGTCCGTGCAGACCCATGCCCCCAGGCACACCGCCAGTGCCGACAGCTGCACAAAGGCGCTGGCCGTCCAGATGCTGGAGGACTTGGTCACCTGTGTGTTGAACACGCCCTGTACGCTCATCAGCGCACCTGAAATCAATGCAATAAAAAATCCAATCATAGATTCCACCTCTTTCTCAGCTTCCGTCATGCCGCCTCCGGCATCATGACACCTCCGGTGTCAGTACCGTTCTCAGCGGGCTACGCTCAATGCTGAGTTTTAGTATCCCCTATGATTGGAAATCATATGCATCTTATCTGTCATTACCGCTAGGCGTCGATCTGCAGCTGAATCTGGTTCGCCAGCTCCTGCACCAGAGTGGTCACGTCAGCCCCATTCCAGACCTTTGAGAACAGACTCTCCAGCTGCACCCAGAAATTCCCTGTCTGCATCATCTTTGGCAGCGGAATGCTGTCCGCATAGGCCTGCTTGAATACCCGCAGCACCGCATCGTCCTCATCCGCCCCCAGCTTCGCCGGCACCTTTCCTGTCCTGTCATACAGTGTCTCGGCACACTCGTCCACCAGATAGGCCGCAAAACGGTTAGCCAGTTCCTCGTTTTCGGAATAACTGTTCACCGCCACCGCAGTGGTGACGGACATGGTGCGGCTCTTTAGTTCGGCATTTACCTGCGGCAGCGGCGCCGCGCAATAGGCAAAGCCCATCTCTCCGTCGGCCTGTGCCTGCGCCAGCCTTGCCGCCACATCCGAGGTGGCAATGGTAAACACAATCCGGCCCTGACAGAAATCTTCTATCACCGTTTCGTAGTCCATGCTGTCCGATTCCATGGAAAAGAACTGGTTCAGCGCCTTATAGACCTCCAGACACTGGATGGTCTCGGGATTGTTGATATGGATCTGCGATGCATCGTCTCCCGCATCGCCGCCCACCACCATATAGTTCCCCACAATCCAGTAATTGTAAAATATATCCGACACATCCCACTCCATGATGCCCGTAACCCCCTCGGGAACGTCAAAGGTATCCGCTATCTGCAGGATATCGTCCACGGTATGGGGAATGGCGTTTTGAAAATATTGTTCCGTCTTCTGTGCCAGCTGTTCCGGGTCCACTGCAATCCCTGCTGAATCCTCTTGCGGATTGTCCTGTGCCTGGCCCGCCTCCAGAAGCTCCTTGTTTGCGATCTGGGAGGCCCATTCCCGCAGATAAGTCTCATTGCAGATCAGCGCGCTGGTCTCAAAGCAAAGAGGATAGGCCACCCGCATCCCCTGGTAGGATACCGCCGAAAGAGCCGCAGGCGGAAAATTCGCCTCGTTGCAGATTCCCGCCACATCCTGGATCTGTGTGGCCAGTCCGGCCAGATACGCTTTCTCCAGCGAATCATGCCCGACAAGATATACGTCCGGCACCTGGGCGGAGTCGGCGCAGGCTCTGCTAATAGCTTCCAGGTATTCGCTCTCGGAAGTCAGTACCGGAATCACGCGCACCCCCTCTCTCTCCCCGAAAGACACGGCTGCGCTATTGATGAAATTCGTCATATTGTCGTCGGAATACCAGAAATAAATTGTCTCTTTTTCCGTTTTCCATGTGAGGGAAGCGTCCGTCTCCTCCGTATCGCCTGTGACAAAGGTACTCCCATATAAAACAGCGGCAGCCATGACCAGCACAGCCGCCACCGCAATCAGTCTTTTTTTCAGATGCATACCAAACTCCTATCTCTCTGCATCCGCACCCGCTTTCCTATTCCGTCTCCTGCGGCTCGATGCAGCTCTCCAATATATCAAGCATCTCGTCAATATTTTCTTTTGAAATAATAAGAGGCGGCACAAAGCGGATGATGTCAGAACCCGCGTTGATCAAAAGCAAACCGTTCTCAATAGCGCGCTCGATCACATCCCTCACCGGACGATTAAAGACCAGACCCTGCATCAGCCCCGTTCCCCGTCTCTGTGTGATGCAGTCGTATCTGTCTTTTAGTTCTTCCAGACGCTGTTCCAAATAGGGCGCCACTTCTCTTACATTATCTATTATATGGTTCTCCTCAAATAAATCAAGCACTTTTTCCACTGCCGCGCAGGCCAGCGGATTGCCGCCGTAGGTAGTCCCGTGGTCTCCGGCTTCCAGGGAGTTCTGCGCCACCTTTTCTGTCATCAAAAACGCCCCCACGGGCACCCCGCAGCCCAGGGCCTTGGCCGTGGTCATGATGTCGGGCTTTACGCCGTACTTCTGCCAGGCGAACATGTACCCTGTCCTGCCCATTCCGCACTGGATTTCGTCCAGTATCAGCAGGATGTCCCTTTCCTCGCAGAGGGCTTTCACGTCTTTCAGGAATTCCTCCGTCGCCGGTACAAGGCCTCCCTCTCCCTGTACGGTTTCCAGAATTATCGCACATGTTTTATCGTTTACCAGTTTCTCTACGCTTTCCAGGTTATTCATCTTGGCAAATCTGATATTCCCGATCATGGGCTCAAAGGGCTCCCGGTACTTTGGATTGCCTGTGACGGACAGGGCGCCGAAAGTCCTGCCGTGGAAAGAATGCTCCATGGCGATGATCTCATGATCCGTGGTGCCGTCCTTTTTGTAGGCATATTTGCGGGCGGCCTTGATGGCGCCCTCTATGGCCTCCGCTCCGGAATTGGTGAAGAACACCCGGTCCAGGCCGCTGGCTTCCCGCAGCTTCTTTGCCGCCCGGATGGCAGGCATGTTGTAGTAATAGTTCGAGGTATGGATCACTTTGTCGATCTGAGCCTTTAAGGCATCATTGTACTCCTTGTTGCCGTACCCCAGCGCGAACACTGCGATGCCGGACACGAAGTCCAGGTACTTTATGCCGTCGGTGTCATACAGATAGACACCCTTTCCTTTCTCAAGGATGATCTGGTAGCGGTTATAGGTGTGGAGCAGGGACTGCTCCGCCTCTTCTATATACTCCTGCATGCTCATGTCTCTTTTCTCCTCCATTTATACTGACTGTCACTCCCGCTCTCTTTCCTGATGCTCCCGCAAAGCGGATATCTTTTACTTATACACATGTCTCATATCTCCGGGTAAACGCTGCCTTGGGTTCGCCCCCGGTGCCTGAGCCTGATCCGGTTCTGCTTCCCCGCAGGCTGCCCTGCCCCGGACTATTATATTTGCTCCGCTTCCTCATCGTCTATGATGGCGGTGCCGATGCCTTGCTTGGTAAAGATTTCCAGCAGCAGGCAGTGGGGAATCCTGCCGTCCAGGATATGGACGCGGCTCACGCCGCCGTGCACGGCGGAAGTGCAGTTGTTGAGCTTGGGCAGCATGCCGCCGCCGATGAAGCCGCCGGATATGAGTTCATCCGCCTGGGAAGCCGTAATCCGGGAGATAAAGCCCTCCCTGGCTTCGTAATTCTTGTAGATTCCCTCAACGTCCGTAAGAAATGCCAGCTTCTCCGCTTTCACAGCCTTTGCGATGGCGCAGGCCGCATCGTCCGCATTGATATTGTAGGTCCGGAATTGTTCGTCCAGGCCGATGGGAGCAACGATAGGCAGAAAATCTTTTTCCAGTAAATCGTATAGCACTTTGGGGTTTACATTGGTGATCTCCCCCACGAAGCCGATGTCCTGGCCGTCGGCATACTTTTTCTCCACCTGCAGGAGGCCTCCGTCCTTGCCGCTGACGCCCACTGCTTTCACGCCAAGCTCCTGAACCATGGTGACAAGATCCTTGTTCACCTTGTTCAGGACCATCTCCGCAATTTCCACTGTCTCCTCGTCCGTGACCCGCAGGCCGTTTACAAAGTTGGATTCCTTTCCTACCTTTCCCACCCAGCGGCTGATTTCCTTGCCGCCTCCGTGGACGATGATTGGCTTGAAGCCCACCAGCTTAAGGAGGGTTACGTCCTTGATGACGTTTTTCTGCAGTTCCTCATTGCTCATGGCGCTGCCGCCGTATTTCACTACAATGATCTTGCGGTTGAACCGCTGGATATAGGGCAGGGCCTCGATAAGGACCTCCGCTTTCTGCAGCACCTTTTCCATGTCCTTTTCCATGGTATTTGCTTCCTTTCTGATTGTTGCCATTTCTTAAATCAATTATTACATTTCCAGTGATGGTCAGCTTCTGTAATCCGCATTGATTTTTACATAGTCATAGCTTAAGTCGCAGCCCCAGGCCGCGGCTTCTTCCACTCCCATGTGCATGTCTACCAGAACTGTGACCTCCGGGGCAGACAGAATCTTCGTTGCCTCCTCTTCGCTGTATGCACAGGCTACGCCGTTTCCATAGATATGGATCCGGCCGCTCCCACTCTGGAAATAGAGATCAACGTTGTCCGGGTCAAACTGCGCCCCGGAATATCCAAGGGCACAGAGAATCCTGCCCCAGTTGGCGTCATGGCCGAAGATGGCCGCCTTGGTCAGGGAAGAGCAGATGACGGATTTCGCCAAGGTTCTGGCATCCTCTTTGGTGGCTGCGCCAATCACTTTCGTCTCGAACAGAGCCGTGGCTCCCTCCCCGTCTCCCGCCATCTTTTTTGCCAGATAAGTAGTGACAAAATGCAGGGCTTCGCAGAAGATATTGTAGTCATCCCCCTGGCCGGTAATTTCCTCATTGCCCGCAAGGCCGTTGGCCAAAATCAGCAGGGTGTCGTTGGTGCTGGTGTCGCCGTCCACGGATATCATATTGAAAGAATCCACCACATCGGCCCGCAGGGCTTTCTGCAGCATCTCCTTTGAGATACGCGCGTCCGTAGTGAGGAATCCCAGCATGGTGCACATATTGGGATGAATCATGCCGGAGCCCTTGCACATGCCGCCCAGAGTCACTTTTTTGCCGCCCAGCTCGAATTCCACGGCAATCTGCTTGGGCACGGTGTCCGTGGTCATGATGGCCCTCGCCGCGTCCAGACCGGCCTGCAGTCCCTCCGCTTTTGTCTTAGCCAGCTTTCGGATGCCCTCCTTTAACCTGTCCAGGGGCAGCTGCATGCCGATGACGCCGGTGGAAGCCACCAGCACACTGTCCCCCGGAATCCCCAGCATTTCCCCCGCGCAGCGGGCCTCCTCCCAGCAGCAGTCCATTCCCTGCTTTCCGGTACAGGCGTTTGCGATGCCGGAATTGACTACAATTGCCTGAGCATATGGGAATTCCTCCACAATCTTCTTATCCCAGACAACCGGAGCCGCCTTTACCACGTTTGTAGTGAAAGTCCCTGCCGCCACGCAGGGGACGGTGCTGTAGATCAGAGCCATGTCCTTTCGATTCTGATATTTAACGGCGGCCTCCGCGCCTGCCGCCTGAAATCCTTTCGCTGCGGCTACGCCGCCCTCGATCTGCTTCATATATCTGCTCCTCCGCTGTTTTTCTGATTTTATCCTGCTCTGCCCGCCAGGATATTATTTTCAAGATCATAAATCACCGCATCCGATATACTGTTCAGGATAAATGGCGAGTGTGTGGATACGATAAACTGGATATTGGGAAATATGGTGGTCAGCAGTTCCAGTATGGTTTTCTGCAATTCTATGTGCAGATGGGTCTCGATTTCATCCACCAGCACGATTCCCGGGACATTGAAATCAAATGACCGGTTTGTCTTCTTCTCCATACGGATGATCATGTCCAGCACAATGTCAAGCACTGCGGCATATCCTCCGGACAGGGTGTTAAAATCAAAAAGTTCTTTTCCCTTTTCTTTTATATGAAAGGAGAATGTGTCTTCCTCAAATATCAGTTCCAGGGAATCATCGCTGAATATTTTCCGCAGCAGATCCTGGAATTTTACAAACCATTGATTTATCTCATCTGCTTTTTCGCATTTTCCGTTGTTTCTGGCAAAGGCCTCTGTAGCTTTCAGATCCAATAAGTATCTAATAAACTCTCGCCCCGGCGCTTCGGTTATGGCGTATTTATCTTTCAATTCCACTTTTTCGATGTGCTTCGGCACTTCAGCCTGGAATATCCTCTCGGCTTTGTAATAGGCCAGGATGAATTCTCCTGTCGCCAGACTGGTGCTTACGGTATCCAGAGATTGGTTGAATGTCACATCTATGCCACCCTTTTCAGCAGAGATTTCTTTTTGCAAAACATTTCGCGAGTTCTCTTCTGTCGATGCTATAGCAGTTTCTTCTTTTTTTAGTTCCAGCAGCATCTTTTCATATCGGCTTAAACCATCACATAAAGCTACCAGCCTAGAAATTCTTTCCTCTTGTAAATATCTGCTCAAAGCCTCCAAAACGCTGGTTTTCCCGCTTCCGTTTTTTCCGGTAAATATCAGATGCTTTATTTTTTCATTTGAAAGAGATATGGTTATATTCTTTAAGTGCCTGACATGGTCTATCTTCAGGCCAGAAATAAAAGTCTTCTCCATAATGATTTCCTCTTCTCTCCTGAAACCAAAGACTGCAGAACTGCCTGCTTCCCTCAGTTCTTACAAGGTGCCTTTCTTCCTTTCTCAGTCACCGGTTAAACGCCGTAATGTTCGCCTCATTCAGCGTGAAGTCATAATAGTTCAGATCCTCCCGCTTGGTCCAGCCAATGCATTTCCAGAACGCGTTCCCCACGTCATTGACGGTGAATGCGATGAGGCTGACCTTGTTGATTTGCTCCGCTTTCAGGGCATTCATGCAGTGGACTACCATGGCCTTGCCGATGCCCATTCTGCGCCAGTCCTCCCGGACGCATACATGGTACAGGCAGCCCCGCCTGCCGTCATGGCCGCAGAGGATGCCGCCCACGATCTCGCCGTCTGCACTCACCGCCACAACGCTGGTGCCGGGATTGCGCTTTAGGAACCGCTCCACTCCCTCCCTGGAATCGTCGATGCTCCGCATGCCGAAGCCCCGGATGGTCTTCCAGAGTGCGTAGAGGCCCTGGTAATCTTCTTTCGTCATAGTTCTGACCGTAAATGTCCTGTCGCTCATATCTTTATCCCGTCTCTTCTTTAATTCTATCTCTTTTCTATCTTGTCTTTTCTTTATCCTGTTTCTTCTATTTTTTATCTCTTCGCATACTTAAATGATTCTCTATTTTCGGGATTCTCTGCTTTTCTTTTCCTTTTATTGAAAGCTTTACCAGTATACAACTTTTCTTATAAAAGGGCAACGATATTTTGAGATCACTTTCTTTCGATTGCCGCGCGCACCAGCTACCAGACAATGCTGCCCTCCCGCTTTGGCAAATTTTGTGACCGTCAGTACAAATTCCGTTGTCTGCAGTACCGGTTCAACAGGAGTTCAATATAATCGCCTCTGCCAAACAGACGTCTGCTTGTGCCGTCCCCCTGGGCTTTCGCAAGCTCACAGAGCGGAACCGTCATGCGTGTATGCTGGGCGGCGCTTTTGTTTTCCACATAATTTTCAAGCACAGTCCGAACCCCGTCCTGTTTCAGGTTGCCCAGGAGCCAGTGAGGGGCGGGGGTAGAAATATTCGGATATACGTTAAAGTCTTTATCTATGTAGAAAACCGGGGTATCACTGACATAGCTTGCCGTGGATGCATCCGTTATCAGTTCTTCGTAAAGGGATTGCTCTGTCCTCCCAAATACGTCCGCAATATTCTTTGCCCCGAAATGTCTGAGGGTATATGCTTCCAACAGGGGCGGGATTTTCCCCAAGTCTTCCGGGGTGACCCAGGCGTCATACCATTTTTCGTTTTCCCCGTCACAGGAACCCTGGTGGAGGAAAAAGGTAAACTCCCCTCCGTAGGCTCTGCATCGGTTTTCCAGATTCAGTTCTTTTATCAGGTTTTCGATGTGACCCAGTTGGTCTATATTGTTCCGGCTGACGAAAACCTGGATGCGGGGAGAAATCTTATTTTCCATCAGGATATCCATGGCTTTCAGAAGCTCCTGGTATGCGCCTTTCCGGCCTATATAGAAGTCCGTGGTTCGGGCGTCGCCGAAGAGGGTTAGCTGAATCTTTTTCAGGCCAAGGGAGGCAAGCCATTTTCCGTACCCGCCATCCCGCGCCAGCCGCCAGAAGCTTGCCACTTCAAAGTGGTCCAGGGGGCTGTCGGAGAGGCGGCTGCATATTTCAAAATGTTCCCGGTACTTTTCTGTAAAATCCGGCTCCCGGTACCAGTCATAGATCTGCAGGCAGTCCGTGAAAGGCCTGAACTGCTCCGCGGTGGATTCGATTTCCGAAAACGGCATATTTCCATTGGGTGTGGCGCTCAACCAGCAGTGCTTGCAGCGGTTGGGACAGCCGTGCATGTCAAGGCAGACTGTGATTTCTTGGAATTTCATTGTTATACCCCCTATGCCCGCCTCCGACGGACGTACCAATCAGAATACTTGACAATAAAATCCTGCTTTTGGATTTTATTGTATACCCTTTTTCGAATTCTATTGTATGAAAGCTTGTTTTCAAATTTCTTTCCTCTGTTGCTGTCTCCCGGGCACCGAATGGCAATGCTCCTCGAAAGCAGCTTTCCTAATAAAGGCGATTAGCAGTCCCTAAGAACTGATGCAAATAACCCGCGCTCCCTGGCAATCTCTTTACCATGCCCCAGATAAGCGATATATTATGCAGTCCCGGGAAATTGCAGCCCCTCACTCCTGAAAATCAATATCATATCTGGTTCCATGATGGTACAGCACGCCCTCGGTCAGGCGCACGCGCAAAAGGCAGGTATTGGGATCCTCCTCATTGGTGTGCCCATTGTCATACCATTCGGCGAAGACTGTTCTGACTTTTGCCATGATTTCCGCATTTTCCTCCGCTTTCACATGCCCCAGATTCTCCCCCACGCCCTGAGCCGTGAACCAGTCGCCGCAGACGGCCACAGTCGGGTCTTTCACAATATGCCGCATTTTGTTGGAAAGGGCATAGGTCACGATATAAAACGCTCCGTCCTCATAGTAAGCGTTCACAGTGCGCACATAAGGCTTCCCGTCCTCCACTGTGGCCAGGGCCAACAGACTGTCGCAGCCGAACCTTTCATCCATGATCTGTTTTGTCTCTTTCGTAAGTTTTTCTGCCATTTTTCGCTCTTCCTTTCTCTTCTTGAAAATCACTTGGAAACTCATCTACCGAAAGCCGTTTCCTATCCTTAGCGACTTCCGGCATCCCTATACACCCGCATTATCGAACTATCCTACATAAAATACCGGCACTTCTCCAGGTAAAATGTCTGCTCCTTTCGCAGCAGTCCAACCAGCTTATCCAGGTTCTCCTGCTCTCTGTAATCTTTTAATGCCTCCAGATATTCGTTCCTGTTCGCATCCTCTATCACCGCCGGCACCATTCCGCCTTTGAGGCATTCCCCGAAAAGAATCAGCCTTCCCGTCCTTCCGTTGCCGTCCTGAAACGGGTGGATGCTTTCATACCTGGCATGAAACTCTGCCAACACGGCAATGTCCTGCGCCTGGCCATGATACCATTCCATCAGACACTCCATCTCTTCTTCCACAGATTCCGGTCTGGCTGTCTGATACATGCCTATCATATTGGGGCGCTTTTTGTAGTCCCCGATGGCATATCCATTGGCGCGGTCTTCAAAGACACCCGACTTCAGCTCATAGTGGAACCGCTTCACCAGCTTGGCCGTCAGCGGCTGGTCAATGGTATCCAGCATCTTGTTGAACATCAGGAAATGTCCGTTCATTTCCTCCACGTCTTTCACCCTGTAGTAATCGTCCGATTTCGGCAGGGTTCCATTGTCGAACAGCGAAGCTGTCTGCTCCTCCGTCAGCGTGCTTCCCTCAATTTTATTTGAATTATAGGCAAGCAGGCGCTGGGTGTACGCATATACGCCAGAGCGGTCAAACTTCGCCCGCTCGATTCTGAATCTCTCTAATAGGAAACCGAGGAACTCTTGATTTCCGCGCCCCTCCATGGCGCCACCTCCGTTCTTGTCGTTCTATCGTCCAAAATCATACGGTAAATTTAAAACCCTATCACCCTTTTACGCAACTCCCTTTATAGTTATAAAGTATTTGGGACTTACGGGAAACAGGGCGCCAGTTCCAGCCCCTGGCTCTCTTTCAGTCCGAACAGCAGGTTCATGTTCTGCACCGCCTGCCCTGCCGCGCCCTTGACCAGATTGTCCAAAGCGCCCATCATGATGATGCGCCCGGTACGCTCGTCTATGACGAAACCTATGTCCACATAGTTGCTGCCCTCCACCCATTTTGTCTCGGGACAGACTCCTTTCTCCAGAACCCGCACAAATTTCTCCTGTGCGTAATATTTATCGTAAGCCGCCCGGATTTCCGCCCAGTCCGGCAGCGAGCCGTCCGCTTTCCGCGTCAGCTTTGCGTATTCCGTCACAAGGATTCCCCGGTTCATGGGGATCAGGTGAGGCGTGAAATTTATCATAATCTCACGGCCTGCCGCATATCCCAGCTGCTCCTCGATCTCCGGGGTATGGCGATGGCTGGCCACGCCGTAGGCCTTGATGTTCTCATTGACCTCACAGAACAGATTGGGCAGCTTGGCTCCCCGCCCCGCCCCGGAAGTCCCGGATTTTGCGTCCAGGATCAGCGTGTCCACGTCAATCAGTCCCTCTTTTACCAGCGGATATGCTGTCAGAATGGAGCAGGTGGTATAGCAGCCCGGGTTGGCCACCAGCCTGGTGGCGGTTGTGATCTGATTCCGGTTCACCTCGCACAGTCCGTACACTGCCTCCGGAATGAACTGGGGGGATTTATGCTCGATTCCATACCATTTTTCATAGACCGACACGTCCTTAATGCGGTAATCCGCAGAAAGATCTACGATTTTTACTTTTTTCAGGATATCTTCCGTCAGAAGCCCTGCCAGGAACCCCTGGGGCGTGGCCGTGAAAATCACGTCCGCCTCCTCTGCCAGCTCCTCCAGATTGTCGTCTCTGCACACATCCTCCACGATCCGGAACATGTTCTGATATACCTCATGATACTTTTTGTCTATATAGCTGCGGGAGCCGTACCATACAATCTCCGCCTCCCTGTGCCCGGTGAGTATCCGCACCAGCTCGCTGCCCGCATAGCCTGTAGCCCCTATTATCCCTGCTTTTATCATTCTGCGCACCTCCATGCCTTTCCCGAGGCACCCACGGCAGCGCGTCATCCCTGCGGTGTCCCGCGATGTGTCCCCACGGTATTTCCGCCATATCCCCGCAATGTCCTGCCAGGCATCCCCACGGCATCCTTTCTTCCAATTGATTTCACAACATCAAGCATACGGAAGAGTCCTCCGCCGGCCACATTCTCTCCGACATCCATCCGCATCTCATGTAAGTATAGCACATTCTGTATAAATGTCTACTTCTTTTTTGTATTTATGCAAAATATTTTATATTTATGAATATTTATTCATTTCTGCCAGATTCCATGCGGCGGGCTCCCTTTCTCAAAAATGCCGAATTCATGTTGACGACTTACCTCATTATAAGGTATAATCTATCCTGTTATCAAGATTTAATAATAAATATATACTTATATAGGAACTATATACAGTTCCTTATGAAAGGAAGGCTGCTGCATGAGGCAATTTTTCGGAATGAGCAATCGCGGGGATCTGTCGGAAGCGGTCCGCAATCTGGACAGCCCCCAGTTTATTATGCTTCTTTCAAACAATGCCCAGTTTGAGGAGCATGTGAAAGCCCTTGAGAAACTTTACCCCGGCATCCCCAGCATCGGGTGCATCGGAATGAGCTACGACACCAAAGTCGTAGAAAACGGCGTGGGTGTCATCGCTTTTTCGGGAGGAGTCAGCGCTACGGCCAATGTGCTGGAGCAGGTATCCGTCATGCCGGTAAAATACATAGACCGGCTGGAGGCGGACATCCGAAAGATAAACGGTTCCAAGCAGGATACGGTATGTATCGATTTCTGCAGCGGAAACGATGCCTGCGTCCTGACTACAATCTACACATCATTGAGAAGCCGGGGCATCCAGCTGGTAGGCGGCACAGGGGACGGCGGCAAGGTGTCGGCTAATGGCCGGATCTATCAGAACTCCGTGGCTTACGCCCTGGTACGCAACCAAAACGGACGAGTCAAAACTTACAAAGAAAACATTTATCACCAGTTAGGCAATTACCGCTTTATCGCATCCAACACGGACCGGGCAAATTACGTCATCGGCTCCCTGAACGGAAATCCTGCCAAGCAGGTATACCAGAGCATCCTGAACGTGACGGATCAGCAGATTTTGACACAGACGTTTAAGAATCCTTTCGGCAAGCTCAACGGAAGCGACACCTGCATTGTCTCCATCAAGGAGGTCAGCGGCAATTCCCTCGCCTGCTTCCGGCAGGTGAACGATTCCGACGTGTTAGTCCTGCTGGAGCTGGGCGATTATCCGGCCATCGTGCGGGAAACCATACAGAATATCTGCCGCGATTTTCCCAAGCGCTCCGCGGTGTTCTCTGTAAACTGCCTGTTCCGCTACAAGCTTTTCACGGAGCAGCGCTACATGGAAACCTATCTGCAGGAAATGGGAAAGCTTGGCAGCCATGCGGGCCTGGTAGGCTATGGAGAACATTACAATAATCAATTCGTCAACCAGTCCATGACCTGCGTGGTATTTGAATAATGTCAGGGACACTTTGTGCGAATACATAACGGAACCAAAACCAGGAGGACATAGAATGTTATTTTCAAAGAAAGGACACTCAAAAAACGGGCAGGTGTACCATAATGAAAAAAGCCTCTATCCCGTACTGCACGTAACAGAAAGCTTAAAAGGCTATCAGAAAGATCTGGCCAAAAAGGAAGTGGAATCCCTGTTTGAGCTGAGCATGATCGGCAATTCTTTCAACAGCGTGCTCAAAGAGGCCGACCATTTTCAGGAACAGCTCCAGGACTTCGGACAGTCATTTACCAGCATCAGCCAGGCCGCTGGGCAGTTCGATCAGGTGCGGACCGATATCACCCAGACCGTATCGGAAGCCCAGAACATGGTAGAAGCGCTTAAGGAAACTTCCGCAAATGTACAGAAGACTTACGCCGAGATGGAGCATACCTTTGCCTATCTGCAGACAGCCGTAAAAAGCATCCAGCAGTGCATGGGCAAGATTGTGTCCATTGCGGACGAGACCAATATCCTGGCCATAAACGCTTCCATTGAGGCCGCCAGGGCCGGGGAACAGGGCAAAGGCTTTGCGGTAGTGGCGGAAAAGGTGCGGGAGCTGGCAAAGGAGATCAAGACCCTCACCAATGACGTGGATGCCGGTATCCATGATGTAGAATCCGGGGCATCCAAGCTCAATTCCAGCATCCTGGCATCCCAATCGGCTCTGGACCAGGGCTTCGGCATCGTGAACGGCACCTCTGAATCATTTCAGCAGATCAGCGCCGTAGCCGAGGGCACCTCTGCCGTACAGACAGAGATATCCGGTGTCATCGCCGAATCCCAGGGGGCATTGCAGACGCTGTGCCAGTTTTTTGACGGGCTGAGGCTCCAGAATCAGGAAGTGATGACCCATATCGGCCGCGCCAGCAATCTGGGCACCACCAAGAGCGCTATGTTCGAGGATATCGACAACATGCTCTCCCAGATTCCGCACATTATCAAAGATACGGATCCCAAAAGAGACTGAACACGCCGGGACGGAAAATCTTTATCGAATTCCCTGTTACTGTTCGCCCGGCCCGCGGAATTCGTCCATATGGATCCGGTGTCTGTCCCGAAGCATTTGGCGGCGCGGCCGGATCCGGCCCGAGACTGTATCCTGTAAAAAGAAACCGATGGCACAGACTGTTTCGCGTCAAAGCCATCGGTTTCCTTATTGTGCGTTCCGTGCATCAAGGCGCTGCCGCAAAGCGATGCGTCTCTTGTGCCAGCAGCGGCATGAAAATGCCTCCCTGCACGCTCCTGGCCATAAAATGACAGTAATTTCCCGTCTCCGTGTCATACCAGTCGGAAAACGGCACCCGGGTGGCGCTGTTTTCCAGATACCCGGCCACAGGCCCAATCAGGCGCCTGCACTGCTCTCCGTCTTCCGCCATGGCCGCACACCACAGGATCCAGTCGCTCTTGGTATAGGAAGCGCGGCTGTCAAGAGGAACTCCGTAAGCGCCTGCCATCTTCTCATACCAGGCCAGTTCTTTCTCATACACCCGGTCCTCAAAAAGACCGCTGCCAAATATCTTATCCCACACCATATTGTACTTCAGACTCCAGGTATCGGGAGCCCCAAAGTTCAGCATATAATGATCGCCCGCGTCCGCCCGCAGACACCAGTCCCCTGCCATGTCCTTTGCCTTTTTATGATACGCCTCCGCCTCGGCCCCCCGGCCCAAACGGTCCAGCAGACGGGCATAGGACTTGATTCCCATAATGGCTTTCAGCGACAGGTTCGTATTATGAGCCAGATGCCCGGCAAAGTCGTCGGTGCAAAGCTGCTCTCCCGGATCCGCGCCGTATCGGATCAGATACTGAACCCATTTTTCCAGCAATTCCATCCAGGGCTGCGCAAACGCTCCGCTTCCCTCCGCCATGCACACTGCCTCTGTCATGATCAGCATGTTGCCGCACTCTTCCACAGGCATCTGATAGGCCAATTTATAGATGCCGCAGCCTGCCGGATAGCTGTACAGAGGCGGACATACGTCGTCTTTCCATGGTTCATAGCCCATGCCCTCCTTTCCCTCGATCAGGCCGTAGACCTGGCCCCAGGCATAAGGATAGCGTCCCACATCGTGGGGGGCAAAATCATATTCCCACACATCGCAGGATGCAAACCGGAAGATAGGGCGGAGCATTCCTTTCACCAGTTCCGGATTGTACAGCAGAAACAGCGGCACGGAGGGATAGCTTACATCCACTGTTCCGATGCAGCCGTTGGAATCGTTTTCCTTGGAAAGGAAAATGAGATTTCCCTCCTCATCCCTGATCAGCTTGTGAGCGGCTACCGCCTGGCGGTAGCTGAGACAGCAAAGGTATGCATAAGCTTCTCCGCCCAGGGCAAAAGCCCTGTCATGAATGTCCGCGTCCAGTTTCTTTGCGCGTTCCAGCACTTCCTCTCTGTCCGAAAGAGCCGCTCCCACCGCCTCCGGAATCGTCCCATAGCAATCGGTCCAGGCGCCTTTCCTCCACTCCCCGAAATAGTTCACGGATACCAGGTCGTCCACGGCCAGTACCAGGCCGGTCCATCCTCCCGCCTCCGGAATCGGAAGACAACAGCTTATCTCTCCCGCTTCCATGGAAAAAGCAAGCTTTGCGCTTTCTTCGGCACAGGCCAGGTATACATATCCCCAGTCCGCAGTCACCTTGTCCCCGCTGCCGCTTAAGGGGTGCTGCTCGGCTCTTCCCATCACCGCGTACCGATATGCGGAGGCGCCCTTTCCCTCCGGGCGGCGGTAACTGCCGCCCGTCATTTTCTCCCGCCTGCGGGATACCAGGTCAGAGGAAACCGTAAAGCAGATCTCTGCCCTGCACGGAGTTTTCTTTTCCACATAGAAGTCCACATAGGAGCAGGGCCGGGACAAGAGCCTTACGGAATCCGGCAGAATCGGCGAGGTAAAGCGCACCGTCAGCCTGACATCTTGATTTTCAAACATATATTCCGTAGCCGTGGCCGTCACATCCACCCACTGCTGGGGAATGGCCTCGTGGATTCCTTTTTCTCCCAGGAAGCAGTACACCCCGTCGTCTATCCTGATATATCCCCGAAGCTGCTGGCGCTCCCCGCACCAGTGCACCGGATCCTTGTCATAGAGATGGTCCGCATCGGACCATATGGAAAAAAACGGGTCGTGCAGGATCAGCGGAACTGCCGCCGCTCTTTTTATTTTCATAAAACTATTCCTCTCTTTTCTGTCAAATTTCTCCTCCCGCTACTGTGCAGGAATATAGACTCTTTTGTAAAATTTCTCCAGCACCAGCCGAAGCCCCAGATGCTCGCTGGACTGATCCACCCCGGACCAGGCCTCCCGGATCTCCTCCAGACCGGCCGTCTCCAGATTCAGCCTGCCGTTTTTCTGGGAGCGGATGCCCCAGTAGCCGTTGCCCTCCGTGGTCTTGTAGGTCCAGTTGGTCCAACTCATGCCGGTATCGTCCACCAGGGCCAGAGCTTTTTCCCAAGCCTTCAGATTGTTGAAGAAAGTAAACTCGCCCAGGTAGCCGGGCACATTATAATCCGCCTTGCGGATATCGTTGAGCCGTCCCTTGATATCGTTGACCTGGCTTCCATTAACGTTGTCATAATCCCCCCAGCAATAATGGTGATATTCGTACATCACATTCTCCCAGCCGTACTGCGCCGGATCCGGCAAGTCTTCCGCGAACCACACGGCCTCCATGATGATCACATGGTTCTGGTCGATCCGACGTATCTTTTGGTATGCCGTATCATAGACATCCCACAATAGCTGATGAAGTTCCTCCGCCGGCCGGGTGGCCTCATAGCGGTAGCTGCTGTAGGCCTCGTTGAGCAGGTCATAGCCCGCCACCCAGGGATCGTCCTTAAAATGCTCCGCCAGCGTTTCCCAGATCCTGTAGTAAAGCGCCTGATTGGCCTGGGCATTCTCCCCGAAGAAGAACTCGGAAGCTTTTTCCTTTTCCTCTCTTCCGTCTTTTGCGGAATGGTCGGAGCCGCTCTGAGACCCCGGCGCGCCGTGCATGTCCAGGATCACATAGATTCCCCGCTTTCCGGCCTCCTCCACGAACCAGTCCAGCCGCCGGCTCCAGTTTTCATAGAACTCGCCGTTCTCATCCACCAGGTTCCGGTACCAGAAAGGCAGTCGGATGCAGTTCATGCCGATCTCCTGACAGTAGTCAAAGTCCGCCTCCGTCCAGTAGTGATCCTGGTATAGGGACACCAGCTCCTCCCTGGCCTCCTTTCCGAAGCGCTCCTCCAATATAGCATAAATATCCTCTTCCGCATATACATTTTCGCTTTGTGTGGTAGTCGTCATCCAGAATTCCTGCAGCAGGTATCCGCCGGCATTGGTTCCCCGCAGCTGCACTACCTGTCCCTGCCCTGCATCATCCCGCAGCTCCTTGCCCACTGCCCGAAGCATCGGGTTCTCGGCAATTTTGTACTCCCTCTCTTCATACCCTTCCATTTCTTCCTCCTCCAAAAAAGCATCCGGCACCTTTGTGCCCACACGAACCTGAAGAGAGCTTTTCTCCGGCTCCTCTTCGTTTTCTGTATCTCGTTCCGCTCCCGCATCCTCTGTTTCCAAAGACTCCCCGGCTTCTTCCGCCGGCATGCCCCCGCAGCCCGCAAGCAGCAAGACCGCCGCAATGCATACACACCGCCTGATTTTTACCATAGCTCTTTTTCCTCTCTATTCTCCCGTGATACCCGTGTTCTCGATTCCCTGTATAAACTGCTTCTGCACGAATCCATACAATACCAGCAGAGGTGCGATGGAAATCAGCGTGGCCGCCATTTTATAGGCTTCATTGATTTTGTAGTTCCCTCCGGATCCCGTGGCGGCATTGGCGGCTCCCTCAAACTGACTGTCAAAAACGGACAGCTTTGCCGGCAGCAGCTCCATCGTTCCGCCTAAAAACGTGGAGGTCTGATAAGTCTCGTTCCAGTTCCAGACAAAGGCAAACAGGAACACGATGAGAACCGTGCTGGCGGACAGCTTTACCGCAATATGGTAAAAGGTCTGCAAAGGCCCTGCTCCGTCGATCATAGCCGCCTCGTCCAGGGAATAGGGCACCAGATTAAAGAAGTTCCAGCAGATCAAAATCAATATGGTGCTGTTCACCCCCTGCCCCAATACGGCCATCAGGATCTGCGGAATGGGCGTGCCCAGAAACTGGATCCCCGTTCCCTGCTGGGCCAGGATGAAGATAATGATCCTGGGAATCATCAGCAGCGCCGTAGGCAGGATAAAGGCCAGCAGGATCATCACAAACCAGAAATTCTTTCCCCGGAACCGGAACCGGGAAAGTCCGTAGCCCGTCATAGCCGCCACAAAGGTCTGCAGCAGGGCTAAGAGGGCGGAAAAGCCTATAGAGTTGATCAGGCTTCCCGGAATCTTCAGCACCGCCGCGGCCGCCTTGAAATTATTCAGAGTAGGAGACTTTGCCAGCCACTCTATGGAGGGATTGATCACATCCGCAGGCGACATCACCGCCTTGGAAATCATCTGAAAAATCGGCTCCAGATAAATATATCCGATGCAGGTCAGCAGGAAATAAGTCACTGCCTTTCCAATACGTTTTGCCATAACGGCTCCTCCTCTACCAATATTTATGGGTTTCTTTGATTTTACGCTCCCGGAAGAACACGAACGCCGCTCCTATGATCAGCAGAACGATCAGGCTGTAGACCCAGGAAATGGTGGCCGCGTAGCCGAAGCCTCCGCTGGTATTAGCCGTTCTCTCCTTGATCATGACCAGCACCGGATTGATGGTATCCATGCCTCCCAGCTGTACAATGGTAAATACCGTCACAATCAGCGCCGTAGGACGGATGATGGGCATGGTAATCTTCCACAGAAGCTGCCAGCCGGTGGCCGAATCGATCCTGGCCGCCTCATACAGGCTGGGGTTGATCTTCTGCAGCCCGTTGATGAACAATACAATGGGAATCCCCGTAAACCACAGGATCACGGACAGATTGTCAAACAGAGCCACCATGGCGCCTGCCGCCTGGGGCGAATAGCTCTGAATCATGCGGATGAGGAATGAGTGATACAGTTCGTTCGTCTGCCCCTCCACCTGGGGCGTTAAGTTCATCAGCTGATACATCACCGGCCCCGACAGCACCACCACCGGCAGGAAGTAAATGGTCCGGTAGACCGCCTTGCCCCTGACAATGCTGTTCAGCAGCATTGCCAGGATAAAGGACATGATCACTACCACCAGCGTGTAAGGAACGATCATTCCCAGGAAAGAGACCAGCGCCGGCGTAAAGTCCGTGTTCACCAAAAACAGCTGCCTGTAGTTATAAATTCCCGTAAACGCAATGTTAAATCCCCTGATATCCTGCTTCACCTCCGTAAAGCTTAAATATATGGTCATCACAAAGGGCGCCAGGGTAAAGATCAGAAAACCCAGGATCCAGGGCGCCATAAACAGGTAGCCATACCTGTCCTGTCTTCTCTGAAAAGATTTTGTTTTATGCGTCTTTTTCTTCTCTGACATACCCGTCCCTCCTATTGTCTCCCGGCCGCATCCGTCACCCGGGCGCTCCCCGGCGCTGTCTCCACACCCTCTACGGTCACAGGCTCATCGGTATAATTGATGATGATCCGCTTCTCCCTGCCGTCCCTTTCATATACATTTACGATGACACCGTCCGCCGCCACCTGCCGGTCCACCCATCGGTATCCCTTTACCTGGCCCAGGGCGGCGTTTACCTGGGAATACACATCCCGAATCAAGTCTCTGTAGAGATTGTATTCCGTGGAGTACAGATCCGCGCTGACCGTATCGGTCAATTTCCAGGAGGGCTCTCTGGTCAGAATGAAAGAGGGACTTAAGTTGTAATCAATCATCTTCAGAATATCCGTCTGGGTGTAAAAGGAGAAATTGGCATAGGGCGCGTACACCTCCATAGTTCCGTTCAGCACCAGCTGCAGAAAGGGCACCGCGTCCGTCTCAAAAATATACTGGGAATGTCCCACCGGCGCCTGCAGATACCGGTCCGTATACTGCCATAAATACATCCCCGGATTCCGAATATTTTTCTTTACCTCATTCATGGATTCCAGCTGTTCCCGATACAACGCCATGGCATCGCTGACGGTCGTATGCCCGGAGTCCGCGTAATCTCCCGTGAGAACAGAACCGATTCCGTCGATGGTCATGGAGGACACCGTCTCTTTTGTATGCTCATATTGCTCCTCCAGCCACTTGCCGCTCTTTGCCGGTCTGGCATACCCGAACTGGGTCACGGGGGCCGTAGGCGGCAGAAGATCGGATTTGTCCACATAAGCATACCAGGAGTTCACATGCTTCACCGCATTGTTAAAATAGCTCATCATGGTCTTGTTGATGGTCACATAATCCTCCTGAAAGGAAATATCCACTCCCTTTTCGGCAAAATCCGTGATCAGTCCGTCAAAGTCCGACCGGGATCCAATGGCGGAGGAGAACTTGCGGGTATTGGGCTTAGAAAAGGTAACTCCCTTTTTCTGCCATCCCCGGAGGCCGGAATTGATATTTTCAATGCCGCCGTCCATTACGTCCGAGAGAATGGCCCGCACATCCTCCGCGGTAGTCATCACGATATTTTCCAGTCCCACCACACCGCTCTCCGCGTCTGACATCATAAAATCCAGCCGGATGGGAATGTCCCCGGATTCCCCTCCTCCGTTTTCCGCTTTTTCCGTCAAAATCCCCTCTTTTGTCAAATACTCCCTGTAGGTCAGCGCCATGCCCACATAATTAGCGGCCCGGGTGCTGCCGCTTCCGTCCCCGCTTAAGAACTCATAGGTCATTGTAATGTCAAAAACATTGGGCTCTTTCATCATCTGAAAATATCCGTCCCCTGCCTTGTTAAAGACCTGATGATATCTCAGGTTGTAGGTAAACTGGGGGCAGGTCCATGTGTAGTAGGTGGTATTTTCCTCAGGCGTGCAGAGAATGCTCATGTACTCTGCCCCCTCCTCCGCGTAGGCCACGAAAGCCGCCTGGTCATTTCCCAGAGCCACCCCGAACACCGGCATCACCGGATCTTTTAAAGGCACGGCGTCTGTCAGAAACGTATTGTAATATTCTCTCTGGGAAACATCGCTTCCGTAGACGTCTCCGGTATACTGCCGGAATATGGCATTGTTGTCCTGAAACCGGATCAGCGCGCCGCTTCCGTCCGGCACAAAGGCATAGCCCGGAGGGGCATCTTTTCTCTCCACAATATCGTAATCCCTGGTCTCTCTGTTAAACCGCAGAAGCTGTCCGCCGCTTGCTCCCAGAAAGGGCGTAAGATACAGAGTCGTCATGCTCCCGATGCCCTCCCCGGTCATCTCTTCCCGCGGAATATGGTATTGAATCTGCTTTTCCCCGAAAGTGATATATACTTTCATCTGCAGATCGATGTCCCTGAAGTCAATGTCCAGGCAGAACCGGTTATCCTCCAGCTTCCTCAGCGCTGACTCTGCGCCTGAGGAGGCGGAAGATATCTTCTTGGAACTATCCAGGGACTCCGGCGGACGGTATTCCACCGTGATCAGGGAATTGGCCATGTCCGTGTAGATCTCATTCATGTTGTCTTCCACGGGTGTGTTCTCCAGTTCCTTGAATTCCTCCTCCGTGGAAGCCCCCATAGCCTTGGCTCTCAGCTTCTTTGCCACAGGCGCGTCCAGCCCCGTCTTCCACAGATACCCGCTCTCCTTGTCCAGCACGGCTATGATATCCCTGTCGTCCCGGAAATAGTACGCTGCCCCGGCTGTCTCGTAGAGCTTTTCGTACGCCTCCACGCTCTCCTCTTTGACCTCCATGGCCGGTCCGGCCGGGAGGGTGTCGCGGTTGGTATGAATATATTCCGCACGGACCCTCCCCCCGGGAAGTCCTGTGCCAGCCAGCATGCACAGGGCAAGCAGCCCTGCAGCCAGTCTTCTTTTCCCCTTACGATGATACATTCTGCACCAGCTCCTTTCCTATGGTAGACAGGAATTTCATCACCTGCTCGCACATAATCGTCACCACCAGGACCACCAAAACGACTATAAACATGAATAATATGGTGATCAGTAAACTTTTTACCATCTCTTTTCCCGAATAATTATGGATGGTCTGGAGCCCCAAAAAGATCAGCACCACGGTCCAGATGCCTCCCCCCCACAAAAGCACATCCAGGAAAAAGGCCTCGTTGGCAGTGACGCAGTAGGACAGCGCGGTAATGGCGAACAAAGACACCATAAGCGGCACAGCCCCATAGACCACCGACAATGCCACCCCCTTTAAGGTTCCCTCCCCGTCATTGATGGAAGCCGCCAGATAATTGCAGAGCGCAAACAGGCCGGTAAAGGCAAAGAATCCGATCACAATGGAGCCGATATCCAGCTCCTGGATGTCATAGTACTGATAGATAAAGCCCTTGCCCAGCATATACAGCATGAAAGCCCCAAAGGTAAGCAGATAGAGGATGCCGGCTCCCAACAGGCTTCCCTTTCTCCCCATCCGGATCTCGTAATAGCAGTTCAGGGGATGCCTGGCCGTGGAAAACCCGTAGAGCACATCTCCCAGCCCCTTTGTATCCATGATCCGTTTCCGGAACCGGGCTTTCATCTGCCTGATCCTGCGCTCCTTATCCACCCTCTCGGCGATGACAATGGCCAGGTACAGCAGCGCGGCGGCCGCCAGAAAATAGACCAGATACTTTTGCAGCCATACGTTCCGGATCTCCCAGAAAGCTTCCGAGTACAGCCAGTGATTGCCCGCCACCTGAAAATGCTCCCTGGCGCTCTCAAAATCATATTTGGACAGATAAGCCTTGCCGATGCCCTCATGGGCCGCCACGGACATCTGGTTCATGGAAAGCACCTCGTCCCAGGCGCCCAAAGCCTCCTCATAATGGCCGCTGTTGTAGAACCCCAGCGCCTCATATACTTTCCGGGCATAGACCGTGGGGGCATAGGACTGCAGATACCCCTTGATGCCGTCTATGGTCCAAATGTATCCGTTTCGGTCCACCGCCAGAGTGGAAAGGGCGTTGTAGAGCCCTGCCACGTCCAAATCCGACACATAGGAGCCGAATTCAAACAAAAGCTCCCCCTCCGCCGTGTACACGTCCACATAGCCCCGCTTGGAGGCCGTATAGATCAGGAGATTTTCGTCCACCCAGATGTCATTGATATCGTCAAAGCCGTAGACCGTGTCCGCAAACATATTGCTGCCGTCCGTCTTGTGCTTTTTGATTGGGTCTGTGCGCTTTCCCAAAGTCACCGTATATACGATTCCCCGGTGGTCCAGCATCACATTGGAAAAGGTGACCGGATTGCGGTTCAAAAGCCTGCCCAGCTGCTCCCTGGTAAAGAATACGGTCTGCAGCTTCTGGAATACGCTCAGGTCCGTCTTGTTCACCGCAAAGAATCCCTGGAACTCCCCCTCCTCGGACATCTGGATCACGCCGCTGTAGACGCCCTCTCCTATCACATACACATTGCCCCGGCCGTCCGCCGCCACCTTGGCGGGATCGTAGGGGGTATCCCCAAAGGCCGGCGCCCGGGGTCTCTCCAGCTTCCTTACAAGCTGCCAGTCCTCATCGAACACAAAGACTGCCTTGGCCTTGCTGTCCGCCACATAAACGGTTCCGTCCCCCGTCACATAGATTCCCTTAGGCGACTGAAATTCCGGATAAGAAAACGCCTCCAGAAAAGCGCCTCTGAAAATATCGTATTTCACAATCCGCAGATTGCCGGTGTCGGCAATGTACATCACATCATTTTGGTCAATGAACATATCCTCCGCCGCGTTCAGCCCCAGGTTTGTGATGGTCTGCTGGGGCAGATAGGCGTCCTGGGTACGGATGGAATTCATCTTGTCATCATGGGTGTAGGTATAGCTGGTAGCCTGGGAAGCCTGTACGCAGACGGGTTCCGTCAGGCACAGCGCCACGCCCATGACGGCCAATAATCTTTTTATTTTTTTCATCGGGCGCTCTCCTTACTTGATACCGGAATGGCTCATGGTGCTCATGACCCTGGACTGCATGCAGATAAAAATGATCAGATTCGGTATAAACAAAATGATCGTACCTGCCGCCACGATTCCCCGGGCCGCCACCGCATTGTTGGTCTGCAGCGCATTGAGATAATAGTAAATCGTTTTCATCACATCGCTGGTGATAAAGTTGTTGGAAGCCTCCGTGGCCTGCCAGGCGGACTGGAACGTCAAAATGGCCACCGTGGCCACGGCCGGCCTGGTCATGGGCAGGATAATCCGGCGGATCACGGTAAAGTTGCCTGCCCCGTCCACATAAGCCGCCTCCAGCAATGCGTCCGGCACATCGTCGATGAACTGCTTCATCAAAAAGATGCCGATGGGCATTGCGATCAGCGGGAAAATATGCGCCGCCCAGGTATCGATGAGCCCCAGCCGCACAATCATAATATACCTGGGAACCGCCACCGCCACCTGCACGAACATCAGCGCCATCTGGTTGATGCCGAAGAACCACTTGGTCACCCGGTACTGGCCTTTCTTGGACAGTACGAAAGCACAGGCCACCGTGATGTAGATATTCAGGATTACCGTAACCGTGGTGATGAACACGGAATTCAGCAGATACCTGGTCATGGGAACACCCGTGGTCCCGGACAGCTCGAACAGCTTTTTAAAGTTGCCCAGCGTAGGCTCCTTTGCGATCAGGGTAGGAGGGAAAGCATAGAGCTCCCCCAAGGGCTTAAACGCCTCGTTGAACATATAGACCACCGGCAGAACCATGAGACAGGCTATCGGTATCAATATGCAGTAAAACTTGATCTGATCCCGGGAAAAGCTTTTGGGATCCACTCTCTTTCCTTTCAGTTTCGACTTCGATTTTGCCATAACATCCACTCCCATCCGCGCTTCTGCGCTTTTTCCGCTCAGGTCAGTCCTTTTCGGTAAACAATTTCCCCGCTACCTTGGAGAAGAAAGCGATCATCAGTAACAGCACCACCGAGATGGCGGCCGCATACCCCATTTCATAGCGCGAAAACGCGTAATCCTCGATATGGTTGAGGATCAGGTTGCCCGAATAATCCGGCGTGGGATTGGAGCCGGCCAGGGCGGGCCCGATCCATCCGGTATTGAACGCGTTCACAATGGCCATCACCGCAGAGAACATCATCTGGGGCTTCATGGAGGGGATGGTGATGTACACTACCTCCTGAAAGCGGTTCTTCATCCCGTCCATATAGGCCGCCTCGTACAGCTCCTCGTTCACATTCAGGATCCCGGCGATCATGGCCAGAAACCCGATGCCCATGGCCTGCCACAAGGCCACCAGAATCATAATGGTCAGCAGATGATCCGGAGAAAGCAGCCAGGCCACCGGAGAATCAATCCAGCCATGGCTGAGCAGGAAAGCGTTCAAAAGCCCTCTCTGGTCCCCGGAAAAGATGGTCTTCCACACCACCTGAATCATCAGCGAGCCCACCATGGACGGCATATACAGGCACAGCGTCAGGATGGTCCTGGGCACCGCCTGGATCTGGGTCACCAGCCAGGCCAGCACAAAGGACAGGATACAACCGCCGGGCCCTACGATCAGCGCATACTTAAAGGTATTCGGAATAATATACTTCAAAAAGATCTCATCCTGGGTCAAAAGGGCGATGTAATTGGATACGCCCACCAGCTCCGGCGTCCTGATCACGTCAAAATAGGTGAAAGAAAGCCCGATGGCGATGAGAACCGGTATGGCAATAAACAGGGAAAACAGCAGCAGATACGGCAAAAGAAGCAGCATGGAGCTCAGATAATCCTCCCGCCTGTTTACCCTGCGGTATTTTCTCTTTTTCAATGCTTTCATTGCTCTCCCCCTTCTCTATGGGCTTCAATGTTCTCCCGGATCCAGTCCACATCCCGGATATTGTACTCCCGCAGCAGATTGCCCTCATTGTCCAGATAGCCCAGATCCGTCATTTTCTTCGTGATCTCCCGGTTAATCTCCAGTATCTTTTCATCGATGGCCGGCTGTACCGCCTTGCCGTCCACCGCGATGCCGTTCCAGATATTGGACAGATCCCGCTCCAGCATATACTGGCCCGGCGTCCTGGGCACGTCCCGCAGATAGGAAAGCTGTTCCAGAATGGCCAGCTTGTGCTCCGTGGGCAGCGCACAGTCCCCGATGGCCTCCAGATTGGCAGGCAGCCAGATATTCTCCGAGCCGTAGGTGGACTGCAGGGTATGGGCGTACTCCGCCTGCACCTCATGATCAAGCCACCACTTCAAAAAGGCCCATGCCTCATCCGCCTTTTTGGTATTGGCAAAAATCAGCCCTCCGGTTCCGGCCGCGATATAGCTTCTGTCAATGCTGCCGTCCTCCTGCACGGTTCCCAGGTAAGGCGCAAGCCCCCACTGCCCCTCCAGCTCCGGCGCGCCGTTGGCGATCAGGTTGTAAGTCTCCAGCCCTACAATGCCGATGGGCAGGATCCCATAGCGGAAAGAATCCATGAACTGGGATACCTGGGTGGGAACGGAATAAATGGCAAACAACTCTCCCAACGCCTTAATCCCCGCCGCGGACTGAGCCTGGTCGATAGCGGTATGCATGCCGTCCTCCGTGTACAGGCTCCCTCCGTTCTGGTAAATCATGGGGGTAGTCTGATAGAACCATTTGTACCCGTCCATCGTGGCTATATTATGGTAGAAATTCATGCCGTAATGCTGCAGCACGGGCAGGATTCCGATGAGCTCCTCCCAGGTACCCGGAACGGGAATCTCCAGCTTCTGAAAGATGTCTTTCCGATAAATCACCATATTGAAATCGGCCGTCTCCGGAATTCCGTATACCTTTTCATTAAATACATAAGGCACGAAAGCGCCGGGCGCAAACCGGTCCGCCACCTGCCAGAAATCCTCGAACCGGGTCAAATCATAGACCGCGTCCCTGCAGGCCAGTTCAAAGGGCGCATGGGAGGCAAGCCCCAGCGCCATGTCCGGCATCTCTCCCGCCGCCACCGCCATGGTCAGCTTGCCGGCATCGGGCATGACGGAAATCTTTACCTTGATCCCTGTCTTTTCCGTAAAATCGGAATCCGCCATCTTCTGCAGCAGATCCGCCTGGGTCACGGAACGGTTTACCCAGATATTCACCGCTTCCTCATCGTTTTCCATCCTGTACTTATCGGAGAGAAATGTATACGCCAGATTCTCTATGCCGTTGCCGACGGACGCAAAGAAGCCTGCATTCTCCCGGGGAAGTTTCTGCCCCCCTACATAGATTCTGTCCAGGGCAAAGGGCTGCGCGCTGATGTTGGACGCAAAATCTCCCATGAGCTTCAGAAGAGAGTCCAGATTGTCCGTGTGCAGCGCGATCTCGTCCGGGTACTCTTTCAGCTTCTCAATCTCCCCCAAAGCCCGGTCCAGTTCGGAAAGCTTGGCGGAATCCACCCCATTGGGGGCGTATTCCTGCAGAGTGCTCTGTATGGACCGGATCAGAGTCTCATAGGCCTCCAGCCAGGCAAGGGTATCCGGTATGTACCGGGTCATACTCCAGGTGCGGTATTCGTCCACCTCAGCCCCGGTGATCTTCTTGATCTCCAGGGAAAACTGGGATACATGCTCCGCGATGAGCCTGGCGTAATGCCACTCCTCGCTCACCGGCTCCATCTCCGAGCGGATGGTCAGGGTATGGGGCCCCGCCGTCAGCCAGACCAGGTAAGGATTCCCTGCCTCATCGGAAAGAATCTCATTTTTCCAGGAAGTGTCCGTGGTATCAAACCCATAATTGCGAAACTCCCGAAAGGGAATCCGGCCGTCTATGTAAATGGACTCGAATACCTGAAAATCCTCTTTCTCATTCCTGTAATGCATGGCCAGCCGGTACAGGCCTGTCTCTTCGGCCTCCACATCGTAGGTGACCTCCACCCCCGCCTTTTTCCAGGACACCACGTTCAGTTTTTTATACTCGCTGTCATGGGGCTGTAAGGACGGATTGTTGACCGATGAAGTCAGCGCCGCCGTGGAATTTTTCCTGACGTAATCCACGCTGTTGATCTCCAGAAAAGCATCCGAAACCGGCTCCCCGGAATGCTGCTTTTGGTATTCCTCATAGGAAGGAATCGTGCCATCCGGCGCGTTTACATACAGACGCCCCAATGTCAGGCCGTCCGCGGAAGCATTCTGCACCCGGATGCGGTTTTCCCCCTGCTCCAACCAAAAATAGAGGGGCTCCGACTGATAATAAGAAGTATTATACAAATCCCTGTACTGCCATCCCTCATACCGAAGCTGCGCCGGCGCCGTCTCGTCCCCATAGCGGTCCAGCGGGAACTCCTTTGTCCCGTCCTCCCACAACAGCGGCAATGTAATCATGGACATTTCCTCAAAATAGCGCTCTCCGTTGACGGTAACGTCCATGCGGTAGTCCGACAGATTGCTGCCCCCGGTCCGGTAATCCAGCCCTAAGCTGTAAAGCCCCTCTCTTTTTGCCTCCACCACATATTCCGCGCTGTCCAGATAGTCCAGCGCCCTGACTGTCCCGTCATATCCCGTTTCTTTCTCTCCCGCTTCAGGCTCCCATACCCCGCCCTCAAGATCGTACCGGAGCTTTCGCCCCGCAATGTAATCCTGATATCTGACCGTCTGAAACTTGAGCGAATCCTGCAGCAGCCCCCGGGCCTCGTCCACCTCGTCCCGGGATACCGCTTCTACACTGGCCGCAGGTCCGCTGCCTGCCAGCCCCCACAGGATTCCTCCTGCCGCTGCCAGAGCCGCGATTCCGGCCACGATAAAAATCACTCGTTTCCTTTTTCCCACTTGCCCTCTCCTCGTCTTCATGCCTATCCGTAAGCATCCCTGCGCCCGCCCGATTCTCTGAACGGCAGCGGTGCCGGAGCGCTGCGGAAAGCGATGGAAAATGGTTGACAGATATAATTTTTCTAAAAAAGGGACCGTGAAAAAATGGAGTAAATGAATTCCGCTTTTCACAGTCCCTCAGCTGCTTCCCTTAAGCCGAACGCTTACTTATACTACATAACGCCAGAATTTACCGTACTGCACTGGCTAAACGTATATGGCTGGCATTATGTAGTCAGGTTACTCGGAAACTTTAATCGTTACCCAGCATAAGTTCCTCATCGGTATAACCGTAGAAATCTTTCAATGCATTTTTCAGCTGCTCCTCCGCCTCTGCAAACCGCTCGTTTGCCAGCCGGTTCCACTCCGGCAGCTTGGACTTGATCTCATCCAGCCATCCGTCGGAAGCGCGCTTTGCCGTCATTTTATCATCCGCATAGTAATAATTCCACTCATCCAGACACTGCATTACTGTGCCGTCCACCTGGATGGTGGCAGGATAAGTCTTTTCCGGCGCATCCCAAATCTTTCCTGCTTTCCAAAGCTCCATGCACTTCCTCCAGCCCGGCATATCCTTGCATCTGGTATGCGTAGGCAGCGAATACCAGATTTCCATCTGTTCGTCAAACTCATCGCCTATCACAAAAGGAAGCGAATCATTAGATGCAGTCCGCAATACCCCTCCGGCGCTGAATTGCTGATCGACCCTGGCCTGCGCCGCCTCCGTGGAGCCCACCCAGTAGGTCGCAAAGGTATACGCCAGCTTCAGCCTCTCTTCTTCGCTTTCGCTCAACTCCGGATTGCCGTCGTCCATAGCATAGTTATGCACCGCAAGCGGATCCAGCACGATCCCTATGGTACTCTCCATGTATTCGGTAGCCGGCCTGGGATATACATCCATGTCAAAGGCCGCCTGACCCTCCTGGGGATCCGAGTTCGCATACACGCCTATATTCCAGGGATCGCCGTCCCAGGTCAGCACATAGCCATTGGCATAGAACCAGTGGCCTGACCAGCCGTTCTGATCCATCACCTCCTGGGGAACCCCCCCTACGTCATTCTGGGTCCACACCGTATTTTCCGCCCACTTGGGAATCAGGGACAACATATCTTTCACCGCATCGGAATCCAGATTCACATAAGGCTCCCCCGGGGAACGGTTCGTCATCATGTAATTGATGTCCTTGGTGCCTGTATTTATCCACTTGATAGGAATGTCCATGGCTCCCCAGAAATTGGCATTGTCCGACTGGGAAATAAACAGGGTATAGTCATCAATGGTCCAATCCGGATCCGGAACATCAATATTGTTCTGCACCGCCAAATCCTTATTTATGAACACGCCCCAGGGCACCATATACTGGGGAAGCCCTGCCTGCATGCCGTAATAATTCATCATGTCCATAATGGCCGGGTTAAAGGACTGATAGACCGGATCGTCCGAAAATACGGAAAGATCTGCCGCCAGGCCTTTCTCCACATCCTCAATCAAACTCTGCGTAGCCCAAATATCCGGATATTTTCCATGCTGCGCTTTAAAGTTCTCCATTTGCTGGGACCAGGAGCCCTCCCAGTCTCCCATCGCATAAAGATTGATCTGTACGTTGGGATATGTTTCGTTAAATTTTTTAGCCATTGCATAGATGGATGCCACATTGATGGCCGTAATATCCTCCGGAGCCCAGTTCTGGTGGCCGATATCCTCATGATATTCGCCGTCTCCGGACCAGCACAGGATCGAAATGTCCCCGCTGACATTGTGATCCAGCTCCACATACGCTCCGGCGTCCCCCTGGGCTTCTGCGCCATCGTCTCCCGCGCTGCTCTTTGTATCGTCTCCCGCTTCCGCATTTCCTGAGACAGACGCAGATCCCGTGCTGTCAGACCCTTTCTCTTCTCCTCCATTGCCGCCACAGCCGGCCAGGCTTCCCATGGCCAAAGCAGCCATCAAAAACAGTGCCGCTATTCTTTTCCTTTTCATGTTGATATCCTACCCTTTCATTCCTGCCTTTGGCAGGCAATCTAATGGATTGTTATAATACAACCGGTTGTATTGTTTATATCATAGCACTTTTCCAAATTCCCGTGTTTAGAAGTTAGCACCATAATCTTTAGGAGCAGACCGACCCCCAAAAC
>CAJTZD010000043.1 GCA_910584235.1 uncultured Acetatifactor sp.
AAGGTTTTACCATTTCCGGTTTTGATAAAATCTTTGTTCTGCAAATGCGTGTTTAGCGCATCAATCTGATCCTGCACCTTTGACTTCGCCCCAGCCAGGTACCCCAGTTCCGTGGACGTCACCCCCGCAGCCGCAAGCTTGCCACTGCCATTTGCCACCACAGCACGATTTGCTGTCAAATTATTCCCCAACAACGTACTCAATGCGCCACTGGTCAATAACTTATAAAGATACCGGACATTCTTTACTGCCAGCGAAAACTTACGCCACAGGCTGCTATGCTTCTCCCCGGATGCAATCACCCCGACATCAGCCCATCCTGTAGGATTAGCTGCATCCCCGCTAGTAAACGTCACCGTGTTGTTCGCAGAGTCCCCTGTGGTTTCCATTTTAGCGTTCCATTTGTTTCTTTCTGCAGTCGTAAGATGCTTTACTGCATCCTTTACATGGCTGTCAAATTCTGCGGCATTTGCCTTTTTGCCAATGGCCGCGTCCAGCGCGTCCATGACAGTCTTATGCTCGGCAATTACATTTGCCACCTCTTTCAGCGTGTCCAGGGATTCTGGCGCCCCATTTATCAGATCCGCAATCTTCTGGTTAGTATAAGCCGTTAATTGCTGATGCATGTCCTCTATCTGCTCCTGCAGCCTTACCGCCATGTCGCCGGTGACCTGGTTCTTGACACTGTCAAACCAGTTCTGGAACTCCGCTGCAATATCAGCCTTGTAGCCTCTGAAATAGCTGTCAAACTGACTCTGGAACTGGCCGAAGTCCATCTCCTTTACCGTCCCGGCCACTATCCCGCACAGTTCCTGATTTGCCCTGGTGTCCGTGATGTCTGCCTGTGTAATCCTCACCACGCCATGCCTGACTAGAATCTGCGCCACCACCCTCTGGTCCACCCCATTCTCCCGGATCGGCACAAGCGGTGACGGGCTGCTGGAATAGCCTCCCGTCACCACCCTCACGAATATGTCACGGTCCGGATCGTTCCGTTCCAGGACGATGCTGTCTATCCTGTCATAGGAAGCATGTGCCGTCTCCAGCCGCAGATCCTGCTCCTCCTGATATACCTTTACTTTCCCTCCTATGTTGACGTATCCGCCCTTCAGCTTCACGGTCATATCCCCATTCGAAAGAACCTGAAAGTCCCCTGCAAATACTCCCGTTGTGAAGAACCTCTTCAGCCAATGCTCCATGCTGTTCGTGTTGTATACCCTGTCATGATTCTCGCTTCCGTAAAAAAATGCATGTTCCAATCCTTTTTCCATATCAATCGTCACTCCAATCTATGGCCTCCGGAAGGCTGTCCCCAAATGTTGGTTCTATCTTCCGCCCGCCGTATTCATATACTTCCCGTGCCTCAGTTATCCGCTTTTCTTCCGTTATCCCCCAGGCTTTCTTTCTGACTGTCACGACATCTCCCAGATCATAATTTTCCCGATACCTAAAATTGATGTCCGCCCGAGTGTCACACTCAAATGAACTGGAGGCGGCTGCCTCCCTCAGTTTTTCTCTCCCCCTTGTCTTCAGTGCCTCTATGTATTCCTCCTGCGTCAGATCGTCCTGCGCTAAATCTCTTGCGTCCACGAATATTTCCCTCAGATCCAGCCCTGCCGCCCCTCCTACCTGTACAATCGTCCTGGCCACTCCCTCCCCAGCCCCTCCGACATATGCCACGTTCTTGTACAGCTGGTCGTTCTCCCTATAGATGGCGTTGTTCAGGTTGTTGTAGTTCTCCGAAAATACCACCCTGTTGTTCGCACCCTGTCCGGACGTCCTGTCCTTTCCCCGGTACACTTCGAAATATATCTCTTTTGCATCGAAGTCCGGCCTGAACCGGAACCCCAATCCTGCGCTCCTGGCAAGCTTCTCCTCGTAACTCAGCAGATTCTTGTATGTCGCCTGAAACCTCACCGTTTCTTCATATCCCTGCAGCTTCCCCAAACGCACCCTCGGAATCGCAGTCACCCCGCTCAGCAGCTGCCTCATGGCCACCTCTACCTTGCCGTTGAAGTTTACGGTTCCCTTTATGAGCCGTCTGTCCATGTAAGAGGACAGGAATCTGCCTTTCACCGTGATCTCATTTCTCCTGCCGCTCTCCTCCAGCTTCCTGTCCTCTATGACTGCCGCCTCATTGCATCCCCTCATCCATATGAGGTTCCCTTTCCGCGTCAGCCACAGGCTGTCATTGGTAATCGGCACATGGATCTCCATCACCCCAGGCTCAAAATACTTGCGCGTCCATATAAGGGATGTCTGGTTCTCTATTATTCCCTGAAATTCCATCTCCCTGTCGTATACCCTTACCTCCATGCCTATACCCCCATATACCTGTATCTATAGGATATCTCTACCGTCATGTAGGACTCTCCCTCCTCCGCCGAATATCCGATGGTGTTCTTTCCATGTCCAAGCTGGATGAACTCGGAGTCCTCTGACAGGTACTCGTTGATTCCGATCCTTATCCCCCCGTGGGTCAGGTAGACATATTTGTCATTGATCCCGGTCGTGATCATCACCTCATCGCCGGCAACCATACGCAACGGCTTTCTTGATGTCCCCACCGTCATCTGTTCTTCCTGTTCCACATGGTAGATTGACGGATTCAATATATCGCCTGCTGCCTGGATCACAATGGTCAGGCCGATATTGTCCGCCGCTGATGTATTGTCTATGGTCTTCAGCTTTTCTTCCACCCTGACCTCAAACTCCTCTCCTGCTGGCGGGAATTCATGTGGCCACTCGAAGCAGTACTCCCATCCAGCCATAGTCACCGAGATGTCTTCTGGTGCACGAAAAAAAGGATCCGGACAGAGCAGACTTACCGTTGCACGTCTCGACCTGTTGACCGTGTCCACGTCCACGCTCTCCACATAATAGTCTATTGTCCGCCTTTCCGACTCATCCCCCTCCCTGTAGGAAAAGCAGCCTACCGACTTTGGCTTAAAAAGGTTGTAAAGCAGCATCCTGTTTTCCTGGTGGTCAGACTCAGGGAGATCCCTCAGCGTCAGTACGATGTTCCTCATTTTGGTGACGCTCCCCTGATAAGTGGCGCCGTCCGTCATGGTATTCTCCGATATGGACACTGTATTCTTCACTGAATATACCCCATCGCAGTCTTCCAGGAGCCATGGGGTGAAAGCATCGGAAAACCGCACTTCCATCCCATCTTCATTTCTACACGTTATTGACCTCGCCATCTTATACCCCTTTCAGTGCCAGAACCATGTTCCTGGTCGCGTTCCTGGTCTGCCTTGCCACCTCTGATGGTGACAGGGCCTCCGGACTGTTGATCGTGATATGCTGCTGGTATCCGCCTCCGGACTGCTCCCGCTCCCTCTGCTGCGATTGGTTCAGCCTCCTCTGCCCCTTGCTCAGTTCCACTGCCAGGTCTGCCTGTATCGACCCCGTTGCCTCCTTTTCCATTTCCTTTACGGCTTTCGCGACTGCGCTTGTGTTCCCTTCGATCCCCTCTGCAACTCCAGCCGGGATCCATCTTCCCACCTCTTTCTTCATCACCTTGGAAGGGCTGTTGATTCCCAGGAAGCTCTTCGCCGCATCAAGTGCCGCTTTCGCCGCACTCTTCGCCGCGTCCATTATTGCCCCGACCCCTGCCTTGATCCCATTCCCTATGCCTGATATTATGTTGGCTCCAATGCTTCCCCAGTCAAATCTAAGAAAGTTCTCCTTGACGCTTGATATGATCTGCGGAATCTTTGATATCAGGTTCGGGATGGCTCTAATCAGTCCGGCCGCCAGTTCGCCTATCAGCGTTATTCCCGCCTGCAGGATCTTTGGCAGATGTTTTCCTATTGTCGCCAGTAACTGTGCAAGAACCTGTCCAATTGATGCGATGATGGTAGGTATATTGTCCAGGAACCCTTTTGCCAGGCTGCCTATAAGCTTCACCCCTGCCTGCAGGATCACCGGCATGTTCTCCAGCACGAACGCCAGCAACTGGTTCAGCACCTGGCCTATCGATGCGACAGCGGTCGGTATGTTTTCCAGGAACCCCCGCGCCAGGCTACTGATCAGCGTTATTCCGGATTCCAGGATGGCCGGCATGTTCTCCCCTATCGTTGTCAATATCTGTCCAAGCACCTGGCTGATCGATGCGACTGCAGTGGGTATATTGTCTGCAAATCCCTGCGCCAGATTGGCAATCAGCGTCACTCCGGCCTGCAGAACCACCGGCATGTTCTCCAGCACAAACGCCAGCAGCTGGTTCAGCACTTGGCCTATCGACTCTATGGCCACCGGCAGGTTCGCTAATATCCCGGCAGCCAGGTTTGAAACGATCTCGATGCCTTTCTCCAGTATCCCCGGCAGCCTGTCCGTGACGGACTGCAGGATACATGTCACGATGCTCCCGTCCGTCCCCAGGATCTCTGCTCCGGCCAGCGCCAGGCTGTCCCTCAACGTGGCTATGACCCCTTCCGCAGCCCCGGCCCAGTCAGTCTCCAGTAGTGCCGATCCCAAAGCGGCCGTCAGCCGTATGGCTGCCTCCAGCAGGTACGGAGCCGCAGACACCAGTCCCGTCACCAGTTCTGCCACGACGTCCAGCCCCATCTGCACGATTGCACCCGCATTGTTCTCCGCTATGTTCAGGAGCTGTACCGCCGCGCTGATCGTGCCTGACAGGGCCTGTGGCATCCCCCTGATGACATTGGCTACCATTGGCACGAGGTTTCCGGTCAGGAACGTAAAAACGGCGTCAAAAAGCCCGTCAAGCGACGGGCCGATGTCCTCTCCTAAAGCAAGGTTTCCCAGGACGTTTGTGAAAGCCGATTTCATGGAGGCCATGGAGCCTGATAGCGTACTTGCCGCCTCCTTGGCTGTCGTCCCCGTAATGTCCAGCTCCCCCTGTATTACATGGATTGCCTCATACACGTCCGAAAGGTTGTCCAGGTCGTACTTCACCCCGGTGATCTTCTGCGCGTCTGCCAGCAACCTCTCCATCTCGGACTTTGTCCCGCCATACCCCAGCTTCAGGTTGTCCAGCATGGTGTAGTTCTGTTTCGCGAAGCCCTGGTATGCGTTCTGGATCGACTCCATGGACGTCCCCATCTTGTTCGCATTGTCCGACATGTCCGTTATGGCAGTGTTCGCCATTTCAGCTGCCTTTTCAGTGTTGCCCCCAAGCCCCTGCAGGAGGGATGCCGCAAAGCCCGTGGCCGTCTCCATGTACTCGTTTGCGGACATCCCCGCGGTCCTGTATGCTTCCGCCGCATACTGCTTCATCGTGTCGGCACTGTCCTTGAAAAGCGTCTCGATGCCTCCAAGGCTCTGCTGCAGCGCCGCCCCCTCTTCAATGCTCTCCTTGATCGCCGTACCGATTCCGGCAGCCACAAGCGCTTTCTTGAGCATTCCCACCATGCTGCTCCCGAAAGACTTCCCGGCGTCTTTCCCAGCCGATGACGCCTCTCCGCCCAGCGCCTCCGTTATCTTGCCTTTGATCCCCTCCGCTGACGGTATGATCTGCACATATGCTTTCGCCAGTTCAGTCGCCATTTCCTACCTCTTCCCTACGATCTCCGCCTTTGCCTCCTCGAACTCCTCCGAAGTGTCGAATGCCAGAACGTTTCCCTCCGTCTCTTTTCCATTGATGATGTCTACAATAGACCTGGGCCTGTTTGCTCCTTTCTGCGCATCTTCTGTCTTCGTCCATGCGATGAATGTCATGCGATCCACCATTGCTGCCAGGAGCAGTGTTTCTGTCCTCACCCTCTCCCCTGAAAGCTTCATCCTTATCCTGCTGTCTTCCCTCAGTCCGACAGAAAGAGCTGCCAGTGTTTCCACTGGCAGCTCCTTATAGTTCAGTACTCCATATGTTTCGGCAAGGTCACAGATCAGGGCCGTCCTGTCCGTTGCCATCATGCCGGCGAGGGTAATCAGTTTTTTCCTTTTTCCCCAAAAGATTCAAATATCTCTTTCAGCGCATTGCTCACGGCTTCCACGGGGACACGTCCGTCCTCCGTCCTCAGCGAGTCATACAGCTTTCTTTTTTCATTCCCCAGAATGAGCCTGACCATCTTGGAGACCGCCAGTGGATCTTCTTCGGACGCTTCTGCCAGCGTGTCCACCAACTCCATGTTGTCCATGACTTTCTCATCCAGTTCCAGCACCAGGCCGGACTTCATTTTTATCTCTTTCTTCATTCCCCTGTCCCGCTCCCTTCTGTTGTCTGTACTGCCTTTTTGCTGACGATATACTCATAGTGGGTCTGTCCCTCCTCATCCGGCACTGCCCCAATGGTCGTCTCATATCCCACCGCGTTGCCGTCCGCATAGGTGACCTCCCCCACCTCCGTCACTTTCGCTCTGGGGACCACGATCCGCTTCAGGATGCCGCCTTTCAGGATCATGTCCACTACCCATGCACAGTACTCCTGATCGTCACTGTTCGCCTTGATGGTGATCCCATTCTCCAGATCCCCCTCCACGTTCTTGTCTCCATATACCGTCTTCAGGACGTCCACGTTCAGCGCCTCGATTAGCGTGAACTTGAAGCTGTCCTTTTTGTCTGTCTGCGTCTCCAGGACTGTGTCCCCTCCCCACGCTTTCACGGATTCATTTTCCGGACTGTTGCTGTTGGTCAGCCCATCCTCGGAACAGTAGCCAAGGCTCCTGAATGCTTCGGTCAGCTCCGCTTTCGCGTCCTTTGGGAGCTCCGTTTCCAGCGGTGCCCTGAAGATTGCGCCTCCCTTTTTGGGCTTGGCTGTCGTCACATGTTTCGTATCGGCCATTCCTTTCCCCTCCCTTTCAGTAGTAGATGAAGTCATATATCGCCTGATATCTGTACCTCTTTGTGCTTGTGTCTGTAAAATTGTAGTCGCTGTTCAGCTGAGCCCTGCTGATCGGATCCTGATCCTCTATGTCCTCCATCCTCTCTTTCAGCTCCTCGTTCAGTTCTGCCGCACGCTCCATGCTCTCACCATAGGACTGTATGGCCAACGTTGCCGTCTTCAGTGCCCCCCTGGTCCCTCCGCCAGTCTTTTCTATGATCACATAGGACTGGGGGGGCTTCTCCGGCTCCTCCATATAAACCGGAACCCCCATCCGTTCCAGCAGATAGTTCAGCACTACTTTCTCGATCATCCCCTCACCGCTTTCATTATGGTATTGTTTTTGACGTTCTCTTTCTTTGCTTTCCCGGATACTGCCGCCACCTCCGCGTTCGCCCTGTTCTTTCCTTTCCTGCAGGTTACCTCGTGCCCCTCCCCAAGCCTGGACTGTGCGGCATCGGCATATTCCCGGCATATCTGCATCACCTCATCCGACCTCAGCATCTCCCGGACGCCGCTCCGGTTCAGCACCACCTTTACCTTTTTAGCCATAGCGTTCCACCCTCACCTTTTTGTTCCATCCCAGCGGGATGAGCCCCTCGATGCCCTCCTGTGCCGGCCCGGCTGTCTTCCACCTCTTGCCAAAGAATTCCACGGTACGGTCGTCCCACTCATTGGCGTCCCCTTTGGGTATGGCCAGCATGTAGGCCTCCCTCTTCCCGTTCAGGTTCGTTCCGTCCGTCACGGCTCCTGCGGATTCCGGAGCCACCAGGACGTTCCCCACCTCTATGGGAATCTCCCTGTATATGGGACGGTTGAACCCGTCCGTGCCGACCTGCTCTTTTTCATAGAGCAGTATCGTCATTCCTTTTATAAGTGCCATAGACCTCCATCGCTCCATATCTCTGTCTCTTCAGCCCCAGCCTGGCCAGCTCGGACCGCTTGATGAACAGGCCCCCGCCCGGCACCAGGAACGTGCCGCTTGCAGAATACCCAAGGGCAGATTCCGATGTTTGCGTCATCGGCTCCTGGTCAGTGGATGTCATGAGCGTCCTTGCCACTACGTCCACCGTCACCGACTTCGCCACCAGGCCCAGATCCTCATCCCCCTCAATCATAGCGTCCAGGTTCTTCCCCACCTTTTTTGCTTCTGCCCTCAGGCTTGCCGAGACAATCCCGATCAGCCCTTCCGCCCTTTTCCTCTCATCTTCCGACATTTGCCTCCACAGCCTGTCCATGTCGTCTATCGTTGCATATTCTTTCACTCCATCACCGCCTTGATGTCCGGAACGGCAGGAGGATCCTCTCCTGTCGGCTCTCTCCGCCCCTGTCTGTTATGCCGCCTGTCACGCAGCATCAGGCTCCACGATCATCACAAACGCGTCCTTGTCCAGGATCCCCCATCCGATGTATGTCTGAGCCCTCAGGTATACCTGCCCATATCCCTGCAGATCCTTTCCGCTGTTGTCCGGGTCGCCATAGGGGATCACCTCCAGCGTTATCTGCTTCGCGTATCCCCATTTGAAAGCGTTCTGGAAGTCTCCCATGATCGCCTTGTCTTTTGAGGCACCGAAAGATACTGTAGAATTCACCTCTACCCGGCATCCGTTTATGGTTCCCGGGTTGGATCCCCATGCAAGCTGCGGGTAGAGTTTCGCCCCTGCCTTGTCCGTCTGCTTGGCCAATGCGCTCCTCATATCTTTCGATATCGCCATGCCGCTGACGTCGTTCTCGTTTGTATCCATTAACGAGATCGCATCCTCAACGCATCCGTCCGGCTCCGCCTTGTCATAATCTATCTTTCTGACCCCGGACGTGTCGAAGCTGTTCGTCCCGATCAGGCTGGATGCCGTCCCTGTTCTTGGGTTCACCCCATGGAAGACCATGATGTCCAGTCCTCTCGCGACTTTCCTTGCAAAGCCATCGTTGAACGCTTTCAGGATCTCCAGCTGCTTCTCTTCTGATGCATGCCTGAACTCGTTCGACACCCTTGCGCCGTACTCCACCAGGAGCGGCGTCACTTTCACTGGATCCACGCTGATCCCTCCGGCAGTCCTCTTTCCATTCTCGGCTACCAGGTCCACCTCTGCGTCCATGGAAAACGTCATCACCTCGTTTCCGTTGAACGGAATGGGCTCCTGTCCGCTCAGGGCCGCCATAGACGACTTTCCTTTCACTTTGCTGAATAAATCCGTTACCAGTTCCGGGGAGAACAGCGTCCCCTTGCTCAATACCTCTGCCATAGTCTCAATCTCCTTTTCCGTTTAATTTGTGCAGCATCTCTTTCAGTGCGGCGTCCTTGTCGCCTTTGTTTCCCTCGGGATTCGCCAGCGGCGGTGCCTGCCTCCTGCCTCCCATCAGCTTCTGGAGCGCCTGGGCATCTTTCCGGATGTCCTCTTCCTTTTCCCCGGACAGCCTTGCGGCCATTTCATAGGGGAGCCCTACCTCGTTCGCTATCCTCGCTTTCATCGCAGCGGTCTCATAGCCTTTGATCTGGGCGTCCTTTTTCGCCGCCTCTTCAGGCGCGATGTACCCCTCGTACTTTTTCTCTACCTCCTCCCTCCCCTGTTTCAGCCTTTCCTCAATCACCTTGTCAAGCTGCTCCTGTGTCTCGATCACTGTAAAGTCTCCCATCTTCCTCTCCTTTCCCACTGTCCCATTGCTGTCAGTAATCTATGCCCACGCCTTAGGCGGTCAGCATCTTATCTTCTGCTTCTTCTTTTCCTTGCTTTCCCCACATATCCAGCTCGCCAGTATCACGCTGTCCATAAGCGAGATGTCTACCGTTTCGCTTATGGAGCGGTATCCGAATCCTCCATTTGACCCGATTGCACGCTTCTCGCAGTTGCTTACAGACCTGGTAAGGGACGGCTGGTTCATATGGCATATCGTCTTTGCATAGAGCCTCTGTTCGAATGCCGCATTGGCCACTATGATCTCTTTCACCGTTGGGAGCACCGGCGCTTTCAGCTTCTCCTCTTTCATTTCGCCTGCCAGCAGCTGCTGGCCGTTCGCACCGTCCACCACCACTTTCGCCACTTCCGCGGCAGCCAAAAATTCCAGTATCCATGCATTTCCTGCCCTTGTGGGCCTGCAGTCCACCACCTCCACGAATATCTTTGAGCCTGCTGCCTTTGCCGCAATCGCCAGGGATACGTTCTTCCCATCATGTCCATACTTTATCCCTGCATACAGCTGTCCTGTCAGCTTCGGGAGTTTCTTTTCCGCCAGTTCCTCCCACTCCGCCTTGCTGATTGCCGACTTCAGGTTGTAGCGGATCCAGTATCCGAGACGCTGGATATTGAAGTCCATGTCATCGTTCCCTATTTCCGCCAGGATCTTCCGTTCCGTCAGGATCGTCCCCAGTGACGGGTTCGTCTCATACCAGGCTTCCCTGTCATGCGGATCGGTTTGTTCCCCTACGGACCACTCTGCCCATCCGGTGTCCACTGCATTGCCCTGCAGGACGGAGTCGCGCATCTTCATGAACACGGTGCCGGAGCTCACCGGCGTGGGCGGCGTCCCGCAGAAGATGGTCTGCGGGTTCCTGCTGTCGGACACCACATACTTAAGCGCCGTCTCCTGATCGTCCTGGTACTCCTGTGCTTCGTCTATTACCAACAGGTCGAACCCCTCTCCCAGCCCGCCTTTTGAAGAGCGCGTCCTAAAGTCTATCCTGCCTCCTCCATCCAGCATACGGATGCTCTCCATTCCAATTGCCCCCGTTGCTTTATATTGGATCCCCGCCTCTTCCAGCAATCTCTTCAGCCTCTCCCACGCGGCTCTGCTTGTCGTTGTCCTGTGGGCCGTGTGCAGGATGTGCTCCCCGGCATCCAGACCGTACATCTCACGGATTGCCACTACCTCGTTCTTGCCGTTCCTGCGCGGCACCGCGTACCCAAATTTTGTATGGGTCCACAGCCCCTCTTCGTTGACCGCAAGTATGTCGTATATCAGCAGCTGCTGCCACTCCTGCGCCTCCCGTCCTGTCGCGTTGTACAGTTCAACCGCTTTCTGTCCGCGGGTCTCCGCATATGGTATGACCACCGACTGCGTGGGCGTCTGCCGTCCCGATCTTGCCATGTCCGTCTTCCGCCCCTCCCTGTGCTATGTCCCTCTACCCTTTTCCAGTTCCTCCTGCCAGCGCCTGGCCTCATCCTTTGTCCGTCTGGTCAGATCCAGTCCTGCCGTCCTCCGCCTTTCCCTCTGTTCTGGTGTCGTCCACGATTTTTTGGTCCATACGTCCTGCCTCTTTTTTTCAGACACGAACGTCACCGTGCACCTGCAGTTGTCATGGCGCCGGTAGACGTCTTTCGGCACATCCGGATACTCATAGCATCCCGCCAGGCTCCGGCACCATTCGCAGGCATCCCCTTTCAGCTTCCGGATGATCTTCTCCCTCATTCCTGACCTGTACCTGAATTCTGCATTGGCTTTCACGAATTCATCAAAGAAGCCCTGGGCTATGTTCCTGACTGGTTCGTCCATCCGCCGTTCTGCCTCTTCCCATTCTATCCCATCCTCCCCTATGGCTCCAATCAGCGTATCCACCCTCTCCTCCGGCCATTCCCCTTCCAGGGCTTTCAGCCTGATTCCGTCCTTTCCGTCCAGGAACTCCATGACTGTCCCTGCCGCCTCGTTCGTGAGCCGGAAAGTCTCCATCAGCATTGGCCTGATTGTCCGGTCCGCTATGTTGTAGTACATCCGTCCACCCGGAAGTATGTCCCTGGTGATGTCCCGCTTCAGGACTTCCGCCAGGACATCTCCCAGGTCTCTGGCGAACAAGGATGCATCGTCCATGCCCGCAGTGCCGTCCCTGATCCGTTTCATGAACTTCTGGATCCTTTCGTTTGCCAATGCCGCTTCAGAAAAGTCCCTCCTGATCCTCGCCATCAGTTCAGGGACAATATCGTCTGCCATTTCTTTCCCTCCCTTTGCCGCTATGCGTCAATCCCGGTCAGCTCCCTCAGATTTTCCTTGCCGAAATACCCCGGGATTGCCTGGTTGATCTTCACCGCCCCATCCCCGATGGATGACAGCATCGCCGCATCCGGCTCAAACACCGGCTCCCACCTGGGCTTCGTCAGGTATATCTGCTGCCTCCGGTATGCGAAGTCGTCCCGCACGCATGCGGCCAGGAAACCCGCATTCAGGAATCCTACGCCAAACGTCCTTTGTGCCTTTCTCGCTGTCAGCCTTAGCGTCTCGTGCGTGGCCTTGATCGCCTCGGCTGAGGATGGATTGTCGGATGGAAAGCCCAGGTCGTCCAGGGTCAGCCCTGTCTCTCCTGAAAACAGGCCTGCCAGCATGCGCAGCTGCTCTGTATACGGCGTCATGCTCTGTTGGGAGAACTGCCCCAGTTCCGGCTTTCCCCCATCTTCGTCCTGGTCAAACTGCAGGAACGTGGAGATTGTAGCTTTCCATTTGTCCATCTGCTCTGCGTCCTGTGACAGCCCGGTAACGTACTTCTGGGGGAACGAATAGAATTCCGCGCTCACCTCTGCCCGTCTTAACGTCCGGAGCGCCGCCTGCTGTATGTTCATGCATGCCCTGCTGATCCTGGAATGGCCGAACGGCCGGACGGCATCCGGCCTGAAGATGACTGGCACCAGGAGCGGATATTCCGCCTCGTTCCAGATCTCTTCTACTATTTTCCCATTTCTTACATATTGAGTAATGCCCGGCATGAAATAGGCCTCCAGCGTTGGGTCCCCACTCTCGCCATCCCTTTCCAAGACGGCATATCCCTCCTGCAGCATCATGGTGATGGGATCTATGATGCCAGTAGCATTGGATCCGTCTATCACCTGCAGCCTCGGGAACCCTGTCTCATCTTCGCTTATGTAAATAAAGCAGCAGGAGCTTATGGCCGCCGACAGTATTGCCGTGTCAAAGAGCACGTCCCTGCTGTTCATGCTGAATATCTCATTCAGGTCGAAGCTGTCGTCCCCAAAGTCCCTGAATACCAGCCTGTCCGCCATGGAGTCGGCCGCTTTGCTGCACCATCCCAGCACCTCTTTCAGGAATCCAAACTCCGGAGGCATGGTGATCTTAAAGTCTTTCATCGCATTCTTCATCTCGTAATATTCATACCGCAGCAGCACCCTTGTCCTTTTACCCGACAGCTTTTTTCTCAGGTGGCCGATGCCTTTCAGTTCGCCCATGTTCCTCTCTCCCTCCTCTCTAATTTTCGTGAGAAAATGTTCCCAGTGACGGCGTGAACTCCACAGCGCGCACGCGGGGGGAGGTATGCCCCCCTATTTCTCCTCCGACTTTTCCCTGAATTGTCTCCAGTCCATCGACTGCGGAAGCATCCTGTTTGTTGACACCTCATCTTGTTCCTTTTTCTTTGTCCCTGTCAGCTTGTTTGACTTCTGCCTGTTGCAGATCCAGTGCGCAAGCTGCAGGTTTGCCATGTCCGATGGATGTCCTCCCCTGTCTATTGGAATTATATGGTCTATACAGGGACTCAGCGGGGCGGGGTATTTTAGATTTTTGTCCACCGGTTTCCCGCATATCCCGCAGCAGTCCTGCGATGCCAGTATCCTCTTCTTGTTCCGTTCAAATGCCAGACGGTGCGTGCCGTCATGGTCCGGCCGGTTCCTTTTCTGCGGCATATTCCCCTCCTTGCCGTCTTTCCTACTTTATACTTTATCACATCTCAAAGTGCTCTTTCGTGCTTTTGTGTGCTTTTTCGTGCTGTCTTTTGTTTTCTATCTCCTGCAGCGCCCATCCGTGGATGTGCTTTGCCCTGCTTTCCGAGTAGCCCATCTGGTGCGCCACTTCGCTCCAGCTCTTCTGGATGTTCCCGTCTATGTAGTATAGGATGAGGATCCTTCGGTATTCCGGATTGTCCAGGCTGTAGATCATCTCCATGGCTTCCAGGCTGAGCCTTGCCAGGTCGTCCGCCTTGCTTTGGATTAGTCTGCCCAGTCTTTGGATTGCATCTACTGTATCTGGCATCCTATCTTCCGGAGATGTCTGCACCTTTGCACCATCATAGGAGACGGCTTTCAGCGAAGCCATCAGATCCTCCTGCTGCCTCAACAGCTCTAGTTCGTTCCTTGTTGGCCGAACGGCCCTCATCAGTTCTTTTGCGCTCACCGTATCCGCCCCCTTTCTTTAATTCATCATCTATCCCCTTTTCTACTCTGGGCCGCCTGCACTGCTTTCCTGCCCTGGTACAGCACTGACCGGAAAGGCTTCTCCCTCATCTCCTGCTGCCTCCGGATTGCCTCGTGTCTGGCTACCGCTTCCATCATTTTCTTCTTTTCCCTTGTCTTATTTCCCATTTCCTGTCCTCCATCCATCATTCTTTACTTCATATCTTAATTTCTCTTTTTGGGATAATACATGAATAATACGCTAAATAAAATAATCCACCAATGTCCAAAAGTCACCGCAAGAACCAAAAAACATGCCAGTGTCACGCAATTCTCAATATGCTCCCATTTATCCATTTGCACCCTCCATTCATCAAGAATTTATTGTAATTCTTTAAATTCTTTCCTCATTTCTCTCAGTTGGCTTGAAAGCATTTCTATTTCATCATTTATTGTTGCTTCCGCAGAATCTTTTGAAATATACCACCCTGTTTTTTCGCTTTCTTCAGTAACATAAAATTGCCTTTCCTTTATTTCTGAACCTATTCCCCAATATTTCTGTCGTATTTCATCAAGTTTTTTCTTCTCATTTTCCAGCTTTTCTATTTTATTATTTAGCTCTGTTGCCTTTCTCAATGTATCTCTTGTCATAATGCCTCGCTTTCCATATTTCCGCTGTGGGATGTACATCCCTTACACATCTCACAGGGCTCATCCGCCCATGCATCCCCATAACCGATACATGGGCGCTTATCCTCCGCTGGCTCTATCCCTTTCATGACACAAGGTTCTGGCTTTTCGCACCGTTCGAACCCTATCACCCATACCCAGGGATTAGCCCTCCAGCCATACCTGTCAATCTCTGTCTTTTTGATGGTGGAATCCCATAATTCTGAAAAACGCTTGAATACCTCGCCCCTACTTGTGTCTATCCCCTCCCGCTGGCACCCCAGTATGTCTATTTCTTTCAGCCGCTCCGCCCTCACGTCCGTGACCTTTAGCCAGATCCGGGCTATCTCTTTCGGCATGTGGATGGACGGATGCCAGGTGTCAACGGACGGATGCTCCCCAGCATCGCAGGATGCCCTGTAGCACCAGCATCCCCATTCCGCTCGTTTGGCGTTATAGACTTTTTCATATACTCCTTTCTCCGCGCATTCACCATCCTCCATTCTCAACCCACAGTCCCAGCATGGGCAGAAGCAGAACGTCTCCCGGACGTACAGGATGTCCCCTGGCTGATATCTGCAGATCTGCTCCGGACTACATGTTTCTCCTGTATCTGGATCAACATATGCTATGGCACTCTCTCCATCTTGATCTGCAGCAAACTGCTCCACTGTACGTACATCAACTATCCTCCTGGTGACTGTCTTCCTGTCCTCCAGGATGGCCCTCACCATGTCGCTGTTAAAAAGGATCGGCAATATCCTGCTCACCTGTTTCTCCTCCTTTCAGCAGCCTCAACAGGTAGCTCCTGTACTCCTCCACCTCCGAGTCTATCCTGTCCAGGATCCCGATAAGGCTCCGCAGATCCTCTCTATCCCCATCGCAGCATATCGTATACCTCTTGTCCCCCAGCTCCTCGATAGATGTCTCGATGCTGGTTTCGTAGTCTATGCATTCGTCATGTATTTTGGCCATGCTTTTGTAATTTCCCATCTATGCTCATTCCCTCCTTTCCCCACTGCTCAGCCATGGCTTTTGCGATCCCAGTAAATGTCTTTGCCCTGGTCTTTTTGTCCCTTTCTTTCCTGCCTACAAACTGTCTATAGTTTCCATGTTTGTCTCTGCTGCCGCCATTCACATATGGTTGGTGCTGCTCTATGACTTCTGTCGGCTCCAGCTTTGGCAGCCCTTTCAGCCAAAGGCATGTCCTTTTGCTGTATGGGTGCCCGAACTGATAGGGCTGTATTGCCTGGTCATACTCCGGCAGCTTCAACAGCTTCATGGGCGTAGGGTTCTCAATGGCGATCCTTTCACATTCTGCGTTCATTATCTTCATGAAAAACGCTTTTGCCTCCATCGCCTTTTGGTAGCGTTCCTGTACGATCTCCCCCCTCACCCTCATCCTGACGGCCCCGGCATTCGTTATGTATGTACAGGGCGGGAAAGCGATGATCATGTCCCATTTTCCTCCAATCCTGTGCCCTGTGCCGTCCACTGTCCGGAAACTGCAGTTTCCATCCAGCAGCGGAACCACATCAGCCTGTATGTGCCATTCCGGATGCTCTCCGCTGCACGGCTCTATGTCGCAGGAATAGGCCTCGTGCCCCAGTCTCCTGAACTCTGTACAGACTCTCTGGCTCTCCTCACATGCCACCAGAATGCGCATTACCTTTCCACCTCCCTATGCATTGGCTATGTTATATATGTGCTGCATGTCGTCCAGGTCATCGATCAGGTAGTACTTTACGGTCGTGTCCGTGTTCGCGTGCCCGGCCAGCTTGCTCACCATCAGGATGTTTTTTGTCTTGCGGTACAGGGTTGTCACGAACGTCTTCCGGTAGACGTGCACCGTAGCGCCCAGGCGCGTGATACCTGCCCGCCTCGCTATCCTCTTGGCCACTTTTTCAATCGCAGGATTGTTCATTCGTCCATACGGCTTTCGGTCGGAAATGAACAGATCCTCCGATTCCTGCTGCCTGGCGTCCAGGTACCGCCTGATCGCCCTGGCCGCCTTGACTGTAAGCATGGCAGTACGGTACTGCCTGGTCTTTTCTCCATACACGGAAACCCTCCTATGGACAAAATCTATATCTGATACTTTCAGCAGCGCTACTTCCCCTACCCTTAACCCTGTAGATACCATTAACTCGAAGATTGCCCGTTCTTTTAGGGTCATTTCAGACTCTCGGATGCTCTCCACTTCGTCCTCCGACAGGCAGTCCTTTTTCTTGACAACCGACTTCATTACGTCCACATCCGCCATGATGTCGTTTGTTATATGGTGTTTCCGGAACGCCCATCCGAAGAATGCGGAGAAGTACCTCTTCAGAGTTGCCTTATAGTTGGCGCAGATCTTGTCTCGGTACTGCCGAACCGCCAGGTAGTCCGTTATGTCCTGGCCGGTGATCTGGCTGTAGTGCCTGCCGGTCTCCCGGAACAGCCTGCGCACGGCTATGATGTACTGGTTGATCGTGGATCCCCCTATCCCCTTGGCAATGCCGTCTATCCGGAACCGGTGTATGATCCAGTCGTTGTCGTGCGCCTGGACAGCCGGGAGGCACTGCATCTCGCTCACCTCGCAGTTCTGCATCTTCACAAACATCGTAATCTTCAGGCGGTCAATCTGTTCTTTTGTGAGGTTCGGCGACATCTCATATACGATGTCGTTTATGAGCATGTTTTTATCCATGAAATCCCTCCTTTGGGCTTGCCTAAGGCGGGCATCTGTGGTAAGATGGCCTTAGGTGATGGCGGCAGATGTTACTTTGGCGAGTGGGTCTGCCGCCTGTTTTATTTTCTGTTATGGCTTCTTTTCTTTTTCGCCTTTCCCCAGTCCTACCGGGGCCGGCATGATGTTCCGGTACCGCCTCAGGTATTCCAGGTGGTACGGCACCCTGCGCCCGATTGCTGCCATGCGGCCCGGATCCTTTATGTATTCCTCATATTGTTCCTGCTTCTCTTTTTCACCCATTGTTCCCCTTATCCTTTCCTTGTCCCGCTCCACTCTACGGACATGGATATCTTCCCCAGGTTGGCTCCGGATCCGCGTATCCTTTCCACCGTGTCCCGCCACCGCCTGTCAAAGTCGTCCTGGTAGCGCATTGGGAAGCCCCTCATGTACGTGGCGTCCCTCTTCTGTTTCGTTGTCGGCATGCCTCCCTCCTTTCCGGGGGCCTTGGCCCCCGAATCCTTGCCTGCAGTTGCTGTGATGTATCAATTTTTCCAAAAGGCTAAACAAAGCTGCGTCCGAAGACCTCCATCCATTTTTCGTGGGAATGCTTCCTTTCAAAGGCCATCTGCGCGTTTGCCTGCAGGAGCCTCCGGAGCTTCATGTTGTTGTGCACCGCCTGCGGCCCCACTATATGGTGCTCCATGCACAGGTACACTTTTAGGCCGTAGCGCTCGGAGAGCCTCCTGTTCGCGGTGCCCGGCATGGCGTGGTGCTCCTGCAGATCCCCCCTGGTGTCGTAGTCGTCCCTCAGGAGCATGCAGAGGTAGCATGTCCTGTCCTCTTTGTTGTGCATGATGCTTTTAGCCATTCTTGACTCCTTTCGCTGCCATCATCCTTTCAAGCGATGCCGCCATGTCGATGGCCGCATGGTATGCCTTTGCAATGCAGTCGCTTGGTACTTCCTTATAGTTCCATACGGTGGCCCACTGCCTTAGATAGGACAGCTTGCTTTCAAATTCCATCCAGATCAGCTCCCCCTCCAGTTCGGGGTCTTTCTCCGGGGCTTCTTTCTGCTCCGGAGCCTCTTCTGGTTTTTCCTCCGGCCCATCCACGCTTTCGCTGGCGCAAGAAATTTCCCCGTCCCCCGGTATTTCCGGCACTCCTGCTGCCTCCGTGTCCCCACTGCCTGAGGCAGCAGGCGGCCTTTCCACCAGTAGCTCTTCTTTTGCCTCTTCCTCCTGGGCCTCTTCCTTTGGTTCCTCCGCAGCCTCCCCGCAGCTTTCCTCCGGCATGGCTTCCGGATAATCCGTGATCTCCATCTGGCCGTCCAGCTGCTCCTCCGGCTCGGTCTGATCCTCCTCCGCCACGGTTTCTATGGATTTCTCGGTCTCTGCGGCTGTATCCTCCGCTTTATCCTGTGGCGGCTGCATGTCCTCCGCTTCTGTCTCTTCCTGGATTTTTCCTGGCTCCTCCACGCCACTTTGTTGCGACGTCGCAACAGCCTCTCCTCCTTGATTTGACCGGGCGGGGACGGCATTTCCCGGCCGCGCTTTCTCCACCTCCTGCTCCTTATAAAAGTCCCCCCATACGTCCGGCCGGCAGCAGCCTCCGTACATGCCTCGTATGACGTCCAGGAGTTCCGTCCAGGTCAGGGCCACCGGGGATGGCAGGGTCATGACCTTGTACTTTATTCCGGTGTTCCAGTCGTACAGGAACAGGAAGATGATTCCTTTCCTGTGGGAGGCCTGTCCGGACGGCGCCATCAGCTCCGCCGCCTCCTTGTATTCCGTCGGTTCCGCGTCCAGGTGCTTCATGACGCTGTTCAGCATGTCCCTCCGCGTCCGGAAGAAGTCCTCCAGGCACCCCGCCAGCGGCCCGGTGGCCCCGTCGCCCTCCCCTGCTGCCGCTGGCGTTTCTTCCTCCGGCTTTTCTTCCGGTTCCTGGCTGTTGAATTTCTTCAGCTCCCGGATCTCCCGGATGGTGGTCTTCTCCGTTATCAGCTGTATCTCGCTGTCAGGGAGCGTCAGCATCTCCGACAGCTTGGAGGACGAGAAGCCCCTGAACTCATCTTTCAGCTCCAGGGAGTTCCCTCCCTCGCTGTATTTCTCATTGATTGCAATGAAGCGGGACACCGTGCTCTTGCCCAGCCCGAACTCCCTGGCGGCGAACTCGAACACGTCCGCTGCCCCGTCGTACATCCCTGAGTCCCTGATCTGCTTCAGCCGGTACCCGATGTGGACGAAGTTCCCCGCCGTCTCCTCCAGCTTCCTGCGGATGTCCTCTTTCCACTGCAGCCACTGGTCCAGTGTGATCTGTTCATATTGTTCCATGGTTCCTTTTCCTTTCTCTGTTTTTCTGTCTTCCGGTTCCTGCTCTGGCCTATGCCCCTGCTGCCATCATCCCTGCCTCCATGCCGCCTGCTGCCGCGTTCCCGCACTTCAGCCATGTGGCGTACACGTCCATCCACTTCTGCATCCTGTCCCTGTCCGGCTTCTTGTCGTGTTCCCCATACCACTGTCGGATCTCCAGTGTCTCCGCCATGACCTCCACCGTTATGTATGGGACTTCCGGCTCCTGCCGGTGCCGCAGGAAGAGGATGACGCTCCTGCCGGCGTCGTGCTTCTCCAGGTAGTTGTCCCCGCCGACGCAGTGGTGCAGGATCCTCCCCTCCATCACGATCTCCCCCGCGTCCCTGGCCGGGCGGATCATGTATTCATCGTCCTGGAAGAAGAACCTTTTCCTCAGCTTACTGTAGTTCTTCCTGATCATCCTGAAGCGGCTGTTCACTTCCTGCATCCTCCTGTCGCATTCCTCCTTGTTGCATTCCGCCACCATCTTTGCGTGCGCCGCCTCCAGCTTGCGCGGGAAGAGGTACGCGCTGTTCGTCATGTCGTACCCCAGCTTCTTGCGCATGCCCAGGTAGTCCTGGTACAGCATCGCCGTCTCTTTCAGTCTTGCAGACGCCCTGCTGCACATGGTCCCGTATCCGCAGCCCGCATACTTTGACACTCGGTTCAGGAACTTCTGTGTCCCCATATAGTCCAGTATGTCCCCTATGCCGACCGTCCCAAGTTCGGCCAGCTGCTCCACCTGCGCCTCCGTCCAGTTCTGCCCCAGCCTCTTCTCTTTCTTCATCACTTCTAGGATATGTTTGTCCCCCTTGTGCCTGACGAGCTGCCCTACCCTCTCTTTTCTGATGCCCAGGAATTCGTCCAGCCTCTTTGCGTCCACGTCCTCCACTATGCCATAGTGGCACCTCACCAGCTCGTCCACCAGCTTCGTGAGCCCCATCTTCACCAGCACCTCCATCTGTGGCGTTTCCATGTACCTCGCCAGGTAGTCCGCCGGGTTAATGTCCTCCCCTGCTGCCTTCTGGTACTCCTCTATGGCGCTGTACCGGAGGAACGTGCCTTTCATGTTCTCATAGGTCTCCCGCATGATCGGCGCCGGCCTGATATTTATGTTGTTCATTCCGGACAGGTTGCAGTCGTCCCAGAAGTTCTCCCCGCTTGCCCAGCTGTGCTTCTGGAAGTCCGTCTGGGCTTTCTTTCCAGGTTCTAAGTATGTCCTGGCTATCTCCACGGCCATGAGTTCCTCCCCGGCTCCTGTCATCTCATCGCCGCTGTCCGTGCACTCCAGTTCCAGCCTCCACGTCTTCTCCACCGCGACATAGCGCACCACCAGGCCGTCCTCCCTGTATCTCTGGCCCAGGAACAGGTGCCTCGTGCTCCTTTCGGTAGTCCTTGCCTTTCCCTGGGGCACGAACTTCCCCAGCCTGCCGCACATGGGGCACCTGCCATGTGCCCCCATCCTCGGTTCCTCCATCCGGGCCTCGAACTGGCTCTCGTAGGACTGGCCGGGTTTCCACCTCCTGTCCGACACCCCTCCGCACCCGGAGCATGCCACCGTTGCCCTGGCTCCGTGCTTTTTGTAGTACAGGCGGTGCTCCCTAAGGAACAGGCTGTCCTCCGCATACTGCAGGATCCGCTGCTCCGGTAGCTCCTCCGTGTTCGCCCCGCGCTCCTCCAGGGCCCTCTTCCGCCTCTCCCATTTCCTCAGCCTCTCTTTACACGCGATGGCCTCCTGCCTCCTGTCGATGCGCCACCACCAGGATCTGCTGCTTCCCCAGTCCTTTTCGTCTCCTAGGAAGCCTGCTATCCTCTCCAGGTCCTCCGGCGACTGCAGGACTTCCCTCTCATCCATCTCCTTTTCCAACAGTCTGTCCTCCCGCCAGATCAGGTTGTATCCCGACCAGCTCTCGCTCTTTATCCTCCCCCTGCTCCATGTCCCCGTCTCCGGGAAGTAACTTCCGAAGTCGTCCTTGGCGACCACGATCCGCACCACCGGCACCTCTCCCGCGCCTTTCCGGTTCCTGTATACCTCCACGAACAGGCACGGCTTCTGCCCTACCTCCTTTATGTCCGTCATCGTCACATGCTCCACCAGCTTCCCCCGCTTCACTCTTTTGAGCCCCAGGTACGGGATCCCCTCTATCTCTTTCTTCCGCATGCCGTCACCCTCCGATATAGTATTCCGTGATGATCTTCTTCGCCCTGGCCATCCCCGGGATCCCCAGGGTGCACCTGGCTGTCACGCCGGCGGCTTTCAGGATCCCGGCGTCCACCGGCTTCTGGTGCCCGAAGCCCCACTTCAGCAGCTCCGCGATGCACCCTTTCAGGCTCTTCCCTTTCCGGCGCACGGCTGCCGCCATCTGGGGCTTGTCGAAGCACCGCTCCTTTATGTACTCCACCCAGTCCCCCATGATCTCCGCGCAGTCCACCTCCCCTGCCTCCACCTCTATCTTGCCGATGGCGGCGGTCATCCCGTCGCACAGGTACAGCAGGTCCCCGGACAGGAAGAGATCCAGGGTCTCCCTGTCGATGCCGTTCTCCCTGGCCAGCACCTCCAGGCCCTCCCTGTCCCCCTCTTTCCGCAGGTTCACCGCCGTCTCGTTTATCTCTTCCGCGCTGTCGAATTCTCCGAATCTGTCATACATGCCTTTCTCTCCTCCTCTTTCTTTTCCGTCTCTGTCTGGAGCCATCTTTTATAGGAATGGATCTCGCCCACCCGGAACGTGGCCAGGTGCCCCTCCAGCAGGCCCGCCACGCGCTCCCACTCCTCCCGGTTGGCCACGGGCTTCCCCCTGGCCGTCACCCAGCCGTCTGCCCGCCAGCCCCTCACCCACTCCTCCGCCCCCCGTTGTAGGTACTGGCTGTCCGTGTAGATCTCCAGCTCGCAGGGCCTGCGGAGCCTCTCCAGGGCCTCCCGGAGCACCATGAGCTGTGCCTGGTTCTCCGTGACGTCCTCCAGCTCCCCCTGCACCGTCAGGGTGGCCGGCCCTTTCTCCGTTATGTACTCCAGGATGTAGGTGTAGGAGCCGGACTTCCTGCCCGGCCCTCTCACTGTCGTGTATGTGTACAGGCACACCCGGTCCATCATCCGCTCCCCACCCCCTGTCTGATCAGCGTGTATGAGAAGTACCGGTATCCCGTCAGCTCCGAGACGCCCGACCTCACGCTGCCCTTTTCCAGCTGGTACCCTTTCCTCTTCCGGACCTTTTCCCGCCAGCGGTTCGACTTCACTACCCTCTTCGTCACTTTCGGCTTCCGGAGGTTCCTGGAGGCGTACCAGCGTTTGCCTACCAGTTTTCCCTCCGTCTCTTCCGTCCGGGATGCATATTTGATAAAGTAGCTTGCGATCTGCCCGAACTGCGGGGCGGTGTGCATGGGATCCACATGGATCCCGCCATGGGGCCAGCACTTCTGCAGCACCGCCAGGACGTCCATGTCTTCCCTGCCCAGGACCATGTGGATGTGCCTGCCTCCCCTGGGGCCCACCTCCTTGACATAGATGTACCGCAGGGGCTTCCCTGCTTTCCGGTACTCCCTCCTCATCTTCTTCACCGCATCCGCTATGAGCCGCTGCATCTCCCTGCTGCCCGCCGGTCGGTCCCGGAAGTCCAGCCTCACAAGGACGTCCCCGTTTGCAAAGTTCTCGTTCATCGTCCGCCGCAGCGTCTTCTCCGCCAGGCGCTGGTTCACCCTCTTCTGTGCCTCCGGCGTCAGCTTCTCCCTCTTCTCACGCTTCTCCCCTTTCACCCCTATCCTGGGCGTGTAGTATCTACAGATCTCCATCGTCCCACCTGCCACGCACACCTCTATGACGTATGGCATGTCTTCACCCCTCCCTGTCCAATGGTTAATACCTTTAGTGGGTCAACAGGGCGCAGAAACGCCCGGTTTTCCTTGACTTTTCTGACGGGGTGCTGTATAATAGGCTTGTGAGTTGTTCTACTATACAGCATCCCTGGTGGCCAGATGTTCCCGCATCTGGCTATCCTTTTCTCTTCCTGCACCTGGCGCAGTAGTCCTCATCTGAGTAGTTGCGGAACGTCCCCAGCGGGATGCCCAGCCTCCGGCACTCCTTGTCTTCGTAGGCCATGTTCCGTATGATGCAGCACTCCCTGTTCACCCGATGCACGTCCTCCCGACTGAATAGGCCGTCTGCCACGTCCCCGGTTCCCTCGCTGTCGTACTCTCCAAACAGCTCTGCCTGGAAATCCTCGGACATCTCGGCGATCACCGCCGTGTCCAGGGCCATGTTGTAGAGGTTGTGGGCCTCGCCCCACTCCCGCTTTCTCACGTGCTGGCTGAACCTGGCCGCATAGTCCCGCAGCTTGTTCTCCAGATCCCGCTCTGTCAGCATGTCCTCCTCCCCTGCGCGCAGAGGCCCAGCAGCCTGGCCTCGCCCCTCCGCCCCGGCTCCCGGCCGGCTGCAGGTGCTCTTCCTTTCAGTTCCGCCCTAAATCCCAGCAGCCGGCCGTTGCTCAGGATCGCCCCGAAGTCTTTCCTGTCGTACATCTCGATGCAGTCCTGCACCGTCACCCTGTCCATGTTGATTCCCATTTTCACTCGCCTCCTATTCTCACATTATGTTCCTACCATGCCGCACGGTAAACGCAAGGGTCATCATCTATCTCTGGATCGTAATAGTCAACCTGAACCTGATACCCGGCACGGACGGCCTCGACTATCATCCCCACTTCGTCAAGCGTCCGCATTTCTGATCTTGGCGGTGCATCTACCTGTTTCTCCAGTGCCCTGCGTAGGCGGGACATTGCGGCTTCCATATAAAAATCTCCATAGTGCGTGTGAAAGTGCAGGTTCTGCTGTACGTCCTCTATTCCCTTGCCCTGCAGCGCATAATGCTTTATGAACCCTTTGACGGTGGCATCTTCATCTAGGTCATCATGTGCCAGGTCAAACAGCCATGTCTCTTTATCTTCCATCCATTCCCTTGCCATATCTACCCTCCCATTAGTTCCGTCGCACAGAACTGTCATGCCCCCCTGTGCTTTCTGCCCCTGCCAGCGCTGCGGCATAGCCGGCCTCGTAGGCATGCCGGAACACCCACTTCTCAAAAGCATCCAGATAGTCCCTGAAGCAGTTCTCCATCATCGCATGCCTGTTCCTGATTGCGTTCCCCGCCTGCGGCAGGTCCGCCAGGAACTTCTCATAGGCTTGGTCAAACTCAGATTCGTTTGTGAACGCTTTCATCTGTGCCTCCTTTCCGGCTCCTATAACGTCAGGAGCCTCTGCCTTTCCTCCCCGTCCACTCCAAAGAACTCGCATAGCGTGAGCACCTGCCCATAGCTGAACGGATCCGGCTTCGACCTCCCATCTGGCTTCTTCTTGTCCGGGATCTTCAGCATGGTCGATACCGTTCCCTGCGATATCCCCAGAGCCCTCCCGACCTCTGCCTGTGTCTTCCCGGTCAGCTTCATCTGCATGGTTACCCACCCCTTGAAGTCCCGGATCTTGTGCTCCCTTTTCTGTTCCGCGCTCAATGCCACCCTCGGCATCCGCCTCCACCTCCTTTATCCCTTTTCCATAGCTGCTCCTATTCCAAGCCTCAGCACTTTCTATAAATTCCGCACGTCCCGTGTCCCGAACTCAAAGTATTGGCAGGTATCATGCGGCTTTGGGCGCTTCTTCCCTCCCTTGGAAATCGGCACTCCGCTAAGGCAATGGCCATCATTGATTGGAATATACTCCTCTGAACAGCTTCTTATCGCTTTCCTGTAATGCTGGATGTAGTTCCTGCAGTACTGGCAGCTCTTTGGCTTCACAACGGTTCCCTGCTCCATTTTCTTTTTCAGTTCCTCTAGTTCGTCCTTCAGGGCTCTGTTCTCGTTCTCCAGGTTTGCGATTTCTCTTGATAACATTTGACTTTTCCTCCTTTTACGCCAATAATTGGCGTTTAAATTTACTGTCATCATACGCCATAATTAGGCGTAAGTCAAGTACTTCTTAGGAGGAATTTATATGTTTAATGACAGACTGCGCGCTACAAGGATTTTCCGCGATATCACTCAGCAAAAAACTGCCGATATAATTGGCGTTCCCCTTAGACACTACCAAAAGTATGAAAGCGGAGAAATCGAACCTGATTTGAAGCGCCTTGCTGAGCTGGCAGCCCTTTTTAATGTGCCGACCGATTTCCTTTTGGGGCGGGATGATTATCTGCATTCTCTCGGAGTATCCGTTGATGTATCCCTAACATGTCCTCCAAGGCGTCCCAAACCTCAAAAGAACCGCCAATCTCTGCATACTCAATCTTCTGATAATGGCGGAGATTGATTTCCAGTTCATCTGCCATCTGCTGCTGCGTCAGGCCCGCCCTCTGGCGGGCTTCTTTTAGGTTTTTTCTCATCCTCTACCCCTTTCTCTGTTCCATGGCCATGGTTCCCTACCTTACAATTTCCTTGGCTTCCTTAAAAAGTGTGTCCAAGAATTGGATGATCGTATCTCTTTCTATGTACGTAGGAACATTTTCTAAAGCTATTTCTACTGAAAATGTTTCTCCACTCCCCTCAAAACTTAGGGACCTCTTGATCGTTCTTGTGGTTTTCTCTACCGCTTTCCTCACCTCCTCCCCTTGCCGGCATCCGCCCACATGTTCGTCTTGCTATTCCGTCCTTACTCATTTATACTGGTGGTACAGGCTCCCGCCAAAGCCGAGTACCGAAGAAAGGAGATATGCAGTCATGGCAGAAACAACCTTATCTACATTTCCTGAGAACAAGATTGAAGCTATTGCTTACCTCTATGTACAAAAGAAGCAATACCAAAATCCTACTCCTTCACAGCTTGCAGAAGATTATATGCATGCTTACAAAGAAGTCAGGAACTTTTTCGCGTCACATCGTGGGGCCGAAAACTGGAGATGATTCATATCATCGCGCTTGCCGTTATCAATGCGGCAAGCGCATCCATCTTTGCCATCATCACCTTGCTAGTTAGCATCTCCCCAACTACCTTTCAGGCCTTGCTCCAGGACAGCTTCTTGATAAGTATAACGATGCTCTTCAAAAGCTCAAAGAGTACAGCGAAAAGGATTCCCAGCCTCAGCGCATAAGGTATTGACATCATTTTCAGTACCCGGCACATTGCGTCAGTCAGGCCAGGCAGATACTGGCCGGCTTCATACTCGCCACTTACATGGTAGGCTCCTTCATTGAGCAGCTCCAGCTGCTTGATAAGGAAATCCTGCTCTTTCAGCATATTCTCCTTTATGCTTTTTTTCAGTTTCCTTCTCTCTTCCATTCTCCTCACCCCTTTCCGATTTTCCGTAGGCTTTCCGCAATACTGGCAATACTTGTCTGACTTTGCTATTATTTTTTTACAGTAGGTGCAAACGTCCTGTTCATAGCTGATGCGAATTTTCGCTTCACTTTCAAAATTCGTATTCATCAATTCCTTTAATGCTGCAATGCCTTTTGTATCGAACCTAATAGCTTTATGCTCCAGGATGCTCCGAATGGCCTGGAGCTCTTTCCTTATCACTACCAGCTCATGATAGATTTTCCTCAGCATCTCTCCCTCGCCTCCTCCCTATACTACTTCTTTTTCTGGCTCCAAATAAAATTCATTTACTTCACAGCCTAAGGCATTTGCAATTCTTGCAACATGCTCAGCTGTTACGATTTTCCGTCCATTAAGCATATTGCTTAATTCCTGTTCTCCAGGCCTAGGGTAACTGCCACCTCGTTATTTCGCTTTTCTGAAAATTTATTTTGAATACTTGAATTCTCTTTGCCATTGTGCTAAAGTAGATAAGGAGGTTTTTTGCATGAATTGGAATACGTTTGGCCGCTTTGCTGATATTCTGTCAGTTATAAGTTTCATCATCTCCCTTGGCATCTTTCGCAAAATACATGCGAAAACAACGATGCAAAAAGAAACTTATAATCAAGAAAGAACCAAATTGCTTTCACAATTGATTGCATTACGGTTAAACATTTGGGAAGATGGCTTGACTTCCCCTAAGACCCAAGATTCTCTGCAGGAGAACATATTTGAATACCAGCTGAAATATTTGTTCATCTCCTCCCCTCGCTGCATATTTCATGCTTTTCGATGCGGACACCTCCTAAAAGCTGGAATCACCGATTCAAACACTTTAAAAATTAGGCAAGATATAAACTTTCTAATAGCCAGACTTTCAAAAAAGGAGTGACTTTAACATGGATACTAATACGGTAAGGGCTTTTGTAAACAAAGCAGTAGAAAGGACAAAGTGTAGCGAGTTAACGTGGATTTCTCTGCCAGATTGCTTTGACCTGAAACCTGTAAGCGAAACTTTCCTCAATACAGGAATAGATGAATCATCTGGCTACAAATTGATTCCCTTTTACAGCTACTATTCCAAATATAAGTCTGGCTTCATACTTTTGCTGCTTTTTACCGATGATGTGACCCTGACCACTCCGCCTGATAACTGCATCATCTCTTTGCGCGTCCAAGATGATACCAGCAAGCTCGCCGTTGAGATAAGCAACAATCAGTTTGACCCTGTAGATGATTCTCTCTTGATACGGCTCTATAACCTAGTGGACTCCAACCGTATGAGCAGCGTTCGCTCGCTTATTAATGATTTCCTCGATAGGTAACATGGCATTTATCCTCTCTGCCTCAGCGGAGCCAGCCTGTTCATCTTTCAGGCTGGCTATTTTGTTTTCGGCTTCGTTCAACATAATTAGTTCCAGCCGCTTTACCCTGCGCTCTAAATCATTCATGATTCGAATTCTGCGTTCTTCATCCTCTCTTAATGCCAAGATAAATTTACTACCTAAGGGTATTACCATCTCTTCACCTCCTCCCTATACTGGCATCCGCCCACATGTTCGTCTTGCCATTCCCTCCTCTTTCCTTTATATTGTTAATACAGGCTCCCGCCAGAGCCGAGTACCGAAGAGAGGAGGAAAACCCTATGAATCCATTAGAATTGATTGATGTCTTCAAAAACCATGTCCGCTCATCTTTCTATGATGCGCGTGATGCCCACGATTGCATCTTTGATGAGAATTGCCCTGTTGAAATCGCACTGGCTTACTTAAACAAAGCAATTTCAGGACATTGCAGCTGTGACAGCCTTTACTACGCTCAGTATGGCTCACTCGGCAGAGGCGAATATGAAGACTTCTCACACCAGTTCGATGTCTTCGCAAACGAGTTTCTGACCAATGTCAGGACAAATCATTCACATCAATGGACTGACATCGAATTCCAAAAGCTGAAAGAGATTTATGACAATTCTGCTTTCTCCAGCTGATCGGCATGGGCAGCCTTACCGCTGCCTTTGTCCTTTCTTAACTCTGCCAGTATTTCATGCATCAGTGCAGTCTGGTACATGATCTCCCTCCCAATGTATGAGTCCGGCTTAATGCATACCTGCCGCCTCTCCTTTTTTCTGGCAGCTTTCTGCTCTTCTGCCTGCCTCTTCATAAATTCAGATATCTTCTTCTCTATATCCATCTGCTCCTCACCTCCTCCCTGCCTCTTCCTTTGTAAATTCATCCGGTTCCCGAGGCTTTAGGAAAAAATTGGTATCCACTTTTAACACCCCACATATCAAGGCATATTCATCAAGAGACAGTTTCCGTCCTCCATTCAATGCCATATTCAATTTAGGAGCTTCTATTCCCGTCTTACGACTCAGAAAGATTTGCGTAATACCATTATTTTCTAAATACCCTTTTATCATCACACCAATATCCAATTTATCACCTCCGTTAAATCAAGTTTTGCGATGTTGATACAACTATAATCTCCATTTTGTGATTTGTCAATATGTTTTTTCACATTTTTTGATTTTTTATTTACAAAATCTAAATAATGTGGTATTGTACTTTTCAAGGAGGTGCTATATGAACGAACTTCTTGTCGATAGATTGAAAAGAGCAAGAGCAGAACAGGGCTTAAAACAAAGCGATGTTGCAGAAAAACTAGGCTTAAAAGCAAACACAATAAGTAATTGGGAAAAGGGACGCACGGAACCAGACATAGATTCTTTTGTAGCATTGTGTGACATATACCAGCTCGACTGTGCAGCACTCCTGTCTGATGTATATGCATTTAAAAGAATTGGAACAGATATATCTCTTTCCGAATATGACCACATAAAGAAATACCGCTCACTCGATAATCTCGGCCGTGAGCACATAGACACGTTCCTCCAATGGGAAGTAGAGCATATGAATCAATTAAGTCAGGCCACCCCTGCTGCCATAGTCGAACTACATAGTGCCGCAAGTGCAAATGGCCGCCTCATAGAATACTTTCGTAGCGTGTCTGCCGGAACTGGCCAAGTCATCTTTGACGATGTTTACTCCGAGCGCATCACAATGCCTGACATCCCGGAATACCGCCGTGTGGCCTACGCAGTAAAGGTGGATGGCCGGAGCATGGAGCCCCTGTACAATGACGGCGACATCCTCCTGATTGAGCCCACCTGCGAGATCAGCATAGGCGAGATCGGCATCTTCAATGTCAATGGCCTAGCCTATGTGAAGCAGCTAGGGCAGGACAGGCTGATATCACTGAACAAGGGATATGATGATATACCTCTCACAGAGGATTCCGTATGCATGGGGAGAGTGGTCGATAAGCTAAAAATGGAATAGGCTAACAAGGTTAAACCGCTTCGGCGTTTTAATAATATCAAATGAAAAGAGGGCATTATGAAGATAAATGCAAATGGCGCTGAAATATCAATCATGGGAAATATTATAAACGAAAATGCCTATATTTCGCTGACAGATATCGCAAAACACAAGAATTCAGATGATCCGCGAATTGTTATCTCTAATTGGATGAGTTCTTATTCTACAATTGATTTTCTTGCCACATGGGAAAAGCTGTACAATCCTAATTTTAACCGTATGGAATTCCAGACGGTTAGGAGTGAGCCAGGACGCCTTGTGATGACACCCAAGCAGTGGATTGAACGAATGGGCGCAACTGGTATTACTTCACAGGCAGGCCGCTATGGTGGTACTTATGCACATTCGGATATAGCCTTTGAATTTGCTTCCTGGGTTTCACCGGAATTCAAATTATACATAATCAAAGACTACCAACGCCTAAAAGTTGAAGAAGCGAAAAGGCTTGAAGTAGGCTGGGACACAAAGAGGGAACTTTCCAAAATAAATTATCGTATTCATACAGATGCTATAAAAGAGTTCCTTATCACCCCTGAACTTACCAAGCAGGAACAAGGCTATACCTATGCCAGCGAAGCTGATTTACTAAACATTGCCTTATTTGGCAAAACAGCCAGGCAATGGAGGGAAGAGACCGGAAAGCCAAAAACATTGAATATGCGTGATTTTGCAAGCGTGGAACAGCTCATAGTCCTTGTAAATCTTGAAAGCATGAATGCCGATTTGATTAGGCAGAATATTCCTGCTCCCGAAAGGCTGAAAAAGCTGCGAAGCATTGCATATTATCAGCTCCGTTCTCTTGAAAGCAGCAATGCCGCCGAAAGATTAAAGCAAAATATCCAAAAACAGATTGATCAGAAATAGTGTCGTCATAGTTGCGACGTCGCAACAGGAAGAGCATAAAAAAATCCGCTCCCAGCGCCAACTGGAAACGGATTTCTGGAACCATACCGGGAAGAACCCGATACAACTCATCACACAAATGAATTGTATCATCTTCCCGGGCAAAAATCAATCATCTCGGGCATTTTTATGCCCAAAAATCAAGGAGGAGATGCAATGAAAATCGAGAAGCTGCCGTCCGGCTCCTACCGGATCCGGAAGACGTACAAGGGCCAGGCCTACACGGTCGTGACCGATTACAAGCCCACCCAGAAAGAGGCCCTGAAACTCATGGCGGACGAACTGGACCGGGTAAAGCCCGAAAGCCGCAGCCAGAAGCATGTCTCTTTCCAGGAGGCCGCAGCGGGCTACATTGAGGTGAAGCGCAACGTCCTGTCCCCGTCAACGATCGCTGGATACGAGAGGTTGTCCAGAGCCCTTTCAGACCGGTTCCTAAAGCTGCTGGTCAGCGACATATCGGTTCTGGACGTGCAGAAAGAGGTCAACGACTATTCTGTCGGAAGATCTCCAAAGACCGTCCGGAACGCCCACAGCTTCATCTCCGCAGTCCTGTCCATGTACCGTCCGGAAATCAGCCTGCGCACGTCCCTGCCACAGAAGATAAGGCCCCAGACCTATGTCCCCACCAACGATGAGATGAGGAAAGTGATGGACTACGCAAGGGGCACAGAATACGAGGTGGCCATCCTGCTGGCCGCCCTCGGGCTCAGGCGGTCTGAGATATGCGCCCTGAAAGCCGACGACCTGCAGGGCAACACGCTGCGCATAAACAAGGCCCTGGTGGAGAACAGCGATCACGGCTTCACGGAGAAAGGGACCAAGACCACGGACAGCGCCAGGGAGATATACCTCCCGGATGAACTGGCCGATCTCATTCGCCAACGCGGCTACGTCTACAGGGGATACCCAGGGAACATCTTGAAGTTCCTGCACAGGGCCCAGGACGCGCTGGGGATACCCCGTTTCAAACTCCACGCGCTGCGGCACTACTACGCCTCCACCGCCCATGCCATAGGCATTCCGGACAGCTACATCATGCAGTCCGGGGGCTGGCAGTCGGACAACGTGCTAAAGAGCGTGTACCGGCACGCGCTGGACGAGGAGAAAGAGCGGATGCAGAAGCAGGCCGCGGAATACATCACCGGGAAAATCTTGTCATGAATCTTGTCATGGAACCGCCGAATCCGCTGAAACACTGGACTTATCGGCGGTTTTCATAGGGGTTCGAGCCCCCTTGCTTCCATTTTTTGTTGCCCAAAAGCCGTAAATCCGGGGCTTTCCCAGGAGCCGTCGGATCCTGATCGGCATACAGTGGTTTGCATTAATTGTAAAATGCTGACTGAATGCTGTTGTAACCCGCAGCCCCATCCACTTTAAGGCCGAGTTTTACCAGCAGGAGCTATAGCCTTAGATGTAAATCAGGCATGGGGTATTGGAAAGTCAGAAGACAGAGAACATCCAAATTTTTTGTTGGGCCGAAACAGCGGCAAAAAAATAAGGAAGCCTTTGTATTTTCAAGGTTTCCTCGCTTTAAGTCAATGCGGAAGATGGGACTTGAACGAATTATCCTGTCTTGCAAACCCTTAGGTAATTGCGAAACTCCCTGATTTTTGGCCCGAAATCAAGGCAAAACCAAAG
>CAJTZD010000044.1 GCA_910584235.1 uncultured Acetatifactor sp.
AATCCCTCTTACTACCGTTGAGGTGTAAGTAGAAAATTTATGCGGAACTATAGATAAATTTAGCAATTTCATATGAAAGTATGAGTTGTATTTAAAAACTGACAGTACAGAAAGGAACGAAAAATGAAGCAACAACTACGTTACTCAAAATACCTGAAAGAAAGAAAAGGGCAATACCTGATCCTTTTGCTGGCCTATCTGTGCGTTATCATTACACAGCTTCTGATTCCCCAGCTGGTGTCCAAGATGCTGTCAGGCATCACCGCGGGAGGGGCGGGAATTTGGACGCTGACGGTGTGGATGCTGTGCCTGATCGCAGTGGAGGCCATAGGAACCCATTGCTTTGGGCATTTTAATTATAAATTGTCTAACGAGCTGCTGGTGGCGGCGGAAAAGGACTCCCTCCAGCAGATGCTGCGGATCAGCTATCAGAAGATCTCGGGGGCAGACAGTTCTTATCTGGGTCAGCGGATGAACAATGACCTGGTCTACATTATGGATTTCTATGTGGAGAAAGTACCGCTTCTTGCATTCAAGGCAATTCAGGGAATCGTGATACTTATATTGCTTTTCAGAGTCAGCTTCTATGTGGGGATATTTGCTGTAGCAGGAATCGGCATATATGCTGCCATTTATTTCCTCACAAGGAAGCGGTATTATCAGCTAAATGAAGCGCATAGAAAGGAACAATTTTCGTTTGTGGCCGTGGTATGTAAAAAACTGGCCAGGGTACTGACGATAAAGCTGAATTCCTGGTACCAGGCCACGCAGCGGGATTTCCAGGCAGCCGGGGAAAAACTTGTAAAGGTGGCAGTGAAATATCTGGACTTTGACAACTTTACGTCAAATATGTCCAATGTGACAGGCAGAGCGCTGGTTCCTGCGCTGCTGCTGGGGCTCTATTTTACCAGCACACAAAACGGAGGGGCATCGCAGGTGGAGAACTTTGCCATGGCGCTCCTTTACATGCAGCAGCTGATCGCAGTGGTTCAGTACATAGTCCAGGGCGGGAAGTTCTATGAGACATATAAGGTTTCCTGCGACATGATGGACCAGCTGCTGGCAATGCCCAAAGAGCAGTGCGGGGAGAGGGTTTTGCAGGAAGTACATGCAGTCGAACTGCAGAACGTGACATTTTCCTATGGCGAAAAGAACATACTGAAGCGGTTCTCCTACAAATTTGAAAAAGGAAAAGTATACGCGCTCTGCGGGGAAAACGGAACAGGCAAATCCACCTTATTCTTGCTGATGATGGGCATTCTGCAGCCGGAAGCGGGGGAAGTGCTCTGGGACGGGCAGCAGGTATCGGAAATCAATATGGAGGAATTGAGAAAGGGCATGGTGGGCTTTGTGAACCAGGAGCCTTTGCTGATGGAGGGCACGATTTCCGACAATCTCTTCTACGGCCGGGAAGAGGCGAAAAAATCCACAGACGAACTGAGCCGCTACGCGCTGCTGGATTTTGTGGCAGAAAAAGACCAGGGGTATGAAACCCAGGTCAACAGCCAGAGCAGCAATTTAAGCGGCGGCCAAAAGCAGCGTATTGCCATTGTGAGGGCTTTGCTGAAAGAGACGCAGGTGCTCTGCTTTGACGAGCCCACCAGCGCCCTGGACAGTGACGGTATCCTTTTGTTTACGGAAATGCTGCAGCAGATAAAGGAAGATAAGATAGTAATTGTGATCACTCATGACAGGCAGATTCGGGAGGCCTGCGATGAAGTGGTGACATTGCAGTGATGCTGCCCTCTGTAAGGTTCAGAGAGGAGGGGCTGTCGCTTCGGTGGCAGTCCCTTTTTTGGCCTCTTAAACAATTCCCATGTTTTTTTGTTAATCGCTGTTTTGATAGAATGGGCTTATGATAAAACTATATAAAATAGAAAAGGGCGGAAAATGAGTAAACTGGGTTTTCTTCGCAGCCGCCTACCCTGTCCAGATGCAGGCTCTCCGCCAGATGCGCATATGCCGCTTCCGTCAAATGTTCTGACTGCACGCTGCAGTACCAGGCATCCTGGCTGATCTTAGGATATAAATTCTTTCTATTCTGGAAAAATATGCAGCACGATGAATCTGCTGTCCTGGGTTGCGGAGGTTTCCATTCTGCTGATTGCGGTAGGGATCATCGGCATTCTGCTGATTTTTCTGGATAAGAGGGAGAAAGACATCCAGATCAGCGTATGGGTAGGCGCCGTGCAGCGGAAGCTTTATGTGGAACTGTTTCTGGAAGTGCTTTCCCTATGCCTCCTGGCAGGGGGAATTTCCATGCTTTTGGCATACTTTATGGCAGACGGTCTGAGCACTTCCCAGTACAGCGTAAGGATGTCCCCATGGGCGGCGGGCGTGATCGCGGCGGTATGTCTGGTGATCGCATGGGTGACCTGTACGGTGGTCTGGGTATGCGCCAAGGCGGAAAAGAAGCTTGGAAAACTGTGAAAGGGTGGAAGAGGAGAACATGATCAAGGTACAAAACCTGAAAAAAGTATACCGGACAAAGAATATAGAAACAGTTGCTCTCAGGGATATTTCCCTGGAAATCTGTCAGGGAGAATTTGTGATGATTTTTGGCCGTTCCGGCTGCGGAAAGAGTACATTGCTGAATATTCTCGGTGGCATGGACTCCATGATAGAGGGCAGCTATCGGTTTCAGGGGATAGAACTGGGAAAACTGAATGACAGGGAGCTGGCAGCGTTTCGAAATAAGAAAGCAGGGTTTGTCTTCCAGGCCTTTCATTTGATCAATGACCTGAATGCGCTCCAAAATGTGGAAATGCCGCTGGGGTACGCGGGTATGAGGCGCTCCCTGCGAAAGGAAAAGGCAGAGGCGGCTTTGAGAAGAGTGGGGCTGGAGGACAGGATGCATTTTTATCCCAGCCAGCTTTCCGGAGGGCAGCAGCAGCGAGTGGCCATAGCCAGGGCCATAGTAAATAAGCCGCGGGTCATTCTGGCGGACGAGCCCACGGGAAACCTGGACGAGGAAAACTGCCACAGCATTATGGCGCTTCTGACGCAGCTAAATCAGGAGGGTGCCACGATTATTATGGTCACCCATGACAACAGCCTGGTGCAATATGCATCCCGGGTGATTCACATCAGGGATGGCGAGATTGCCGAGTAGGAAGTTTTAAGCAATGCTTAATATTGCTCCATTATGCGCTCGTTGAATTCAAGCGCCTCTTAATGTATACTATAAGCAATACTTAAAGGAGGCGCTCTATGAATAATTCTACTGCCATTATCGGAGAACAGATTCAAAAGTACAGAAAAGAGGCAAAGCTGACCCAGAAAGAGCTGGGAGAGGCGCTGGGGGTCAGCAGCTCGGCAGTCTCTCAATGGGAGACCGGAGGTACGCCGGACATTTCCCTGATCCCCTCCATAGCGGACAGGCTGGGCATATCCGTAAATGTCCTGTTCGGGCGTGAGGACATTACGGAGGAAAATATGCAGGAGGCTCTGCCCCATTATGCTGCGGCGCTGCCGGAGGAGATGCGGCTGAAAGAAATCTGCCGCCTGATGTGGGCTGCGGTGAAATCGGGAAGCATGGGGCTGAATGCGATTTCCGATGACATTTCACACAATTACAGCATCTATTATGGCACGGATGAGGGCATTCTTTTGGGCATTGATTCGGAGAGACTGTCCTTTCTCTCTCTGTTTCCGGAGCCTGCGGAGGGCTACGGTTCGTTCTTTGCCGACAACGATACATACCGCCGGCTGTTTTCTGCGCTTTCAAAGCCCAAAGCCCTGGAACTGCTATTGCTTTTGTATCAAAGGCCTCCCAGGCACTGTACGTTAAATGTCATAGCAAAGCGCCTGGGCAGCAGCCTGGAGGAAGCGCAGGCGCTTCTGGCGGAATTTGCCAGTCTCCAGCTGGTTCGCGAACTGGATCTGGAGACGGAGGACGGGGATACGAAAGTGTACAGCATCAATGCTGTAGGCACCATTGTCCCCTTTCTCTATGCAGCGCGTCTGATGGTGGAGAATTATGGCAGCCTTTCCGTGATTGCCAATAAAAGGAAAGCTCCTCTTCTGCGGAAAAAGGATGCGCCGGAAAGATACGAGGGGTGAGGGTATGTTTCGATACATGAAAAAGCACTCCCTGTTGGCCTTGCTGGCACTATGCATCAGTATCATCGAAAGCACCGCCGCATCCGTATCCGCTGTTTTCGAGAAGAACATGCTGGATGCCATTGTACAGGGAGATATGGACGGATTCCGGAATATGCTGTGGTATGTGGTTCTGATAGTCGCTGTGGCAGGATTTGCGTATTACCTGGGGGCAATGACAAAAAATAAGTTTAAAAACAGGTTCATGGAGGACTTGCGAAATGATTTGTATGACGGCATTATGCGCAAAGGGACTGGGGATTTTCACGGACGGGATACGGCAGAATATATCTCTATGATAAACAATGATGTAAACACACTGGCCAGCAATTTTTCTTCGCCCATTTTCAGTCTGGCCGGCACGGGGGTCTCCGTTGTTCTCTCTTTGGCTGTCATGACAGTCTACAGTCCGCCGCTGGCCGGGGTGGCAGTTCTGTGTTCCCTGCTATCTTTTGTGGTTCCAAAGATCCTTACAAAATATCTAAAGAGGAGCATGGCAGAGAAAACGGTGGGTGAAGCAGCCTTGTCGGTTCAGCTGAAAGAGGCATTGAATGGGTATGACGTTGTATCCGCTTTCGGGGTCTTCCAGAAGATGCGTCTTCGGTTTCTGGAAGTAAACAGGGCGTTGGCGGAGGCTTTCTATCAGTTTTCGCTGCAGATATCCCTGCTGGAGAACTCTTCCATGATAGTCGGCAAAGTTGTCAAGGCCATTACGTTCCTGGCCGCGGGCGGCATGGCTATCAGGGGGAAGATCAGCATCGGAACAGTGCTTTTGTTCGTGTCGCTCTATGGGTTCTTCGGGGGCGGAATCATGCTGTTTTCCCAATGCGTCCCGCTGCTCAGAGGGTGCAGGCCGGTGATAGACAGGCTGATGGATATCATAGACGCCAGGGAGGAATGCTTTGCGGGGACGAAAGAGCCGGCATTTTTACACGAAATCAGTATCCAAGATTTATGCTTCCGGTACCGGGAAGAAATTCCGGTTCTGACGGATTTGAGCCTGATTATAGAGAAAGGGGAAAAGCTGGCACTGACAGGCGAAAGCGGCTGCGGAAAGTCTACGCTGGTCAAGCTGCTGAGCGGGGATTACAGCGATTATCAGGGCGGGATTTACTATGACGGCGTGGAACTGAGGCAGCTGGACATTCGGGAACTGCGAAAGATAGTTACGGTGATTCATCAGAAAACGTTTATTTTTAATGATACGATACGTTACAATATATGCCTGGGGGAGGAATTCACGGAGACAGAGTTTGAAAATGCTCTAAAGCGAAGCGGAGTGGACAGGTTTCTTCCCTGCATTGCGGGCGGGGCGGATGGGGACTGCGGCGAGGACGGGGCAAATCTGTCCGGAGGGCAGAAGCAGAGGATTGCTCTGGCAAGGGCTCTCATACGGGGGATTGACTTTCTGATTCTGGACGAGGGGGTCTCTGCCATTGACGTGGAGACCGCCAACGAGATAGAGCAGGAGCTGCTGGACATGGAGAATCTGACCCTGCTTACCATAACCCATCGGATTAAGGACGGGATACTGGATAAGTATGACAGAGTGTTGGCCATGGATGATGGAAAAATTGCCAAAAAGGATTGACATATAACTTTCGATTTCGTAAAATAATAGTAGAGAGCAGCGATGCTCAAAATCAGGTGTTTCCCCACCAAAAAGCGGGAGGCTTTAAAATCAGGTGTTTCCCCACCAAAAAGCGGGAAGCTTTAAAATCAGGTGTTTCCCCACCAAAAAGCGGGAAGCTTTAAAATCGTGGGTGGGATTTTCCCGCCCACTTCTTGCAGGTGAAAGGAAGTTATGGGCAAGGTTGGCATTTACAGTGTTTCGGACAGATATATTGCATTTCTCAGGTCTGATCCCAGATTACGGAATGTATTTGACAATAAGGAAGAGAATCGTTCCCATACTCGAAAATATCTGGGCATCGTATTCAGACATGATGAATTTCACTACTATATTCCATTTTCTTCCCCCAAAAGATCGGATTATCTCATAAAACAAGACGGAACATGGGAGATACGAAAAAGCATTGTCCCGATTATACGGATGACCACCAGGGATACGGTTTCCGGTGCATTGGAATTGAAAGGGACATTGAAGCTGAGCAACATGATTCCGGTTCCGCCCGATGAACTTACACAATACTATATTTCTGACGAAACGGATTTCAGCTATAAACAGGTAGTGATGAAAGAATATTCTTTCATTACGGCTAATATATCCATGATTATAAAGAATGCCAATGTCATTTACAGGCAGAAGACCAATTCGCACAAGCTGTTTGGGGACGAGAATATGCCCAAATACATAAAGAATACTGTAGACTTTAAATATGCGGAAACCAAGTGCAGAGAATTTGAGCATTTGCATATGTAGGACAGGGAGAGAATTTGAGTGGGCATGAAGAGAGGCACAAAGGAGAGATACAGACATGCATTCTGACAAGGAAGCTGAAAACAGAATAATCACGATTCCCAATCTTTTGTCCGCGTTCCGGCTGGTGTTGATCCCGGTATTTATATGGACATACTGTGTTAGGAAAGAATATCTGACAACAGCAGGGCTGTTGTTTCTCTCCGGACTGACAGATCTGGCGGACGGATACATCGCCAGGCGTTTCCATATGGTGAGCAATCTGGGCAAGATGCTGGATCCGGTGGCGGACAAGCTGACCCAGGCGGCAATGTTAGTCTGCCTTGTGACGCGGTTTCCGATGATTGTCTTCCCGCTGGCGCTGCTGGCCGTGAAAGAGGCCTCAGTGGGGCTGACATCCATCCTGGTCATCCGCAAGTCCGGCAAGGTGACGGGAGCGGTCTGGCACGGCAAGGTGACCACGGCGCTGCTGTATCTTACGATACTGGTTCACCTGCTATGGCCCCATATTCCGGCAGCGGTCTCCAATGGTTTGATAATGCTGTGTGTTGTGGTGATGCTGGTCTCATGGAGCCTGTATATCCGGCATAATTATCGAGTCCTTTCCGGTAAAGAGACTTCTCCCGAAAAGCATTGACATATGTTGATAGATTCCCTTTCCGGGACTTAGGTGTCATCGGTCCGATGGAAAGAATCGGGGAACAAAATATTATTTAGAGGTGCAAGCATGAATAGGTTAATGAAGTACTTACGCGACTACAAAAAAGAATCCGTCCTGGCGCCGCTGTTTAAGCTCCTGGAAGCTTTCTTCGAGCTGTTGGTGCCGCTGGTGATGGCAAGCATCATCGACAGGGGCATCAATGCCGGAGGCGCCGGCGGGGCGGACACGGGCCACATATGGCGGATGGGCCTGTGGCTCCTTGCGCTGGCGGTGATAGGACTGGTGTCCTCCATTACGGCCCAGTTTTTCGCGGCCAAGGCGGCGGTAGGGTTTTCCGCAAAGCTCCGCCAGGCCCTGTTCGACCATATCCAGGGCCTGGACTTCACTAATATCGACAAGGCCGGGACGTCCACCATGATCACACGCATGACCAGCGATGTGAACCAGATTCAGTCCGGCGTGAACCTGGTGCTGCGTCTGTTCCTGCGCTCGCCCATCATCGTCTTCGGTGCCATGATCATGGCTTTCACCATCGACGTGAAGAGTGCGCTGGTGTTCGTAGTAGCTATCCCGCTGCTTGCCGTCGTGGTCTTCGGCATCATGATCTGGACCATGCCCCTGTATAAAAAAGTCCAGGCAAACCTGGACAAGGTGCTGGGAGTCACCAGGGAGAACCTGACAGGCGTCCGCGTCATTCGGGCTTTCCACCAGGAGGAAGTGGAGGAGGGGCGCTTTAAAGGATTCACAAAAGCGTTGGCGGACAGCCAGATTTTCGTAGGGAAGATCAGCGCTGTCATGAATCCTGTAACCTATGTGATTGTCAATGGGGCAATCATTGCCCTGATCTATATCGGTGCCATCCAGGTCAATGTGGGGAACCTGACCCAGGGCGAGGTGGTGGCTATCATCAACTACATGTCCCAGATTCTGGTGGAACTGGTGAAGCTGGCTAACCTGATCATCACGGTGACTAAGGCTCTGGCCTGCGCGGACCGGGTGGCGGGCGTGTTCGAGATCCGGAACCAGGACAGGACCGGTGCAGGGCAGACAGAAAGCATTTCCGCCGGGGAAGCTTCCGGGAAAACCCCGTTCCTGAAGTTCGACCATGTATCCCTGACTTACGCCGGAGCGGGAGCGGAGACTCTCCATGATATCGACTTTACGGTAAATAAAGGAGAAACCATCGGCATCATCGGCGGCACGGGTTCCGGAAAGTCCTCGCTGGTGAATCTGATTCCCGGATTCTACCCCGTGACAGGCGGCGCGCTTCGGCTGGAGGGCAGGGACATCCGCCGGATTCCCGAGGAGGAGCTGCGGGGCATGGTGGGCATGGTGCCCCAGAAAGCGGTGCTCTTCAAGGGCACCATCCGCAGCAACCTCCAGTGGGGCAAGCCCGATGCCACAGAGGAAGAGATGTGGCGGGCCATCGACATGGCACAGGCAAGAGAAGTGGTGGAGGGAAAGCGAGGCAAGCTGGATGCGGAAATCACCCAGAACGGCAAGAACCTTTCCGGCGGCCAGAGACAGCGCCTGACCATAGCCAGGGCGCTGGTGCGCAGTCCCCGGATACTGATCCTGGACGACAGTGCCTCTGCGCTGGACTACGCCACGGATGCAAAGCTGCGCACTGCCATCCGAAACCTGGAGGGAGGAATCACAACGTTCATTGTCTCCCAGCGGGCTTCCTCCATACGGTATGCTGATAAAATTGTAGTGCTGGACGATGGAGAGATGGCAGGAATCGGAACCCATGACGAACTTTTGCAGAATTGCGAAGTATACAGAGAAATCTACTTCTCCCAATATCCGGAAGAACGGCTGAAAGCGGCAGGGGCAGAGAGCCCTGGAAGTGATCAGACAGTAGGGGATGGGGTCAGAAGCGAAAAGGCAGAGGAAGGGGGCGAGAGTCATGGCATCAGATAAGGCACAGAAAGAGAACAAAGGCCGTTCCGGCCAGATGGCCGCCATGCGGCAGGTGCTGTGCTATATCCGCAGATATTGGTTTATGGTGGGCTTCTCGCTGGTGCTGGCGGCGGTGACCGTGGTGCTTACCCTTTATGTGCCCATCCTTACCGGGGACGCGGTGGATCTGCTCCTGGGAGAGGGGATGGTGGCATTCCCGGCGGTGTTCGGCATCATGAAGAAGATTGCCATCGCCATTGCGGTGACGGCTTTGTCCCAGTGGGTGATGAACACCTGCAACAACCATATTACCTATCATGTAGTAAAGGACATTCGGGAGGACGCCTTTGAGAGGCTGCAAAAACTTCCTCTGAAATACCTGGACGCACATGCTTACGGCGACATCGTCAGCCGCGTGGTGGCAGATGTGGACACTTTTGCGGACGGTCTGCTCATGGGCTTTACCCAGCTTTTCACCGGTGTGCTGACCATCATCGGCACACTGATCTTCATGCTGGTCACCAATGTGCCCATCGCCCTGGTGGTGGTATGCATCACGCCGGTTTCTTTCCTGGTGGCAAAATTTATCGCCACCAGGACATATTCCATGTTCAAGCTGCAGTCGGAGATCCGCGGCGAGCAGACATCCCTGATAGAGGAGACTGTCGGAAACCAGAAGATCGTGAAGACCTTTTCCAGGGAGGAGGCGGTGAAGAGCCGGTTCGGGGAGATCAACGACAGGCTTCAGGGCTGCTCCCTGCAGGCTATTTTCTTCTCCTCCATCACAAACCCGGCCACCCGCTTTGTCAACAGCCTGGTGTACGCGGGGGTGGGGATATTCGGCGCGTTCGTAGCCATCCGCGGCGGCATCAGCGTAGGACGGCTTTCCTGTTTCCTGAGCTATGCCAACCAGTATACAAAGCCTTTCAACGAGATATCCGGGGTGGTGACCGAGCTGCAGAACGCTCTGGCATGCGCCGCCAGGATCTTTGAACTGATCGACGAGGAGCCCCAAGTGCCGGATGGGGCGGATGCAAAAGTGCTGACGGATGCCCGGGGAAATGTGGCTCTGGAGAATGTGTATTTCAGCTATGTGCCTGAGCGTAAACTCATTCAAAATTTTAACCTCACCGTGAAGCCCGGACAGCGGGTGGCCATCGTGGGTCCCACTGGCTGCGGCAAGACTACAGTGATTAACCTGCTGATGCGCTTCTACGATGTGGACAGCGGCCGGATCAAGGTGGACGGCACGGACATCCGGAATATCACCAGAGGGAGCCTGCGGACCAGCTACGGCATGGTGCTTCAGGAGACCTGGCTGCGCAGCGGCACCATCCGGGATAATATCCGCATGGGTAAAACGGAGGCTACCGACGAAGAGGTGGTGCAGGCAGCCAAGGCGGCCCATGCCCACAGTTTCATCAAACGTCTGCCAAACGGCTATGATACCGTCATCACAGAAGACGGAGGCAGCCTGTCCCAGGGACAAAAGCAATTGCTGTGTATTGCCAGGGTGATGCTGTGTCTGCCGCCCATGCTGATTCTGGACGAGGCCACCTCCTCTATCGATACCCGTACGGAGATGCGGATTCAGAATGCTTTTTCGAAGATGATGGAGGGCAGGACCAGCTTCATCGTGGCCCACAGGCTTTCCACCATTCAGGAGGCGGACGTGATTCTGGTGATGAAAGACGGCAATATCATTGAACAGGGAAACCACGAGACTTTGCTGGCGCAGAAAGGCTTTTACTCCACGCTGTACCATTCGCAGTTTGAGGGGTGAACAGGAATTGCAGACCGAAAACCGCGTAACCAGGCGCGAACAAATAAGGATATGAACATGAAAATTGAAAAGCTGCATGTGAAAAGAATCGCCGCAATTATTTGTGGGATATGCTTTGTACTGTCTTTTAACCATATTTACTCCCTTTTCCATATACAGGCCGATGCCTATGGGGTGGGGGAGTTCGGATACAATATTTGGAGTTTGCTGGCGTTTATTGCCGCGTTCCGGCTTTTTGGACGAATGCTTGAAAGAACAGACGCCAGACTGCATTGCGTGGCAGCGGCCAGCGGTTTCCTAATGGCTGTGGCAATTGTCTATGGAGCATATGCACACTTTGTGAATGATATCTTCCAGTCGGCACAGGTGGTATGGCTGCAGTTGGCCGTGATGGCAGGGCTTGCGACAGTTACAATTCCGGTTTCGGAGGAGATATTTTTGCTGTTTGACAAGCTGAATCAATATGGTGAGCGGAAATGTGAATGCGGGACAAAGAAACGATATTTTTTTATCGTTTGGTTCCTTATTTTCGTTGCCTATCTGCCTATCTTCCTGTGGTCATGGCCCGGGAATTTTGTATATGACGCACCTTTCCAGATGGCTGAGGTGGTATGGGACGGATATAATACCCATCATCCCCTGCTGCATACTTTGCTCATGGGGGCCGCTTACAAATTCGGCGTGTCCCTGGGAGATGCGTCTACCGGATTTCAGTTTTACACATTACTGCAGATGCTGGTTTTATCGGCTGCTTTTGCGTATTGTGCGCATTATCTGTACAGACGGGGCGTGCCGAGGGTGTATCGGGTGTGCGTTGTATTGTGGTTCGCGCTGTTTCCCATGCATGCCATGTTCTCCATATCGGCCACGAAAGACGTGATGTTCGCCGCATTTTTTCTGTGGTTTCTGATCTTGGTGGTGAGACTGCTTTTTGACAGGGAGCAATTTCGCTGGTATACCTATGCAGGGCTGGTTTTCAGCGGTGTATTGAGCTGCCTCATGAGACACAATATGGTCTATGCCATTGTTGCGGGCACAGTTGTCATATTCATTTTTGTGAAAAGAAGCCGTAAACAGAAAGGATATGCGGCGGGAATTCTTGCGGCTATCTGCATTTTGACAAGTCTGGCGGAAGCCGGCCTGGTGGCGGCGACCAATGCGAAGACCAATGACAGATACAGGGAAACCTTTGGCATGGCGCTGCAGTGCCTTGCCAGAGTGGCAATCTATCGCCGGGAAGACATCAGTAAAACGGATTATGATGAAATCTGCATTTACATGGAAGAAGAGGGGATGTCCACATATCAGCCTTATTTGGCAGACAATGTAAAATCGGCCACCAATGAGGAATTGCTGAAAGAAAACTTTGGGAATTTCATGAAGCTTTTTGTAAAGGTGGGACTCAAGTTTCCGGATGAGTATATAGAAGCCTGGGTTACCAATACTATGGGATTCTGGTATCCGCTGGACAGAGGGTTATACGCCTGTAATCCCATTGACTTTTATCACAAACTGATATGGACGGAGCATGAAATAGTCAAAAGATCATACCTGAACTGGCCAAGGGTCATATATGAGCCGCTTTATTACTATGGCGATTACGTAAAGGCGCCGGTGCTGGGATACCTTCACCGCACTGACTGCTGGATATGGTTTCTGACCTATTTCCTGCTGTGGAGCATCTATAAAAAGAGACGGGACGCAGGCCTGGCGGGCATAATTCCGCTCATGTACCTGGGGACCTGCTATCTGGGCCCGGTTGCGGTACTGCGTTATGTTTATTGTCTTGTAGTAATAGTTCCTTTGATCGGATATGTGGTAATGCGCAGCAGGGAAGAGAATGAGGGGAGGATAAAAGAAGAATGACCAGGAGGCGTTTTCTGATTCTGGCAGTTATTATTGGTATAATACATGTGGGGCTGGTACTTTTTTTCGGTATGAAAAAAGAGGGCTTTCACGAGGATGAATATTATTCCTACTGGTCGGTATCTGTTCCGGCAGAGGAGATGAGGCCGGTGAATTTCTCTTGGAATAGTGGATATGGACTTCAGAGCCGATTCCTGATAAAAGGGGATCATCGATTTGATTACAAAATGGTGATACAGAATCAGGCACAGGATGTACATCCCCCTCTCTACTACATGGCGCTGCATACTGTCATGTCCCTTTTTCCAAACAGCTTTTATAAGTGGTTTGGTATTATGCCGAATCTGCTTTTCTCATTGGTTAGCTATGGTTGCATTGTGGCTCTGTTCTATTTTATGAGTGAGGGCATCTTCCAGGCGCGGGAGGCCGGCGCGTTGTTGGCGGGAGTTGTATATGCAGTTGCGCCCACGACGATCAGCGCGGTGATGCTGACCAGAATGTATGCTATGTCCTCCATGTGGAGTGCGGTCTACGCCCTTATTTTTGTTTTGCTGATGAAAAACAGACAGATGCCCCGGCTGCGGTTCGGGCTTTTGCTTGGGGCGGGAGCGCTGACCTGCTATTGTTCCTTTTTGACCCACTATTTTTCCCTGCTGATACCGTTCTTTTTGACAGCGGCTTATTGTGTCTATACCGTTTTCTGCCGGACAGGCATTGTACGGATGGTGCTCTGGGGAGGGGCCTGTACGGCGGCGGTAGGATTGGGCGTGCTTTCCTATCCGGCCTCTCTGCAGCATATTTTCGGCGGTTACCGCGGACAGGGGGCGCTGCAGGGGCTGCTTGGAGGCGCCTTGGCGGAACGGCTATCCATCTTTAACGGCTATATGCAGTCTTGGATTTTTTCAGGAACCTTATATCCTTGCCTGATTGTCTTTGGCGTATTGTTTGCAGTCCTGCTGGTGCTGCTGATCCGAAGAAACGGATGGAAGAATGTCCATAATTTTGTGTGCAGGATGGCGGCCGTTCTGTTTGCGCTGTCTATGTCCTATGTTGCGCTTTGCGGGACTTCGCTGGTGGTGGGTTCTGCGTCCTGCCGCTATTTCTATCCGGTGGTGTCACTGGCGTTTCCTTTTATGGCATATACAATCTGGGGGGGCTGCGTTGTCCTTTGCAGCGGTAAAAACAGGCTGCAGGTCCTCTGCGAAAAGCGGCCCGCAGCCGTCTGGTGGGTGAGGACTGTCTGCGTAGCGGTTGCGGCGCTGATTCCGGCAGTGTTTGGATATTGGAAAGAGAATGTTCTGTTTCTTTATGAAGAAGACGCGGAGAAAGTGGCGTTTTCACAGGAATACAGCCAGTACCCGATGATTATGGTTTATGGTTCCGGGGATCCATACCGCAGCTGGTATGTGGATAATCAGTTGTGGCCCTTTGAACAGGTATTCTATCTGCTCTATGACCAAAGGGAGGCGCTTGACGACGAGAGGCTGCGGGAAGCGGAAAAAATCGTGGTGTATATGGACGCGCCGGAGGAAATGCTGGAACCACTGATAGATAATAATCCGAACCTGTCCACGTATACCCTTGTGAGACATGACAAGTTTTATTATGTATATTTGCTGGAATAATCGAAGTTTATCTGAGGTTTACCTTAAGAAGTTCCCGTTCGAAGCCGATATAAAAATAAACAGAAACAGTGTGCTGCATGGAATGTCGGTTTGCGGACAGGACGGAAGTTTTCCTCCATGCCGAAATTGCAGACAGCGGAAAACAAGGGCTTTGCCGTAGAGCGGGGAAACTGTGGTTTCCGATATATGCGGCGGGATGTTCAGAAATGAGAGGGGTTGCCATGAGACTGCAGAACAACATAAATGTCTTCGCGGGAGATACGCGGAACCAGGCACAGCAGGCGGAAAGGAACCGTCAGGCGGACGGAGCGCAGGAGAATGGAAAGAACAAGACTTTTTATGCCGGGAATTTTCTCGTGGAATTTCCTCTGAAAGACAGGATAGCCCAGAGAAAGGCCCAGGCTCAGGAACGCGCCATGAAGATCATAGGAGACGCCTGGGATGCGGACCGGGTGCTGGACAACGAGATTAATGACCGCCAGGAGCGCATTCGGGAACTGCGGGTGGACAATGCGGACGCGCTGGAGAGCCTGAAAGAATTCCGTCAGATGGAGGATGAACTCCGGGAGGGGTTCGGCGTGGCGCCGGACAGTGAAGAGCAAATGGATCTGGAGCTTCTCAAACGCTATGTTCCGGGCTATAAGCCTACCGAGGAGGAAAAAGAACGCCTGGACAAAATCCGGGAGAATGGGTTGACGGAGTATCAAAGCCGGGCATTGGAGCTGGACAAGGCAGCTTCCTATTATCGGAAACTTATTGCGTCCAATAATGAATCGGTATACGATGAGTCGAAAATTGTTGAGGGCATCCGCGCGGAGCGGGTCAAGTTTCACGGTATGCTGGATGCCCAGGGGCAGGCGGAGGATGTGCTGGCGGCATCCAGGGATGAAGTCATCGGTATGGTGGCGGATGAAGCCAAGGAGCATCTGGACGAAGAGCAGGAGAAGCGAGAGGAGCAGGCCGAAGCCATCGAGGAAAAGAGAGAAGAGCAGGAGGAAATCCTGGAAGAGCGGGAAGAGAGGCAGGAGGAACTGGAAGACCTGATAAAGGATATGCCCGTGGAAGAGACGATGGATATGAACCAGACCATAGAGGATGTGAAACAGCAGGTTCAGAAAGTGCTGAATGAGGCGAAGCTGCTGGAGGAGGACATCAAGGGCGCTAAGGTGGATCTGAACGTATAGACTAATGCGTTATAATAGGACAAGGTTAAGGAAGCCGCATAAATGCAGGGTTTTCGATGGTTTTGTCCAAACTAAAGTGGCGGAAAAGTGGCGCTATAGAGCCGATGACATGCAAACGGAAAAGAGGTATACTGATATCGTCCCGGATTGGGAGAGGGCGTAGGGGATGCCGTTTCAGGAGCGAGATGCTTTTGGAATGGCATTTTTTATACCCTGTCATGCGGAGGTTCTTCCAGGCACAGCCGCCGGTCCGGTACCGGGACCATGACAATATCGAAGTCAACATGGTATCGGATATCGTAGCGCTGTATGTGATGCCCGATGACGGCCCCAAGGTATGCTCCCATTATTACTGCAGTGTATTCGGAGCGGATGACCGCACTGAGGTATATGTGGTGCCAAAAGAGGATTTCCTATTGTGGCTGGTGACGGAGCGGGCAGCGTCGGATAAGGGGGTAAAACTGTATGAAACACAGAGGATTTGAGCAAAAAAACATATGTCAAAACGGGCAGATTCCGGTCTCGAAAAAATACACATCTTCTCAAGGGCAGAAAACGCCCGGTATTGCTGCGGTCTGGGGGCGGCACTATGCGGGAAAATCCGACAAAGAGAGCAGTCATGTTGTATGCCCCAGATAATCCAAAATCTCCAGACTGAAACGGAAATGACCTGCCGCCTCCTGACGGTTGCTGGAAAGGGCAGTTCCAAAACAGTCCGTTTGTATAAGGCTGCTCTGCCCATACTGGAGTGGGTTCATCCGGCTGCGTACCGGTATTATATGGATACATTCTGGAACCACCTGCTTCCCCGGGGAATGTATTTGTCCTCCATGTGCTGCTGATCATTCCACACCATCCAGAAAGCAGTACACAGCAAATGGATTAAAATGCTCTCTACTATAACCGAAAAAAGAAATAGGAGGCTGCAAAGCAGTCGATTGATAATATCAAATTGAAGGAGGAACATGCTTATGGCAATGCAGGTGAATGGAAACTATGAACATTCCAGAACAGACTACGCAGAAAGGGTGAAGGAAAAACAGGCCGCAGAGAGGGCAGAAAAAGCAAAGGAAGCAGAGAAGGCTGCGGAGGAGAAAAAATCCGGCAGGCTGTCCGAACCACAGGATGAATACATCAGCAGTGAAAAGTCGGGGAAAAAGCCTATGGGATTGTACCGGGTAGGCCGGGACGGGAACGGCAACCGGAAAATCTTTTTTGATGACCCGAAAGCTGACCATGCAGATGGAAAGGATGACCGTTCCGGGGAAAGCGAAGATGGAAAAGGGCAGAAGGTAAGCGGGGACAGCCAGGGAAGGCCGGCGGAGAAATGTGTTACAAATACGGATAAGGTTGACAGGGAAATCAAAAAGCTGAAAGAAAAGAAACAGCAGCTGGAACAGCAGATTCAGTCAGCTTCCGGAGACGAAAAGAAAATCCGGGAACTGGAGAAAAAGCTGGCGCAGGTAGAAAATGAGTTAAGCCAGAAAGACAATGATACCTACAGGCGACAGAATGCTTCTGTATCAGAATAAAAGAGATTCAGATTTTAGTGTAGTATCAATACCGGGAGATGGTGGCAAATGCGCACTGTTTTCTGGTATTTTTGGAATAGCGGCATTATTCATGACAATACATTACAATAAAATCTTCTTTTATATTTTATTGCAGAAGACTCGCGAAGCGTGGATTCTATTGTATGGGTTTCTTAGAAAGGAATATGTCAGGAAGAATTCAGGAGGGACTTTTTATGCATACGAAAACAATGGAAGGCCTTGCAGGAGCAAGTACGAATATGAAGTTACTGAATACCCCTTTCCGTGTCTATAAAGACGCAGAGCGGAGAGGTGATACAGCGGTTATGGAACGGGCAATGGGATATGTCGGTGAATTTGCAGATAAAGCGGAGGACTATGAGAAGAAGGCCGAAAAAGGAATGAAAGAGGATGCAAAGGAGGCAAGAGAAAAAGCGAAAACAGAACAGGAAAATGCCATCCGGAAACGCAAGGAACAACGTGAAGAGATGGAAAAGAGGATAGCGGAAAGCCGGAAAGAGGATACAGATACTGTCAGCATCAGCGAAAATGGGAAGGCCGCATTGGACGAGAAGACGGATTCGGTTCAGAGTGGTGCAGACAATGGCGTATCTGTCGAAGAAACAGCGGATGTTGTTAAGACAGAGCCTGTAATCTATACGAAAACCGGAGAAGCATTGAAACCGGAATCCGGTACGAACCTTTCTGTTTCGGTATAGGGATCAATACGTTAGGCTGCAGCCTTGGAAAGGAAATAAAATGAAGCCCTTGCCGGAATTATGGGAATCAAATGGGGTCTTCTCACCCGCATAACAGGAAATATATGGGCAGGGATTGGCGACCATTTGTTCAATAATACCGTTGTTACAAACATGCTGCATGTGGTTTCGCAAAATGGCGCGGACGAATTACAGATTGTCCGGATCATGGCGGCACAGATAATTTCTTTTGCCTTTGTGCTGGTAAGGTATTATTGCAGGAATAAAGCCATGCGATATGATGCCTGTAAGAAAAACTGGCATTACAATTTCCAGATGACCGAAGAAGCTATACGGAAGGCAAGCAGGAATGTATAGAATGCCTGCTGAAAGAAGCATATGTATGGAGACAGCGGCAGGATACATAGAGAACACAAAGAGACGATGAAGGAGGTAAAAAACAATGCGTCATATTTATATTCGGGGAAGTCCGGGATTGATCTGGCTGGTTGCAGCCATTGTAATGGGAGCCGGGCAGCTCTATAAGATGATTGCTGCAGAGGCAGCCACCTATGCAGTCTTAGGATGTGTCACCGGTGCCGTTGAATAAGATGATGTTCCGGTTCCTGATTGCAGATAAATGGGGAACAACCTGGCAGCTTCCGGTTGCCTCCCTGCTGCTGATCGTTATGTTATGTTTCGGCTCTGCGGCGCTGGCAATCAGGCGGCCAATCAAAAGAATCGGGCAGCTGTCCATTGTGGATACCATAAAGCTGCAGCAGTGACACATGGATACTGACTAAAAATTTTGAAATGTCCGAGCTTTGTAACAATTCAGGCTGTTTTTAAGCTGACCGAATGATTGGCTCGGACATTTCTGTGACATTTGGGTTTTACAATGTCCTTACCATAAAAAATAGTATGGTGATTTGAGGGAGAACCGCCTGGAAATAGGGTGATAAGAATCGTCCTCCTGTGTAAAACGGAGGGATGCGTATAGAGGATAATCAGAAATCTTCTTCTCTTTATTCCCGCGAGCAATGAGCCAAGCGGCCGTGCTTGCACGGACAGTTGGCGAATGCCGCGAGGGTCAATTACTGGCAGCTTGCTGCAAGGTAATTGGCTGCATATCTAGACATTCCCAATATGCGGTTCCCTATAACTGAATAATTGGCAGCCTGTTCAGAATGTTCCTTTGAACATATCCTGGCCGATATAAACGGGCTTGTCCCTTCGGTCTGCATGGGGAATTTCGATAACAATGAAGTCCATATCCTCATGCCGGGTGCTGTATATATGGTGTTCAAGCAAAATATTATTACTGATTTTCTGAGGGTTGTTTTACATATTCCAGATATCAGAGAGCATCTGCTGAGGATTATGGATCCCTCTTGGAATAAATTCCTTTGTGTCTTTGTTTTCCTCAATACTCGGTTTTTGTTTTCATATATTTGCCGCTTTTATACGGGCATCGCCGGGCTTTTCTGCATCATCCGGAATCAGCCAGGTATTACCGGCTTTCTGAACCCCAGGGATTCGGCATTCACTGCACAGGACTCCTGCACGCTAAGACTCATTCTTTTCCGTTGTCCCTCCGAGCGGCTCGGAAAGGAACTCTGTCTGTTGTGTCGCTCCATACGGATGCCAGGTGTTCATGACGGACGAGCAGCCCCTGGTCGAAAAGGAGGCATGGAACGACTTCTATGAAAACGGTTATTCCGCCTGCCTGGGGATTGCGCTCTGTTTCCAGCCGGGGCCCGGCTGGGGGAGATGGTCGCCCTAAAATGGTCTGACATTGATGATGGCCACGGTGAAGACCATGCACAAAATCCGCAAGACCTACATCAGCGCACTGATAGACTCCGGTGAAATCAACATCGACAAAATCCGTGAGCTGGTGGGGCATGAAGACGAGCGCACGACTTTCCATAATTATTACTATAACCGGGAAACGGATGCCCGGACACATGAGAATATCGAGCGTGCGCTTTCACGGGATAAAGTGTAATCAAATGTAATCAGAACACATGTACACAAAAGCGGAACCCCACATTTTATGGGATTCCGCTACATAAAAAAAGAGCGATAGACGGGACTCGAACCCGCGGTTTCCACCTTGGCAAGGTGGCGCTCTACCAACTGAGCCACTATCGCATATCCTCAACTGTTCCCTGGGAATAAAAGAATTATACTATGGAAATATCTGTCTGTCAACCTTTTTTAAAAAAAATCTCAAATTACGCGATTTTCATGCAAAATGCGCATGAAAACATTTCACGGAAATTATCCGTGAACAGCAACGCAAATATTACAATAATTATCTCAGCATTATTTCATAGCTTTTTTCATAGCGCTCTTAGAAGAAAAGCTATGGTCATTTCGAGAAATTTTCCCTTGCGATAAATGGAATATCATAATAAAATAGAAGTAAGAGATTGGATTGCGTACAAAACGGAAAAAAGGAGGTGTATTTTTTATGAAGCTGATTTTTGTAGGTGCGGCTCATGAAGTGACGGGCAGCTGTCATTACCTGGAGGTGGGCGGCAAACATATTCTGGTGGACTGCGGCATGGAGCAGGGCGTGAATGTATTCGAGAATGTGCCGCTTCCGGTGGATGAGGGACTGATTGACTATGTGCTGCTGACCCATGCGCATATCGATCACACGGGACTGCTGCCGCTTCTGTATGCCAAAGGGTTCAGGGGACAGGTCTATGCCACCGATGCCACAGCTGACCTGTGCAGCATTATGCTGCGTGACTGTGCCCACATCCAGATGATGGAGGCAGAATGGAAGAACAGGAAAGCCAAGAGGACGGAAAGCCTGACGCCGATGGAGCCTTTGTACACCATGGAGGATGCGGAGGGAATCATCAAGCGGATTATTCCCTGCCATTATGATACAGAGGTGAAAGTCTGCGACGAGATGGTGATCCGCTTCTCGGATATCGGTCATCTGCTGGGCTCCGCCAGCATTGAGGTATGGCTGACGGAAGAGGGCCATACGAAGAAAATCGTATTTTCAGGAGATGTCGGGAATAAAAACGATCCGCTGCTGCACAATCCTATCCCTACCAAGACAGCGGACTATGTGGTCATGGAGTCCACCTACGGCGACAGGCTGCATGCGGCGGAGCGCCCGGATTATGTGCATGAGCTGGCAGCAATCCTGAAAGAGACCTTTGACAGGGGCGGAAACGTGGTCATTCCCTCCTTTGCCGTGGGCCGTACCCAGGAGCTGCTGTACTTCCTGCGAAAAGTCAAAGGGGACCGTCTGGTGAAAGGGCATGAGAACTTTCCGGTATATGTGGACAGTCCGCTGGCCGTGGAAGCCACGGAAATTTTCCAGGAGAACCGCATGGAATGCTTTGCCGGGGAAGCGCTGGAGCTTGTGAAAGAGGGCATCAATCCTATCTCTTTCCCGGGATTAAAGCTGTCGATTACCAGTGAGGAATCCAAAGAGATCAACTTTATCGATACGCCTAAGGTTATCATTTCCGCTTCCGGCATGTGTGAGGCCGGACGTATCAGGCATCATCTCAAGCACAATCTCTGGAGGCCGGAGTGTACCATCCTTTTCGTGGGATATCAGGCAGTGGGGACTTTGGGCCGTATGATTGTGGACGGCGTGGACGAGGTGAAGCTGTTCGGCGAGTCCATACAGGTTCGGGCGGAGATTAAGAAGCTGGTGGGCATGAGCGGCCATGCGGACAAAAACGGTCTGATCGACTGGATAAGCGGTTTTGAGGAAAAGCCCAAAAAAGTGTTTATCGTGCACGGTGAGGACAGTGTTTGCGCGGGCTTTGCGGAATGCCTGAAAATAGAGTATGGACAGCGCACCTATGCCCCCTACAGCGGCACGGTGTTTGATCTGCTTTCCGGAAAGCTGGAGTACGAAGCAATGCCTGTGCCGGTGAAGAAGAAAGCAAAAGGCGCGCTCTCCACGGTATACGCAAGACTGCTGGCCGCTGCCCAGAGGCTGCTTAATATGGTCAAAGGGATTGACGGCATGCCGAATAAGGATATGGCAAAATTTGCGGATCAGATTAATTCCCTCTGCGATAAGTGGGAGAGATAGAGCATACTACAAAGCACACAGGGGGAGAAACGCATGAATATGATAGCGGCAGTGGACAGGAACTGGGCCATCGGCAAAAAGGGAAGACTGTTAGTCAGCATACCCAATGACCAGAAGCATTTCAGAGATGAGACCATCGGCAGAGTGGTGGTTTTAGGCCGCAGGACCTTGCAGACCTTTCCGCAGGGAATGCCCCTGCAGGGCAGGACCAACATTATTCTTTCCAGGGATAAAGACTTTACGGTCAAGGGGGCCATTGTGGTCAATTCCATAGAGAAACTGCTGCGTACACTGGAGAATTATCCGCCCCGGGATATCTACTGTATCGGAGGGCAGAGTGTCTACGAGCAGCTGCTGCCTTACTGTGACACGGCCCATATTACGAAGATTGACCATGTTTACGAAGCGGACGCCTATTTCCCGAATCTGGACAGGGATCCGGAATGGGAAATCACTGCAGACAGCGATGAGCAGACATATTTCGATATTGCCTATACTTTTTTGAAATATGAGAGAAGGAAATAGGGCAAAGGATATTGACTTTTGGCCGGAAAAGTATAATAATTGTGTAGAATAAAAGAGACGGAAAGAAGGTAGGGCAAGTGGAAAAGAAAAACATTGACTGGAGCAATATCGGCTTCGGATATATGCAGACGGAAAAGCGATACGTTTCCTATTATAAGGACGGCGTTTGGGATGAGGGCGGCCTGACAGAGGATGCCAATATTGTTCTGAATGAATGCGCAGGTGTGCTGCAGTATGCCCAGACCATATTTGAGGGCCTGAAAGCATATACGACAGAGGACAATCATATCGTGGCGTTCCGGCCTGACTTGAACGCAGAGCGTATGGTCGCTTCCGCAGAGCGGCTGGAGATGCCGGCTTTCCCCAGGGAGCGTTTTATTGAGGCGGTGAGTCAGGTAGTGGATGCAAACGAAGCTTATGTACCTCCCTATGGCAGCGGAGCGACTTTGTACCTGCGGCCTTACATGTTCGGCTCCAATTCCGTCATCGGCGTGAAGCCCGCTGTGGAGTATCAGTTCCGTATTTTCTGTACGCCGGTGGGGCCGTATTTCAAGGGCGGGGCAAAGCCTCTGACCATCTGCGTCAGCGATTTTGACCGGGCGGCACCTCATGGGACAGGCCATATCAAGGCAGGCCTGAACTATGCCATGAGCCTGCATGCTATCGTGACGGCTCATGAGAACGGCTACGACGAGAATATGTACCTGGATCCCGGCACTCGCACAAAGGTGGAGGAGACCGGAGGCGCAAACTTCCTGTTCGTGACAAAGGACGGAAAGGTAGTTACTCCTAAGTCGGAAAGCATTCTTCCATCTATCACCCGCCGCTCCCTTGTACATGTGGCGAAAGAATACTTAGGTCTGGAGGCAGAGGAGCGCGAGGTATATCTGGATGAGCTGAAAGATTTCGCGGAGTGCGGTTTGTGTGGTACGGCGGCGGTCATTTCTCCTGTAGGCAAGGTAGTGGATCATGGGAAAGAAATCTGCTTCCCCAGCGGCATGGCTGAGATGGGGCCTGTGACTAAGAAGCTGTATGACACCCTGACCGGTATCCAGATGGGCAGGATTGAGGCGCCCAAGGGTTGGATTCATGTGATAAAATAAAGATACAAGACGGCGTAACAAAGGGCCCATACTTCATAGGGAGGCTTTCCTGAAAAGGAGAGATCTCTGCGGAGTATGGGCAGATTTATAAGCGGATATCTGTCCGAAAGCTTGTACCGAAAGCAGTGAAAATAGCCGGATGGGAGAAGCGACAGGCGAGGGACGGAGTTGGATTTCAGGGTAAGGAGATATTTTGTTGAAACTGCTGAACAAAAATAACGGAAAGAGAAAGGGCGCAGAGAGATATCCAAGGCGATGGGCGGCACTCTTTAGCTGTGTCTTTCTTGCATTTGCATGGCTTACAGCCTGCGGGGATGAAAACGGTGCAAAGGTGATATTCACCACAGGCCTGGACAAGGATGAGGTGTTCCGCATCGGAGATGCGGTCTGTACATTGCCGGAGATGATGGTGTATCTGGTCAATACCCAGAATCAGTATGAGAACGTATACAGTCCTGAGGTGTGGAACATTTCCGTGGAGGGGGTCACTCTGGAGGAAAATGTAAAGGAGACAGTGCTGGCCAAAATCGCCCAGATCAAAGCCATGTATCTGTTGGCCCGGGAAAGGGATGTGACTCTTGACGACGCCGAAAAGGAGAAAGTACGGCAGGCGGCGGCAGAGTACTATGACTCCCTGAGCGAGACGGAATGCGCGTTGATGGGGGTGGAGGAGAAGACCATAGAGAGGCTCTATGAAGAATACGCTATGGCAGATAAAGTCTACCGTTATATCATACAGGATGTGAATCCGGAGATCAGTGACGACGAGGCCCGTACCATCACGGTACAGCATATTCTGCTGCGCACATCCACAGTGGACGGAACCGGGAATACGGTGGTCTACTCTGACGAACGGAAGCGGGAAACCTACAGAAATGCCAGCGAGATACGCAGACAGGCTTTGGAGGATGACCAGGATTTTGTGGATCTGGCCACCCGCTACAGCGAGGATGCCACCATCAGCTTTTCCTTTGGCAAGGGGGAGATGGATGCTGCCTTTGAGGAAGCGGCATTTGCTCTGGAGACAGGGGAGGTCAGTCAGGTGGTGGAGACGGAGTCCGGATATGAGATTATTAAATGCCTAAGCACCTTTGACAGGGAGCAGACGGATTTGAACAAGCTGCAGATCGTGGAGGAGCGTCGCAGGGAAGTCTTCGGGCAGGAGTATGACGCTTTTGTGGAGACTCTGGCGAGGCAGCTGAACGAGAAAGTCTGGGAGGAGATCACATTGCTCCGAGATGAGGCCGTGGAGACGAAAAGTTTTTTTGACGTCTATGCGAAATATTTTCCGGAAGAGAGATAGAGAAGAGAGAAATGAAATGTTTACAAATAATATGACAGTTTAGAAAAATTTTAGAAAGCCAGGAATCCAGTATTTTCGGGCTTTTCATGGAGATTATTAGCACTCGTTTAAAATGAGTGCTAATTTTGTCTTGACTTTTTTTGCCGTGCGTCTTAAACTGAACTCATGACAAAGGAACCCATGCAGTGATTTTCTAAAAAATGGTGAGAAAGGGATGTTGTAACATGGCAGCGAAGAGCGGTAATTTATCAATCAACAGTGAAAACATTTTTCCGATTATCAAAAAGTGGCTGTATAACGACCACGACATCTTTTACAGGGAACTGATTTCCAATGGCTGCGACGCCGTGACGAAGCTTAAGAAATTGGACATGATGGGAGAGTATACTCTGCCGGAGGGATATAAGTCCCGGATAGACGTAGTAGTCAATCCGGAGAAGAAAACCCTGACCTTTACGGACAATGGACTGGGCATGACAGCGGACGAGGTGGAGGAGTACATCAACCAGATCGCGTTCTCCGGCGCCTCCGACTTTATCGAGAAGTATAAGGACAAGAGCAATGCGGACCAGATCATCGGCCATTTCGGCCTGGGCTTCTATTCCGCGTTCATGGTGGCTGACGAGGTGCATATTGACACCCTGTCCTATCAGGAGGGAGCAAAGCCTGTGCACTGGGAGTGCGACGGCGGGACTGAATTCTCCATGGAGGAGGGAAGCCGGACAGAAGTGGGTACTACGATCACCCTGTTCCTCAATGAGGACTGCCTGGAGTTCTGCAATGAGTACAAGGCCAGGGAGGTGCTGAAGAAGTATTGCTCATTCATGCCCACGGAGATTTATCTTTCCAAGGCGGACACCACTGAGACCCAGATCATCAAAGAGGATGAGAAGAGAGAGGACGATGTGGTACTGGAGGTGATTGAGCCTAAGAAAGAGGAGAAGTCCGAGGAGAAGAAAGACTCTGAGGATGCAGAAGCGGAAGGGGAGCAGGAAGAGAAAGAGCCGGAACCCACAAAGCTGAAGATCAGAAAGCGTCCCGAACTTCTGAATGAGACTACCCCGTTATGGGCAAAACATGCCAATGACTGCACCAGGGAGGAGTACCTGGAGTTCTACCGCAAGGTGTTCCATGATTATAAGGAGCCTCTGTTCTGGATTCATCTGAACATGGATTATCCTTTTAATTTAAAGGGCATCCTGTACTTCCCTAAGATCAATATGGAGTATGAGTCCATTGAGGGAACCATTAAATTATATAACAATCAGGTCTTCATAGCGGACAATATCAAGGAGGTCATCCCTGAATTCCTGATGCTGTTAAAGGGTGTCATCGACTGTCCTGATCTGCCGCTGAATGTGTCCAGGAGCGCATTACAGAACGACGGCTTCGTGAAGAAGATTTCCGAATACATTTCCAAGAAAGTGGCGGACAAGCTGTCCGGCATGTGCAAGACGGAAAAGGAAGAGTACGACAAGTACTGGGACGACATCAGTCCGTTCATCAAGTTCGGCTGCCTGAAAGACGACAAGTTCTGCGAGCGGATGAACGATTATATCCTGTTCAAGAACCTGGACGGCAAGTACCTGACCTTGCCGGAGTGCCTGGAGGTGAAGCCTACCGACACGGGAGACGGCGAGGCAGAAAGCACAGACAAGGACGCGGCTGACGGCAATGCGGAGAAAGAGGCCGGCAGCGCGGTGGACGAGAACGGCGAGAAAGTGGAGGCCGAGGTGGTCACCGATGAGGCGGATTCCGAGGACTCTGAGGCTGAGGAAAAGAAAGAGAAGACCATCTACTACGTCACGGACGAGCAGCAGCAGGGCCAGTATATCAAGATGTTTAGGGACAACGGCATGGACGCCGTCATCCTGACCCACAATATCGACCAGCCTTTCATCCAGCAGCTGGAGTCCAAGAACGAGGGCGTGAAGTTCCGGAGAATCGATGCGGATGTGACGGATGCATTGAAAGCGGAGACAGATGAGGAAGCCGCAAAAGAGCTGGAGGAAGAGGCAAAGGCTCTGGGCGAGATCATGAAGAAAGTCCTGGAGAACGATAAACTCGTAGTTAAGGTGGAGAAGCTTAAGGACGAGAAGATCTCTTCCGTATTGACTCTGTCCGAGGAGAGCAGGCGTATGCAGGACATGATGAAGATGTACTCCATGCCAGGTATGGACATGGGCGGTTTCGGCGGAGAGGGCGAGACTCTGATCCTCAATGCCAACCATCCGCTGGTACAGTATGTGAATGCCAACCAGGAGGGCGAGAACGTAGGGATGATTTGCGAGCAGCTCTATGACCTGGCGAAGATCCAGCAAGCGCCGTTATCTCCTGAGGCCATGACCAAGTTCATCACCAGGAGCAATGAGATTATGATGGTGCTGGCAAAGTAAATTAACTGTCAGAAGAACAGAAGAAAGAGAAAAGTCTTTTCAGAAAAGGCATGCGTTTTTCGGCGCATGCCTTTTCGTTGTATGTAAAGGTATATGAAAGACTGTACCTGACTGTTTTTAGAAAAGGATATTGACAAAAGACGTCTAATGGGTTAGACTTATACTAGTCTAATGCATTAGTCTTAAGAGGAGGAGCATATGGAAACACCGAAAGTATTTGAGAGCGAGTACCGTTTTTGCCTGATATTATGGGAAAATGAGCCTGTCAACAGCACAAAGCTGGCAAGGCTGTGCAATGAAAAGCTGGGCTGGAGCCGCACGACTACATATACTGTCATACGGCGACTGTCTGACAGAGGTATCGTAAAGAATGAGAATGCGGTTGTCACTTCCCTGGTGTCCAAGGATGAGGTGCAGGCGGCGGAGATCGACGAACTGGTGGAGAAGACCTTTGGGGGTTCCATGCCGGCTTTTATTGCCGCTTTTACCAAGCGAAAGAAACTGTCCGGGGAAGAGGTGGCTGAAATCCGTCGAATGCTGGATCGGTATGAGAGCGAGGACGATACAAGGAATTAAAGAGCTGCGGACATATATGAGGAAGTGTACAGGGGGTATTGTATGGCAAGTATTTTTATGGAGATCCTAAATCGAAGCATTGCTGCGGGATGGATGATCCTGGCAGTCATTGCTCTGCGCGGGCTGCTCAGAAAAGCGCCCAAGTGGATGATCTGTCTCTTATGGGCGCTGGTAGCGGTACGGCTGGTTTGTCCTTTTTCGATGGAAAGTGTCTTCAGCATGATTCCCAGCAGGGAGACAATGCATGGCGAGGCCATTGACAGGGACGGAAATTATGTGGACAGCGGCGTCCGGCTTTTGGACGATGCCTTGAATCCCATGATTCGCCAGTCCCTTGATTCCGCAGCCATACCTGACGCAGAGCGGAAGCCGCATGCCGACGCAGGGGCTGGCACAGGGGCGGAGGCGAATCTCATGCAGCGTATCCTTTTTTGCGCCGGCATCGTATGGATGGCAGGCATAGCGGGAGTATGGCTGTATTCCGTCATCTGCTACATCCGGCTGCGCCTAAAGGTAAGGACGGCGGTGCGCCTGCAGGAATCTGTGTATGTAAGTGAATTCGTGGACACCCCTTTTATCCTGGGCGTGCTGAGGCCGCGCATCTATCTGCCTGCGGGACTGCCCGAGGAGGTGCGTCCATTGGTGCTGTCTCACGAATATGCCCACCTGGCGAGGCGGGACAATCTGTGGAAAGTTTTGGGCTATGCGCTTTTGTGCGTTTATTGGTTCCAACCGCTTTGCTGGGTGGCTTATGCGCTGTTTTGCAGGGACATGGAGCTGGCTTGTGATGAAAGTGTAATAAAGAATTATGATACGCACCACAGAAGAATGTACTCGGAGGCTCTGCTGGCGTGCAGTCTTGGCAGGGGCAGCGCCTTTTCCCAATCGCTTACTTTCGGGGAACTGGGAGTCAAAGAGCGGATAAAGGCCGTGCTCCGGTACAGGAAGCCTGCCGTCTGGGCGGCTGCGGCCGCGGTGGCAGTCTGTATTGTGATTGCGATATGTTTTCTGACGGATCCGGTGAGCCCGGGATCGGACTCCGGAAATGTGCTGGCCGGGGAGCAGGGCGGAGAGAGCGGTAAGGGAGATGGGCAGCCCGGGGCAGATGGAAGTGGCTCGAATAATGGACAGACCGGGGGAGATGGAAATGGGCCGGACAACGGGCAGCCGGGAAAGGATGGAAATGGGCCGGACAGCACGCAGACCGGAGAGAAGGAAAGCGCCGCAGACAATATAGATGATCAGGGCGAACAGGGTGGAAGCGGAGCGGATGGCTCTGAGGGAACTGCGGACATACTTTTGCGGGAAACTTTCGTAAATGATTGGGTAAATGCCTTTGTGAGCCGGGACGGAGATGCCATCCGGGGACTATCCTCAGAGGAAGTCGTCACTGACTTCGGAAAGCGGGACATGCTTTCTGGGTCTGAGGGGCGGAAGAACTTTGGGATTTCCAGCCCCTGGCCGGAGGAGGTGCAGAGGGATGTCCGGATATGTGAGATCAACCCGGAAGATGCAGTTATCAACTACTATGCATGGACATCGGAGCCCCATGTGACGGTCTGGAAAGAGAAAATCTCTTATAGACAGCAGGATGGCCATTATGTGGTGACGAAAGAGGAGCTTACCTGGCTGGACGATATTTCCTCTCTGGAGGAATATAGCGAGGCTTACGGTTATTTCGAAATTGATGGTACTGCCATGGACTATGAGACAAATGGGCTGGGGGAGACGCTGAACAATAAAGCCCAGCTAAGCTCCAGCACGATCTACTGGGATTACCTCCAGCCAGAGAGCGCTTTGGTAAGGCTGCTGAATCTGTCAGAGGATTCCGTAAGCCTGGAGCGCGTTTACGAGGAGCCTGGTCAAGTAAACTTTTTCGTCAGATTTCCCCGGGAAGAGAATGACCTGCCTATGCCTGTTACCATGATACAGCCCTATGGACCGGAGGGAATCTGGATACCGAAGAACCGGCGGATAGACCTGATGGCCAGGCTCAGGAGAACAGATTGGGAGGAAATCCGCAGCAGACATATGACGCTTCCAAATGATCCCGTCCTTTGGTACCATGACATTGTCTTAATTGCAGAACTTCCGGAGGAGAATATCAGGCTCTATGGATACAATGATGCGGAGTGGTCCGGAGAGGGAGTTGCCATTGATATGGGCGGTGATATAAGCTATTTTGACTGGATTTATACAACTCCTCGCGCAATTCTGCCGACATGCTATTGGAACAGCGGGAAGAAACAGCTTCAGGTGGCGCTGAAGATCTATACAGGCACCGGAGTCGCTGCAGAGGCACTGCATGTGCTTCAGTATGACGATGACAATGTTCCGCAGGATCATGTGCTGGAACTGAATGAACTGTGGGATATGCTGGATGAGAGGATTGGGTTTTCCATGGAAGAAGAGACCGGACGGCTGCGGCTTTTTGACAAAGAGAACCAGGAGGAGCTGGCACTGGTGGATATCGGGGAGGACGAGGCGGAAATCACCGGACTGGAACTGGGCAATATTTCCAGCTACTATCTGGGAGAGACCATCAGGCTCCTGGTGGAGCCCGGGTATTTTTCGGATGGGGCTTCCATTGCTGAATACCCTGAGGGGATGCCTGCGCTGGAGGTGGAGGTGGTTCTGGCGGAAAGGAATGGGGAGATCCGGTTTGAACTGGGAGAGATCATGGGAGTGTTTGAGTAGGGAGCAATCTTTTTCCATTTTCCACTTTTCCATTTCAGATGCATCTGGAAAAGGCGCCGATGCAGGAATGCCGGGCGAAACAGCGGCCGGACGGCGAGGGAAGCTATGGAGAAAAATAAAGTAGATTATAGAAAGGGGATACTTGCGGAGGAAAGAGGGGGAACATTATAACGATTCCTATATATGGAATTGGAAAGTATCTGTTCTGATATTATAAAAGAGAGATTTGGATTCTGAGAACCCACTGTCAGATTGCCATTGGCTTTCCGTTGACAGTGGGTTTTGAGGTGGTTGTAGATTTTTGGTAGCCCATCACCTAAATCGTCGTCTTCGGTAAGGAAATAGTGCATGTCCAGAAGGGCGGAGTCGGTCATATTTCTGACAAGTGCAGGTGTCATTCTTTCTGGAGGATTTTGGATATATTTTTGTCTGAGATCCCTGATGAATTGTTCGTCCATGTATTGAAGCCTCCTGTCTGTTGATAGGTATTATGATACAGACAGGAGAAAAAATCAAGAGGAGCGGCCCCTGACCTTGGCCTCAGCCATGGTTCTTTCATAAAGTTCATCAAGGGAGACGGTGTGGTGTTTAAAATACAGTTCTACAAAGGTCATTTTTCCCACAAGGCTCCACTGGCACTGCATATAAGGATCATCCGCCATATGCGGCGGTCTGCTGTTTCCACAGGCAGACCGGGCGGCCTGATAACGGAAATTGCTTGGATGGTGGGGAGGTTAGAGGTAATATGCTTACACGGCGGTTTGCGTTTCCCCTATATCGGACGAATGGCGATATGCCATATTCGGGTGGTGGCGTAGGAGCTTTCCATACAAAAACGTCAACCGCTCTTAATAATTAACGATAATTGACCAATGTATAAAATGGAGATAAAAATCGAAAGGAAGGAAACGGTATGGCAAAGGAAGAGATTACACCGAGTGAATGGCAGATCATGGAAGTCCTGTGGGCGTGCGGGGAGCCTTTGACATCCTCCGAGGTCTACAAGAGGATGCAGGGGAAGGTGGATATGTCGATGAGGATGGTGCGGGTGCTGATGAACCGCCTGAACCAGAAAGACATCCTCGGCTACACGGTGGATGAGCATGATTCGAGGGTTTACCACTACTATGTGCAGAGGTCAAGGGAGGAATGCGTGAAGGAGAAGAGCAGGAAGTTCGTGGACAGCTATTTTTCCGGCAATGGGACAAATGCGATGGCGGCGCTGCTGCAGAGCTTCGCACTGACGGATGAGCAGATAAAAGAGCTGGAGGAGATTCTGGAGAAAAGCAGGGAGCGGGGGACAGAATCCACGGATAAAGAGGGTGGAGCCCATGCCTGACTGGTCACAGATTGGCAGACTCTTGGATTTCTGCGCGGCATATTACACTACCCAGCTTGTACGGTGTGCGGCATTTTCCTTCGTGCTGATCGGGCTTGTGATGCTGCTCCGGAAGGTATTTTTTCAAGACGGACATTCATAAGGGGGCTGCTATGGTCATCTTTCCTGCTCATCCCGTTCCTCGGAAAGCTGAAGCTGTTTTATGAGAATAGGGCTGTGGTGGGAATAATGGGACGGATTACGCATGGAACCATGACCTGCCTGTGGGCAGACCGCATTTATATGGCGGGCATCC
>CAJTZD010000045.1:0-28152 GCA_910584235.1 uncultured Acetatifactor sp.
TCCATCACCTGCCTTACCGAGGAATCCATCGCCAAGGGAAGCATGCCGGTCTATGTACCGGACTTTACAAACGGCGCCTGGGTGTGTAGGGAGCCTATGCCGGAGAGTCCATGGTCTTTGGACGCGTAGGGAAAAGTGGCAGACGCAGAGGAACAATATCCGCCTGCTGCGCATGGCTTTCCGGTATTCGGAAATCGAGACTGCCAATCTTTCAAACAGGGAGAGAAAGACCTTTTCCCGTTTTCAGGAGTACGATGACCTTTCCGGGGAGCTGGCTTACATGGCGGTGCATTTTGACAGCTTCCGGCACAATGACCCGGGGTACGGAATTGCCTTTCCCATTATGAATACGGATACGAAAGGGTTTGTGCCGGATGGATGGTATGAGTTTGAGGGCTGGGGCAGAGGGGATATCTAATACCGGATTTATACGACTACGGAATATATCATTATTCCGTCTTCTCCTTTCAGCTTTCCGGTATACTTCTCCTGTATTTTCTCCCGGCCATCGTTAAAGCAGAAAGTCAGCAGCCACCCCTGCTCCTGGCCCCGGCTTTCCATATATTCCGAAAGCTGGGCCAGGCCCTCTGAAAATCGTTTCGGGCCATGCCATACTTTTAGCTCCAGAATGTATTCCCTCTTTCTATAGAAGACAACGATGTCCATTCTGGTACTGTCCCTAGTCTCCGGCTCTACCACATAATGCCCCGTTCCGTTGATGATTGGCTTCAAAAACGCAAGAAACAATACCCTGCCCTGCTTTTCGATAAAAGCGTCATCGCTCCTGCGGTATTCCGTTTTCATAAAATCCCGGAACCCCAGGAGAATCCCATCCATGTCCAAATCGCCCGTCTTTGTCACAAATCGGCTCCTTGGCATCGGCAGCATTTGCTGCTCCATCAGTTTCCCCGCAATCAGGTGGTCATAGATATAGGTCTCGAAAAGGATATTGGATATTTTACAGATTCCCTCGTTCTCCGCGATGATGCCAAAGGTCACGCCCAGATTGATTTCCGGATTGGACAGCTTATAGGGAATCTGTCTGCCCTCCAGCAGGATTCCCTCTACCAGTCTTTTGAAACCATCGTTATTTTCTATGTTTTTTACCACATCATCGAACAGGGTGTTCGTGCCTTTCAAAATCTCACGCACTGCCGCGCGTATCCCCTCTTTTGTCCAGTATTCCGGCAGTTCCAGGATTTCGGGAAGCCGCTCGTCCAGCCAGAGACAGAGCAGGCTGACCAGAAAGGGATATCCGCCGGTATATCTGTAGATTTCCTCCGCCAATTCCTCTGTCTCAAAGGAAATGTCCCTCTCTTCCCGATACGCCCGGAGCATGGAGGAGATTTCCGGAAGCGAAAGTCTCATGTCAATCGGGAAATCCACTGCTACGTTCCAGGGCGAATTATATTTTTTCTCTTCGTCAGGCCGATACTTTATCTTCAGGTTTTTGATATCATAGATGCCTGCGAGAATGACGCTTTTAAAAGTAATTGTCCCAAAGGCCCGTTCCAGATACAATTCGCGCAGCAGGCCCAGAAAGTTCAGGAACATCTGGTTATCCGTGCTTTTGTCCACCTCATCGATAAACAGGAGCACCTCTCTGTCTGCCTGGGCACAGAATGTGATGATGCGCTCCTTTAAGGTATCCAGACTTTCCTCCTGCCGCGAGGTATTCCACACTTCTGCCTGCGCTTCCTGATAGCCGGACATCCGAAGCCCTCTTGCGAACCTGGCACAGATTCTGCGGACAAAGGTATCCTCTGTCCGGAATGCCTCGCTTCCCATGCCCTCGAAGCTGGTATTGATTACGATATACTGGTCTTTTAGCCGCCTCCACAGCAGCATGAGAGTGGTGGTCTTTCCGTACTGCCTGGCGCGGTTTATCACAAAATAGGAATCCTGCTCAACCAAGCGTATGATTCTGTCAATTTTGTCCGATGTGTCGGCCATAAAGTGCTTTTCCGGAATACATGTTCCAGCGACATTAAATCTCCTGTTCATACGGCTCTCCCCAAGTCATTAACCTGATAGTAGTTCTTGTGCCAACATTGTACCATGTGCATAGCTTCGCACATGGCAGTTATGCCACTCGGCGTTCTCTGCCGGAAATATAGTCATATTATACCATGAAAGGGAAAATAAATCCACTCTTCTGTCCTCATGAAAAGTCGTTGAGCCCGAAGAACAGGGAAAAGGACTGGGGAGAAAGCTGATTCAATATGGGATAGAAAATCATGCGGTCAGTGAATTGGCGGTCAATGAGCAGAACCCGCTTGCGAAAGGCTTTTATGAGCATATGGGCTTTCATGTCTATAAACGGACGGATTATGACGAGCAGGGCAATCCGTACCCGCTTTTATATATGAGATGGAACGGCATTTTCGATGACAGAGAGGATGGCGAGGGAGGCAGGAATACGCCACGGCTGGAGACAGAAAGGCTGATATTGAGAAAATTCACTGAAAATGATATAGCAGCATTGTACCTGATACTGACAGACAAAGAGGTCAACACCTTTCTGCCCTGGTTCCCTTTGAAGAGCATGGAGGAGGCGCGGGCCTTTTTTGTGGCAAGGTATGCGGCAGAATACGAAAAGCCTCAGGCCTATGCTTATGCCATCTGCCTGAAAGAGGATAACTATCCCATTGGCTACATAAAGGTGGACATGGACGAAAGCTATGATTTCGGCTATGGGCTCCATAGAAAGTTCTGGCACCGGGGAATCGTCACGGAAGCCGGGAAAGATGTCATAGCTCAGGTAAAAAAGGACGGACTCCCCTATATCACGGCGACCCATGACATCAAAAATCCCCGCAGCGGCGGGGTCATGCGGCAGGTGGGAATGAAATATCAGTATTCCTATGAAGAGCAATGGCAGCCTAAAGATTTTTTGGTTACCTTTCGGATGTATCAGCTAAATTTTAATAAACAAGACAATATTATCTTCCAAAAATATTGGGACAATTCTGCGGTGCACTTTGTGGAGACAGGGGTTTAGCTAAGGGTTTGGGCGTAGAATGGAGGCGGTGGGAAAGGTCATCTGGGGACGAATGGTGACGGGGGAGGTTTTCATAACCGACGAGAGGCGACAAAAATACGTGATGAATTCGCCCCCATTGACCGTTGACATGGAAACCGCAGCCATTGCCCATGTGTGCTATGGAAACGGCATACGGTTTCTTGCAATCCGGTGCGTCACCGATACTGCGGCGCAGCGTCAAAGCCTCCGCTATCGCCAAGGATATCACTGCTGCCCTGTCAGGTGAAACAGAAAGATAGCTTGAAAAAGGGGGTATAGTTCTGGGTTGCTTTATGCGATGCCTCTAAAGGAAAGGAGCCGTCTGCCCCGTGCCGGAGCTGTCACTTCCACCCATAAGAAATCATGATTCCCCTGGTCTGCGTCAGGGAGACGCTGTCCGCGTGCTGCTTCAGGTACCGCACGATGCCGTTCATCTGGCGGCAGTAATCCTCCGCTTCTTTCCGGCTCATGCCATGGTTCATGAAATAGCCGATGTCCTCCTGGATTTCCCGGTCTGTCTTCTCGTCGCTCCAGTGGTCCGCCTTTATGACACTGTCCAGCAGCTCCCTATAATCCGGCTGTTCCGGCTCCAGGAAAGTAACCCTGTCGTTCATGCGGCAGGACACATTTTTAAGCCCGGCGGCTTTCATGTAATGGGGAATCTTCATGGCAATGGAGTAATCTCGGTTCTGTTTCTCCAGCTCGGTCTGCCAAAGATTCTTCAGTCCCTCGTGTCGGCATAAATCCATATAATCCATGCCGTTTATATACAGGCCGTTTGCTTCAAATTCCCGGTTGCACTCCAGGCTTACCAGGAGGCCGCCTTTCTCCACGAAGCCCACCATTTTCCGCAGAAGAGCCTCCCCGTCATCCACATGCCGCAGGAGGGCCTGGCTGATGACCAGGGAATACTTTTCCTTTGGCTGGAAGCTTGTGATATCCGACAGGATGAAAGCGGCATCGATGCCGGAGTGCCTGTAATACTGCTCCGCAGCCTGAATCATGTTCCGGGAAAAGTCGATGCCCACATAGCGGCTCCCCGAGGGGAGCAGGGGCATCATCATAAGCCCCAGGGCCCCGTAGCCGCATCCGCAGTCCAGGACTGTGACTGGTTCCCGGATGCTCCATACATCGCGAATCAGGAAACGCATATAATCCTGGTTCCACATGGACTTGCGGGTTCGCAGCAGATATTCCAGCCTGTGATCCCAGTATTCGACTGTCCCGGAATCCGATGGTTTGTAGGCCTCCTCTAAAGGGGTGAGCCCCAACAGGGCATCTACGGATACGCCAAAATAGGCGCTGATATGGGGCAGCATAGAGAGGTCTGGGCTTGTGGCTCCGGTCTCCCATTTACTGATGGTCTGATAGGATACGTTCAGGACTTCACCCAGCTCCTGTTGGGTAAGCCCCATTTTTTTACGAAGTGCGGCCAGTTTGAAATCAATCACTTTGGGTTGCCTCCTTTTGGGGTTCGATTTTTTAGGGACGGTACGCCCATCGGCGGTCTGCCCCGTTTTTCTGTTTAGGACATGCTGTAAGTATACCATGATAGCATGGAAATGTCTTTCGACAATCCGGCGAATGGATTCTCAAAAAACGCTTTCCTTGCCATATCCCCCGCGGCCGTCTTGGCTTCACGGACTTACAGAGAACTGAATGCTGCCGCCTAACCTATGAAAATTCTCCTTGTAATTTTGAGCCGTACATGATAATCTAAAGATAGGCAAAGAATTCAAATCCGATATCATTCAGAAGACCGCTACAGGTCTTTCCGCAATACCTGACAGTAGAAGATGCCCGAAAGGTGGATTCTATCGTATCGAAACTTCTTGCTGGGCGGGAGCCTACATCCCAAAGAAAACGAACTGACAACGACAGCAGGAAAGGCCGATGCCCATACCTTTCCTGCGGATTCACTTTCAGAAAGGAAAGGACTGGATATGGAAAGAAGAAAGGGGACAGAGATTAAGAGGGTGGGAGAAGCTGAGCCTGCAGCAAAAGCTAACAGTACAGATGCCATCCGGGAACAGGGAATGCCCGCCATTAGCACACCCCACGACAAGGGCTATAAGAAGAGTTTGTCGAGGCCCTCGGAATTTCTGCATTTTCTCAAAAAGTATGTGAGAGCGGAGTGGATGATGAAGCTGAAAGAGTCGGATCTGATTCTCTGCGACAAGGAGATGCTGGAGAGGGACTACGAGGGAAAGGAGGCTGACCTGCTCTACCGGGTCGGCATGTCGGACGGCAGGGAAGCATTTATCTTTATCCTCCAGGAACTGCAGTCATATGTAGATCAGACGATGGTATTCCGCATTCTGGTATATACGGTGAATACTTTGGTAAAATACTTTCTGGATAAGGATAAGAACGAAAGAGAACAGGCAGGATTTCGGTTGCCCGCGATGGTTCCCATCGTGTTCTATAATGGCCAGGACAGATGGACTGCAGCCAGGAGCCTGCGGGAGTACCAGAATAGCGGCAATATATTTGGGGATTATATCCTGAACCTGAAATACTATCTGGTTGACTTGTCCGAGCTTGAGGAGGACTATATCCTGTCCACCAATACGATTCTGGACAATATTATGTACTGCGATAAATACCGGAAGAAACTGGAACTGGCAGGCGCAATCCGCACTGCCTGCGGCAGAGTCAGGGAACTGGGCCTTCAGGAGACGGAGGAGTTCCGGAATTGGGTGAAATATATTTTGCTGTCCGTCTGCGGCAATAAGGAGGCAGTGGTGGAGGAAATCCTGAGCTGGGCCGGAAACGGGGAGGACGACATGGAATTCAAATATAATATCATCAGGGCGTTCGAGGACGAGAGGGCTGAGGGAAAGGCTGAGGGAAAGGCCGAAGGCCAGACGCTCAAGCTGGTTAATCTGATCAGAAAGAAACTGCACAAAAGGATGCCCATGGAAGAAATCGCGGACATGTTAGAGGAAGAAGAGGCCGTTGTCAGGCCGATTTATGAAATGCTTCAAAGCCATGCTGACTGGGACGATGAAAGAATCTGCAGGGAGCTGGCGGCATCCCGGGAAGACGCTGTCGCTGCAGAGCAGCGAAGCTGAGGATTCCCAATCCCACGCATTTTTGGTATTATGACCTTATTCCATAAAGGAAACGGCCGGATGGCGACCGGAGCCTTATGTAAGGGGCCTTGGTTCAGCGGCGTATAATGGAAAGGATTTCCGCTCTGCGGAAATCGGGAACAGAGGGGATCATGAGGATTGCGGTGTGCGAGGATGAGGCGGCCCAGAGGCAGCTCTTGGGCGGATATGTGCAGGAATGGGCGGAGGAAACCCAAGTCAGGACAGATGTGGCATTTTTTGACAGCGGCGAGAGCTTTCTGTTTGCCTGGGAGGACGACAAGGCCTATGACCTGGTGATGCTGGACATTGAGATGGGAAAGCTAAGCGGCATAGACCTGGCTATAAAAATCAGGCATGAGGATCAGACTCTGCCCATCCTTTTCGTTACAGGCTATGAAGAATACATGGAGTACGGCTATGATGTGGCGGCGCTCCATTACCTGATAAAGCCCGTAAAAAAGGACAGGCTCTTTGCCGTGCTGAACCGAGTGTGGGAGGGGAGGAAGCCGGAGGAGAAAGTGCTCTTAGAGACCGATCATGGCATGGCCAGCATAGGCCGTGGAAAGATCTGGTATGCGGAGGCTGCCGGCCACCAGTGCCTCCTTTGCCTGGAGAAAGAGAGCCTCTGCCTGAAATGCAGCATCGGCACCCTGGAAGCGCTTCTGTCCGGGGGACAATTTGTGAAATGCCACCGTTCCTACCTGGTGAACCTGGAGCATGTGGCGGCGGTAAGGAGGACGGAGGTGGTGCTGGACGATGGGCGCCAGGTGCCCCTGAGCCGATATCTGTACCGGCAGGTCAACGAAGCTTTTGTGGGCTTTTACAGGAAATCCCCATGAATCCGAGAGCGGGTATCCGGGGGTGCCCGGGCAGCCGCTGGTTTGAAGATACTCACGATAAACCTCCGTCCATGCAAAGTAAGGCAATAAAGGGGATTGCCTGGAGGGTTAGGGTGGATGCACACAAACCGCAGGGGCATGCGGTTTGGAGCACTGCTGTCAAAGCAATCATTCTGATTCCTTAGGATTGCAGAGCGCGAAACGTCTGGCGGTGTCACAGAGCCGGGCTTGAAGATTTTCATCATTATTGCAGGGGGATGCCGAAATGACGGCTGTATGGATAATGGCAGTGCTGCTGCTCCTATGCAACATCGGCCTGTGGATGTTTTTCCTGCCCAGGGTGATGCTGCGCAGGATGAGCCGACTGCAGGAGGACATGATGAACGGGCATTACAGCGAGGTGGAATCCATGTGCCGCAAAATGCGGGGCTGGAGACATGATTACCACAATCATATCCAGGTGCTGAAAGCCCATATGAGCCTGGGGCAATACGCGGAGGCGGAGAGCTATCTGGAACGGCTGGAGGAAAATCTGGCCGGGGTGGAGACAGTGCTGAAGACGGGGAATTTGATGGTGGATGCCATCCTTAACAGCAAGCTGACCCTGATGCGGGAGCGGGGGATCCGGGTGGATGCCACTGCCGTTGTTCCCAGGAATGTGGGAATTTCAGGGATAGACCTGTCGGTGCTCATGGGAAACCTGCTGGACAATGCCATGGAGGCCTGCGGAAAGGTTTCCAGGCAGGAGGACAGGTTCATCCGCATCTATGTGGACATCCTGAAAAAACAGCTCTATATCTGCGTGACCAATTCCATGGAGGGCCGGATCCGGCGGATGGGGGATAAGTTCTTTTCCGCAAAAGGGGCGAACCACGGGTTCGGCCTGCTGCGTATAGACAGCATTGTGGAAAAATATCACGGGTATCTGAACCGCCAGGCGGAGGAGGGAGTGTTTGCCACGGAAGTAACACTGCCGTTGGAATGATACCAATATACAAATTTATGCGATTCGTGCATGATGGGATACCATTGGTGCACGAATCTTTTCATATGCGGAAAATATGGTAGAATATGTCCATATTACAGGAAGCGCCGAATGGCAACAGGGAGGAGAGACCAGCTATGAACAATGCTTTCTATATCGCGGAAGACCGGGGCAAAGGAAAGCAGGGCCTTGTGAGAAATTACATCTATTACATGGGATGCATGAAAGAGTGGGACAAAAAGCTCTTTTTTGCCACCATCCTGGTAGCGCTGCCCCTGGTGGCATCTATGCTGCTGCAGACACTGCTTCCCTCCGTGCTGATTCAGGGGCTGGAGGAGAAGCTTCCCATAGGCAGGCTGCTGGCGCAGATGGGGGCATTGTCCGGGCTTTTGTGGCTTCTGGGCACCCTGGCCGGGGTGATGCAGGAGTACGGCTACACGGGACAGAGCTATTTCTCCCTGTATTTTATGAAGAAATATGTGAGCAAGATCATGTAGGTGGACTATGAGAAATTGGACGACAAAGCGTTTCGGAACCTGTCGGAAAATGTCTGGAACGCAGGACTCTACGGCAGAGGGATTCGTGTTCTGCATCGGCGCGGTGAGCCGCTTTTCCCTCTCTTTCGAGATGCTGCTGCGCACAGTCATGGATTTCAATTCCGTGAACACCACCATCGGCTATGTGCGGGATTTCCTGGGAACGGAGGAAAGCTGGGGGGAGGAACCCAAAGTGGGCAGGGAGCGCATGGAGGAAATGTGCAGGAACCCGGTGGAAGTGACGTTAAAGGATGTGTCCTTTTCCTATCCGGACGGCAGAACTGTTCTGTCCCATGTAAATCTCACTGTCAGGCCCGGGGAAAAGCTGGCGCTGATCGGACTCAACGGCGCGGGCAAGACGACTCTGGTGAAACTGATCTGCGGCTTCTACCGGCCCACGGACGGGGAGATCCTGGTAAACGGCATCCCTGTCCGGGACTACGGCCGGGAAGAATACTACAGACTTATAGCCGTACTGTTCCAGGACTCCACTCTGCTGCCGGCTACCCTGGATGAAAACCTGACCGGCCTGTGGGGAGAGGGAGGGCAGGGGGAGCCGGCGGAAGCGACAGAGCCAGTGGCGTCAAGGGAGCCGATGGAACCAAAGCAGTCCCATGCAGGCGCAGGGAAACGGCTGGATCGAAACCGGCTGGAAAGAAGTCTGTCACTTTCCGGTTTCCTGGAAAAATACGAAAGTCTGCCCGGGAAAGGCAGGACGCTTCTGGGAAAGAAGCTGAACGAGGGCGCCGCGGATTTCTCCGGCGGGGAGATGCAGAAGATGGCCATCGCCAGGGCGATTTACAAGGATGCGCCGTTTGTGATCATGGACGAACCCACCGCGGCCTTGGACCCGGAGGCGGAATGCGGGGTCTTCGCAGGCTTTGACAGGATGGTGGGGAAGAAGACAGCCATCTATATCTCCCACCGGCTGGCCTCCTGCCGGTTCTGTGAGGATATCCTGGTATTTGACCACGGAGAGGTGGTGCAGCGGGGCAGCCATGAGGAGCTGGCAGGAGAGCCGGGGCTGTACCGGGAGCTGTGGGAGGCCCAGGCCCGGTATTATGTACCTGCCGCGGAAAGCATTGCAGGGGCCGGAGGTCTGGCTCATCCGATCTGAAGCCCGCATTTGGGAAACCCTGGGTCTGCCGGAGCTGATGCATAATAAGGGCAGCAGGCACAGCGAGGCAGCAGCGCAGCGTGCCTGCCAAAAGGCTGTCTGGCAGGGAGGGGAAGCAGGGCCTGGCGGGAGGTGGGGCCGGACGCCGAAGATCCTGCAGGATGAGGAGCCTTTATTTCGCCGGAACCTCCGGCCGCATCCATCCGGGGTAGCCTACGATATCGGGAGGATTTGAGCCTTTGTCCAGATTCTGCGTGGTCTTCCGGTACTCTCTCGGCGACATGCGCATGATTTTGATAAAACAGCGGTTGAAGCTGGAGACAGAGTGGAAGCCCACAGCCTCCGAGATGTCGAGGATGGAGTCCTCGGTGCTCTGCAGCAGGTTGCAGGCATTGGAGATTCTGGTGCGGTTGAGAAAATCCAGCGGGGAAATGTGCATGATGTCCCGAAATACCCTGCGGAAATGGGTGGGACTCCAGCGGCATAAATCCGCCAAATAATCGATGGAGAACTGCTGGCTGTAATTGTGTTCGATAAAGTCAAGGGCAGGAGCGATGATCAGGGCGTTGCCCCGCTTTTCTTCCGGATGCTCTTGGCCGCGGCCGCCGGCGAGGATATTCTCGGGGGGGTATTGACCGTGTCCTGGAAGCCATATGCGGCCTTGCTTTGCGAAGAGACGGAAAAGGCCTGCGCCACTTTTATGTACAGGGACAACAAAAGCCCTTTGGCGCTGATCTGATAGCCGGGCTTTTCCTCCTCCAGCTCCCGCAGGACAGTCAGGGCAAGCTGGTAAATCTGGGGATATTCCTCCTGCCTGAAGATGACCTGCATGCCCCGGTGAGCGTATTGGGACAAATCGAAGTTTTTCCACGATACCGGAAGCATATTGTGGAACAGCGCCTGGGGATCCAGGAAAATGTAGGACCAGAGGCTCTCCGTGCCGGGAGCGCTGTAGGTGGTATGAGGCACGTTCTTTGGGATCACGGTCACATCGCCGCTGCAAAAAGGCACGGGTTCATCGAACACCATCAGACTGCCGCCGTAAGTGTGGCAGATGCCTATCTCCAGGCAATTGTGGAAATGCAGCCTGTGGCTGGGAATGTCGGAAATCTTCCAGTGATCCCCGGAAAGCAGCAGGAGAGGAAACTGCCAGGGAAGACTGTAGCTTCTGTATTCTGTAACGGTTCGCTTTTGTTTCGGCATAAAAACGCTCCTTTTTATGTTCTGCTTTACAAAGGCCAACGAAAGAGTCTTATGTTAGTTTATCAAAAATTCTTTGGCGTGTCCAATAAAAAATGGAAATCTTTTCGTCATAATGCTTATAAAAAAGCATAAAATCCTTTTTCCCCATGCAATAAATCAAATTCCGCAAAACGAACATTTGGATAAATGTTCGTTTTTGCATAATACTGACACTCTATTGCTTAGACACCGTGAACAAATCTGTGTAATACTACTTATAGTGACGCGGCACACACAACAAGTAAAGAGAGACGAAGGGGGTAAGCAAGTTGGAGAAGAAAATGAACAAAATGAGCCTTGCTAGCCGGCGAAAGCTCCTGGTAAAAAACTTTCGCCATACCTGGCAGCTGTTGGTTCTGGTTTCGATTCCTTTGCTCCTGGTATTCATTCTGAACTACGCTGCCTATCCGGGCCTGCGGATGGTCTTCATGGACTATAAGCCCGCCAAGGGATATGACGGCAGCGAGTGGGTGGGGTTTGAGACCTTTGCCAAGGTGTTTCGGGACAAGGACTTCCACCGGGCGTTGAAGAACTCCATTGTGTTCAATGTTCTTGGAATGCTGGTGAGCTTTCCGGCGCCGATTATCCTGGCCCTGATTTTGAATGAGCTGCGCTACCCGAGATTTAAAAAGGTATCCCAGACTATCCTGTACCTGCCGCATTTCCTCTCCTGGCCCATCATCGGCAGCGTGGCGTACACATTGTTTCGCCCCTCCACGGGTCTTGTGAACGTGGTGTTGCGCAATATGGGGCTTATCCAGGAGGGCATTCCTTTCCTGACGGAGAAGACTCACTGGGCGGTAACTTATCTGCTCATAGGCGTCTGGGCCGGAATGGGCTGGGGCACCATCATCTACCTGGCGGCCATCACCGGCATCAACGGCGAGCTCTACGAGGCGGCCATGATCGACGGCGCCGGCAGATGGAAGCGGATGTGGCACATTACCCTCCCGGGCATCAAGGGAACCATTGTCACCCTGTTAATCATGAATATGGGGCGTCTCATGGGCAGCAACTTCGAGGCCCTGCAGGTATTCGATAATTCACAGGTCAGGGAATACCAGTACCAGCTGGCCATCTACATATACCAGAAAGGTCTGTCCGGCAACCGGTTCAGCATGTCCACGGCGGTGGGGCTGTTCCAGTCGCTGGTGGGTCTGGGGCTGGTGCTTATGACGGACTGGATGGCGAAGCGGATGGGCGAGGAAGGACTGTTTTAGAGGAGGGTGACGCGAATGAGCAAGAAAGAGAAAGAAGTAAAGGAAAGCATTGCCGGCGACGGCAGCAGAGCCATAAACAAATTCCGGCTGGGCGATGGCCTCATGATACTTATTATCGTGCTGATCTGTCTGACATGTATTCTGCCCTTTATACATGTGCTGGCAAAGTCGCTGTCTTCCAACAGCTTCGTGGCCTCGCAACAGGTTACGCTGTGGCCCAAGGGGGTTACCACAGAGGCGTACCGGAGGGTCTTTCAGGATGATGCGATGATATATTCCCTGTTCTTCAGCGTGGGGGTCACATTGATATTTACGTTTCTTGGCCTGACGGTCTGTCTGTGCGCAGCGTATCCGCTCTCCAAAAAGGAGCTCCCTTTCAAAAGGGCGATTACGTTCCTGCTGGTAGTTCCCATGTATTTCGGGGCGGGCCTGATTCCCACCTACCTGCTGTATAATGACTTGCACCTGCTGGACAATGTATGGGTGCTTATCCTGCCGGGCATCTATTCCGCCTACAACATGCTGATCATGAAGACCTATTTTCATTCCAGCATTCCGGACAGCCTGGAGGAATCGGCCTTTTTGGACGGAGCCAGCTATTTCAAGATTATCAGATACATCATCCTGCCCCTGAGCAAACCGATTCTCGCAACGCTGGGGCTGTACTACGCGGTGGGCAGATGGAACAGCTACGGCGACAATCTGTATTACATTAGAATGCGGACGGATTTGAGAATGCTGCAGTATAAGCTGTATCTGCTTGTGACCACGGCAACGGAAGCGATAAACACGGCAGCGGAGGAGGGGTCTGCAGTGACCAGCACGCCGGAGGTGCTCCAGGCGGCCACCATTATGTTCGCTACTGTCCCTATCATCATTATCTATCCGTTCTTACAGAAATATTTCGTTAAGGGAGCCATGATCGGTTCCGTGAAAGGGTAAATAAAGATAGTTTCCCGAAGAGGGTGGCTATAGATCTTAGCTTTATAATAAATTCTTAAGGAGGAACAGAGTATGAAGAAGAAAATGATCCAGAAGCTCCTGACGCTGACTCTTAGCGCGGCCATGGTATTAGGCGCATTGACAGGCTGCGGCGGGGATGCGGACAGCCAGTCCGGCCAGCCGGAGGAAAGCACGAAAGAAAGCTCGGAGGAAAGCAAATCGTCTGAGGCATCCCGGGAAAGCCAGGGCTCGGAAGACGATGCATCCCAGAGCGAGGAGTCCGAGAGCAGTTCGGGCACAGCGGAAGGGGCAGGCATGGAGGGGTGGAGAGCATTTGCGGAAAATGTGACCCTGAAGATCCCCGTGTATGACAGAGGCGCGGAAGGCGTGCCGGATGTAAAGGACAACTATTGGACCAAATGGGTACAAGAGAATTTCGGGGATCAATACAATATCACGGTACAGTACATCCCCATCACCAGGACCCAGGTCATGCAGGATTACGCGCTGCTGTCTTCCAGCCAGAACCTCCCTACCATTCTGATGGAATATGACTATGACAAGCTGGCCACCTGGGCTGAGGAGGGGTATCTGCAGACCATAGATCTGGACGCTTTCCAGGAGGTGGCGCCCACCTATTATGGCAAAATGGTGGAGAATAACCAGCTGGTCTACACGGAACTGAACGACGAGAAGTATTTCGTACTTGCCGAGAGGCCTTATTACAATACCACACCGAACTTCATCACATTCTATCGCCTGGACTGGCTTGAGCAGGTGGGATATGACCATATTCCTTTGGATCGCGGGGAGTATCTGGACGCCATGCAGAAGATCATGGATGCAGGCATTGCGGAGCATCCGGGCGGAGGCGCGATGTTTGCCTCACAGGGCGGCGAGCAGGTCTACAGTACAAGGGAGTTTCCTTTGAACGAGGAAGAGTGGGCTATGTACGGCGACTTCAACATTCCGTCCATGAGCTGGCCGGCGCATAAGGAAGTTTTGAGAAGAGCCAATGAAGACTACAACTTAGGGATCACCAATCCGGAGTATTACACCATTGACGCCACCACCGCAGAGGCCAACTTTACTACGGGCAAGACCTATGCCTACGGCGCTTACATGGCTCCTTCCATGCCGATTCTGGACACTTTCTATGCCAATAACCCTGATGCCAAGCTGGCGGTATATACTTTCGTCGGCGAGGATCGCAAGACCCAGCCTGACCCTGTAGTCGGCGATTATCCTCTTTACCGTGCCGACAATGCTTTCGGCATGACCATCGGCTTCTCCAATTTTGCCAGCGAGGATGAGGTAAAGGCCGCGTGGATGTATCTGGAGTGGATGATTCAGCCGGAGAACCTGCATACGATTCAGTGGGGTGTTGAGGGCGAGACCTATAACCTGGACGAGAACGGCTTTGAAGTGGCAGTAAGCGACTACGAGGGCGAGTACAAGCTGGGCTACAATGGCAATAAGGACTACTGGTGCGCGGTAATCGAGGCCAGAAATGTAGGGGATATGTATGACAATATCAAATTGAATTCCCCGAAAGGCTATCCTCAGGATTTCACCGAGGAGATTACGGCAATCTATGACCTGAATGTAAAGAAAGCCGAGCTGGGCTATCCTATCAGCGATGCGCTGTTTGCCGTAACCATTAATTCCGTGGACGAGTACCGCGGAGACCTGCAGATGAAATACGCAGAGTTCAAGGATCAGCTGGTGATGTGCGCTCCGGAGGAGTTTGATGCATTGTATGACCAGCTGGCTCAGGAATATCTTGACATGGGATATCAGGAGATTCTGGACGAGAGAAAGGCAGCCTATGAGGCCGGCAAGACCACAAAGCTTCCGGACAACCAGAAAGCGAAGTGAGAATCCCTGTCTGTGGGAAAGGCAGAATCTGTAGATAAACTGTAAACTTGCGAACTGTAGAGTGAAAACGGCCCACCGGTTCCGCCGGTGGGCCGAAGTTATCCGGTTTTCTGCTGAAGGGCAGGGGATTTTTCAGGATTATCAGCCTTATAAAGAAAATAATACTTGCTGTCACAGATGCAGGCAATTACAATGGTAGCAGGAAAAAATCACGCGAGACGTCCTAGGGGCGGGAAATGGAGGGACATATGCTGCGGCTGGAGTATGACAAAAAACAGATTGAAGAGATCATCGACAGGATTGTCAAAAAGACCATGAACATGGACATGACCTGGGAATGGCCCTGCGGGGTGGCCTATTACGGGATAGGGGAAGCCTATGAGAAGACAGGGAAAGAGGAGTATCTGACCCTGCTTAAGGACAGGGTGGACGAGCTCATCGACCTGGGACTCCCAAACGCATGGACAGTGAACGCCTGCGCCATGGGACATTGCCTGGTGACGCTCTGGCAGGCCACGAAAGAACAGAAATATCTGGACATCCTGATGAGCAAAATCGAATACCTGAAAAAGGATGCCCTCCGCTTCGGGGACAATGTGCTGCAGCACACGGTCTCTCCGGGCAATGACTTTCCGGAGCAGGCCTGGGCGGACACCCTGTTCATGGCGGCGCTTCTCATGCTGCGGGTGGGCGTCATGAATGGGGATCAGGAGCTCATCGATGACGCTCTGAATCAGTGGTACTGGCATATCAGGTACCTGCAGGATCCGGGCAGCGGCTTTTATTATCACGGCTACGACAATATCGCGGGAAACCACATGTCCGGCATCTACTGGGGCAGGGCCAATGCCTGGGCCGCATACACCATGTCCAGGGTGGGAGGGCTGGTTCCCCAGTGGTATCTCTACCCGAAATGCATCGATGTGTCGGGCTCTCTGGACGAGCAGCTTGCCGCGTTGAAGACAGTTCAGACAGAGAATGGGCTTTGGCGGACTGTGCTGGACGATGAGGAGTCTTATGAGGAAGTTTCGGCCTCCGCGGGCATTGCGGCCGCCATGCTGGAGAGAGGGAATCCGCTCCATGTGAAATATATCAACAAGGCTATAAAGGGTCTGATTGCAAATGTGAGTCCGGAGGGCAAGGTCATGAACGTGTCCGGGGGCACTGCGGTGATGCGGGACAGGGAGGGCTACAGGGGTATCCCTAAGCAGTGGATCCAGGGCTGGGGCCAGGGGCTGGCACTGGCGTTCTTCTCCAGGCTGCTGGCTTCAGGGGATATTGCCGACAGGGCGATGTAATACATGAGAGAGGAGGCAGATATGGCGAAACAAAAGGGGGGCTTTACACTTCCCGGGGAAGCCGGGTACGAGGAGCTTACATTAAAAATGGCAGAGAAGTGGGGAGCCGATGTGATCAGGGACAGCGATGGGACAGCTCTTTCTGATGAGATCGTCCATGCGGGACATGGTATTTATTCCACCATCTGCATCATCCGCGACCACAATGAGTGGGCCAGAGCGAACCGGGACAAGCTGCAGCAGACGTTCCTGTGCACCCCGGCAGCGGTGGCAAAAGGGAATGAGGTGACCATTGGCCTGATGGACAGCTTCTTTGGGGAGCAGTTCGCAGTGAATGACTGCGGGAGGGCCATGAAATACTGGGAGGTCTACGACCGCACCTCTAACCGAAAAGTGGAGAGGGACAGATGGGTTTACGACAGCGCCTGCAGCAGCGTGACGGTCAGAGAGTGCATCCCTTTCCATAAATACACGGTGAGCTTCCTGGCATACCGCATCTGGGAAGAGATTTCCATGTACAACCATACTACCAACAATTGGGACAAGGAGCATCTGATGCAAATCGACCCCAGATATCCCCAGGTCAGGGAGTATCTGCTTGACTGGATGAGGGACTGGTGCCAGGCGCATCCCGACACCACTGTGGTGCGTTTTACTTCCATGTTCTACAATTTTGTCTGGATATGGGGGAGCAGCGAAAGAAACAGGCATCTGTTCACGGACTGGGGATCTTACGATTACACCGTGAGCGACCTGGCTCTGGACGAGTTCGCGGAAAAGTACGGCTACGCTATGACTGCGGAGGACTTTGTCAACAAGGGACAGTTCCATGTGACGCACATGTCGGGAAATCCGCGCAAGGCGGACTGGATGGCATTTATCAATGATTTTGTCATTTCCTTTGGAAAGGAATTGATTGAAATCGTCCACAACTATGGAAAGAAAGCCTATGTCTTCTATGACGACAGCTGGATAGGCTTGGAGCCGTACAATGGAAGATATGGGGAGTTTGGCTTTGACGGCCTGATAAAATGTGTCTTTTCGGGATACGAGGCCAGACTCTGCGCGGGCGTGGACGTAGCTGTCCATGAGCTTCGGCTTCATCCCTATCTGTTCCCTGTGGGGCTGGGCGGTGCGCCCACCTTTGCGGAGGGCGGCAACCCTGCGATGGACGCAAAAAAGTACTGGATCAGCGTCAGGCGTGCGCTGCTGCGGGAAAAGATTGACAGGATAGGGCTTGGGGGATATCTGCATCTGGTGGAGGGATATCCGGATTTCTGCGATTATATCGAAAAGGTAGCCGATGAATTCCGCCTGATCCGGTCTTTCCATGATGCGGGAAAGCCTTTTGTCATAAAGACACAGGTGGCGGTTCTCCACAGTTGGGGAGCGCTGCGCTCCTGGACGCTGTCAGGGCATTTCCATGAGACCTGGATGCATGATCTGATTCATATAAATGAGGCTTTGGCAGGGCTGCCGGTGGACGTGAAGTTCATAGGATTCGAGGACGTGAAGAACGGGGCGCTGGAGGATATAGATGTAGTTATCAACGCGGGCTATGGGGGCAGTGCATGGAGCGGCGGCGATGCCTGGAGAGACGATGAACTGGTGAGCATTATTACCGAATGGGTGTATAAAGGAGGGACTTTCCTGGGCGTGAATGAGCCCTCCGCCGTAGAGGGGTATGACCATTATTTCCGCATGGCCCATGTGCTGGGAATTGATGAGGACACAGGCGCGAGGATATGCCACGGGAGATGGAGTTTTGAGGCGGAGGATGCGGAAAAGCTGGTTCCGGAGGGAGCGTCCCTGAAGCGGAAAGAGGGGCTTTATCTTGTGGACGGCGGGGCGAAAGTGCTTCTGGCGGATGGCGATATGCCTGTGATAACCGTGAATGCCTTTGGCAGGGGTAAAGGCATTTATCTGGCCTCTTTCCGGATGAGCATGGAGAATGCGCGCCTGCTCTACCATCTGATCCGCTATGCCGGAGGCGAGGGCTTAAAGGGCCTGTATATGACGGACAATCTGTATACGGAATGCGCCTACTATCCGGAGAGCGGGAAGCTGGTGGTCATCAACAACAGCGACAGGGAGCAGACCACCGGGATTCCCACAAAGGCCGGTGACAGGACGCTGACTATGGCTCCCTATGATACCGTGTTCATGGAATTGGATATTTGATGAGGCATGTTGAATTGCTCTGTAGTTATAAGCGAACAAGGCCACTGCCGCAATAGTGGTTCCGGGCCGTCAGTATAAAGGCTGGCGGTCGGGCCGGAGGCAGGGAGGACTACATGAAATTATGCAGGGTGGCTGAATTATAACAGCCACCCCGTTTTTATGCACGCGGCGCCGTGGTTCTTCTTGTTATTGCCTTGTTTTTTGGCGATAGATAAAGATCAACGCAACAATCACAAAGGTAATGATGGCACACGCACTGATGATATGCAAGATCAAAATAGTACTGTGAGCGTTTACATCTGTTCCATTATCAAGCATATTGTTTAAACGCTGTATTTCGTTAATATCATTTACGATCTCGCTGGCATTGACAGTATCCCTTGAATTTGTGAGCGAACGGTAGATTTCCGTATTCTGTCCGACAATCAAAAGAGCCTTTTCATTCTTATAAGGGTTATCAATATAATAGAAAGTCTGGTTTGTATTTGTAGGGATTGTTCCTATTTTTTCTAATATGTTATATCCGTTATAGAAAGCTCCCACAACCCATTTGTTTTCGTAAAACGCCAATGTAGCGGTGCCTAATACTTCGCCGCTTTTAGAATAAACCGTAGTGTTATATGTGTTTGTGAATTCAAGCACGCTTTGTAAGGTGTTGTCAAATGAAGTTCCTGTCGGGACATAAATGGGAACCAAATGCTGCATATCCAAAGATACTTCCCCGTCAAAAAATCGATCTATCTGTTCATCGTTTCGTTTTTGGATAATGGATGCGCAAACCGCTTCAGATGCAAATAGGGTATCATAAGAAATATCGCTTTCTTCCAATTCAGAAGCAAAAGCAGTGACCATATCGCACAACAGCAATATTATCGCGAAAAATAGAGCCAGCACCTTATTCATAATCAATAGCCCCTTTCAATTATTATTTGAGCTTTGTCTGAGTCTTCGGTCTTAGACAGGGACTCTGTTTTCATATGTATAGACGCAAGATATCTCCGGATGTTTCACATATTTTAGGGATTTGAGATGTTTTGGCTTCACTCTTTTCTCTTTTGAAGCATTGCGCCCCATACCCCATGCATGATACAATGTCCACAAAGGACAGAGTCAAATGGGCTCTGCCCGTAACTTGCGGTAACCATGGAACAGACGAAAGGAATCCGCGTTCTTATCTTTCAGATGAGTCGTCACGGAATTTGCCGAAATTGTAGAGGAGACAAAAGAAGATGGATGAGTTCAAAATTATTCCAATAAATGTGGGGCATGGAGAGAGCATATTAGTTTGTATCAATCATAACGATAGAAAGTTCAATTTACTGGTAGATGGGGGAAGCTACTGTAAAAGTACAGATGCTTATGGCCCGTTTTTATGGAACGGGATGGAGAAATGCAGCTGCTTGGCATGAATCAGGGGATTTTTGCGGACAATTACGGGGATAGTCCTTACCAGCTGATTCGGTTTATGGAAATGAAGCATATTTTAGAATATTTGCGCCAAAACGGATGCATCCTCTACAGCCTGCTGTACGGAAATATTTCGGTTATATGGACAAAAGATGAGAAGCAGAATGGAAGAGAGGGAAAGGAGGCGCTCTGCGTCCTGGGTGGTAGTGGTGCCGGGAAGTCGTCTTTTCTGGAAAGCATGACGCAACATGCACAGATTCTGGAAACCGTGGGGGACGGCCAGACGACCAGGACGGATATTTACTATTATCTTTCACTGTACAATAATAAGCCCGATGTGAAAGTATGCTTCCTGAATAAAAAGGATTTTGCGGATAAGATGGACAGGACAGTTTTTCCGGATCTGCTTGCCCTTGAATTTGAATATAAATTTGGATGGAGAAAGATTGATATTCGTGTGGATCCGTATGGTTTTTTGAGGGCAAATCTGGACTATCTAAAAATCCTATTGACAGAAAAATATATATACGGTGAGAATGAAAAAGCGTATCTAGAGATAGAGAGCTTATGTATCAATGCAGGAGAAAGTGAAGATGAGGAAGAAATACGTAAGTGTTATACGGTTTTTTGCAATATTATATACCGGTTTATAGATCGAGAGATAAGCAAACAGGTTTTAAAGACAATATTCGATATTTATACTCGCACAAAAATAATGAAGAGTTTTATCAGCTTAATCGAATGCAGTGATGATACGGATATCGTTAAAGTCGAGGGAATTGACTTAAGCGGTTTCTACGAGAACGGAGTTAAGGGGAAAGATACATCCGAGTTAGTAAAGAATTTGTCAGTGCTGCCATATAAGGCGAAAGAATCGTATGTTTGTGCTGTTTTGGAAGCGGACTCCCTGGAAACGGAAGTAGTTGATAAAGAAAGCGATTTTTCCAATGCTTTACGCATGGTCCTGGAAGAGCAAAAAGGCATATTCTCATACAGAGAGGTTCGTTATTTATTTGGGGATCACAAAGAGGACAATTCAAAATTGTTCGGTATGTTGGACAGCGGTATTACAAAAGAATATGTGAGAAATATTTTTGGAGACAAAGGTGAGACAGAAAACAATAATAAAGTTAGTATTTATGGCGAATTGTATGAGGAGGTAATGGACAAACTGGGGAATGATAGAACCATTTTGCAGCAGGGGCTTTCGCTGGTGGATATGACCTTAAAAGAGAAAGAACTGATTAATCTCTGTGTCCGCGGCAGCAATAAGAGATCTTTGTCGGCATTTATTGATCATATAGAGGTCAGGGATTCCTATTATTGCGAGTATGCTGTTCCGATATATGAGAGCAAGCATAATGAGATTCTTCTGATAGATACATGTGGTTTGGATCATATTGATAAGGGAAAAGGAAATCGTTTCACACTTAAGGAAAGAGTGGAGCATATAAAGCTGAAACTGGAGGAATCAGCTGATAAGTATCATTTAAACAATATCATATATTTGAAAAAGCTGGATGCTGGAAAGCCAACGGAAATCAGCGATATTTTTGCCTATATAGCGGATATGGACATAGAAGGCGGGCTGTACTGTGTTTTTACAGGACTTGACATATATGAAAATAGCAACGATTCTTTTTTTGCAAAAAATAAGAACTGGCACATTGACCATAGCTTTGACGGGTATCCCAAGGTGATGCAGTATTTAGTTGACAGGCAATATAAGGAAGAACTCCTGCGGATGTGCAACTGCGTTTCTTATAGAAAAGAGGACTTATATCGTGTCATGTCCCGGAATGTGATTACATACTGCGCAAATAGAAGACTAATTGAAAAGCAGGGTAAGTACCAGGAAAACAATATAGTGGGCATTAGAACTCTGTTTGAGTCTGTATTTCAAAAAGAAATAGATTCTTCCCAGCTATGTATTGGAAGCGAGGCAGATGACTTTGAAAGGATATTTGAGAAAGAGATAGACAAAATACAAAGGGAATTAAGGAAACTGATTATTCTTATGTTTGACCTGGCATCCGTTACAAAATGGCAGAGATATTATTGGCAGACTTTGAATGCAAATCTAAATAGATATATAGATGGTGAAAAGGGATTTGCAAGAAGCTATAACCATACCTGGCAATATCTGTTTGTTGAAGGATACCGAAAGACTTTTGAAAGCGAATATGCAGAAGATTTTTACAAGCTATTTGGGAAATACGAGAATACGGCATACTCCTTGGTAAGGCAAATAAAGTACAATTATGTGAGGGATATTATTGATATATATCTGGAGGAAATGTATCGGGAAGCCTCTATAACTAAGGAAAATATCATAAATGTATATGATGCGAAACAGGTAAAAACGGAGAAGACGAGAGTATCGTCGAATGTCTATAATTATGCCGAAATCTTGAAAAAGATTACGAATTTTGGTCTGGTGATACGAACCTGTACAATAGAAAGTGGAATAAACAAATTGGTAGACTATTTCCTTAAAATGTTCATAGAGAGGAAAGGGAAAACGGAAGAAAAGATCCCTTTTTTGGAGACAAGGGCAGATATCAGAAACAAAACAGATGAGCTAATCAAGGCGCTGAAGAGCTATGGTTTTAAGGAGGAGGCAGTGAAAGCGTTATTCTGCATACGGGTTGACGAACAAAAGCAGAAAGAAGAATCTATTTAAGGGGCTGTTAAGCAAGGAGAATGAACAATACGGTTTACACCGGTTTTGCACAAGTGGTTGGGGAGATAGGGAGCCTCGTATACTTTTTCGGTGCGGCGGGGAACGGGTAGCAGTCATCTCTGATGCCTCATTCAAAACTGAGCCTAAAAAAGGCTCAAAGGAACCATGAAAATTGCAGATCAAAAGGATTGACAGGAAAGGAAAAAAGCAGTATTGCATCCCATGCCCCCGGCATGATACAATAAGACCGTACGTTTGGCAGACCTATGCGGACGGCAATGTCCGCATAGGGCAGAGGCAAATGCCGAAAGAGCTTCTGCCGCGTCTTGCGCGAGCAGATGCTCTTTTGCCCATTTGAGGAGCGAAGCGAGTCATCAAAGCCAGGGGCTTTGACGGCCTCTGCCCGTAACTTGAAATAACCTGGAACAGACGAAAGATGTGGGGGTCTTAAAGATGGCGGATTTACTGGAAAATCTCAATGAAAGACAGCGGGAGGCGGTGCTGGAGACCGAGGGGTATGTCCGTGTCATCGCAGGGGCGGGCAGCGGGAAGACCAAGCTTTTGGTGAGCCGCTACGCCTATCTGGTACAGGATTACGGAATCGACCCTGCCAACATCCTGTGCGTGACCTTTACCAACAAGGCCGCCGGAGAGATGAAGAAGAGGATCCGCGGGCTTATCGGGGCGGACAACGAGATCAGTCTGATCTGTACCTACCACGGCTTCTGCAACAGGCTTCTGCGGGAAAATCCGGAGAAGCTGTTCCTAAGCCGCCAGTTCCAGATTATCGATTCCCATCAGCAGAAATCCATTTTAAGCGATATTTATCAGAAATTCGAGCTGAAGCTGGACTATGCCAGCTTTGAATCCATACTCAGAAAAATCGGTCATGTGAAGCGGGACACGGGATATGTGCCCAGGATGTGCAGCCCGCAGCCCTGCCAGGTTTTGGCGGAAATCCGAGGTCAGGACGACCGTATCATAGAGGAATTCCTACAGCGGCAGAAAGCCACCTATTCCCTGGACTTCCACGACTTGATCTCCTTTGCCCTGTACCTGCTGGAGACGGACAGCGCTGTCCGGGAGAAATGGCAGGACCGGCTCAACTACATCATGGTGGACGAATTCCAGGACAGCTCTTCCGTGGAGATGCGCCTGGTGGAACTGCTGTCCGGAAAATACAGGAACCTGATGATCGTAGGGGATCCGGATCAGAATATCTATGAGTGGAGAGGCTCCGACGTGCGGCTTCTTGTGGACTTCGACAAGGCCCATGAGCCCACCCGCACCATTATCCTGAACCAGAATTACCGTTCCACGCCCCAGATCTTACAGTGTGCCAATACCCTCATTGAGAAAAATGAGATACGTCTGAAGAAAGATCTGTTTACCAGGAATATAGACGGGAAACCGGTAGTGCATTATCATTCAAAAGATGATTTCGAGGAAATGGACAGGGTGGTGGAAAACATCAGGCTTCTTCATGGGACCGAGGGGCTGAAGTTTTCGGATTTCGCCATCCTGTACCGCTCCGGTTTCCTCTCCCGGGTAGCGGAGAAGAAGCTGGTGGAGAAGAATATTCCCTATGAAATCTTCGGCGGCGTCCGCTTCTACCAGAGGATGGAGATTCTGGACATGCTGGCCTATCTGAATCTGATCGCCTATGGGGACGACATGTCCTTTCGCAGGATCGTGAACACGCCCCGCAGGAGATTCGGCCGGGCGAAGATGGGCTATCTGGAGGAACTGCGGGAGCGGCTGACGGGCGGGGAAGACCATGCTCCCCTGACCCTCTTTGAGACCCTTGCCGGGCATCTGGAGGAAAAGGAGTTCCAAAACAGCGATATGGGAGCCTTTGTGCAGTTCATCCAATGTCTGCAGGAAAGCCATCACAGGAAGCGGATTTCCGAGATTGTCAACCAGGTGGCCGCCGACAGCGGCTATGAAGCTTACATCCGGGAGCTGGGGGATGAAGAGCGGCTGGACAATCTGGCGGAGTTCAAGCGCATCGCCAACGAATTTGAGCGGGAATTCGGCGAGGACTTAAGCCTGCAGGAATTCCTGCGCCAGATCGCGCTACAGTCCGGGGAGGAGGGGGATGAGGAAAAGGATGCCGTGAAGCTGATGACCATCCATTCCTCCAAGGGCTTAGAGTTCCCGGTGGTGTTCATCCTGGGATTCACGGAGGGGATATTTCCCTCCTCCAAGACACTGGGAGAGCGGAAAAAACTGGGGCTGGAAGAGGAGCGGAGGCTCTGCTACGTGGCCATCACCAGGGCACAGAAGCACCTCTTCCTCATGGAATCCGAGGGAACTTCCCAGAACGGCATGAAGAAGCTGGTGTCCCGGTTCCTGGAGGAAATCGGGGAGGAGAACTATGTCCGGATAGGCCGGGTTTCGGAGGAGCTGCGAAGAGAAAGCCTGGGATATGCCGCGAAGCTGAACCGGGAGCTGCAGCAGGAACCGGTGTCCGTAACCAGGCAGGTGGGCGATGAGGTAGAGCACCATGTCTTCGGCAAGGGAAAGATAGAGGCCATTGATGAGAAGAGGGGAAGCTATTCCATTCGGTTCGACAAACTCCCGCTTCCCAGGAGCATATCGGCGAATTACTTTACGAAAAAACATGAAAAAATAGACATAGAAACGCAGCAGGCAGTGGTGCAGGCCGGTGAAATGCCGCATGCCGCGGAGCGGGAGGAGGCGGAAAAGACAGCAGAGCGGGAAACTTTGCAGGCGGAGAGAGCGGTGGAACGGGAAATTCCGGAAGCAGGGAAAGCAACAGAGCGGGAAGTTTCGGAAGCGGAGAATGATGCAGGACAAGTAGCACCGAAGAGGAAGTATGCGGCAGGGTGCGAGGAGATGCCAGGGATGGAGGTCTCGGGGGCGGCGCGGACAGCGGAGCAGAAAAAACCGGAGACAAAGCAGAGCCTCCTCCAGAAGCAGAAAGAAAACACCCCCAATCTGTGGAAACGTGACGATGTCCCTCACTCAGGCTGGTCCTGCGCGGACGTGGTGGACTTAGGGGAGCCAGTGGGCATCTGCCAGATGTGCGGCTACCAGATTATCCGTTACGCCCACCAGATGGAACATCCAGACTACCATAATCTCTCCGTAGGCTGCATATGCGCAGGCAAGATGGAGGGGGACATCGCAAACGCCAGGCGCAGAGAGTCTGAATTCAAGAAAAAACAGACAAGGCGGAAAAATTTCTTCCGGAAAGACTGGAAACGCTCCCAGAAAGGCAATGAATACCTTAAGGCATACGGCCATGTCATTGTCCTCTGCCACAACGCAAAAGCCGGGAATATCTGGAAATATTCCATTGACAATGAGTTCTGCAAGACCGCATACCCCACCAGGGAGCAGGCTGTGGAGGGGGCTTTCGAGGCATTGGAGCGGCTGGAGAACTCCGGAGCTGGAGAGTGAGATGCCTGGAAATGTTTTGGATAAATTTCTCCTTGTAATTTTATGCCATCCGTAACACCTGACAATAGAAGACATCCCCAGGGTGGATTCTATCGTATCGAACTTCTTGCTGGGCGGGAGCCTACATCCCAAAGAACACGAGTTAAAAACGACAGCAGGAAGGGCAAAAGCCAATACCTTTCCTGCGTCAGCGATGTGGAGTTCAACAGCCTGCCGGAGAGCAGGAAGAAAGAACTGAAAGAGTTCAGTGATTTTCTGAGGAAGTGATGGCTTTGGAAAGAAAGGGTGCGCGGAAGATGCAAGAGATAATAGAAGAAATCCTGTATTTATGGGGGATTGAGGAAAACCGGGTATCACAGATTTATTCTTCAGCATGGGAAGTCGGCTGTGATTATGTGATAAAATTCTATGAAGACCGGAGCCGGCTGGAACGGAATATAGAGATAATGAGTATATTGTGGGACTGCGGCATCCCTGTGGCGGAAATCCTCCCCACCAAAGCCGGAGAGAAATACATCGCCCATAAAGGCCATTTTTTCTTCCTCTCTAAAAAATTGCAGGGAGCCAAAGTCTCAGACCTGAAAGACGAAAAAACTGCCTGGGAGATGGGCCGCGCCATCGCACGGCTCCACAGGGCATTCCTGGTATGCGAGACGAAAATACAGTTCTGGGACAATAGCCTCCTGGCGGAGATGAAAGGATGGGTACGGGAAAACTTGGCAAAGGACGGCTGGCGGATAGTGGCCGAGGCAGAGTACGCGAGGGCCGTGGAGCGGCTGGAACAGGGATATGACTCCCTGCCCAGGCAGCTGATACACAGGGATGTGCATTTTGAGAATTTTCTGTTTTACGAGGGTAGGCTGTCCGGATATATCGATTTTGATTTGAGTCAGCACAATATACGGATTTTCGACATCTGCTACTTCCTGGCGGGACTGCTGGCGGAAGAGATGCCGGAACCTTTTACGAAAGAGGAATGGATAAAAGATGTGAGAGCAGCCGTCGCGGGATATGAGAGCATAGAAAAGTTTTCCAGGGAGGAGAAAGAGGCAATTCCCTGTGTGATGGAGTGCATAGAAATTTTGTTCGCAGCGTATTCCGCCGGCCTGGACGATGCAAAGGGCGCTGAGGCTGCATATGGCATCTTTCGTTTTATACAGGGCTGTGAGGGCGACATTGATAAATAATCCCGACTCATCAGCGGTAGGCATCATGACTCAGCGGCAGATTTCACTGCTCGTGAGTATAAGAATCCGGATTGGATCTCCTGCGGTATTCCCGGGGAGTGGTGCCGTAATAGGCGCGGAAAGCGGCGGAGAAATGCTCCGGGGAGGAGTAGCCCAGCTCTTCCGAGATGGACGTGATATTCTTGGACTTATCGGCAAGCAGGATGGCGGCGGCAGACATTTTGGCCTCTGCCTTTTTTTGCTGGTAGGTTTTGCCGTAGTATTCCAGCAGGAGCCGCTGAGTCTGCCTGGGGCTGCGCCGCAGCCTTTTGGCCAGTTCTTCCAGGGACAAATTGCGGTATTCGTAGAGGAAATATTCTTCTATGATGACAGAGGTCAGGTCGGAGGGGCCGCCCGGGTTCTGGGCAGCGTAGCTTGGGCGGGCATTTTTGTAATTGCGGACGATGTAAATCAGCAGCTGGGACAGGAGGAGCCTGGCCTGGTCCAGGTAGCCGATGTGGCGGCGCTCCAGCTCGTCAGTAAGCAGATGCAGGATGGTGTGGATGCCCTGGGTGTCCGCGCCGAACCAGAATGGGGTAGAGAGGAAGCTGTCCATCACGGGGCAGCTTTCCTTTCGCTTGGCGTTCTCCTTTATCTTCAGGTAGACGCAGTATTCCTGCATGGGCTCTTCGGCCTGGGGAACCTGGGTATGCTCCACATGGGGGCCGGTGACAAAGAGGGTGTTCGGCCGGATGTGGAAAGGATGGCTGTCTGCCGTCAGCATTCCGTATCCCGAGGGGATGTAATGGATTTCATAGCAGCCGCTTCCATGGCTGTGGGAGGGAATGGTTCGCAGAAAGCGCTCGCAGGTCATATTGACGGCCTGGATGGGGATGCCTTCTAAGGAAAAAGAAAGGTTCAGGTTCAGGCGGTTGGGGTTCATCTGGCAGTTCTCCTTTTTTACAGTGTCTTTCTGAGTCAATATTGTACCATGTGCACAGTACGCACATGGTAAGATGGCCATCCGGCCGCTCCATGGGTTGAATAAGGACATTGTACTATGTGCACAGTACGCACATGGTAAGATGGCCATCCGGCCGCTCCATGGGTTGAAT
>CAJTZD010000045.1:28252-29747 GCA_910584235.1 uncultured Acetatifactor sp.
AAGGACATTATACCATGTGCACAGTGTGCACAGCAACGCACATGGTAGTTATGCTATTCGGCAGTCTCGGCCGAGAATATGGACATATTGTACCATAAAAAAGATATAAAAACACGACATTTCTATAAAAAAGACGGCAGATATCCTGCTTAAAAACAAAATTTGTTTTGTGTATAATCAAGATAGAACTGGAATACGGATTTGCAGGATGAATTGTCTGTTATGAATCAGCGGACGGGTCGCCTGCGGAAAGCGAGGGAAAGATGGCAGTAAAGATGTTGATGAAAGGGGCGGTGCTGCCCGGCAACAGCACAGTGGAGCTGAAAGATTTTGAAGTACCCGTGCCCGGGCACGGACAGGTACTGGTGCGTACCAAGGCCACAACCATCTGCGGCAGCGACATCCGCTGCATCTACAGAGAGCATACGGGAAAGGGGCCCGAGGGGTACATTCCCGGCATGGTGGCGGGCCATGAGCCCTGCGGCGTCATCGTGGAAGAGGGAGAGGGCTTAAAGCGCTTCAAGAAAGGCGACAGGGTGATCGTATATCATATCTCGGGCTGCGGCGTCTGTAACGACTGCCGGAGAGGCTATTATATCTCCTGCAAGAGCAAGTTCCGCCAGGCATACGGCTGGCAGAGAAACGGCGGCATGGCGCCCTATATCCTGGCGGAGGAGAAAGACCTCATCGAACTGCCGGACGAGCTGACCTACAAGGACGGGGCCCAGGTGGCCTGCGGATTCGGCACGGTCTATGAGGCCATCGAGAAGATCGGCGTCTGCGGCAACGATTGCGTCTTGGTGACGGGCCTGGGGCCTGTGGGTCTGGCGGCGCTGATGCTGGCCAAGGCCATGGGGGCCAACCGGCTCATCGGGGTGGAGATGAACGAATACCGCATTGAACTGGCGAAGAAGCTGGGACTGGCGGACTATGTGTTCAAGCCCGGGGAGAATACGCTGGAGGAGATTCTGGCCGTCACAGGCGGCAGAGGCGTGGAGCGGGCCATCGATGCCTCCGCCAATGACGCGGGCAGACAGCTGGCCATCCGCGCCGCCAGGGAGTGGGGCAAGATCGCTTTCGTAGGGGAGGGCGGCACCTGCACATTCAATCCCAGCCCGGATATCATCCACGGCCAGAAGACCATCTACGGCTCCTGGGTGACATCCCTGTGGAAGATGGAGGAGCTGGTGGAGCGGCTGGTGCGCTGGGGCATTCATCCGGAGGATTTGATCACCCATGAATTTCCAATCGAAAAAGCGGACGAAGCTTATCGCTTGATGGCGCAGGGAAACTGCGGCAAGGTAGCGGTGACTTTCCCGGACTAGAAATTGCAGGTTAGTTGGGGACGATGAACACAAAAAGGAGAACAGGACATGATTTATGACTATGAAGATCAGGATGGCTATGTCTCGCTTTGGGTTAATTACGAATTCTTCAATCAATTATAAGTTTCCCAATCTGCCGTACTATAGAGGTGCAGCAGATCAGGTGTTTT
>CAJTZD010000046.1 GCA_910584235.1 uncultured Acetatifactor sp.
TCCTCAATGCTGCTTCCGTACTCGATCTCAAAGGTGCTGCGTACCTGCTGGACGGCAAGCTCCAGGTTCCACACAGCATCCCGGTAGTTCTTCAGCAGCTTCCATGTGTCATGGAACAGGGGGTTCTCCTGCTCTGTGGGAATATTTTTGTTTGGTCTTGTATTTGGCATGATGGTTTACCTTCTTTCTTCATTTTCTGTATCAGCCTGTCTGGAAAGTGCGGGGCTGCTGTTGTCTTCCGGCGGGCTGGCAGGGGAGAGAGTCAGCTCGAACCGATAGGGCATCTTCCCGTCCGGGCAGGCAATCTGCAGGGAATACTTTACTGTAGTTTCTTTGCAGTCGGATAAGGGATATAACTTATATAGGGTTCGGGGGCACTCACAGCACGGAACCCCTTGCGCCGCAAGGATTTGCGCCACTTTCTGGACGATTTTCTTCATGTGCGGTTTTGAAACGCTACCGGCCTGCCCTGAAACGCTGTTTTCCGCTTCCATAATGGTAATCTGTTCCTCCCGGATTGGTTCTGCTTCAGGAATGGATGAAGTCTCCGGAATGTGTACTGGAATCTGAAATGTCATGCAAATTTCCTCCTTGTCGATCATTACGTCACTGATATTGAACATGGTGGATAAGTAGCTGCACAGGTAGATGACGCTGCCATGCCTGCCGGTGAACGATACCAGTGAAAGATATTCTTTGTCCTGTAACTTGTTTAAGATGCGGCTCACTGTAGCCTTTGAGATGCCCCAGCGCAGGGCAAGGTCGCTGAAGTTTGTCAGTGGGCTGCCGGTACAGTTGCGGAAATATACCACAGGCCCCAGTTCGGAACCCTGTACCTGCCCGTCGTTGTAGATGGCGTGTACCCACAGATCCAGCACGATGTCCATCTCCGAGCATTTACCCATGCTGATCAGCTCATGGACGGCGGCAATCGGGAAAAAGAAAAAACCCACATCCTTCAGACATGGGTAATTGTAGTCGAGCGCCGTATTGTGCTGCTTCCAGCCGTTGATGCTGAATTTGACCAGATGGTTCCTGCCGAGCCGGGTATAGGTGATGTAGTTCTGCTTCTGTAGGAAGTCAAGAATGGACAGCGCCTGATGCTGGAAACGTGTGCGGAACCATTCCGCCAGCTCCGAGGTCTTGCAGATCCACTCGCCCGGACCGACCAGATAGGAGATGCCTTCTATCCGGCGGTAAGAGGAGCGGAAGTTGGCATAGGAGCAGAGCGTCATGTAATAAAAAAGATAGGAGCTTCCGTTGGTACGGATGTCCCTATCTTCCATAAGGTTGCGGAGGAACTCACGGTAGATGCGGCACCGTGGGTAGTCCACGATCTGTTTTAGTTCTAATTGATAATCCATACATACCTCCTGAATAAAAAATGCCCCGTAGAAAATTACGGGGCATTATGCAGAAATAATTGTTGTTTCGTGATCGTGCTCTGTTGTATAATGTTAGAGCAGAAGAACGATGATTCGGTTTCTGGTTACATGTGTGTCAATGTAATCAAGGTAACATACATGAAGCAAGTGCATTTTATTGATAGATTTTCCGATTGTCAGTGTAAGTCTGCCTATATGAAGCCGAATCCGAATGCGGCTTTTTGTCCAACAGCGCCGAGGCGGAGAAGCTCTGTACGCCGGAGTACCAGCAGCGGGTGGCCTGGGCCATACATATGGGGATTTTGGAGTATATGAACGAAAATGAAAAATAGGCAGGAGAGCTCGTAAAGCATTCTGCGGAGAGCATTATTTAAGGATGCCATTTTAGGACAGACTCGTTCGGCAGCTGATACCTCTCTCCGCAGAAAGACTTTTATAGTATTTTAGGCTGATGGATAACAATATGTATTTGTTTCCCTTTTACTTTGTTTTCATAGATATTGCGGAACAGCCTGGGATTTTCAATTATCTTTTCCTTATCATAGAGAAAGAAATAGATATGTTCCGCATGGTAATGCACCATATCCGCTTCCAGTTCTTCTATCAGTTTCTTTTGCGGCATGCTGCCCCGGGTGCACTTTACTTCAATGACATGCTGAGAATCCAGAAAGATATCTGTCCGGACTGTGCCATAGCCTGTATCCTCACTGACTTCAGCCCTTGCCAGCGGATAAATGGGTTTCAGATAGGCATACAGCAGATGTTGGACATCGTATTCATTCTGGATTTTCAGCCCTGACAGCTGTTCTGTTTGGATGCCGCCACGCCTGTGGGGCGGACGCTCCAGAAGAGCTTCCAGAAAAAGATAGTAATTTTCAAGTATGGTGAGCAGGCGGTCATCTGCAGGAGAACCAGTCATAATCTGTTCAAGATATGCAATGACCCGATTCCTTGCAGAATCCAGATTGCTCATTGTCTCTTTGTCAGAATATTCATTTACAATATAGTACGCCCGCTGCTCCAACTCCATCAGGCATTGCGGGCTGCTGTCCAGTGTTTTCAGAAAAGTCCTCAAACCAGCCAGTAAAGAGGAAAATTCTTGGCCGTTTTTTACATTTTTCAGCCGTTTAATGGCATTCGGTATACTTGTTATGCTGCTGTCTATACCATTGAACATTGTTATTGGTGTGCGCCTCCCCATCGCAAATAGAACAGAAACAGAGGATCCAGAATATAGAGGCTCCCTTCTTTCCAGTCAAGTACCTTAAAAATATCTTCCCGCCCATACAGCAATTCTTTCAGCTTTGCCAGGCTTTCCCGGAGCATCTGTGGGGACGGCTTTTTGCTGTCGTCTGCAAGCAGGCGGTAGATGCGCTCTTTCACATCCTCAAATTCCAACTTCATAATGGGAGGATTTTCTGCAATAGATTTTACGATCAGCTCATAAATATCAAGTTCCTCTCCATTGACAGTCCGGAATGTGTTCCGGCTTTTACCGCGCGTATTCGGCCCTTTTTGCATCAGAGACACCACATCTCCGTATTCAAAGTTTGCAGTGGTGTAGTGGTAGGCGGTCTCCAGGATTTCCTGACAGACCTGTCGTTTTTCTTTCCCGGACATTTCTAGCATGGTGCAGATGTTCAGGCAGATATACTGCATTAGTTGAGGAGAGGAAAGGCTTTCTACGGCAATCTGCGCCGCAATGGAATCCTCAATGGAAATGTTCAGCTTTCCAAACCCCAGCTTCGCAATCTCCTTTAAATCGTCTACTTCCCATGGCTCCATGTTGATCAGGCTTAAGCGGCCGGAAAGGTCTGCATTTTGCCGGATTGCTTCGTCTGCCCGGTGAGGAAGGGAGACCACAATGGCTTTAAATCCCCTGCGGATGGCATCTTTGAGCTGCTGTGCAATCTGCATTCGTTTTCCTTCCGGGGCATAGTGGAAGTCGTCTATGACCAGAACCAAATCGTTTTCCTTGTAATATTCTATAATCTTATCCTTGGTCAGGGAGAAGGTTTCCTTTTTGGTATATTTGTCGCTGGTGCTGGGAATCTGCTTTTCGGATGCAAACTGGCCTTCGTATGCAAGCCCGGCTTTGGCAGAGACCAGCTTCCAGAAGTCCGTATCCTCATCGAAGTCTGCTCCGGAAATCTCCACAATATGTTCAAAGCCAATGACCTTTTCACATAAAATAGTCTTTCCCATTTTGGAAGGGCCTACCAGAGAAGTCAGGAAGCCGGATACCTTGATGGCCTGCATCAGCCGGAATTCATAGGGCAGGTCGGAAATGGCAGATTTTCGAGATATATAGGTGTATTCCGGAAATGCCCCGGGGCGGAAGACATCTTCTGCTCTGAGTCCCATATGCGTACCTCCTTATCCGTTTTATCCATTATACCACATTTTTAACCGAATTAAACCTTTTTATTGATTTTTAATCCGTTTAATTGATTCCCGAGGGCAATGAGCCAGGCGGATGCGCCGGCATCCATTTGGCGAATGCCGCGAGGGTCACATACCAAAGTGCCCGCAGGACACTTTCAGCTTTGCAGCGCTGCAAGCTTGATACCCCGTTGCTTGCAGCGGGGGTGTTGACTTATTCTGTAACCATTAAATGAAGCAAGTGCTTTTTATTAGTAGATTACCCATTGTAATGTAAAGTCTGCCTATTAGGAGCCGAATCCGAATGCGGCTTTTTGTCCAACAGCGCCGAGGCGGAGAAGCTCTGCACGCCGGAGTACCAGCAGCGGGTGGCCTGGGCCATACATATGGGGATTTTGCAGTACCTGAACAGTGAGGGGTGAACGGAATCAGGGATGGCAGGAGAGGGCTGGATTCTGCATAAAATAAGGCGCAGGGTAGCATATCTGCGCCTTTTTGTGCGGTTCGGTTCAATGAGCCGTTCTGTATCGGACAGAAAACAGGTCAGAGCAGTGAGGCCCGAAGTTCTTCGCCGCTCTTTGCGCTCAAGTAGGCAGGGGCGATATCGAAAACGGTCTTGCAGCCATGGGCGCCCTCTTTGGACAGCCGGTATGCCGCCCTTGCGTAAGCAACGATTACGCTGGCTGTAAACTCCGGATTGGAATCCAGTTTCAGACTGTATTCGATGAGATGCCGGTTCTCCTGCTCCCAGCCGGTGGAACCGCTGCGCAGCACAAAGCCGCCGTGGGGGATACGGCTGTGATCCCGCTTCAGCTCTTCTTCGCTGATGAAATGCACTGTGGTATCGTAGTCGGCGAAGTAATTGGGCATGGTCTTGATCTCTTCCTCGATTCCGGACAAGTCCGCGCCGTCTTCCGCCACCACAAAGCATTCTCTGGTGTGCTTCTGCCGGGTGGTCAGTTCCGGGTTACTGCCGGCGCGCACGTCCTCCAGGGCGCTGGCCACCGGAATGGTGTACTGCTTTGCATCCTTTACCCCGTCAATCCTGCGAATGGCGTCGGAATGCCCCTGGCTGACGCCGCGGCCCCAGAAAGTGTAATCTTTTCCTTCCGGAAGAATCGCATTGGCATACATTCTGTTTAAAGAAAACATACCGGGATCCCAGCCTGCGGAGATGACGGCGGTCTTGCCGCTTTCCTTTGCGGCCGCATCCACATTTGCGAAGTGCTCCGGGATCCTTGCGTGGGTGTCAAAACTGTCCACTATGTTAAAAAGCTTTGCGTACTGCGGCGTCTGAACCGGAAGATCCGTGGCGCTGCCGCCGCAGAGGATCATTACGTCCAGCCTGTCTGTCCACCGGGGGGCTTCATCCACATGACAGACCTGTGCGGTCCGGGTGAGGATTTTCACATCCCCGGGATTCCTTCTTGTAAATACTGCTTTCAGTTCCATATCCGGATTCTGGCGTATTGCACATTCCACGCCCCGGCCTAAGTTGCCGTACCCTAATATACCGATTCTGATGCTCATGATAGCTCCTTTCCCATATGCGTTTTTAATAATTGTGTTAATCTATGATACACGTTCTCTCTATTTTGCGCAAGATATTTTCCGGCAAAAAAACACACCGCTGTTGTTTCCCGGCAATGGAACCGGACGGGAAACCCGCTCTGCGGTCTTTTTGTGGCAGGGCGGAGACAGCGGTGTGGAAAGGGGCTATGGTTTTTCGGCCCATTCAATGGCAATGCCCGTGGTATTGGGACCCACATGGGAGGCCACGATCAGGTTCAGGGATGCATGGCAGCTGCTCTGGACCAGAGAGCGGCATTTCTCAAAAAGCGCTTCATTGCCTACATAGATGGCGCCCAGTCTGGCGATTTTACCGGACTGCGATATGTGCTGGATATTGCGCAGCGCCGCGTTGATGCCCCGGTTCTTCCGGTAAGGCTCGATGCGGCCTTCCTTTATGGTGAGGATAACCTTGATATCCAGGACATCTCCGATCTTGCCTACGCTGGGGGAGACCCGGCCTCCCTGAACCAGGTATTTGAAATCGTCTACCACGAAGAAAACATCGATCAGGCGCACCCGCTTTCTGATCTCATCGGCCGCCTCCCGGAGAGGAATTCCGTTTGCTTTCATTTCCAGGGCATCCATACACAGAAAACCGCTGCCCAGGGTGGCGCTCAGGGAGTCGATGACCTCTATGCGGGATTCGGGATACTGGGAGCGCAGCTCATCGGCCACCACGGAGATAGTACTGCAGGAACCGCTGATGGCGGAGGAAACGGCAATGCACAGAATATCCTTTCCCTCCTGCAGCACCGCCTCAAAGCTCTTGCGGGCAAAGTCAGGATTCACGCCAGCGGTATAGGCTCTGCGCGTGCTCAGCCGTTCAAAAAATTCTTCCCTGGACAGAACCTGTTCGTCTCCGTAGATCATATTGTCGTCAAAATAGTAATACTGGGGCAGATAGGAAATCTCTTTATCATAGGGAGAAGGCAAATCCACATCTCCGTCAGTAAAAATCACATAATCTTTCATAGGAACCATCCTTTTTGTTTTTGTTTACGAATCAAATCTTTTTCCACTGCTTCTATCCTACTATGTCTGAGCTGCTTTGGCAAGTGATTTATGCATTTTTCTGTGTTTAGGGTGCTTTGGAGGGCAGCGAATGCGCATGAATTGGCAGCGGAAAACGTTTCATGCCGCACAAGATAATTTTCTGATAGGGATTGACAAGAGATACTATATGGAGTAGTATGAATATATACTACATATTGTAGAAAAGGAGGCGTTCTATATGGCTGAATTCAGAGCAGGAACCGCGGAGGCCCGGTTTGCGGATCTGATATGGGAAAACGAACCGGTGGCTTCCGGGCAGCTGGCGAAGTTTGGTGAGGCGCAGTTCCAATGGAAAAAAACCACCTCTTTCACGGTGCTGGGGAGGCTCTGCGACAAGGGGATTTTCAAAAACGACAAGGGCATTGTGACCTCTCTGATTTCCAGAGAGGAATTCTACGCCCGGCACAGCGAGCAGTATGTGGAGGAGGCTTTCGGGGGCTCCCTGCCCGCTTTTCTGGCGGCTTTCGGCACCCGGAAGAAGCTTTCGGAGCAGGAGGCCGAGGAGCTGAAGCGCCTCATTGAGGGCATGAGGAGGTAAGGGGAATGCTGGATGAGATTTTTATGGGGATCCTGGCGGGCGCGCCCCTTGCCTTTGGGGAGGGGGATACGAAAGCGCGCATCCGGAACCTGGCCAGGTGGAAGAAACCGGCATGGTGGGCCGTGGCGGCGGGGATCCTTGCCGTGGCTGTGCTGGCGGTATGCCTGCTGACGAATCCGCAGCGGAGCAGATTTGACATACGCATTACCATTCCGGCGGGGAGTAAAGGCGGCGTCTATTATTCGGACGAGGAGATTTCTCCCAAGAGAGGCCGGGTCACATTTGCGGTGGGGCAGGACGTGGGGGACACGCGGATTTCCCTGGAACCGGTGGAGGTACGCCAGGAGAATGCCTATGACGAGGAGCCTTACGTCACGCCCGGCATGCCGGTAGAAATGGAGGCGGAGAGAGGCGCATGGTTTAAGGTGGGGATATACATGGATAATCCGGGGGATGAGGACAGAGATGTATATGTGACGGTGTGGCCTGTGGAGGTGCGGATCGCATCGAAAGCGGAAACTACCGGTGCGGGGAACTTCCCTGCTCTTGATGGACCTGGGTCTTACGACCAGCCCGAGTGAAATCGCTGATTTCATTTCTGATAGACTAGAGGGAGAAAGACCGGAGAGCTCCAGGTGGTTGTGGTGGCGGTGGGCCAGAACGATGCCCATCCGGAGAGAAGTCCGATTGACGGAGGAGAATGGAGGATGGAAAAGACCACTTGTCAGGTGTGCATGCACCATTGCAGCCTGGCCCCCGGCCAGATAGGGCTGTGCGGGGCCAGGAAAAATGAGGGCGGAGAGATTGTCTGTGAGAATTATGGACAGATTACGTCTATCGCATTAGACCCCATCGAAAAGAAGCCGTTGAAGAACTTCCGCCCGGGAGGGAAGATTTTGTCCGTGGGAAGCTACGGCTGCAACCTGCGGTGCCCTTTCTGCCAGAACCATGAGATTTCCATGGGCGGCAAGGTAGATGCCGGCGCGGTGTATGTGCCGCCAAGGGAACTGGCGGACACGGCCCTGGAGTGGAAAGAGCGCAGGGGATCCGGGAACATAGGCATCGCCTATACCTACAACGAGCCTTTGGTTGGCTGGGAGTATGTCCGCGACACCGCCAGGCTGGTCAGGGAATACGACATGGAGAACGTGCTGGTGACCAATGGAACGGCCTCTGTATGGGTGCTGGAGGAGCTTCTGTCCTACATGGATGCCATGAACATCGACCTGAAAGGCTTCCGGGAGGAGTACTACCGGAAGCTTGGCGGGGATTTGGAGACTGTCAAACGGTTTATCGAAAAAGCGTCATCCAACTGCCATGTGGAACTTACTACGCTGGTGGTGCCGGGCGAAAATGACGGGGAGGACGAGATGGAGGAGGAAGCCCGGTGGATAGCGGGCCTAAGCCGGGAGATTCCGCTCCATATCACCCGCTTCTTCCCCCAGTACCGCATGACGGACAGGAGGCCTACGGATATAGGGAAGCTGCGCAGCCTTGCGGGTATCGCGGGGCGGTATCTGGAGTATGTGTATCTGGGGAATGTGTGACGGAGAATGGCTATATAACAGACGTATTTTCACTTAGCATCAGGCTTTCAAGCCTTGAAATATCTGGGAAAACGATTTTTTTACCGCATGTGTGAAGCTGTAGTATACGCTTCATTTTTGTGCTTACCTCAGCCTGGATAGCGTGTTTGACAGGGACAGGGTTATTGCCTGGAACTTTTTGACTCGACTGCTGAGAGGGACGAGCCAGAGCAGGGATCCTTTACTTTAGCAAAATATTCGTCTTTAATATGATAAACATATCCTTCTTGATAGTCCATGGAATTCTCCTTATAAAGATAGCTTTATCACAAAATCGATAAGGCCAGGATTTTCAAACCGGACATTTATTAGACGCTTCCGGTAAGCGAGCAATATTTTCGAACCGTGTATTTTTTAGTCGCAGACGGTGTGCGAACAATATTTTCGATGGTGGATTGCTCCGCCTCTACTAGTATTATATGAAATTGCGTTGGTTATGTTAAATAAATTTTATGATGAATGAAATTTGCCGCCGATTCATGATGCCCTCTGCTCGTGAGTCGGGCAACAATGGAAGAAGAGCATTCGGCAAAGAACTAATAGTGCCGCACCACCTCGAACCGCTCCAGCGCCACGTCCTCATGCTCCCGAATCCCCGCCTTTTGCTTAGCGATGGCAATCTGCTGCGCCACCGTGTCCACGCCCTCCAGATTAGGCAGCAGCAGCCCGCGTTTCGAGCCTTTCGTCACGATGACCCCATACCGGCCCACGTCCAGTTCCTCCGGCGAGGAGATGCCCTCCGTCTCTCCCAGCACGTCCACGCTGACGGTGAGGCGGTCAACTTCCCAGGTCTCCACCGGGGAGAATCTGGGATCCTGGGAACAGGCGCTGACGGCATTGGCAATGATCTCCTCCGCAAGGCAGCCCTGCACGGCCTGGATGGTGCCGATGCAGCCCCGCAGTTTCCCGTCCTCTTTCAGGGACACGAAAGCCCCGGCCCGGTTCCGGTACAGTTCTTCCGGCAGTCCCTGTGGCACCTGGATTCTGCGCCCTGTGCTCACATACTCCTCTATAGTCTGCCTGGCCAGCCGCACATAAGGGTCTTCCTTTTCCCGCTGCGCCAGGAGGCGCGCTTTCTCCTTTTCCTCGTACTGCTCCAGGAAATGCCGGGATTCGTCCGGCCCCAAAGCCCTGTAGCGGCAGATACCGTATCCCACGCCGAAAGGCCCCTCATAGGACAGGCGCTTTGTCTCCAGGGCAGTCCCGTCAAAAGCCCCGGCCATGATGGTAAAGGAGCGGTGCCCGCATTCCGCGGCCCTTTCGCAGAAATCCTCGGAAAAATCAAACAGCTCCCCAAAGGCGGCCCTGCCCATCACATCCATGATCCGGGCATCGTACTGCGGCCCCTCTTCCTGGTACCCATAGGGGCCGTCCTCTTTCAGCCGATGGGACAGGTCGCCGCTGGCGATGATCACGGTGCGTCTGCCCAGCGCCTCCGCTACTTCCCGGATGCACTGCCCCAGGCGGTAATGGGCGATGAGAGGGAAAGCCGACAGACCGACTCTCACCAGACGGTATCCCGTCCAATATTTGTTCACGAAATACAGCGGAACCATGGTTCCATGGTCCAGCCGCCGCTCCCGCTCCCCCAGGGTGCCCGCATGCAGCCCCCGGACACCTGCCGATGCCCCCAGGCGCTCTGTGAAAGCCGTGTCATAGGAGACCTCCATGCGCGCCTGGGGTGCCCCAAACTGCCCGAAGTCTCCCTTAGCGCCCCGCCCCGGGGAGATATGGAAATAGTCTGCGTACATGGTCTGATGGGGAGAGAGCAGCACGATAGTCTCAGGCTGCAGGCCTCCGATTTCCTCCGCCACTTTTTCGTATGCCTCGATTGTCTCTTGTATGCCCCTTTCCTGCCCACGGCCCACATCGGGAATGATGAGGGGCGGATGGGGTGCCATAAAACCTGCCAGGATTCCCATAGAATGCTCCTTTCCTGCGCTTTCCGGCACTTTGCCGGGATGATTATGATAATATTTCCCATGGCTCCCTGCGTTTCCGCGCACATGGTATCAAAAGCCGCACATGTCTTTATGCCAGTATTTTACCGGAAAACGCCATAAAAAGCAATAATTCAAAATGATTCAAAGGGATAGGCTGTTAAAAGGGGGCAAAGGTTGTGGCAAAAGTGTTGCAAAGCCCTCGTTCTTGTAATATGATAGAAGCAAAAGGGCTCTTTTGAGCCTGAAAACAGGAGAGCCAACGCCCTGTATCCGGATGCGGCAGAATGCGCGCCAGGTGATTGAAAAAGGCAGAACTATCTTCCGGAATAATGGAGGACTGGGAAAAGATAGAATGAATATACATATACAAAATAACGGAAAAACAAATATGCAGAAGAACACATCGGAACACACAAAAGACATGACCCAGGGGAATCCCTACTCCATGATGCTGGGCTTTGCGCTGCCCATCTTTCTCAGCCAGGTATTCCAGCAGCTCTACAACACGGCGGACGCGTTTATCGTGGGCAGGTATCTGGGCACCAATGCGCTGGCGGCAGTGACTTCATCGGGAACCCTGATTTTTCTCATGATCAGCTTTTTCGCGGGGATCGCCATGGGAGCCGGTGTGGTGATTTCCCGGTACTTTGGGGCAGGGGATACGGCTGAAGTCTCCCGGGCGATTCACACGGTGCTGGCGTTCGGCCTGGCGGCCGGGATAGTTCTGACAGTTGTGGGGGTGGCGTTTACCCCTACATTTTTGGTGTGGATGCAGACGGATCCGGAAGTGCTGCCGGAGGCCATATCCTATTTCCGTTACTATTTTCTCGGTTCCCTGGCGCTGGTGCTCTACAATGTCTGCCGCAGCATCATGAACGCTTTGGGGGACAGCCGCAGGCCTCTGTATTATCTGATTTTCTCATCCGTGCTGAACGTGGTGCTGGACGTGGTATTCCTGGCAGTGTTCCGCTGGGGCGTATGGTCCGCGGCGGTGGCAACGGTGATCTCCCAGGCGGGCAGCGTGGTGCTGTGCATGATTCACCTGATGAAAAAGGGGAATGTGTTCACCGTGGAATGGCGCAGGATCCGGTTCCACGGGGACATTCTGAAAGAGATTATCCGCAACGGCCTGCCCTCCGGGGTGCAGAATTCCGTCATTGCCTTTGCCAATGTGATCGTTCAGTCCCAGATAAACTCTTTCGGCAAGCTTGCCATGGCCGCTTACGGTACCCACGCGAAGATAGAGGGCTTTGCGTTCCTGCCCATTACCAGCTTCAACATGGCCAGCACTACCTTTATCAGCCAGAACCTGGGCGCCAGGCAGTACGACAGGGCCAAAAAGGGTGCGCGTTTCAGCATTCTGGCGGCCATGCTGCTGGCGGAGACCATCGGCGTCTGCTGCTATGTCTTCGCGCCGAAGCTTATCGGGCTCTTTGACCAGACGCCGGGGGTCATCGAGCTGGGCGTCCGCCAGGCCCGGACGGTATCCCTGTTCTTCTGCCTGTTGGCCTTTTCCCATGCCGTGGCGGCGGTCTGCAGGGGCGCGGGGAAAGCCTTTGTGCCCATGTGCGTCATGCTGGCGGTGTGGTGCGTCATACGCATTACATACATCTTCATCGTAATGCGGCTGACCAATGAAATCGGCTATATTTACTGGGCCTATCCGCTGACCTGGGCCATCAGTTCCGTGATCTATCTGTTCTATTATCTCTGCTGTGACTGGGTGCATGGGTTCGATAAGGCGCCTGCGGAGAAAGAGCAGCGAGAAGCCGCTTGATAATATTGTGGTTTGCAGAAAACCGTAGTTTCTGAATGAGGAGCCAGGCTTGACAGTAAATTCCCTGCACCGCGGCAGGCTTAGAGGCTGCCGCGGTGCAGGGAATTTGGCATTTCATACATTCTGCTTTAACTTGACAGGCGCATGCGTCCGGGCCGAAATGTCATACCGGGCCGTCACTTCCCTGATTTTGATGTAATCGCTCATTCTTCTGTCCTCCATGTATTCGTCTCTATAAAGCAGAATTTAAGATGATTATAGTATAAACGCTTCCCTAACGGCAGAGTCAATCTTTTTTGCTCATAATTGTGAAAATCTTCTCTTGTTAACGAAATTTGCGTAGCCGTATACCCGTCAATGGAAATGCAGAGCGCCCCGAACAGTCTCCTCCACCTCCTTAAGGATGTCCGTGGCCTCCCTCGCCTCAATTCCGGCCTGGGCTGCCACCGCCAGCAGGTCTTTCCGGCCGGGATTTTGGCCGTTCCCATTTACGCAGGTGGCATGCTCTCCGCCGATGGAACTGCTGTAAGTCAGGTCATAGGCCGGAGACAGCAGCCAGCGGCCCTCTTCCTGGTCATAAAGATAAGCGAAATTCCGGGAATGGTCGTCCCGGTTATGGGCAAATACATTGAAGCACATCAGGCGGAACATCTGTATCATCTGGGAATAGTCATGGGTCAAAATGGATGTGAGTTTCATCAGAATATGATAATCCAGGTTCGGTATGCGGTGGCTGGTCTCCAATATGGCGCTCACCGTGAGCATATGGACGCGCTGCTCCAAGCCATCACGATCCAGGTACCGGTCGAAGCGCTTCGTGCCGAAATATCCTTTGCACAATGCAGAGGGGAACAGCCTGGTCTCGCTCATCCGGATGCCGCAGTCCACAGCGCATTTGGCATAGGCGTATTCCTGCGCGCCGATATCCGGCTTGTCCATGGAAGACGGAAATTTAATCAGCCACGCCTCCCCGTTGACCTGGGTCAATATCTTCGGCCTGGCTCCGCCCGAGGAGCCGCCCAGCCGGAACAACTGGTCGAAATCCTCCGCCGTGTCAGTGAGGAGCATCTGCCGGCACTGGTCGGCTATCCTGTCATAATCCTGCGCCTGTATCGGGGAAGCCCATTCCCGGCAGGGGCGGTAGGTCAGAGCACCCATCCCGGATTCCCCAACGATAGCCAGCCGGTCAAGACTGCCTACCTGGTGGGGGTCGATATGCTCCCGCAGAAGCATCCTGTCCACCAAAAGCCGCCCCCAGCCATCGGGCAGGCTGTCGGCAAACACTCCAAAAAGGCCGTCAAAAGGCTCGGCCTTTGACAGAAAGACTTTTTTCTCCAGGGGCAGGCTGAAAGGACTGATGGAAAAGCCCGACCCCAGCCATGTCCCGTCATATTCAAAAGCGATACGACGGTCTTTTGTCTCCGCCAGCGTCCCGACCTTTCGGTTCCGGTAGAAAACATCCATTTTTTTAAGACTGCTCATCAATGATCTCCTGTATGGACTGATACTGCTTTTTCGCGAACAGCTGCAAAAAATCCTCCTGGCAACCCAGGGCCACGGAAATGCGGATGAGGGAAGCCAGAGAAATTTCTCCTGACCGCTCGAACCGCTTGACCGACCCCAGGCTCACTCCGGACCGTATGCTCAGCTGCTCCTGGGTCAGATGGGCTTCTTTCCGCCTAGCCCTGACATTCTCCACGATGGTACCGCTGATTTCTTTTGGTGTGATTTTGAATTGGTTTAAGTCTATCATGGATAATATTTTAACTGAAAAGGCGGAAAAATGCAATAATGATTTAAATATTAATCTTCTGTTGGTTAAGGAACTTTTGTGCCTTGATTTCTGCACCAGATTTTGATATGATAGAATCACGGAAAAGACTACAAAGCATGAAACATAATTTCCAAACAAAAGACAGGGGATCCGGAAAGGGACGAAATGCAGAGAAAAGAGAAGATATGCTTCCACAATTTCCTCACAGGCATGCGCACGGGCCAGAACGTGACCCTGGAACAGCTGGGATGGGGCCTGTATTCCGCGGACATGCTCAGCCGCATCGAGGCGGGCGAACGGCTGCCGGACAAAATGACCCGGGACCGGCTGATGGAGCGACTGGGTTTTGAGGACGATGGCTTCGAGGACTATCTGCAGCCGGACGAATATGACCTGTGGGAGCTTAGGGACAGGCTGGTGCGGGCCGTGGATGCCGGGGACGTACCTGAGGCGGAGCGGCTGCTGCAGCTTCTGGAACAGGAGGATACGGAAGAAAACGTTGTCCTCAGGCAGCTTTGCCTGACCATGAGAGCGCAGCTGATGCAGTACCGGGGCGCTTCCGAAGAAGAACTGCGGGAAATCTTCGGAGAGGCCCTTTCCTGCACTGTGCCTGACATTGCTTTGGGGAAATGGTGCGGGAGCCTGCTTGCCGTGCAGGAGTGGAACCTGCTGGCGGAATACATCCGTTGCGGCGGGGACGCGGGACCTGTGGCCGGGGGAGAAGCCTCTGACCCTTATGCCGTCCGGGCCATGGAGAAGCTGCTGGAGGCAGTGCGCGCCTCTTCCAAGGATGTCTACAGCCGCGCCAAAATATGCCCCAAGGCAGCGTACTACCTGTGCCTGGAACAGCTGAAAGCGCAGCCGGAACCGTCTGCCGCCGTCTGCCGCCGGCTCCTGCAGATATGCGCGGAAGCCGTGGAGGATCTGCGCTCCTGCATGCGGATGTACTGGCTGTGCGAACTGCTGGAGCTTATGGAGAGGATCCTGGTCATGCTTGCAGGCCTTTCTCTGGCTGAATCAGGGGAGCGTGCCACGGCATCTTTCGAACTGGCATGGGACAGGCTCAGGCAGAAGACGGCGCAGCAGCAAAGTATGGCGGAAGCGGCAGCATACAGCGTGGAGGACATGGCGGCTATGGGAATGCCGGACGATGCGGAGAGCCTGGCACTGCTGACCGGTCAGATCAGGCAATGGCGGGAGGTTCTGACGGGGCTGTATCGGGAGTGTGGCGTATCGGAGCATATGGAGAACTGCTGTTACCTGTACAGCCAGACCCAGAACTACCGCATCGGCGACGTGGTGCGCAGGCGCCGCAGGATGCTAGGCATGTCAGTGCAGGAACTCTGCCAGGGTATCTGCAGCGAGAAGACCCTCAGGCGCCTGGAGAACAATAAGATGAAGACCCAGCGGGCTATCTGGAGGGAGCTGTTCTGCAGGCTGGGGCTGTCGCCGGAGTGCAAAAGGGAAAGCGTTGTCACGGAACGGCACGAAGTAATAAACATGTACCGCAGCGCGAAAGACGCATTGAATAACCGGGAGACGGAAAAAGTCCATCGGCTGCTGCAGCAGATGAAAGAAGCACTTGACGAAGAAATTCCGGCTAACAGACAGGAACTGAAGCATATGGAGTGCCTGTGCAGGCTTCATAAGCAAGTGATCAGCGCAGAAGAATGTGCAGCCGGGATCAAAGAAGCACTGCAGTATAGTGTTCCGCTGGAGAGCATAAAGAGGGCGAAAGACGGAACGGACATCTATCTGACCTGCGCAGAACTAGAATGCCTGTATAATATTGCAATGAAATCTAAAGATAAGGAGGAAGAACTAAATATAGAATTGCTGGAGAGCATCGCCAGGCAGTGCATGCCAGAAGACAGCATTCATACATATATTAACGTATATGAATTGATTATGAACGGCGTGGCAAGCCGCCTGGGGGATGCGGGGGACTATGAGAAGTCCACAGAAATCAGCGAGAGGGTTATGCGGGAATGTCTGTCTGCACGGAGGATGGGCATGCTTGCCTCAAGCCTGTACAACAGGCTTTGGAACAAGATGGAGGAAGTCAAAAAGGGCACTTCCGCAGAACCTGGCATTTCCGCTGCTCAGGAACTGCAGAAGTGCATACAGCTTGCAAGGCTTTGCAAAAGGACATTTTTTGAAAAATTTTATTATGACAAGTTACACACTGATTGGTCGTAATTATGCTTTAACTTTATCAAAATCCGGTTCATCGTTCAGCGGCTTGAATTCAGGCTCCCCTCCGGGAACCTCCTCGTCCTCTGCCGTGGAAGATTCCGGCGGGTACGGAGTCGGCGCTGTTGGCCCTGGCAGCGGAAGCATGCCAATGGAAAGAGCAAAAACAGCAGTAATGATTGCTTCTCTGAAATTCTTTTTCATGTTGATAATCCCTTTTACTTCGTTTTTTCTATATTTGAAGAAACATACGTCTTAATTATAACAGAAGTATAAAAGCCGGACAAGGGACAGAGTTGTCAAAAATCGACAAATCTTTTTTGACAACTCTGTCCCTTGAAAAATGGCCTTATGCCGTGATAAGCTATTTTTGCATGAGTAATATTCAAAAAGTGCTGCCTCAGAAACTCTGAAAGAAAGTAGAAAAGTATACCATACAGGAAGTGGAATTATCTTACAGGAGAAGAAGTAAATGGCTAATATGATTAAACTGCCGCTAAAGGAGTCTTTTACAGTTACCTTTCCGAAAGATGCCAATGCAGTGTCCATATTATTGAATTATCCGAGGGCATATTTCTGGCTGATGAATTGTTTTATCCAGTTAACCTGTTGGGGAAATCAGTATTTGGATTATTACGATTTTTACTATAGAAACTGCATGCTGCTGTCTTACCAGCGGATTAAGGCGGAATTGGCAGAACAGATGGAAAGGGGAGTGACCGGCTTCATCAAAAATGCTTTAGCCAAAGGCTACTATGTTGTCCTGCCGGTAGAAACACAATACATCGGTCAATATGATTTTAAGGCAGTACATGACATGATGATATACGGATACAACGATGCAGGCTTTTTTGATATTGCAGATAATTTCTCCGGGGGAAAATATAGGAAAGCCGTTTGCAGTACAGAAGAATTAAGGGAGGCTATAAGCAGGATAAATGATCCGGACACCTGGACGGGAGGGTTCGAGGGGACGATTGAATTGTTGTCTTACAGAGATGACGACAGGGCAAATTTTGAGTTATACCGTGTGATAGAATCTCTTCAGGATTACCTGGCATCCCGGGCAACGAGCAGATGGGATGTGAATCTTGGTATAAAGTGGGATTCTGATGAAATAAAAAACAGATGTTTTGGAATGCAGTGTTATGATGGGATATTCCAAAATATAAGGATTGCTAGGGAGCAGGGAGGCTTTGCAGGGAGCGGCCACAGGGCGCTGTTTTTGGAACAGGAACATAAGAGGATAATGGAACTGCGGTTGGCATGGATGAAAGAGAGGTATCCGATTTCGGACGACATTATAGCAAAATATCATACAATAGCTGATTGGAGTTGTGTAGCAATGCGTTTAAAATTGAAGCATGACGTAACAGGAGATGAAAAGCTGCTTAACAGGATAGAAGAGTACTACAAACTAATTCGAGATAAAGAAATGGGGGTTTTGCCAGAGGTGATAAGTGAATTAGAAAATTATTGACTCGGAAGATGGAATACAGCCAAAGCTATGCGAAGAGTGTGTGGTATCAAATAGGGGCTCATAAGGAAAATGAGAAAAGTGCCAACGATTACTTGATACAAGCATACTAATATTGATATTATCAAAAAAGCGTATAATAAAAGTATTGGATTATACTTTAGGAAGGATTGTTCTCAAAATGGAAAAGCAAATATACAATTTTTTGGAAGAAAAGTTGCACAGTCTTGTTGGGTTGAACAGTGAGGATATAAAAATGGATATGAAATTGGATGCTCCACCAATAAGCATATCTTCATATGATATAGTACAGTTGTATGCAGAAATGGAAGAATACTTTTCTGTACGTATTCCGGACGAATATCTGTTTATAAATAAAATTGAGGATATAGTAAAGATGGTTAATGATTTGATAAAAAAGAATATAGTATACCAGCGTAAAATAGATGAGTTAAAAAATAAACTGTTTGAGGAATGAAGGACAAAGACAAAAATAACTCTACTTGATTTGTACACCATAATCAGGGGATGGGAGCATAAAATGAGATGGTCAATATACGTTGTGTGCTTTGAGTTTGATGATTCGGTGATGCTTTATAAGAGCATTACGGATGGCTTGTTTGAATTGCCTATAAATGAATATAAGGCCATAAAAGTTTTTTTGGAGAACGGGGATGGTAGATATTTATCAGACATCACAAAGAAACATATTTCGGAGTTGTATTTAAATAAAATAATAGTCGATGATAATATAGATGAGGCGAAATTATTTAAAAATGAGTATTTAAAGAGGGCTGCTGAAGCTGAAACAGGAACAGTTTATTTTGCTCCGTCCTTTCTCTGTAATTTGAAATGTACCTATTGCATTATTGGAGAAAGGATAAATCATGCTTGTCATGAGAAATACATGCAGAGTTCTGTTGTCGAAAACAGCGCGGAATATGTATATAAAACAACAGTAAGAAAAGGGATTAAGAAACTGAATATTATTTTGTATGGAGGAGAACCTATTCTTGCGCATACAAGTAATGTTTTGTTTATTAATAAAATGACAGAACTAAATTATGACCAGAAGATTCGTATTAGGTATACATTGGTTACAAATGGTTATGAGATGCCAGAGGATGTTATAAATGAACTGCTTGACTTGGGAGTAGATAATCTTCAAGTTACTTTAGATGGCCCTGCATACATTCATGATGCAAGAAGAATTGGAGCGCAAGGGGAGAAAACATTTGATGTTATTTTGCAGCATTTATGTGAATTCAGCTTAAAATTTAAAAGTGTCGTTATAAGAATAAATGTTGATAACACGAATGTAGGAAGTATATGCGAACTGATAGATATATTAAAAGATAGGGAATTAAACAAGCACTGTATTCTGCACCTTAATCTGGTCGATCCCTCAGGCTATAGTGATGCAAGCGGATATAACGATGAGACAACAAATTATTTTGATGAAATCTATAGATATGCTTATTTTAAGGGATTTCGTGTTGCACCGTGGAGAAGATATTGTTCTATGTTTGATAAGATGTATTTGGCTATAGATTCGAAGGGGAATATTTATAATTGTCCAAATTATATGGATGTTATGGAAAAGATTGTCGGTAATGTGTGTGACTTAAAATATGATGACGCTATAAATTTTGGACTTGATGATAGATGTGTAGGATGCTGCTTTGTTGGCATTTGTAACGGAGGATGCGAGGTGATGAGACAGAACTCAAATGTTGGTACGGATTATTGCTTTAAAAACGTCAACTACCAAATGACAAAAAGCTATTTTGGAGCAAGATATCATAGGTTTAGCGACAAATTTGTTAATTAAATGAAAGGAGGCTATATTATGTTCTTAAGTGAAAATGGAGGTTTTATCAAACTTCAGGGCGTGCTGGATGAGGATGAACTCGATCCGCAGAAAGTAGGCTGTTATGCATGTCACAGCTGTCAGTGTAATGTCAACGATGGCTGCCAGACATGTCAAAGCTGTCAGTCGTGTAACATCAGTTGCTGAAGCGCAGAAAAAAGGGGCGGCAAAATTTTGCCGCTTCTATATGTTATTGACGAGTATGTGGTGAAAAATGAATAATTTTAAAAATGCAAATTTTTATTTGTTTTCTTTTAATGATAAAAAGTATATTCTGGATTATATCAACATTTTTTATTCTGAAATTTCTCAGAATCTTTACAATGAATTTGCTGATATTGAGAAAAAAGGATTGGCCAGATATATTGCTGATATGCGTAATGAGTCAAAGGGAAGAAATCAAAAAACGATACAATTTCTATATGAGCAAGATATTTTCTTTTCAAAACGCATAATCCAGACGGCAAGAACATATGATGAGGCATTTTTGACGATGGCCCCGATTCATGAATGTAATCTACAGTGTAAATATTGTTTTGCGAAACAGGGGGAAAATTACATAAATGAAGAAAGGTTTATGTCAGAGGAAAAGCTCGCAGAAGCATTAGAATATTTATATTTCGATTATTTTAGAGAAATTAATGAGTTTCGATTTGATTTTGTGAGCGGAGGAGAACCGTTACTTGGATTTGAAAATATTCAGGCTGTCGTTAAAAAATGTGAAGAGTTCAGAAAAAGAGGAAAAAAGACAAAGTTCTGGCTCTGCACAAACGGTACTATAAATAAGAAGCAAATTTTTGAATTTCTAGATAATCATGGGTTTAATTTAGGGATTAGTTTAGATGGTCTTAAAAAAGATAATGATATATATCGAACTTTTAAAGATGGCGTAAGTTCTTATGCGATGGTAGTAGATACTTTGAAAGACATTTTGACTGGGGATAATTATACGAGGAGATTTAAAAATATATGGGGATTGGTAGTAATAACATCCGAAACACATAGTTTGGTTGAAATTCTGAAGCATCATAAAGGAATAGGCTTAAAAAGGGTACAAATGCGAATCGTGAGGACTACAGAAGTATATGGATTAAATGATATAACATTTTGTGTGTATAAAAACCTATATGACGAATTATTTGCTTTCTTTGTCAATCAATTTCGAAAAGGCAATATTGAGTATGTAGAAATGATTTCTAATGATAATGATTATTTGGGTAAGATTATGCGAAGAATAATTCTAAGACGAATTGTGACTAATCGGTGTCAGGCTGGGAAAAATAAGGTGAGTCTGACTGCAAATGGACAGCTGTTTCCGTGCGACAGCTTTGTGGGGGAGGAAAGATATTGTATCGGTAATGCACTAAAACGAGAACGTTACAATGGAGTATTAGAAGAAATATATGTGGATAGTGTCTCAATGTGTTCCCAATGTTGGGCGAGATATATTTGTGGGGGAGATTGTTATCATAATTCTTTTCTGATGAAGCAAAATGTTCAAGACATAGATGGAATGTTCTGCAAATTACAGAAATATTTAATAGAACAAACCATTGTAATGTATTGCCAAATGAATGAAATAGATTCTGCCTTATTTGCTAGACTGACGAGAAAAATTGAAATTAGTACGCGAGAGGGAGTTAATTAAATGGCGAAAATAAGAAAAATTATTGATAATAATATTTTTATGTTGGGATTGCTGTGGAAGTTTTCGCCTAGATTTGTCCTTATTTCTTTTTTTATTAAGCTTCTGAAAATATATGATACGGGTATATCTATATTTTTGATTAGATATCTGATTAATACGATTATTTATAAAGAGAAGACAATTTCTCAGGCCTTTTGTAGGTTGTTTATATTATGTTTGGGAGAAATATGTATTGCAACATTCAACTCTTATTATAATAATATGTTTTTGCCAAAAGAACAGATTCGCTTCAGGCAAAAATTTCATGAACAATTATTCCAAAAGGTGCAGAAGAGAGAGTATGCACAGTATGATAAGCCGGAATATTACGATAAATACAGTTATGTAATAAGTGAAGCAGAAAACAGAATCTTTTCTGTATATGATTCAATTAGGGATTGTGGTGTTGAAATAGTTCAAGTTATATTCATATTATTCAGTGTGCTTTATATTTTCAAAGATCCGGTTTTAATTGTCTTTCCACTAATTATCATAATAATGAATACGTTTTTTTATAATAGAGTAAGTGATTTGATTTTTGAAAGAAATCAGGCAAATATATCCTTGAACAGAAAAATCGGATATATCAAGAGGGTATTCTATTTAAAAGAATATGCGAAGACGTTGCGCCTTACAAATGTGTCTGAAATTTTGAATCATAAATTTAAAAACGCTTCGGAGGAAAGCACAGAAATATTCCATAAATATGTCGGTGGAATAATGAGGTTAAATTTTCTGCTGACGGCATTATACGGTTTGTTTGATGAATTCGGACTTCTTTTTTATCTTTTTGTAAAGGCTTTTATGGGAATCATAACGATAGCTGATTTTTCAGGTTTATACAATTCGGCCAGAAGCATGCTGGGATCTTTCGAACGGATTATGAACGTTGCCAAGAGGTTTTATGAAAATGACCTGTACATTCAAAAATTCAGAGATTTTTACTTTGAGGAAAGAGAAACAAGTCAGTCAGTTGTACAAGAGATTGATTTACTTAAACAGAAAGATTATGAAATATGCTTTAATCATGTTTCTTTTGCTTACAGCGGTATGCAAAGAAATGCGCTGGACAATATTTGCCTAAAGATTAAAAAGGGTGAAAAAATTGCTATTGTCGGAGGAAATGGAGCGGGAAAAACAACATTAGTAGATCTCCTTTTGAGGTTATATGAACCTACAGAGGGAAGTATAACAATTGACGGGGTAAATATAAGCGAATACAGTAAAGAATCCTATGTGAAAAATTTCAGCGTTGTTCCACAGTTGTTCAATATTTTTGCAGCATCAGTCTCTGAAAACGTTTTGCTGGATTTTGTTAATCCGGATTCGGAAGCCGATATAAAGGACGCTATAGTCAAAGTGGAACTGTCAGAGAAGATATTGAGTCTTTCGGGAGGGCTGGAGCATCAGATGACGAGAGAATTTGATGAAGATGGCGTCATATTGTCAGGCGGTGAAATGCAGAAAGTAGCGATAGCCAGGGTTTTTGTAAATCATAGATCTGTTATTGTTATGGACGAGCCGTCAAGTGCGCTGGACGTTATAAGTGAATATAATATCTTTAAAGAAGTATTTGATTGCTTTCAAGATGATACCATTATTTTTATTTCACACAGATTATATGTAAGCGCCTTGGCTGATCGGGTTGTCGTTATGGAGGAAGGTAGGATTGTGGAAGAGGGGACACATAAGGAATTGCTGATGATGCATGGAAAGTATGAAGCCCTATATAAAGCAACTACTGACAATTATAAGATGGAGCAATGAAGAAATGGAATGCTGTGAGAGATGCCTATATAGAGAAGAGGGGGAAGAAGCAATCAAAATATCATGAAAAAAGAATTATATCTAAACAAGACTCCGTTGCTGGATACATATGATTTTTAGCGGATTTGCTTGCGGTGATTGACGCTGTGGACAAAGAAGGGATATGGCTTGCGGCGAATTATAATAACATTATTGGATACAAGCCGGGTGCTCCGTTTTGTCTTTATGAACTGAGCATAGTACAGAATCGGGAATGCGGGCTGAACATGTTCTACCAATGTCCTTTCCTGGATTTTTATAAATACCGGCGTGCAGAAGTCATAGCGGACACCGTGACTTCGTTCATCCGACAATATATTGAAGAGGGATATTATGCTCCGCTGAATATTGACCGGGGATATCTGGGCTTCTATGGGATAGGACACCGCTCGAACCATGAGGTGATGGTGTATGGGTATGATGATGCGAAAGAGGAATTCCTGTTGTGCGACAATGCCCTAAACGGGAAATACAGGACGGATATCTGCTGTACTTATGAGGAGATGAGGGCGGGATATGGTCATTATGTTCCGGACAATGTGAAGCTGGATCTCCATGACGGCATATTATTGATTGCTCCCACAGAAGACCGTTTTGAATATGAATTCCCAGTGAGAGTCTTTGAGGCTCAGATCCGGGAATATCTGAATATTGCCCCGACGTTTGGCGGGAGGGAGCGTGGGGAGGAATGGATATACGGATTTGAGAACTACCGCTATTTGACCACGTATGTGGATGGAATCATCCGGGCAAAAGGAAAAGATTTCAAGAAAGACATCAGATGCTTTTGTGCTTTGCTTGACCATAAAAAGGGTCTGTGCCATACTTTTGCATATTTTGAAAAATATCGGGAGGTGGAGGAATTTTGGGAAAGGTATACCCGGATTGTAGAAAAGGCTTTCATTATCAGGAATAAGGTGCTGAAGCTCTATGTCGAATATAAGGAAGAGGCGGCCATTTCGCCGAGTGGTTCAATCGCATGATTCTATTAGGCAGTATTCAGCGTTATGCAGTATAAAGATAAGATTTTGCCATACGCGACACTATTTCCAGACAAAAGAAAGGGGATCCGGAAAGGGACGAAATGCAGAGAAAAGAGAAGATATGCTTCCGCAATTTCCTCACAGGCATGCGCACGGGCCAGAACGTGGCCCTGGAGCAGCTGGGATGGGGCCTGTATTCCGCGGACATGCTCAGCCGCATCGAGGCGGGCGAACGGCTGCCGGACAAAATGACCCGGGACCGGCTGATGGAGCGACTGGGTTTTGAGGACGATGGCTTCGAGGACTATCTGCAGCCGGACGAATATGACCTGTGGGAGCTTAGGGACAGGCTGGTGCGGGCCGTGGATGCCGGGGACGTACCTGAGGCGGAGCGGCTGCTGCAGCTTCTGGAACAGGAGGATACGGAAGAAAAGACAGAGTTGTCAAAAATCGACAACTCTTTTTTAACAACTCTGTCCCTTGAAAAATGGTCTTATGCCGTGATAAGTTATTATTGCTCGCGAGTAAAAGAAAGAATACCAAAAACGATTAAAAATGTAAAAAAGAAAATGGTACTGGCAGCATTGGTAGTATTGGCTTTAGGGAATACGATGTCTGTGTCGGCGGCAACCAGAGCAAATAGTGCGGCATATTCTGGCTATGTGACAAAAACGGCAGATTATGTTACGGACTCGCTGTATAAAACTACTGTTAACAGCGGAACTAATAAAGTGGATTATGTTGAGTCAGGCAGGTCGTTATGTTCGTGGATCAACAATTATCTTAGTATGCGAGTTACGGATAAGGCGGATTATGATTCAGCAGGAACATATCCCATGGCATTTGATAAGGTAGCGGATGTAGAGCCAGAATTTCGCAGTGCTAAATATAGAATATTGACAAAAGGCTGCCTTTCAACTAAATTTTATACAGGGTTTTTATTTGGTTCTGCAAGGAAGAGGTCTGTTGTCAAAGGACAAGTATGATTGGTATGTGCGCCAAAGCGCGCAGAGGGGTGTAAACATGGAAACCATACGGATAAAAATAAAATCAGCCTTGGGGGAGCTTTCCTGCGAGGAAGAACAAGGCCTGCGCCAGGCCGGCGAACTCATCAAAAAGGGTGGCCTGGTGGCTTTCCCCACGGAGACGGTCTACGGCTTGGGCGGGGACGCCCTGAATCCGGACTCCTCCAGGAAGATCTACGCCGCAAAGGGCAGGCCCTCGGATAATCCCCTGATCATCCATATCAGCCGCTTCGCGGACATCCACAGGATCGTAGACCAACTGCCGGAAGCGGCCGTGAAGATAGCGGACGCATTCTGGCCGGGGCCCCTGACCATGATCCTGCCGAAAGCGGACATCGTCCCCCGGGAGACCACGGGCGGGCTTCGGACCGTAGCGGTGCGCTTTCCCTCTCATCCGGTGGCCAGGAAGCTGATCGCCTACAGTGGCGGCTATATCGCCGCGCCCAGCGCAAACCTCTCGGGAAAGCCCAGCCCCACCAGCGCGAAATACGTCTGCGAGGACATGGACGGCCGTATCGACATGATCATAGACGGCGGGGAGGTAGGCATTGGCCTGGAATCCACAATCATCGACCTGACTGTAGAGCCGCCCCGGATTCTGCGCCCGGGCTATGTGACCCAGGAAATGCTGGACAGGGTGCTGGGAAAAGTTGACATAGATGTCACAATTATAGACCCGGACAGCGGACAGGCCCCCAAAGCGCCGGGTATGAAGTACCGCCACTATGCGCCTAAGGGCAGCCTGACCATTGTGGAGGGGGCTGCGGAACAGACGGCGGCCTATATCAACGAAATGGCGGCAGCCGACAGGGCTGCCGGGCGAAAAAGCGGTGTCATCGGCACGACAGAAGTACTTGAACAATACCGTACTGATGTGGTAAAATGTATAGGAAGCCGGGGAGACGAGGAAGAGATCGCCAGAAACCTGTTCACCGTCCTGCGCCAGATGGACGATGAGGGGGTGGAAAGCATCTACTCGGAGAGCTTTTCGGAGAAAGGCTTGGGACAAGCCATCATGAACCGCCTGCTCAAGGCTGCGGGGCATCGGGTGGTGCATCTGCCCGGGCGGCCAAACGCACAGGGATGGAATAGAAACCGGATGGAACCATAACAGGACGGAATGGAAAGACCAGGAGGGAACGGGAAGATGATAGCAATCGGAAGCGACCATGGAGGCTATGCGCTGAAGCAGCACATTTTAAAGCACTTGGAAGAAATAGGAGTCCCTTATGAGGATTTGGGCTGTTACAATGGGGACAGCTGCGATTACCCCGTGTACGGACACGCTGTGGCAGAGGCTGTGGCAGAGGGCCGTTTTGAGAAAGGCATCGTCATCTGCACCACGGGCATCGGCATCAGCATTGCGGCCAACAAGCATCCGGGTATTCGCTGTGCCCTGTGCGCGGACAGCCTTACTGCCAGACTGACCAGGCTGCACAACGACGCCAATGTGCTGGCCTTGGGCGGGGGAATCGTGGGCCCGAATCTGGCTCTGGAGATCGTGGATACTTTCCTGAACACGGCATTTTCCGGGGAAGCCCGCCATCAGAGAAGAGTAGATTTGATCGAAAAATAGAAAAAATAAAATACGAAAGTGGAGGAACGCAAAATGGCAAACGTATTCATCATGGATCACCCGCTGATTCAGCACAAAATCGGTCTTATCCGCAAAAAAGAAACCGGCACCAAGGATTTCCGCCAGACAATCAGCGAGATTGCCATGCTGATCTGTTACGAGGCCACCAGGGAGCTGAAGCTGTCCGACGTGGAGATTGAGACGCCCATCTGTAAGACCGTGGTCAAAGAGCTCAGCGGCAAGAAGATGGCCATTGTTCCAATCCTGCGGGCGGGACTGGGCATGGTGGACGGTATGCTGACACTGATTCCTGCCGCAAGGGTGGGGCATATCGGCCTTTACAGGGATCCGGAGACCCTAAAGCCTGTGGAGTATTACTGTAAGCTTCCCGCGGACTGCGCGGAGCGGGAGGTATTCGTGGTAGACCCTATGCTGGCCACCGGCGGTTCTTCCGTGGCGGCTATCAGGATGCTGAAAGAAAAGGGCTGTAAGAATATTCACTTCATGTGTATCATCGCGGCGCCGGAGGGGATCGAGGCCATGAAAGAGGCCCATCCGGACGTGGATGTCTATGTGGGCGCATTGGACGAGAGACTCAATGACCACGGATATATCGTACCAGGTCTGGGAGATGCGGGGGACCGGATCTTCGGCACCAAGTAATTATACAATTGGTGCAAACCCGGAAGAATGCCTGCACAAAGAGAATGTGATTCGCTCAGGCATTCTGACCTGTGCAACCCACTGGGAAAGGCGGTGTATGTTTTGAAAGTTTGGAAGCGGGCAGGCGTTGTTCTGGCAGTGGTTCTTCTGTTTGCGGAATGGGAACCTGTCCCCGGCATGCCGGTGGTTTTGGCTACTACCAAGACCAGGGAAGAGATCGAAAGAGAGCAGCAGGAGAAAGACAATCTTCAAAACGAGCTGGATAAGACCCAGGAGAACCTGGATCATCTGGAGGGCAAGCGGGACAGCCTGGAAAAGGAGCTGTCTTACTTAAAGTCCCAGATGGACATGGTGGTGGCGAATCTGGAGGAGCTGGAGCGGCTGACAAAAGAGAAAGAACAGGAAATCAAGGATACCTTGGAAGCGCTGGAGGAAGCCAGGGCCAAGGAGGCATGGCAGCAGCAGAGCATGGCCGCCATGGTCCGCTGTATGTACGAACAGCAGGAGAACAGCTATCTGAATACGCTGCTGACGGCCGGGAGCTTTGGGGAGCTTCTGAATCTGGCGGACCGTATGGAAAAGATAGCGGCCTATGACCAGAAGATGTTGGAAACCTATATAAACAACAGAACTTTTATCGAGGAACAGGAAGCCAGGCTGGAGACGGAAAAAGCCGAGCTGGACGTGCTGACCGCCCAGGCTCAGGCAGAGAGGGATAAGGTCTCTGGTCTCATCGAACAGGCGTCCAGCTCTATCAGCAGGTATTCCGGCCAGATATCCGACGCGGAGCAGAAAGCCCTGGCCTATGAAGCGGAAATTAAGAAAAAGGAAGAGAATCTGGAGTACCTGAAGAAAAAGCTGGCTGAGGAGATCGCACTGTCCCAGGCGGCGGCCAACGGTGTCTGGCGCAATATTTCCGAGGTGACCTTTGCCGAGGGGGACAGAAAGCTGCTGGCGAATCTGATCTACTGCGAGGCCGGAGGGGAGCCCTACGAGGGCCAGGTGGCGGTGGGCAGCGTGGTCATCAATAGGGTGCTCAGCTCCCAGTATCCCGACACGGTGGTGGGCGTCATCTATCAGAGCTGGCAGTTCTCGCCGGTGGCCAGCGGACGCCTGGATCTGGCTCTTGCCGCGGACCAGGCCACGGACAGCTGTTACCGGGCTGCGGACGAAGCCATGTCCGGTATCACCAATGTGGGAAACTGCGTGTACTTCAGGACGCCTATTGAGGGGTTGAGCGGCATCAACATTGGAGGGCATGTTTTCTACTGAAGCACAGGATTCGGAGGGCCGACTCAGCGCTTTGGCCGACCGCGGACTACAGCCCGAGGCTGTCCAGCTTTGTCTGAAGCCTGTCAAACTTATCCCGGTAGATCAATGAGAGCAGACGATTCAGATTGCGCAGGCAAAGGAGCGTCTGCTCTTTTGTAATCCAGTCATGCTCCATGGCCTCGGCCAGCTCGTCCAGGTCCACTACCTTGACCATGCCCTGGGAATCAATGATCACATCCGCCAGCAGATCCGTGTATGTCATGCTTTTCTCTTCGGGGTCAAAGTCGTATGCCACAATGTCGCAGTACCAGCGCAGGAGAGAATTGTCGCTGCGGTATACCTTGCTGATCTTGATGCCTTCCTTTAGAAAGAAGCAGGAGCAGCCGTGGGAGAATGCGGGCTTGGGATTTAAGGTGTTCCACTTGGTGATCACAGTCTCGTCATCCTGCGCCACGATGACGTCGTCCTTTAAAAGGATGCAGTCCCGGGGGATGATGCGTCTGCGATAAATTTTGGTTATGTTCATGGCAGCCTCCTTTTTCATACGTTTTTTCCATGATACAGCGCCGGAGAGGGATAGTCAATGCGTAAGGAAATTTTTTGTAAATGGCCTAGACATTTCGGGGAAAAATGAGTATAATCCTGAGTTTGACACCTGAAACAGCAAAAAAGTCCCAGAGGCCTTGAATT
>CAJTZD010000047.1 GCA_910584235.1 uncultured Acetatifactor sp.
GAACCCTACAGATCCGACGGACCCGGCCCCGACAGAACCGGCACCGACGAACCCGGCACCAACGGAACCGGCACCAACGGACCCGGCCCCGACGAACCCGGCCCCGACGGACCCGGCCCCGACAGAACCGGCCCCGACGAACCCGGCACCGACGGACCCGGCACCAACGGACCCGGCCCCGACAGAACCGGCACCAAACGAACCGGCTGATGAAGGAACACCTGTGGTACCCGTAAACCCGGATGGCGGAGACGGCGGAGCCGAGGGAACACCTAATGTGCCCGAAGAACCCATGCCACCGGCTGCACCGATTGCACAGGCAGTACCTGTTGCACCGACGGTACAGATACCCGAACCCCAGGATGAAGTAGAGATCCCGGATGAGGAATTGCCTCAGGCAGCGCCGGAACAGGAACCGGAAACGGAACCTGCACAGCAGCCTGAAGAGACCGATCCTGAGGAAGAGATTGCAGATATTACAGAGGAGGAAGTGCCTCTTGCAGCCATGAACGAACTCGGAAGCGGTTCTCCGTCATGGGCGCTGCTGAATCTGATCCTGACGATTCTGACCGCACTGGCGAGTCTGTTAACGCTGACTTTCTATTTTGTAGGAAAGCGTAAGGACGAGGACGAAGACGAAGACGAGCTGAAGAGAAAAGGCCTGATAAGGGTATTGAGTATTCTTCCGGCAGTATTTGCAGTAATCACCTTTATTCTGACTGAAAACATGCATAATCCAATGATTATCGTAGACAAATGGACTGTTCTGATGCTCCTGTATGCGGTAGTCAATGGGGCGCTTGCAGTCTTCTCTGTCAAGAAGTGGGAGAAAACGGAAGAAGAGATGTAAAAGATGTGATTATATCTGCCATAAGCTGACGGTATAAAAGCCATCGGCCTGGCAGAATGCAGTACAATGATTTGCATAAAAAGAGCAGGAGTCACATTTTTAAGGCTCCTGCTTCTTTTTCATTATTACAGGAAAGACCGAAAGGCGGAACAATGCGCAGGCCAGCGGGCTTTCAAGCTCTATACCGAAGGAGATTCTGAACATGAAAAAAAAGAAAAGTATACTGATTTACGGTATTGCATTTGCGGTACCCTTTTGTATTCTGTTTCTCTCATTTGCACTTTTGAAAGTTTACCCGTTCGGGAACAGGCAGGTACTGGTGGTAGACGCATGGAATCAGTATTACCCGTTTCTGGTGGAACTGAACAGAAAGCTGAGAAGCGGGGAATCTCTGCTCTACAGCTGGAGGCTGGGTTTGGGGAGTGATTTTGTCTCCCTGATGTCCTATTACCTAGCAAGCCCGCTGAATCTCTTGCTTGTTTTGTTCCCTGAAAGCATCTTAAAAGAGGTTTTCGGCTTATTTATATTGGTTAAGACAGGGCTTGCAGGCTCTTTCTGTGCCTATGCCCTGATTATGATAAATGAAAAAGGCGAAAAAAACAGAGAAGCTGGCGGAACCCGGAAAGCAAAGAGAAATCGAGAAGCCCTGAAAATTCCGGAGAGCGATAAGCGCCGTTACGGGGTAATCATATTTTCCACCTTTTATGCTCTGTGCGGCTGGAATATCGGCTATTTCTGGAATATCATGTGGCTGGATACCTTTGCGCTGCTCCCGCTGGTTGCTCTGGGTATCTGGCTGCTGGTAAGGGAGAAGAAATTCAGGCTGTATACCGTTTCTCTTGCACTTGCGATTCTGGCAAATTATTATATCGGGCTTATGGTGTGTATCTTTACGGTGATATTCTTTTTTGCACAATGTTTTATACAGAAAAACAGTATAAAAGAGCTGTGGGAAAATCTGCGGAACATCATTCTGTTTTCCGGCCTGGCCATTATGATGTCGGCTGTGGCCACACTGCCGACGATGGTTACTCTGAGCCACGCATATAAAAGCAGCAGCGGGCCTGGAAAGCAGCTGACAGTCAGAGGCTGGACAGAGACCTTTTCCAATTTGTTTGCTTATCTGGAACCGACGCGGATGGGAGGACAGCCGTATCTTTACTGCGGCGTGCTCTGCGTACTGTTGCTGATGGTATATTGCAGGCTGCCTAAAGTGTCAGGGAGGGAAAAATGGGGCAGTCTGTCGGCACTACTGTTTGTGTTCGCCGGCACGAATGTCAATCTGCTGAATTATATATGGCATGGCTTTCACAGTGCGAATTCCCTGCCGTACAGGTTTACATTTATTTTTTCATTTCTTCTGCTCCTTCCTGCATACAGGGCATACAGAGAGCTGGATACGCTTCGGAAAAAGGACTGGAAGATTGTGTGCGCCATGGGGATATTGTGCTGGATTTTGGTGGCGGCGGACCGTCTGTACAGGTATGGAAAGGAGAATGGCGGTATTTTTGGAGTGGAACTGTTTCGGGCGGAAAGGAAAGAGCTCTGGCCGTTTCTGATAAAAAATCTGCTGCTGATAATTGCCTATCTGGCGCTGCTGGCTTTCCTGGTTTGGAAGAAGCGGAATAAGGCGGTTCTGTTTTTCCTGCTGACAGCGACGGCCGGACTGGAGCTTGTACCCACTGTACTGGCCGGAACGAAAGCAATCGGAACCACGGACAGGGATGGCTTTCCGGACAGATATGCGCAGGTGGAGGAGGCACTGGCCGGGATCAGGGCAGACGAAACGCTGTCTTTGGAAGGGACGGAAAGAAATGGTACGTTTTACAGAACAGAACTGGCAGCCCGCCATGGCTGGAATGCGCCGGCGCTGTATGACTACAACGGAACAGCGATTTTTTCTTCCACAGCAAATGTGGCCATCACAAAGATTTTTGAGAAACTGGGAATGGCCGCGTGGCAGGCGGCCAACAGATACCATTATCAGAATTCCACGCCTGTGAATAATGCTTTCCTGAATCTGAAATATCTGATTTCCCGGGGAACGGAGGCTGTCAATGGAGAGTATCTCACGGAGGCCGCGCGATCCGGCGATGTATATATTTATGAGAATGAGTCATATCTTCCAATTGGCTTTATGGTGGAAAGGGAAACGGCGGATTTCAAGCTGGAAGGGGACACGCCGTTTGAGATACAGAACAATCTTCTGAAAACAGCTGCGGGAACAGTGGAAGACATTTTCGAGGCGCTGGACATGATTCATGTGGGGCATGAAAATGTCTATGTCACAAGGTCCGGTTACGGGATGTATCAGTATAAGCCATTAGAAAATACGGAAAAAGCGATGGAGACAAACCGGCCGGACGCAGACGGAAACCGGTTAGAAGAGCCTGGGATATCAGAAGATGAGGGCAGTTCGGAAGAAAAGGAAAAGTTCAAATACAATTACGAAATGCCAAAGGACGGAGCCGCTTATGTGTTCATGGATCTGAGACCGGAGAAGACCGCGGAGAACACTGTAAAAGTTGAATATAATGGGACATCGCGCTCGTATGCTATTTATGAAAACGGGAGCTTTTTTCCGGCAGGAACATACCAAAAAGGAGACCTGTTCTCCGTCCGGTCGGAGATGGACGCCGGAAAGTCGGGAGATCTTCGGATTTTTGTCAGTATCTTGAATCAGGAGGCATTTGACAGGGCGTATAGCATGCTGAGAGATGAGACACTGGAGGTGACTGAGTGGACTTCCCGAAGTCTGAAAGGCAATATCTGCGTTAAAAAGGATAATCTCATGTACACATCCGTTCCCTGGGAGAAAGGCTGGAAAGTATATGTGGATGGCAAAAGAGCAGAAATAAAGCTGATTTTCGATGCTTTCATAGGGGTGGAGCTTACAGAGGGAGAACATGAGATAGAGCTTGTGTATTCTCCCGGTCATATATATCTGGCGGTGGCGATTTCGTTGCTGGGAATCGGCATATTCGGGCTGACCTGCTTCTTTTCCCGGACAAGGGCAAAAGGGGCCTGAATTTGCCGTAAAAAGGGATTGCGTTTTTCAGAAAAATTGCGTGTACTGAAAGTGAAGATACCGCAAGACAGTGTCTTTGCTTCAGGGCTAGATTATGCAAAAGTCGTCATAGTCAGGGACAATGACTACCTTGACAGTGCGAAAGCGGCGGATCAGCCTATGGAACAACTCTGAAACGTTTTGGTTGCGCCAAATATGAAAACACGTTAATATAATAATATGGGGGACAACTGTTTCGCTTTTGAAATCATATCTAAGGAGCGAGGAGCCATGAAGAAGAGTATCACGGCCAAACTGGGCGGTATGCTGCTAAGCACTTTCCTGCCCCTGAACCTGCTGGCGATAATCTTGTGCAGCATTATCATTCATCAGACTTCGGAGCAGGTGCAGGAGGCATACCAGAGGGAGTTGGATACGGCCATGAACGGTCTTGTATCCGATTTGGAGAATATAGAAGAACGCTTTTCCGGATTCCTGCTTCGCTATATGACAGAGCTGACGCTGGAGGAGGGAGGGAACCCCTTTACCACCCTGGAGATGCTGGAGGATTTCTATGAGGTCTGGGAGAGCGGCGGGCGGCAGGGACAGGCATGGCTGTATGACAAGGAGGGGAAGCGGCTGTACCTGAAATATACGGCGGGCTCCTATGAGGTGGCTCAGATAGAGAAGCTGAAAGCCGCGCTGGAAGAGCGCATTTCGGGGCAGGAGGAAACAGGAGAGGAGGCTGCAGATAACTGGGAGTTCGTCTTCATCCCTGAGGGACGTTTCCTCTCCAGGCAGTATGAGTGCACAAATTATTACGCGGGCTTTCTGCTGGACATGGAGAAATACCTGGACACCCTGGGAACCTCCGACCTATGGCGCAGGAATCAGGTGTATGCCAGGAGCGGCGGCAACATATATTCTTTTCAGAGCGGAAGAATCAAAAACTATACGGCATCCGGCTGGGAGGAGATATTTTCCAAATGGTATCTGGCCAGGAATGTGCGCTGGAAAGCCGCGGACATGGATTTGGAGCTGGGCATCCGAGTGGTGGACAAGGAGTTTCGAATAGGCATTCCGCCGCTGTACTGGGGGCTGTTTGGGGTGGCCTGCGCCTCGGTGCTTTTGACCGTGGGAATGTGGGCGGGGCTGAAGCGGCGGGTGGTGCACGCCCTGGAGACCGTGAACCGGGGAATGAGGGAGCTGGAACAGGAGCATCTGGACTACCGGATTGCCGGCTGGGACAAACGGGAGACGGAGGAGTTCGTCTTCCTCTACAACAGCTTTAACCGCATGGCTCAGGAGATTGGCCTGTCCAGGGAAAAGGACGCGAAAATGTACCAGGTGCAGCTGGACAATCTGCGCCTGCAGGTAAATCCTCATATGCTGTTGAATTCTTTCAACATGATTTACAGCCTGGCCCAGTCCCGGAATTTCCAGTGTATCCAGGAGTATTCCCTGCTGCTGGTGGAGTATTTCCGGTATGCCCTGAAAGAGACAGACCGGTTCGTGACAGTGGAAAAGGAGATGGAGTTTGTAGAAAATTATGTGAATATTCAGAAAATCAGGTTCCCGGGAGCCTTTACCAGTGTGCACAGAATCCAGCCGGACTGCGCAGAGGCTCTGGTGCCGCCTTTGCTCATCGAGAATTTCGTGGAGAACGCCATGAAGTATGCCCTTGTGTCCGGGAGCACCATTGAGGTGCTAATCAATATCAGACAGGAGGAAAAGCATTTGCTGATTTCAGTCTGCGATACGGGCAGGGGCATCAAGCCGGAGATATTGGACTGTCTGAAACGGGGGGAGGTTTACCGGGACAAGATGGGAAAGGAGCATATCGGCGTCTGGAACTGCCGCAGGAGGATGGAGGTATTCTACGGGGATGCCGCGTCTATGAAGATTACCAGCAGCCTGGGGCAGGGGACCCAGGTGTGGCTGGACGTGCCCTATATGACGGAGGCCGGGGAAAATAGGGAACTGGTTCCGAAAGGCTCCTGATTTGCCATAAGCCTGCTACGGGAAAAGATTTGGGCGAGACGGGGAAGAGACGGGCAAAGATTCTGACGGGATGGTGCGGGAATATGTGCGGTGGAATAAGCAGTAGAACGGGGAATATAGTTTACAGTGCAATTGGGAAGAGAATACAAAGCATACTCCGGTCCGGGGGTAAAAACGGCGGCAGGCCCAGAGGCGGGCTGTGGCTGGGGCGCAGCATTTGTATCTGGATGGCGGCCGGGGTTCTGGCGGGCTGCGGGCAGCAGGACGGGGGGCGGGAGCCGAATTCGGAGAGTCCGGTCAGCGAATGGGCGGCTGCTCCCACAAAGACGGAGCAGTTAGTGGTGACTTATCAAACTTTGCCCACCAGCGTGCTGGAGGATCTGGATTTGGTAACCGCTGCCGTGAACGATATCACACGAGAGGAAATCGGCGCAGAAATCGTATTCCGACTGGCGGACGCATCGGATGCTTTTACGGAATATCCTCTTTGGATCAGCAAAAACGAACGGATTGATTTGATGATGCTGGGCGGCCAGGATATCGCTACTTATGTGAGCAGAGGGATGTTGGAGCCTATGGACAGTCTTTTGGAGGCCCATGGCGGGGATATTCAGGGGCTTTTGGCGGAGGGGATATCTTTGACAGAGGGAGCCGTGGTGAAAGGCCGGACATACGGAGTGGCTCCGGTGTCTGATTTGCCGGGAAAGGGCTATGGTCTTTGGGCGCCTGCCAGGTTGGTGGGGGAGACGGGGATTTCCTATGAGGCAGACCATATTTATACACTGGAGGAATTGACGGATTTTCTGGCCCGGTGCAAGGCTCTGTATCCGGAGAGCTATCCCCTGGGGCAGATTACTTCCGGCATGAACAAATCCACTTATGCCTGGTATGATGGCAGGGGGCTGGCAGGGGGGGCGTCTGATTTCGGGCTGCTGGTGAAAGACGGAGATGTAGTAAATATCTATGAGACCCCGGAGTATGGAAGTTTTCTGGAGCATATGCGGCAGTGGTATGAGGCGGGGTACATTTATCCTGACGGGGCTTTCACGGATGCTTACCCGGAGGAGCTGATAGAGAGCGGGCTTGTTTTGACTTATCCGGGCTCCAGCGCGCCGGGGTATGAGATGGAGGCTTTGTTCGGGGAGGAGGTGCTGTGTCTGCGGACTACGCAGGTGACTATGGAGGGCGGCAATGCAAGTTCAGGATACTGGACGATTCCTGTGACCAGCGGGAACCCAAAGGCAGCCATGGCGTTTTTAAATCTCATGTATTCGGATAGCAGGATCGCCAATCTGATTCAGTATGGGATTGCCAGCAGGCATTATGTGGTGCTGGACGTGGAGTCGGGCAGGATATCCTATCCTTACGGGGTGTCGAGAAAGACTACGGGGTACTACAATCCGTTGGGGCTATACGGGGACAGGCGCAAGCTCTATACTTTTGACACGGCTGAGCTGATTGCCAGGAAAGAGGCGTATCTGGAGGAGGCTATGAAAAATCAAAATCAGTCCGAATCCTTTTCCTTTGAGGCTCAGGAGGTGAATCTGGAGCTGGCGGCGGTTCGGAAAGTGGTGGAGAAGTATGTGCCCGTTTTGGAGAGCGGCAGCGTGGGAGAGGAGTATTATGCGGAATTTCTGGAGGAGCTGGAGCGGGCCGGAATGGAGAGGGTGATGGAGGAGGCGGGGCGGCTTGTGGAGGCGGGAACTGGGAATTAATGTACATGATTTGCGAAAATATCACAAATTGAATTTAAAAAAATATAATAATAACAATTTTAGACAGAATTTTCACTTAATTTCCGGATAAAGATGGTTGTTTCGGAGTATCTTTACTATTTTCCCAATGGAAAGCAGGCCAAAATTTTTGACAGAAATGAAAATCAAATAACATTTGGGGATAAATTTAAAAAAGATTTTGAGGCGATACTGAATTTTTCTAAGACGAACAAACTATTTTTATCGGTATCTGCAAATTATTCGGTGGTTAAGGAGTCTGAAATTGTATTTCTGTTTTTTAAGGAGGATCTGATTTTCTATCCTCTTCCTTTGGGTGGGGACAGTTGGTTGGAGTATTCCATTGAAAATTTGACGAAAGAGCCAAATGTAAAATTCCTGTTTATAGGTTTTATGAATTCCATTGGAAATTCCATAAAGAATATAAATACAAAATATGAAAAATCTAAGGTGACCCCTGAATTAATACCTGGCAATATTCCGGATTCCCTCAGGGCATTGCTTGCACAAGCCCAGGAGGCTACAAGAGTGGAGGCAAAATTAGAGTACAGTTTATTTACGGTTGATTTGGAGGAAGAGTCCAAAGGAATCCAGAAATTGTTTGAGGTATTTTGTCCGATTCTGGATATTGTACTCAGGAACAAGGTGCTGATTTGGGATGAAATAGAAACCAGCCTGCACCCTCATATCGTCAATGAAATCTTGCGATTGATTCTGCATGGAAAGGCTGACTCCAGGGCACAGCTTATTTTCAGCACCCATGATACGAATCTACTGGATTTAAATAAATTTAGAAGAGATCAGATTTGGTTTACAGAGTTGAACTCAGCTCGGGCAACGGATTTGTACTCTTTGGCTGAACTGAAAAATGTCAGAAAGGATGAAAACATCGGCAAAGGATATCTCAATGGGAAGTATGGAGGGATTCCTTTCATTCAGAATCCGTTGATGTTTCCCACAGAGGAGGAATATTAATGTCCCATACGGAAGAAAGAAACCTTGCACTTACGCCGCGCAATGTGGGCACTCGCAATAGACGACCTAATCGTACAATCCCATTTGAACTGACTGCCATTATGACCCGTTTTGTCAGTAACTTGTCAGCTATAAAAGCACAATTTGATTTGGCTGAGCAGTTAAAGGCGGATGGAAATTTGCAGTATAAGGATATTTTAAGATCTCAGGTGGTATTTCTTGACAGCGCTTTTGATTTTTTCATGCATGAAGCGACAAAATATGGTATGGTACAGATATTTCAGGGAATTTGGGAAAAGACGGAAAAATATAATAATTTCACAGTTCGTTTAGGGGATATTTCTGACGTTTTACGGAATTCGGAACAGGAAAACTGGTTTTTGAACATTGTGAACGATACATATGCAGAAGATACTTTTATGAGTTCAGAAGCCGTTATCGGGCAATTAAATTTAATAGGAATAAAGTGGCACCCATCAGGCTGACTGTCTGCATGAAACTGGTGCTAAAATTGACATTGAGCGCAGGGATGTTGAAGCATATATTGTTGACATAGAAAAGATTGCGTTCGCCATTATGGAGGAAATGAGGCTGGTAAACAATTCTTAGATTTTTATCTGCCGGGACAGAATGGTCGGATTTCTGGGAGTATGAATCGGATTTGTGCGATTTTTTTATGCTTAAAAATGTCATAATGAATCTATCCTGAAAGGATGCATACTGCATACTGCAGACTGTAAACTTAATTGGCGTGCAGTATAAGTTCCTGAGAGGAAATAGTTTAGCGGAGGATTTATGATGAAAGCAAAAAAGATTGTGGCACTATTGGCAGGCGCGAGTCTTTGTGTTTCCATGCTGGCGGGCTGCGGTTCGGAGCCTGCTTCGAACAGTTCCGAGGCGTCGGACAGCACCCAGGAGAGCTCGGCACAGGAATCCGGCTCAGGGGAGGCTGAGGATTCCGAGGAGTCCGAGGAGGAGCCCCGGCAGACGGGATCCACGGATCCCATGGAGATGATTCACCAGGGGTATTATTCCTGGACCTATCCGGTAGACGGCATGGACGACATGTGTGCATTCTTCCATTTCTATGAGGAGCAGCCGGTTCTGGGGGCTGTGTTCTATGCGGGCTTTGCCTGGAACCAGATTACTTATGCAGGGACCTACACAGTGGAGCAGACAGACTGCCCTTACAATGTCTGCTTTACCCGGGAGGACCAGATGGCAGACCCGGCCGTGTATACGGAGGGAACCGCTCCTTACACTGTGACATTTTTTGACTTCCAGGGCAATGAGCTGGGCAAGTGCGGATATGACGGGGAATTTCTCTATAACGACTCCCCGGTGGACGGCACAGGCGGCGGCCCGGCCAAATATGCCCATGACACGGATGCGGCGTCAAAGTACGCGTCTACCTACGAGGCAGAGCTGGGAATCGCCTATCTGGACTTCGTGGCAGCAGAAGAGAAGACTTCCACATTGACCCTGTACCACAACGGCAGATATATGGACATGGTAAACATGATGGTGGAGGGTACCTGGTCCATGGCTGAGGCGGCGGAGGGATATGAGTACACATTGACGCCGGATTCGTCTTCCGATACCGGGGCTGTGGTGGCCGTAGCGGCGGACGAGGCCACGGCTACTTATACGCCGGAGGGCGGCGAGGCCGTTGCCATGGTCAGCACCGTAAGCGCAGGTCCTAAGGCAGCTATGGAGATGAAAGGCACCACGCCCATTCCCGGACAGGAAGTGGAGGCTGAGGTTGTGGGACAGCTTTTCGATGACGGCAATGTGAAAGTGACAGCTTCCGCGTTCGGCTCTGTGTTTGACCTGGACGAGGGCACCTGGACCATGGGCGAGGACGGCTACACCATTACGTTCCAATTCAAGAACGCGGGAGAGCTGGTGTCGGGGCTGGGTGAGGCAGGCGCAGTGCTGCAGTACAAGGTGACCAGCGAGATCATGGGCGAGGTGGACACGGAGCTGGTGATTTCTATCGTGGAAAGCGGCGAGCCTAAGGCGGCCCTGCAGCTTAAGGGCGAAATCCCTGTCACCGAGGAGGCCAATGCCGATGTGGTGGGAGATATGTATGATGACGGAACCGTAAAGCTGGTGGCATCGGCCTTTGGCCAGGAGATGGAGCTGGATGCGGGCACCTGGGTCATGGGGGAGGACGGCTTTACCGTGACTTTTACCTTTGACAATGCAGGGGAGATTGTGTCTGCTGTAGGAGAAAGCGGCGCGGCTATTCAGTACAAGGCCACCCATGAGGTGCTGGGCGAGGTGGACACGGAACTTGTCATCTCTCCGGTAGAATAGAATCAGGACGGCAGGCATTTCGCCTTTGGGGGATTGGGGATTTTCGGGCTGGTGGAGGTAAAAATCCATCATGAAAGGATAATCTGTCATGGGTTTCATTCCACGCAACTTGCTGCCAACAGAATTTTACCGGGCAGGGCGAGATTGGGGCAAATATCCCACAGCTTTTTGCCGGACAATTTATACTGCTTAACGATTTCACTTGCCGTAAAACCAGACTGCATAAAGCTGACTGGTTCAATCGCATAGTTACATTAGGTAGTATTCAGCGTTATGCAGTATAATGTGGGAAGAAGTCTGTGACTTTCTCCTGCTCTCTGTACCGCCTGGGGGAGAGGCCAGTGTACTCTTTGAAGACAGCGCCGAAATAACTCTGGGAATGGAAGCACAGGTACTGGGCGATGGCGGCGATGGGGATGTCGGAGTATTTCAGCATATTTTCCGCCGCCTGGATGCGCCTGCGGCTGGTGTATTCGGCGATGCCCATATTTTCATATTCTTTGAATTTTCGGGAGAGATAGGAGGGATTGACGCCTATCTCTTTTGCCATGGATTCCAGGGTAAATTCCTTGTTGAGGTGAGTGGCGATGTAGTCCTTTGCCTGTTCCAGATAGGAAATCCGGGCGCGCTCCCTGCGTCGGTCCCGGACGGCTTTGGCGAAGCCGAACCGGACTTCCTCCAAAAGGGAAAGGATGTCCCTGGGGGTGAGGCATTTGGCCAGCCGCTGGAGGTACACGTCGGAGATGGAATAGGCGGTGTCTGTGTCCAGGCCGCCCTCCACGGCAGCCCTTGTGGCCAGGGTGACGAAAGAGCAGCAGGCGTACTCCAGCTGCTTAAAAGGGGAATCGGACATTTTCCCCAGCCGTTTCAGGTCCTCCGAACTGGCTTTGGCGTAGGAGGCTTCCAGGGCCTCCAGATTGCCGGTGCGGATCTGCTCCAGCAGAATCTGCTCCTCCAGGTAGGAGACGTGGGCGTCATTGTTCTCACTGCGCTCCAGCATGTACTGCTGGATTCGTCTGCTGCGGGCGGGATTGGTTCGGGAAAGAGATTCCGCGTGCTCCCGGGATAGCTGCTGCGCTGGAGGAGAAAGCGAGCCTGTGCTCCGGCAGGGACTTTTGGCACAGCCAGAATGTGGACAGAGTGGGCATCCCCTCTGCCATGATGTGTGACGGCCCTCACGGCCTGCGCAAACAAAAAGGGGAGGGGGACCACCTGGGCATCAATGTAAGCATAGAGACCGTGTGCTATCCCACAGCCTCCGCCCTTGCGGCCTCCTTTGACAGAACGCTGCTCCATGACCTGGGGGAGACCCTGGGGGAGGAATGCCAGGCGGAGGATGTGGCCATGCTGCTGGGGCCTGGCCTGAACATGAAGCGAAGCCCCCTGTGCGGTCGGAACTTCGAGTATTTTTCCGAGGATCCTTATCTGGCGGGAGAGCTGGGGGCGTCCTACATCCAGGGACTTGCCCATGGAACTGCCCTGGGCGGATAAGGCGGGCGCTATCCTGTGCATGTACCTGGGCGGTGAGCGCGTGGGGGAGGCAGCGGTAAAGCTTTTGACCGGCGCGGAGAACCCCGGCGGAAAGCTGGCGGAGACCTGGCTCCTGAGGCTGGAGGACAATCCCTCCTACTTGAACTTCCCCGGGGTGGACGGCCAGGTGAACTACCGGGAAGACATCTACATTGGCTATCGCTATTACGATAAAAAAGACATGAAAGTACGGTTCCCCTTTGGCCATGGCCTCTCCTACACCCGGTTCCAGTACAGCGACCTGGGGCTGGATAAGACGTCCATGGAGGATACGGACAGCCTCACCGTGACCTGTAAGGTAAAAAATGTGGGCAAAGTGGCCGGAAAGGAGGCGGTGCAGCTCTACATTCGGGAGAAAACTCCCTTTGCCAGCCGTCCCATTAGAGAACTGAAAGGATTTGAAAAGATAGAACTTCAGCCCGGTCAGGAAAAGGAAGTGCGCTTTACTCTGGATAAGAGAAGCTTTGCCTACTATGAAGTCAAGCTTCACGACTGGTATGTGGAGAGCGGGGAATATGTGGTGGAAATCGGCGCTTCCAGCCGGGATATCCGCCTAAGCGCTGACGTACAGATCCAGGGCACCAGGGAAATCCCTATGACTTTCACCTATGAATCCACAGTGGGAGATTTGTTAAAGACCGCCAGAGGGCGCGCTTTTGTGGAGCAGATGACGGCGGGGAGCGACAAGGAATCCATCCAGAAAGACACGGAAGCCATGGGCGAGGGCAGCGCGAAGATGGCCCAGAGGATGATGTTTGAGATGCCCCTGCGGTCCATTGTATCCTTTGGCCGGATGACCATGGAGCAACTGGACGGACTGCTGGCCTCCTTAAACGCCTGATGGTTTCGTCAAAAACTGCCGCCATTGGGAGGATATGTTTCCCCAATGGGGCAGTTTTTGACTAGGGTGTAATCTGATACTCATCCTCCAGCCCGTCAGGAATCTGGGTTACGGTAATCTCTTTCAGCAAAATGGCGCCGCCGTCCATGGGAAGCCAGCTTACCAGCCACTGGTTGGTAGGGTATTCCTGGTAGGCACTGATGCGGTCGTCAGTATCTCCGTTCAGGAAGCCAATCTGGGCTCCGCAGTCGCTTTTGGATACCACGCAGAAAGGCACGTAAGTCCGGTCTTCCCAGACCACGGCCTGGGCACCGTCTATCTCTATCGTTCCCATGTCCACCAGCTTATCGGAGCCGCCGCCCATGCTCATCCAGCAGAGGGCCACCATGGCGGCCTCTAGGAGGAGGCGGATGATATGGTGGTGAATATGTACCTTTTTCAGGCGGATGCCGTTTAACAGGGCGCCTGCGGAAATGCAAAGCATCCCAATGACCAGGAGGGGCAGCAGGCTGCGGTTTTGGATTAGGTACAGCAGCGCATATCCCAAAACCAGCAGGCTTCCTGCTCCGGTGCACAGGGAGGAAGCGTTTAGGCTGTGCTGCTTCCAAAGGGCAAACAGCATCAGCGCGGCGTAGAATAGAACCAGAATCAGTCCAATGATTTTCATTATCATATCCTTTCTTTTCTATGCGCAGGTTCGCATATGGAAATTTTCCGTCAGGGCGGCATGGGGGCCGCGCGGCGAGTTGTGGGGAAATGCATTCTGCTAATGAATTTGGGTAGTGTCCGATTGCTCCGTCTCCCGAGGAGACGGGGTCTCACTTTCCCTCTTATATTCCAAAATATCCCCGGGCTGGCAGTCCAGCACATTGCAGATGGCCTCCAGAGTGGAAAACCGGATGGCGCTGATTTTCCCTGTCTTCATTTTGGACAGATTCACATTGGCCACCCCCACCTTTTCCGACAACTCTTTCAGGGACATTTTCCTGTCCGCCATCACCCGGTCCAGTCTCATGATAATCGGCATGTCATCACCTCACAAAGTTTCGTCCGACAACTGCTGCAAATCGCATCCATAGGCAAAAATCAGGGAGAGGCAGTAGAGCGCCAGCCCCATTACCAGTCCGGTGAGGTTTACGTTCCAGCCCGGTGCGCCGATGGTATAGTAGTCAACCAGGGAATCGGAGCAGCTGCCCAAAAGGCCTAAAAGGATGCAGACCACCGCGGTTTTTCGGATGAGAACGGCATTTGCCCGGGTGAACGGCAGACCGTCCGCGGCAATGTTGCGAAAGATGGAATATACGAAAAACAGTATAAAAGTAATCAATACGGCATCCGCCAGCATAAATACGAACAAGAGGAGCAGGGAGTCGGGGGCCATGCGGATGGTGGTGCCGTTGCTGGCCGTGACGTCAAAGGCGGAGAGGAAAGAGGCTTTGGTCTCGCCAACCGAGAAGAGAAGAATGCAGATTGCAAACAGGGCCAGGGCCGCCACGGCGGCGGACACCAGGCTCCCGGCTCTGAGGATGAGGGCGGCCTTTTTTCCTGCGGTCTGGATTTTTTGCTGTGTTTGGTTCATAGGGGATCCTCCTGGGTTCATTGGGATGTGTTCTTGTGAAAGAGTATACATCTGGAGGAAACGATTGTCAACTATTTTTTTATGTTTATCGTTAATTTCCGCCAACTTTTCTGGCTTATAGGTTCCATGGAAACCACTTCCAAAACCGTACCGGCATAGTAGGCCCTGGCGGCTGCCTCCGCCGCAGACAGACTGTCTTCATCGGACACCGGCCCCCTGTAAGAGGGATCCAGGAGCATTCGCTCCTCCGGGGAGAGGCTGCTGTCCCCGGCTGCCCCGGCATCCGGGGCAGGGCCCACAGCCTCATAGAGCCAGTATGCCCCGTTTATTTCCACCACGATATGGAGGCCGTACTGTCGGGACGTCTGACGAAAGCGTCGTCATCGGTGATTTTGTAGTCGTGGAAAGCGGCAAAGAATGTGCCGTCATCCAAAAGGGACACTGCATTCCAATGGAAGAAGAGCATTCCATGGCAAACGTTAGCGACCGTCAATTTGGATTGATGTTTTAGGGGTTATATGGTAAAGTTTAGGGTAGTCGCAATGCCGTTGGCAGAAAGGAGGGGCTATACGGCTATAACCAAATTCTGTGCTACGGAGTGGCTTTCTTTCAAAAGCAGGCCAAAGTGAAAAAATTACAGAAAGTATAGAGGAGAAAATATGTTCCGAGAACTTCGCAGAAAAAAGCAGGAGCTGCCGCCTGAAGAGAGCATGGATATTTTAAGGAAAGGGACATCGGGGGTCCTGGCCCTGTCCGGCCATGAGGGTTACCCTTACGCCGTTCCCATCAGCTATGTGTACATGGACTCAAAACTGTATTTCCATGGGGCAAAAACCGGGCATAAGATAGACGCAGTCAAGAGGCAGGACAAAGCCTCTTTCTGCGTGATTGCCCAGGATAAGGTGATCCCTGAGAAGTACACGACCGCCTACAGAAGTGTAATTGTCTTTGGCAGAATCCGCATACTGGAAGAGGAGACGGAAATCAAAAAGGCAGTGGAAGCGCTGGCTGTAAAATACCATCCGAACGGAGATGAGGAGGGGCGGCAGAGGGAAGTGGAGAAATTCCGGGAGACCCTGTGCATGATGGAGCTGGATATTGAGCATATCTGCGGAAAAGAGGGACTTGAGCTGCTACGAGAAAGGCAGTAGTAATCATGACCACGAATAATTTTGCAATAGATTTTGAAATATGACATGCAGATGTCATATTATACGGCGTATGATAGACTTATTCCTGACAGGGACAGGCGGAGCAGCCGGCATACCGCCTCTTGCCCTGAGCCGGAAGAGAACACAAAATCCATTGCAAAAAGAAACCCAGGAGGAAGACATCATGGAAAACAACACCAAACAGGAACTGAAAATCTGCCAGAGCTGCGGCATGCCCATGCAGGAGGACCAGTACGGAACCAACCAGGACGGCAGCCGAAACGAGACCTATTGCTGCTACTGTTACAAGGACGGGGCCTTTGCCCAGGACTGCACTTTGGATGAGATGATAGATTTCTGCGCGCCCTTTGAGGTGGAGGGCGGCCGTGCGAAGACCCTGGAAGAGGCCAAAGCCATGCTGGGAAAATACTTCCCTACGCTGGAGCGCTGGAGGGCATAAAAAGGATGGGCCGGGACATGCTTTCTGTGTTCCGGCCGTGTTTTTCGCAGGAAATCCCTACACAGAGAAAAGTTTGAAAGTTCCTTTCAAATATTGATTGGTATGCGCGCCAGAGCGCGCTAGGGGTATAAGAATGAGAGAGGAGACAGCCATGCTGGAGATACCGGAAAGCCTTACCATAGCAAAGCAACTGAACGAAACCGTAAAAGGACTGAAAATCCGCAGTGTGGAAGCGGCCCACACAAAGCATTCCTTTGCCTGGTACACAGGAGAGCCCGACTTTTACGCCAAAGTCATGGAGGGCAAAAAGATTGGGGAGGCCGCAGGCTGGGGCAGCTATCTGGAAATCTCCCTGGGGGATTACTGCTTTGCCGTTGGGGACGGCACCAATTTGAGATACTACGGGCCGGACGAGAAGCTTCCGGGACGATATCAGACCAGGATTGCCCTGGAGGATGGCAGCAGCCTGGTGTGCACGGTGCAAATGTACGGCTCCATGTTCCTGATCCGCCCGGAGGAATACGACAATTTCTACTACCAGGTGGCAAAAGAGAAGCCTATGCCCGGCACAGAGGACTTTGACTACGCCTATTTTCAGGAGCTGAAGAAAGAGGCATCGGGAACCTTGTCCATGAAAGCCTTTCTGGCTACACAACAACGGATTCCCGGGCTGGGCAACGGCGTGCTCCAGGACATTTTGCTCCGAGCCGGGCTCCATCCCAAAAAGAAAGTGGGCACTGTGCCCGAGAGCCGCTGGAAGCAGGTATATCAGGCGGTTACTGACACGCTGGAGAAAATGACGGCTGCAGGAGGCCGGAGTACGGAGAAAGACCTGTTCGGCAGGCCCGGCAGATACCCTGTGATGCTTTGCAAAAATACGGTGGGTAAGGCCTGCCCCTACTGCGGAACCCTGATTCAGAAAGCCAGCTACCTGGGAGGGACCGTGTATTTCTGCTCCAGGTGCCAGGAACTGTAGAAACTTTCCACATAATGATTGTAAAGCCGCTGCCAATCCGCTATACTGAAAGCAGGCAGACAATTTGTAAAACAGGCAGAAGCGGGAGGAGGCAGTTATGGGACGGACAGTGGCAATCGGAATCCAGGACTTTGCAAAGGTCATCACCAACCATTGCTTTTATGTGGACAAGACGGATTTTATCCGGGAATGGTGGGAATCCAGGGATGAGGTGACGCTGATTACCCGGCCCCGCCGCTTTGGGAAGACATTGAACATGAGCATGGTTGAGCAGTTTTTTTCTGTGGAGTATGCCGGACAGGGAGCAGTGTTTGAGGGACTTTCCATCTGGCAGGATGAGTCCTACAGGGCGCTTCAGGGGACTTATCCTGTCATCAGCCTGTCTTTTGCCAGGGTGAAAGAGACAAACTATCGGGATACCAGGGCAAAGATCTGTGAGATCATCAGGAACCTTTATATAAAGCATTTATTTCTCAGGGAGAGCAGCGGACTGTCCGATGCGGATAGGGCTTATTTTGACCGGATTCTCCAGCCCCAGGTCAGCACTCCCGATGTCACATCCGCGCTGTACCAGCTGTCGGACTTTCTGCACCGCTATTATGGGAAAAAGGTCATCGTGCTTCTGGATGAATATGACACGCCCATGCAGGAGGCCTATGTGGGGGGATTTTGGGAAGAACTGGCTTCCTTTGTCAGGAGCCTGTTCAACTCGTCCTTTAAGACCAATCCCTTTTTGGAGCGGGCCATTATGACAGGTATCACCAGAATAAGTAAAGAGTCAATTTTTTCTGACCTGAATAATCTTGAAGTCATAACGACTACATCCAATAAATATGCCGCTTCTTTTGGCTTCACGGAAGCCGAAGTGTTTGCCGCGCTGGAGGAATGCGGTCTTTCAGAACAAAAAGAGCTGGTAAAGAGTTGGTATGACGGATTTATCTTTGGAAAATATAAAGACATTTATAATCCATGGTCAATTTTAAACTTTATGGATAAAGGGAAATTTTCCACCTACTGGGCCAACACCAGTTCCAACAGCCTGGCGGGGAAGCTGGTCCGGGAGGGGAGCCGCAGGGTAAAGGAGAAGTTCGAGACCCTGCTGGAGGGAAAGCCGATTCTGTCTCCCGTTGACGAACAGATTGTATATAACCGGCTGGACGGAAATGAGAGCGCTATCTGGAGCCTGCTGCTGGCAAGCGGATACCTGAAAGTGCTTTCTTATGAGAGCTACCTGGATATTGCAGAGGGAGCGGAGCCCATGTATGAGCTTGCGCTGACCAATCTGGAGGTAAAACTTATGTTCCAGAGCATGGTCCGGGAGTGGTTTAAATGCGCCGAGGCAGACTATAATGACTTTATCAAAGCCTTGCTGGCAGGGGACAGGAAAGCCATGAATGTGTATATGAACCGTGTGGCGCTGCATACGTTCAGTTACTTTGATACCGGAAAGAAGCCCTCAGAGGAGGAGCCGGAGCGTTTTTACCATGGCTTTGTCCTGGGACTGATAGTGGATTTGAGGGGAAGCTATGTCATTACTTCCAATAGGGAAAGCGGATTCGGCAGGTATGACGTGATGCTGGAACCAAAGAACTTCAAAGAATCCGATGCAATTATTATGGAATTCAAGGTGTTCGACCCGGAGGAGGAAGACACGCTAAAGGACACGGTGCAGGCTGCACTGGGGCAGATTGGGTCGAAAAAGTATGCGGCGCTGCTTTTGGAGAAAGGCATTCCGGAGGAACATATTCGCTGCTATGGTTTTGCGTTCCAGGGGAAAACCGTATTGATAGGGTAGGTGAAAAATGACCAAAGTCTATTTTGTGCGCCATGCAGCGCCGAATTTTAACAATCATGACGACCTGACCAGGGAGCTGACAGCCCAGGGGCTGAAAGACAGAGAACTGGTGACAAAATTTCTGTGGGATAAGGGGATAGACGCCGTCTATTCCAGCCCCTATAAAAGAGCCGTTGACACCATAAAGGAATTCGCCCATGCCAGAAAGCTGGAGATAACCCTTGTCAGCGATTTCAGGGAGCGAAAGGTGGGAGCCGGGTGGATAGAGGACTTTGATAGCTTCTGCAAAAGGCAGTGGGAGGATTTTGCATTTAAGCTGCCCCAGGGGGAATCCCTGAGGCAGGTACAGGAGCGAAATATCCACGCGCTGGGCCAGATACTGGAAAAACACAAAGACGAAAACATAGCAATCGGAAGCCATGGAACGGCTCTGAGTACCATTCTCCACTATTTTGATGCCTCTTTCGGCTACCACGCATTCAACCAGATAAGGAACCTGATGCCCTGGATTGTGGAGCTTTCCTTTGAGGGCAATGATTTCCTGGAAATGGAAAAACATAATCTGTTCAAGGATACATAGATTTGACGAGATAGAGGGCGCCTCCATGAATAAAATCACAATCCTGTTTCTGACATTTTTCAAAATCGGCATGTTCACCTTTGGAGGGGGATATGCCATGATTGCTTTGCTGAAAAACGAATTTGTCTCCAAAAAACAGTGGCTTACAAATGAGATGTTTCTGGATATGGTTGCCATTGCGGAATCCACCCCGGGGCCGGTGGCCATCAACAGCGCTACCTATATCGGGTATCATATTGCAGGCTTTCGGGGGGCGCTTGCGGCAACATGCGCTGTCTGTATGCCGTCTTTTGCAATCATTTACATCATTTCCTTATATTTTGAACGCTTTCTGAAATTAACCTTTGTTCAGTATGCCTTTGATGGGATACAGGCCTGTGTTGTGTACCTGATCCTCTCCGCAGCCATACAAATGTTAAAAGAAGTGCCTAAGACCTTTATGAACAGGGCAATTTTTGGCACGGTATTTCTCGCCATGATTTTATTTTCCCTGTTCGCCATCCATTTTTCAGCGGTATTCTATATCCTGATTTGCGGTATGATAGGGGTTGGGGCGCATGGGATAAAAATCATATTCCGGGAGAAACATAAGAAATGATATATTTTCAATTATTCTGGCAATTCTTTAAAATCGGCGCAGTCTCATTCGGCGGGGGGTACGGCATGATTTCTCTGATAAGGGAAACCGTGCTGGACAATCAATGGCTGACGGAAAGCGAACTCATGGCATTTATTGCGGTTTCGGAATCCACACCGGGCCCGCTGGCTGTGAACATGGCCACCTTTATCGGCGCTTCACAGGGAGGCGTCCCGGGGGCTTTTCTCGCCACCCTGGGGGTTATCTCACCGGCGTTTTTCATCATACTCGTTATTGTAGCCTGCATCCGAAATCTGTTGAAATATCCAGGGGTGAAAGCCTTTCTGGCAGGGGCCCGTCCCTGCGTTGCCGCCCTGATACTGGCAACGGCAGTGACTATGGGGCTGAGCGCCTTTTTAGGCATCGGACAGACTGCCGATTCCCTCAATATAGACTATGTGGGCCTTTTCATATTTTTCATCCTTGTGGGTATAGACATTGTGGCAAGAAAGGCAAAGCGGAAAAAAATTTCCCCCATTCGGATGATACTCCTGTCCGCATGTCTGGGGATTCTGTGCAACCTGGTCACACACTCTTTCGCTTAACCAATGCAGTGGAGACCTCCAGCTTCAGCGGAGCCTCCTGCCCCTCTTCAATGATCTGGGCCAGACGGCGGACCGCTGCCTGGCCCATGTATTGTTTGGGCACATGCACCGTGGTCAGGGCAGGCTCCATACAGGCGGCGTCAGGCATGTCGTCAAATCCCACCACAGCAATGTCCCGGGGGATGGAAAAGCCCCTCTCTTTCAGGGCTTTCATGGCCCCGCAGGCAATCAGGTCATTGTCCGCGAAATAGCAGGAGGCAGGTTCCTCCCCGGCGTCCAACAGCTCCAGCATGTCCGCGTAGGCCCCCTCCAGGGAGGGGGACAGGAGATGAACTTTGGATTTGGCCGTGGACATGCCGTGGGAGCGCACCGCCTTGTAGAAGCCGTCCGCCCGCTCCTGGAAATTGTTGATGGCATAGGAGGAGCGCAGATATCCGGGCTGGCTCTTGCGGCGGGAAATCAGGTAATCCGTGGCCAGATAGGCCCCCTGTATGTTGTTAATCAGCACATAATCCGCCTGCAGAGTCTCAAAATACGTATCCAGAACCACCAAAGGCACTTCCAGCTTCAGGAAAGGAAGCAGGTCTCCCTCCACCATTTCCGTACCCAACAGCAAAATGCCCTTGCAGTCAAAGTGAATCATCTGCTTCAGTCGAAGCTCCATATCCGGCCCCTCATCCAGATAAAACATATTCAGATAATAATGCTGCTTCTTGCAGCCTGTGTCAATGCCCTGGAACAACTGGGAGAAAAAGGGCGTGTCTGCCACCACAGCGCCGTGCTTCCTATAAATGATAAAATAGAGGGTGCCCATCAGGTCTGCCCCAGGGGCGCTGTCTTCCTTTAGACGGCTGAAATCATAGCCCTGCCTGGCCGCCTCCTCCAGCACCCGCTTTCTGGTGGCCGTGCTGACCCCGGGCTTGCCCCGCAGGGCCATGGACACGGCTGCCTCTGACAGATGCAACTGCCTGGACAATTCTTTTGCGGTAATCGCCATAATATCCTCCTGTCTTCCCATGATGAATTTGCCTTTTCAGGCCATGCCGGAACATTCTATGCTTCCGCTCATTGCCAGGAAAGGGGATTCCTGTCTGTATTGTAAATAATTTAGTAAATTTAGTCAAGAAAATACTAAATAATTACTTAATTCCGTATTGAAATTAAGCTGTAAAAACTGAATAATGAGAGGCAGAACAAAGCAAATAGGCCTACAGGGCACAGGGGGATCCGGCAGGGCAGCCCTCAAAAGGGAAAGTGGAATACACCTTGCAGGGACATTCGGGAAAGGAGAATTGACATGGCAAAAGTGGTATTGGGGTACGCGCCCACCAGAAGAAATCTGTTCTCGGCGCCGGAAGCGGTGCGGTACGCGGATCTCACCAGACAAAGGCTGCGGGAGCTGGGGGTGGAGTTCGTGGACATAGAGGATATAGCCTCTGACGGACTGCTTCACGACGACAATGACAGAATACGAATTGCAGAGAAATTCAAAAGGGCAAAAGTGGACGGCCTGTTTTTCCCCCACGGGAATTTCGGCACAGAGTATGAGGTGGCAAGACTGGCAAAAGAGCTGAATGTGCCGGTGCTGCTGTGGGGCCCCAGGGACGAGAGCCCGGACGAAAACGGCGTCAGGGCCAGGGACAGCCAGTGCGGCCTCTTCGCCACGGGAAAGGTACTGCGGCGGTTTCGGATTCCTTTCACCTATCTGTGCAACTGCAGGCTGGAGGACGAGAGCTTTGCAAAAGGCATCCGCAACTTCCTGGCAGTCTGCAATGTGGTAAAGACTTTCCGCAGCACAAGGATTCTGCAGATAGGCCCCAGACCCTTTGACTTCTGGTCCACCATGTGCAACGAGGGAGAACTGCTGGAGAAATTCGGGATTCAGCTGTCCCCGGTGCCTCTTCCGGAGCTTACAGAGGAGATGGACCGGGCCAGGGAACAGGGAACTGCAGTCCGGGAGACGGTTGCCTACTGCAAGGAACATTTCCGAATTGCCATAAAAGAGCAGGAGCTGGAAAAAGTGGCTGCGCTGAAAGTGGCTATGAGAAATCTGGCCGGACGCTATGGCTGCAATGCCATCGCCATCCAGTGCTGGAACGCCCTCCAAAAGGAAATCGGCATCATGCCCTGTGCGGCCAACAGTCTGCTGAATGAGGAGGGGCTGCCCGTGGTGTGCGAGACGGACATTCACGGCGCTATCACTGCTCTTTTGGTGGAGGCGGCAGGCATGGATGAGGCCAGGAGCTTTTTCGCGGACTGGACCGTGCGCCATCCTGACAATGAGAACGGAGAACTGCTGCAGCACTGCGGTCCATGGCCTCTGTCCGTGGCGGCCTGCCAGCCTGTCATCGGCTATCCCCTGGCATTCTCCCACCCGGGCGCGGTGGAGGCTGTGGCCAAAGGGGGAGAGATGAGCCTTTGCCGCTTCGACGGGGACAATGGGGAGTATTCCCTGCTATTGGGCAATGCCAGAGGCATCCAGGGACCCTATACCAAAGGCACCTATGTGTGGGTGGAGGTGAAGAACCTGAAGAAGCTGGAGGCAAAGCTGGTGGAGGGGCCTTACATACATCACTGCGTGGGCATTCACAAGGACGTGGTGCCGGTGCTGTACGAGGCCTGCAAATATCTGGGGATTCGGGCGGATTTGTATGATGATAACGAGGACGAGGTGAAAGGGAAAGTTTGCGGATATAAGTGTGAGAAGAAGTTCTAAGGCTACAAAGGACGTAGCCTAAGAACTTCTAGGCTCGCAAGCGAATGAATCGCTTTGCGAGCCAGTTCTCACAGTGTGAAAAGGGCATTCACACAGAAGAATGCCCAAAGTGCGGGCATTCTTCCGGACTGGCACCGATTGGAAAGGGAAGTTTGCATATAGGGGTTGGTAGGAGGATAAAAGAGAGACATGGATGATTTGACGAATAGGGCTTATGCTTTGCGGCGGGATATTATCGAAGAGGTTTACCGGTCCGGGACGGGGCATGTGGGCGGGGACTTGAGCGTGATTGATATCCTGACCGTGCTGTATTTTGGGGTGATGAATGTTTCACCGGAAAACTGGACGTCACCGGACCGGGATCGGTTCTTTTTAAGTAAGGGGCATTGTGTGGACGCTCTGTACATGGTGTTGGGTGAGAAAGGCTTTTTTGACAAGCAGGAGGCCATTGAGACGTTCAGCGCCCAGGGCTCCCGGTTCATCGGCCACCCTAACACGGAGGTGCCGGGCATCGAAATGAATTCCGGCTCCCTGGGCCACGGACTGGCTCTGGGCGTGGGCACCGCCCTGGCGGCAAAGATGGACGGCCGCGGGTACCGGACCTATGTGGTGCTGGGGGACGGAGAGATGGCGGAGGGCTCCAACTATGAGGCCATGATGGCCGCGGGGCATTATCATCTGGACAATCTCTGCGCCACCGTGGACTTAAATCGCCTGCAGATCAGCGGAAAGACAGAGGATGTGATGTGTAGCGACAGTCTGGCCCGGAAGTTCCGGGCCTTTGGCTGGCATGTGACAGAGGCGGAGGACGGCAATGACTGCGGGCAGCTTTTGGCGGCCTACCAGACCGCGGCGGCGTTTCGGGGAAAACCCACAGCCATTATTGCCCACACCGTAAAGGGCAAAGGGGTATCCTTTATGGAAGACCAGGCAGGCTGGCATCACGGCGTCATGAAACCGGAGCAGTACGCGCAGGCTGTGGCGGAGTTGGAGGAGAGAGCACAGATGCTCACCGAAGCACAAAAAGCCGCGGGACAGCAGGCGGCAGCCGGAGCGCAAAAAAACGCGGAACGGCAGATACCTGCCGAAGAGAAGACAACCGACACAGAAGTGGATAATCCGGGCGCAGAAGCATATGCGGATGTGCCCGGAAAAACCGCCGCGGGCAGCAGGGAATCTGCCGCGGACAAGAGGAAAGTGGAGGCATCACATGGAAAATAAGATTACAAACCGTCAGGCAATATGCGACGTACTCATAAAAGCCGCAGAAACCGACAGAGATGTCATAGTGGCATGCTCGGATTCCAGAGGCTCCGCCTCCCTGTCCGCCTTTGCGGAAAAATACCCGGAACAGTTCGTGGAGATGGGCATTGCGGAGCAGAACCTGGTGACCGTATCCGCGGGACTGGCCTCCTGCGGGAAAAAAGTCTTCGCCGCCTCCCCGGCCTGCTTCCTCTCCACCAGAAGCTATGAACAGGTGAAAGTGGACGTGGCCTACTCCCGGGCCAATGTAACCCTCATCGGCATCAGCGGCGGCGTCAGCTACGGAGCTTTGGGCATGACCCACCATTCCTGCCAGGACATAGCCGCCTTTTGCGCCCTGCCGGACATGCGGGTATACCTGCCCAGCGACCGGTTCCAGACCGCCGGACTTATAGAAGCCCTGCTTACAGATGACACCCCCGCCTATGTGCGGGTCAGCCGCACAGCCAGCAAAGACATTTACGGAGAACACATGGATTTTACGCTTAATCAGGCCAAACTTCTGTGCCAGGGAAGAGACATACTGCTGGTGGCCTGCGGCGAGATGGTGGCGGAGTCCCTGGAGGCAGCGAGCCTGCTTCGGGAAAAAGGAATCAGAGCCGGCGTCCTGGACATGTACTGCGTGAAACCACTTGACGAGAAAACCCTGTTACAGGCCGCAGAGCAGGTAAAGACAGTAATCACCGTGGAAGAACACTCCGTCTACGGCGGACTGGGCAGCATGGTGGCCCAGACAGTCGCAGCCGCCTGCCCGAAAAGAATCGTGAACCTGGCGCTTCCGGACGGCCATCTGACAGCCGGAACCAACCGGGAGATTTTTAAGACATACGGACTGGATGCAGCGGGAATTGCCCGCTCTGCGGAAAGCGCGCTGGCGCGGGAAACCAGATAACAAAAAAGGCGGTGAGCGAGATCATGAGTTACATATTGGGCATTGACCAAAGCACTCAGGGCACCAAAGCTATTTTGTTTGATGAAGAGGCTAATCCGGTAAAACGCGCAGATCTGGCCCACAGACAGATTGTAAACGAAAAGGGCTGGGTGTCCCATGACCCGGAGGAAATCTACCGGAATGTACTCCGGGTGGTGCGTGAGGTGGTGGAAAAGGCAGGCATTCCCAAAGAGAAGATAGCGGCTCTGGGAATCAGCAACCAGCGGGAGACCACCCTGGCCTGGAACCGGGCCGGACATCCCCTGGCGGACGCGGTGGTGTGGCAGTGCGGCCGGGCGGAGAACATTGCCCGGAGGCTTGCCGGCCAGGCAGAGATGATATATGACAAGACAGGATTGCCTTTATCGCCCTATTTCCCCGCATGTAAAATGGTCTGGCTGAAAGAACATATGACACCCGATTCCCGGGTTTCCTTTGGCACTATGGACAGCTGGCTGGTCTACAGGCTTACGGGAGGCGCCCGGTATCTAACCGATTATTCCAATGCTTCCAGAACCCAGCTCCTGAACCTAGAGACCCTGGAATGGGATCAGGAGCTCTGCGGACTGTTCGGCATTCCCGGAAACTGCCTGCCGGAGATAAAAGACAGCAACAGCTGCTTTGGCTATACGGATTTCCATGGCTTTTTGGAGAACAAGATCCCCATTCTGGCAGTGCTGGGAGATTCTCACGCCGCGCTGTTCGGACAGGGGTGCCATAAGAAAGGCATGGTAAAGGCCACCTATGGCACAGGCTCCTCCATCATGATGAACATTGGGGGAGAAGCGGTGCACAGCGGTGCGGGGCTTGTCACCTCTCTGGCCTGGGGCATTGACGGGAAAGTGGACTATGTGCTGGAGGGGAACATCAACTACACAGGGGCAGTGGTGACCTGGCTCAAGGAAGATATGGGACTCATCGCCTCCGCCGGGGAGACCGCTGCCCTGGCCAGGGACGCCAACCCGGCAGACAGAAGCGTTTTAGTCCCGGCATTTACAGGACTGTCCGCGCCCTACTGGAAAGAGGATGCCAGGGCGCTTTTGTGGGGCATGAGCCGCACTACCGGCCGGGCGGAGGTGGTGCGGGCTGCTCTGGACAGCATTGCTTACCAGGTGGCGGACGTGCTGTATGCCATGGAGCAGGACTGCGGGGAAAGGATTCAGGAACTGCGGGTGGACGGAGGCCCTGCCGGGAATCCCTATCTGATGCAGTTCCAGAGCGATATGGCGGACACTGCGGTATATGTGGCGGAAAGAGAAGAACTCTCCGCCATGGGAGCGGCCTACCTGGCAGGCATCACAGCGGGACTCTATGACAGGGAGAAAGTGTTTGACAAAATGGGATATCAAAAATATACGCCGGATATGTCTTCGGAACAGCGGGAGGAAAAGCGCCGCCGCTGGAAAGAGGCAATAGGGCTTGTGCTGTAGGGGATGCGGGTGTATCATGGAACAGAGCGTTCCATGGCAAATATTTGCGTCCGTCAGTATAAATTGTGCTGGCCGGAATGCCAAAAGCCCTATGAAAAGAAAGCAAAGAGAAGACGGAGAAGCTTAAGACGGGTTAATAATAGAAAGAGAGGTATTGTAAAATGAGACAATACGAAACGTTTGAACTGACCTTTGCCGGAGCGGAGCCGGAGGGATCAAAGGCATTGGTAGATCTCCAGGCAGAATTTACCCTGGCCGGGGAGACGAAAAAGGTAAGCGGATTCTATGCGGGAGACGGACAGTACAAGGTTCGCATCTACCCCTCCAAAACAGGAAAATGCCAGTGGAAAGTCCGGGGGGTGGTAAGCGGAGAGGGAGAGGAAAACTGTGAGTCCGCCGCAGCTACGGCAGATGCCGTGGCAGTGGCGACAAACAAAGTGCCTCACGGCATAGTCCATGTGGAGGGAAAACATTTCAAATATGAGGACGGCGCCTGGTACCGGCCCTTTGGCACTACAGTGTACGCTTTGGTGCACCAGGAAAAAGCGCTGATAGACACCACCATGGAGACACTGCGCAAAGCACCGTTCAACAAAGTACGCTTCTGCGTCTTCCCCAAACACTACGACTTCAACCACAACGATCCGGACTTCTATCCCTTTGAAAAAACCGGGGAAAAATGGGACGTCCATAAGCCGGTGCCCCAATACTGGGACGCCCTGGAGGCCAGAATCCGAGAACTGGACGCCTGCGGAATTCAGGGAGACCTGATTCTCTTCCACCCTTACGACAGATGGGGCTTTGCCCAATTCTCAAAGGAAGACAGCCTGGTATACCTGGACTACCTCCTGCGCAGACTCTCCGCCATGCCCAACCTCTGGTGGTCCCTGGCCAATGAGTACGACCTGATGCCCAATTACAGTCATGAGGACTGGGCGGACTTTGCCAGATTCGTGGCAGAGCACGACCCCTACGGACACTGCCTCAGCAACCACAACTGCATGGCCTACTGGGACTTTACCCAGAAAGAAATCACCCACTGCTGCATCCAGGACACCAATGTAAACGAAGTGCCTGAGCTCTGGGAGCAGTACGGCAAGCCCGTAGTATTCGATGAAGTCCGCTACGAGGGCAACATCATCCATTCCTGGGGCAACATCTCCGCCAGAGAACTGGTGCGGCGGTTCTGGACAGCAGTCTGCTGCGGCGGCTACTGCACCCACGGGGAGACGTTCTACAGCGACGACGAAGTCCTCTGGTGGGCAAGGGGCGGCGTACTGAAAGGCCAGAGCCCTGCCAGGATTGGGTTCCTGAAAGAAATCGTGGAGGCGCTGCCCGGCCCTCTGGACTTCCAGGGAGAGGGACTGGGCAGCCAGACGGCGATACAGCTCCTTGCCATGAAAGAAAACGGCGCGCCGCAGGAGTTTCGGGACAATTTCTTTGCCATGGCCATGTTAAACCTGCCCAAAGACCGGATAAAAGCTTTCGTGACAAAAGAGCGTACTGCCGTGGGCCACTGCGGAAAAGAAGCCTATCTGAAATTCATGGAAAGACAGTGCGCTGCCCTCACCGAGCTAAACCTCCCCCAGGAGGGCAGCTACCGGGTGGAAGTCATCGACACCTGGGATATGACCAGGAAAGTAGTGATGGAGAACGTAAACGGCACCGTAAAAGTGGAACTGCCCGGCAAGGAGGACATGGCGATACTGGCTGTGAGAATGTGATTTGCCAAAAAGGTGTAAAGCAAGAGGAACGGCGGCATTGGCGTACAGCTGATGCCGCTAAACTTAGCCTTGCCTGGTCGGATTTGTGATAAAATGAGCCGGATTTCGGGGATTCAGAAAAGGGAAAATGCGAGAAAATGGAAGAAGAGCATTCCAATGGAAGAAGAGCATTCCAATGGAAGAAGAGCATT
>CAJTZD010000048.1 GCA_910584235.1 uncultured Acetatifactor sp.
AGGGACGCCGCGGATGAAAAGCTGCGGGAGAAGCTGGACAAAATGGAGGATATTGCCCGGTATTTCTGTGCCATGGAGAAAAATATGGATCTGGTCACAGGCGGAGGCGTGAAGTCCGTTTATGTGGTGGCAGGCACCGAAGCGGGAATGGAGCCTTTTCTGAATCTCCATACCATAGAGGGAACCCCGATTGCCTACCCTGCTGCGGGAGAGGCAGTTATTTCCAATAAGCTTGCGGAGGACTATAACATCCAAATCGGCGATATGATAACGCTTAGGGACACGGAGCTTAGGGAGTTATCCGTAAAAATAACGGGAATCTACGAGAATTATTTCTATAATTACGTCCATCTGTCCGAGGACACATGGAGGGAGCAGACGGGGGAGGAGCCGGAGCGAAAGACCGTCTACCTGAACCTGCCAAAGCAAAAACAGGAGGACAGCCCCGTTATATCCGATGTGCCTACGGTGCATGAGCTTTCCGCGAAACTCATGCAGCTGGACGAGGTGGCCAATGTCACCGTGAACTCGGATCTGGTGGAGCGCATAGGCAACATGCTCTCCGCCCTGAACATCATTGTGGCAGTGGTTATCCTGTGCGCGGCGGGGCTGGCGTTCATCGTCCTCTACAACCTGACCAACATCAACATCACGGAGCGCATACGGGAGATTGCAACCATCAAGGTGCTGGGCTTTTACAAGCGTGAGACCAATGCCTATGTGTTCCGGGAGAATGTGATGCTCACCGTACTGGGGATGCTGCTGGGGCTGGGGCTGGGGCATCTGCTGCACAGGTTCGTCATGAACGAGATCCGGGTGGACATGATAGCGTTCTATATCCATGTAGAGCCCATAAGCTATGTCTATAGCGCCCTGTTCACGCTTTTGTTCGCCTGGCTGGTGAACTTTGCCATGGGCGGCAAGCTGGAGGCCGTGAGCATGACGGAGTCCTTAAAAAGCGTAGACTAAAGAGCTGTAATATGATGCGAAATATAAATTGAAAGGAAGAAATCCATGAAATTCGATATGCACTGCCATACAAAGGAGGGCTCCTTAGACGGTAAGGTGCCCATAGAGGAATTTGTCCGTGTCCTGAAAGAAAAGGGCTTTGACGGAATGCTGGTCACGGATCATGATTCCTATAAAGGATACCGCAGTTGGAGGGAGCGGCGCGCAGACGGCGGACAGGAGGACTTTCTGGTGCTTAAGGGTGTGGAGTACGACACCATTGACGCCGGCCACATCCTGGTGATCATGCCGGAGAACGTGAAGCTCAAGATCCTGGAGCTGCGGGGCCTGCCGGTGCAGTTTCTCACGGAGATCGTCCATAAAAACGGTGGGATACTGGGGCCTGCCCACCCCTGCGGAGAGCGGTATCTGAGCATTACCAATACCAGAAAGCATAAAAACCGCCTGGCCGTTATGGACAGGTTCGACTTTCTGGAGGGATTCAACGCCTGTGAGAGCCCCGAAAGCAACGCTACGGCCATGGAGATCGCCGCCAGATACGACAAGCCCGTTTTCGGCGGCAGCGATGCCCACAAGCCGGACTGCGTAGGCCTGGCCTATACGGAATTTCAGGAGCCCGTCAGATGCGAGTCGGATCTGATCAGGCTGGTGCGGGAGAAAGGGCGGCAGGCCTGCGCCTGCGGCGGAGAGCACTACATGGGCACTACAAAGGAGAAGATGGGCAGGATGAACAGCCTGCTGGTGCAGTCTTTCTGGTTCTACAATCATCTGGCCAGTCTGATGCGCGCCAGAAAGCGCAGGAGGGAACTGGGCAGACTCTATATCCGCATCAAAGCATAAGGCCCCGCTTCCCCCATTTGTTACAAAATAATTGCAAAATTAAACTTTCTTTTTCTGTAATTCATAAAATCTTAAGGTACATTTTGAAGATTGTGTGATATACTCAGTATGTAGCAAAATTAAAGACTACATATTGCGTTTTAGACAATCTAAAAGGAGTGCACAAAAAATGAAACTTGGAAAAAAGAGTGCGGTGGCACAGAGGATATGGGCACTTGCGCTTTCGGCCGCCATGGTGCTTTCCATGGCAGGCTGCGGCAAGTCACCGGATGGGGGGACGCCGAAAAAGGAATGGGTCTGGGTGCCGGAGTTTGTTACCATTGAGGATGAGGGCGTTTCGTTTTACGATATGCAGCTGGTGGGGGATGGGCTGTACTACATGTCCTACGACTGGGATCCGGAGACGGAGAAATCCGCTCAGAGCATCTGCAGATATTCCCTGGCAGACGGTCAGATTACGAAGACGCCGTTGTCCCTGCCGGAAGACGAGAGGAACTGGAACATGGACCGCGGGATCATCCTGGAAGACGGCGGTCTGTACGCAATGGCGAGTGTCTATAATGAGGATTACAGCAAGCCCGCAAAATATATCTGCAGATTTGATGCCCAGGGGAATCAGGTGTTCATTGAGGACATCACGGAGCAGGTGGGTGATGAGGGCTATATAGGGTCCATGGGGATAGATGGAGAGGGGCGTCTTTATGCATCGGTGGATGCCACGATTCTGCTCTTTAATGCAGAGGGAAAGAACCAGGGCAAGGTGTCGCTTGACTCCGCCGGAAACGGCTGGATCCGTTCCATGGGCGCCGGCAAGGACGGAAAGATGTATGTCTGTTATTACAATGGCAATGACTATGTGTTGTCGGACATTGATTTTGACGGAAAGAAAGTGGGCGGCACCTACGAGAACTTCCCCGACGGCAATAACGAGAGGCTGATTCCCGGCATTGACAAGGACTTCCTGGTGCAGAACGGCAGCAAGGTGTATGAGTACGATGTCAAGTCCCAGAAAGCGGAAGAACTGTTCAGCTGGCTGGACAGCGACATCAATGGAAGCAGTGTGCAGAACTTCGGGGTATTGGAGGATGGGCGTATCCTGGTGATCCTTATGGACTGGGAGAGTAATGAAAACAGCATTGCCTTACTGACCAAGAAAAAGGCCAGTGAGGTGCCCCAGAAAGAGACCATTGTAATCGCCAGCCTTTACGGCTCCGACCTGCAGTCCGCAGTGGTGAAGTTCAACAAAGCCAGCGATAAATACCATATCAGCTTAAAGGAATATCTGGACTTTTCCGGCTATGACGGAAACAGCGAGGCGGACTATCAGGCCTATATGGCGGACGGCGTGAACCGGCTGATCAATGACATCACATCCAGCAACTGTCCGGACATTCTGGATTTAAGCGGCGTAAATTACAGGCAGCTGGCGGCAAAGGGAGTTTTCGAGGATCTGGGAGCCTATCTGGACAAAAGCGATAAGCTGAACCGTTCGGATTTCCTGGACAATGTGATGGAAGCCTATACGGTTGACGGAACTTTAATCAGCATCCCTTACATTGTGCAGATACAGACTCTGGTGGGCAAGGGATCGGATGTGGGGACAAAGCGCGGCTGGACCATAGACGAGCTCATCGCCTTTGCGGATGCCCATCCGGGCGTCCAGCTTCTGGATAATGTATCCAAGGAATCTATCATGATGTATCTGATGCTCTACAACGCGGATTCTTTCGTTGACTGGAGCACAGGGGAGTGCAGCTTCGATTCGGATGAATTCAAGAGCATTCTGGAGTTCGTGAACCGTTTCCCCAACCAGGAAGACATCAAGATGTACGAGGAGGGAGACCTGTCCACCGCCACCAAGATCCAGCAGGGAGACGTGCTCCTCTATGAGTCGAACCTGTATAGCTTTGACGAGGCGCAGATCTGCAACGAGATCTTTCAGGGGGACGCTTCCTATATAGGCTACCCCACCGTGGACGGCAGCTCAGGCTACATGCTTTCCGCCAATCAGGCTTATGCTATCATGACCAAGTCTGGGAACAAGGAGGGCGCATGGGAGTTCATCGAGAGCTTCCTGACGAAAGAAGAGGAATTTGGGAGGAATGGCCGCAGCATCTGGGCGTTCCCTACAATGAAGTCAAAGCTGAACGCCATGGCGGAAAAAGCCGTGGAGGTTGAGTATTACACGGATGAGAACGGTGAGATCATGCTGGATGAAAACGGGGATCCCATAGTCATGGGCGGCAGCAGCGGCATCTCCTACAGTGACGGCTGGAGTTATGAATACCGCAGACCTACGCAGGAAGAGGTGGATCTGACATTGTCCCTGATAGAGAGCGCGAAGCCGGTGGCGTACTCTCAGGGGGACGCGGTGCTGCAGATCATCAGCGAAGAGGCAGCGGCTTACTACAAAGGACAAAAGAGCGTGGACGAGGCGGCTGCGGTCATCCAGAGCCGTATCAAGATATATGTAGGCGAGAATAAATAGCGCCTGCGGCCTGTGGAAACAGGCGGATGGGAGTTTAAGCGTGGTGAAATTCAAAAAAAGCGGGAAACCGCCCAAGGCTTCTTCGCAAAGACAGCATACAAAGGCAACCAGGAGGCTGCGCAAGGTCAAGATCAGCTCGGGGGCATTTATTGCCCCCAGCTTTCTTGGGGTACTGACCTTTTTTATCCTGCCCTTTTTGGTGGTCATTTATTATTCGCTGGTAGACAATCCCATCAGCGGTAATTTTGTGTTTCTGGATAACTTTACCAGTATTATCGGCAATCTCTCTTTCCGTACTGCGGTGCGCAATACCTTTACTTTTTCGGCGGTGGCAGTGCCCTTAGCCGTGGTGCTTTCCCTGCTGTTGGCCATTGTATTGGAGGCAAAGCTGCCTTTCAGAAGTCAGTTTCGGACATTTTTCCTGAGTCCCATGATGGTGCCCGTGGCATCCATTGTGCTGATATGGCAGGTGCTCTTTCATTATAACGGCGCCATCAACGAAGTGCTGGTGACACTGGGAGGGGATAAGATCGACTGGCTGAAATCCGACTATGCGCTGATTGTGGTGGTGGTCCTGTTTCTATGGAAGAATCTGGGATACAACATGATTCTGTTCATGGCGGCACTGGCCAGCATACCAAAGGATATCCTGGAAGTGGCGCAGTTGGAGAGCGCAAAGCCGCTGCAGACATTTTTTTACATAAAGATCCGCTACCTGTCGTCTACATTATTGTTCGTGACGATCATGTCGCTGATTAATTCTTTCAAGATTTTCAGAGAGGTATATCTGCTGACCACAGATTACCCCTATGATTCTATCTACACCCTGCAGCATTTTATGAACAATAAGTTCCGGTCGCTGGATTACCAGACTCTGTCCGCTGCGGCAATTCTGATGTCTCTGGTGATGATCGTGATCATCGGCATCCTGTTCATTGCGGAGGATCGTTTCGGAAAGGATGTGGAGGGGTGAAAAAGAGACAAAAAAACATGCCGGCCGGTGCGATTGATCCCAGGGAGCGGGACAGACGGCTTGCACTGGGCAGAAAGAGACGGCAGACTGCGAAGATTGCACTGGCCACCATAGTGGCGGCTACTTTTGCCATATTGTTCCTGATGCCTATTGTACTGACCATTACCAATTCCTTTATGGCAGCCTCGGAGATTTCGGCCAATTACGGCTCCATCTTTGCGACGGATGCCAATGGTGGCAAGGTCTATATATCGGAGCGGGTGAACCTAAAATTCATTCCGGATATGGTTTCTTTAAGCCAGTACAATACGGTGTTGTTCAAGAGTCCGGAGTATCTGTTCAAGTTCTGGAATTCCGTGATATTGGTAGGACCTATCGTGATATTCCAGCTGATAGTGGCCTCCCTGGCTTCCTATGGATTTGCCAGATACCGGGGGAGAATCAGAGAGATCATTTTCTTTGCGTACATTATCCTGATGCTGATGCCCTATCAGGTGACGCTGGTACCCAACTACCTGGTCAGTGACTGGCTGAACCTGTTGGATACCAATTGGGCCATCTGGCTGCCCGGCATCTTTTCGCCGTTCGCAGTGTTTCTGCTGACAAAGTTCATGCGCAGGATCCCTGCGTCGGTGATGGAGGCGGCGCAGATAGACGGCGCCGGGGAGTGGCAGATTTACCGCAGGATATGTCTGCCGCTGTGCAAAGGGGCCATTTGCTCCGCGGCCATTCTGGTATTTATTGATTACTGGAACATGGTAGAGCAGCCCCTGATCCTGATGTCGGATGCGGAGCAGCATCCGCTGTCCGTATTCTTAAGCAAGATCAATGCAGGGGAGATCGGGCTGGCATTTGCGGTGGCTACTATATATATGGTGCCCAGCTTATTGATTTTCCTTTACGGGGAAGAATATCTGGTGGACGGAATTACGTACCAGGGCGGTATAAAAGGTTAAAAGTGAAAATCTAAATCATTCCGGTAAGAATGCCAAGTGCAGGCATTCTTACGGACTTGCAGCAATTATGGATAAGAGCAGTTTTGAGAGTGAATAGAGGAGAGGTAGAGCGATGAACGAGAACGGAAAGAAGAAAAGGGAATGGGTGAAGACAGCGGCTATCATATTCTTGTCGGTGATGCTGGTTCTTACCTTTTTCTCCAACACCATCATGAACTATTCCCTGCCGGAAGTGGCCACGCAGTATGTGGAGTCGGGTACCATCACCGCGAAGATACGCGGTTCGGGCGTGGTGGAAAGCGGAAATCCATATAATGTGGAAGTCAAGGAGTCCAGAAAGGTATCCCAGGTGGCCGTAAAAGTGGGGGACCAGGTGGAGAAAGACGCTGTGCTGATGTATCTGGAGGACGCGGAGAGCACGGAGCTCCAGGAGGCGAAGACGCAGCTGGAAAGCCTGCAGGCGGAGTACAATAAGGCCATAGTGGCATCGGATACTTCAGCCAGTATTATAGATAAGGTGCAGACGGGCAATGTCACCTCCACGGAGTCCAAGGTTGCCCAGATTGATGCTTATAACAATAAAATCGACGGTCTGCAGAACAGCATTGACGCCTATAATAACCGGATCGCGGAGATCGACGCCCAGCTGGGCAAGCTGGGGGACGCTTCGGACGATATCGCGCCGTTTCAGCAGGCGGTAAACTACTGCCAGGCGGAGCTGAGCAAGATCACATCATGGATCGATACATCCAAGGCAAAGCTGGAGTCGGCTCAGGGCGTGCTGGAATCCGTGAACAGTGCGGTGAAAGTGGTGGAGGATAAAGTTGCGGCATGCCAGAAAACGGTGGATGACGCAAACGGCAGCTATACTGCATTGCTAACCCGTCAGAACAGTCTCACAGATAAGGCAAAAGAGCCGGATGGACTGACTGAGGATGAACAGAAAGAGCTAGAACGGTTAAATGGCGACGGGGAGGGCAGTGTGGCGGCGGCTTCCAGGATGCTGGATGCCGCAAAGGGAGAATTGAACGCTGCGAATGCGGAGTTAGAGAATACCAATGCCTCCATTGAGGGCCAGCGTGCCGAGGCAATGAACGGCATAAACGCGGCTCAGAGTGAACTGGATAACGCCCTCACAGCCAAGACTACCTGGGAGGGCAAGCTGGCGGACGCCCAGCGCGACCTGGCCAACAAGCAGGCAGGCGCAACCGGCAATAGTCAGCGTGACGCGCTCAATAATGAAAAGGCAGACCTGACCCTGAACCTGAACAAGGCCAACGCCGCAAAGACGGATGCGGAAAAGGAATTGACGGATCTGCTTGCCGGATTTAACAAGGAGGTGGACTTGTCAACACTGCTGAACAAGATCCGCGAGCAGGAGAAAGTGGTGGAAGATCTGACGGCGAAATCCATAGGCGCCACTATTACTGCGCCCGTGGCAGGCACTGTGACCACACTGAACGTAGTGGCCGGGGAGAGCACTGCGCCCGGCACTCCCGTGGCGGTTTTACAGCCTGAGGGCAAGGGATATACCATGAGTTTTTCGGTCACCAATGAACAGGCTAAGCGCCTGTCTGTGGGTGATGTGGCTGATCTGGTGAATGCGTGGAGATATGATGATGTGAAAGTAACCCTTTCGAACATCAGGCCCGATACCAATGAGCCCGGCAAGAAGAAGCTGCTGACCTTTGATATAGACGGCAGCGTCACGGCAGGGGAGACTTTGAATGTGTCTGTGGGCCAGAAGAGCGCCAACTATGACCTGATCGTGCCCAACAGCGCTATCCGCGAGGATAATAACGGCAAATTTATATTGATTGTGGAATCCAAGCCGGGCCCTCTGAATACACGTTATATCGCTACCCGTGTGGATGTGGAGGTGCTGGCCAGCGACGACACCAAGTCCGCGATCAGCGCCGCTCTGTATGGCTATGAATTTGTCATCACCACCTCCACGAAGCCTGTGGAAGCCGGAAAGCAGGTCAGACTGTCCGAAGGGTGATAGGAATGGAAGAAAGAGATTTCCGTGAATATGAGGTGGCAATGGAAGGAAGGAATTCCATATGAAGAAAATAGTACTGGGCATAAGCGGGGGGATTTCCTTTCTGGTCTTTCTGATTTTGCTGCTGGTGACGAATCGGCTGGGAAGCAGCCAGATGACACAGTCGGCGGCGCAGCGTTGGAGTAATGACGGAAAGGCCTCCCAGGTCAGCTGCTTTTTCTCTGTGGGCTCGGGCATCACGGAGAATGAGATTTTAGACTTTGAACATACCGTAGACAGTGCTCTGAGGGATGCCTCCGTGGAACAGGAATCGGAGAATCCGGGAGCAAGGCTCTGGGCAGACGCTTACAGCGCGGACGGACAGGTGACGCTGTCCAATGACAAGACCAGCCTGACGGCAGATGCCATCGGTATCGGCGGGGATTTTTTCCTGTTTCATCCGCTGACGCTGTTAAACGGCGCCTACTTTTCGGGCAATGATCTGATGAAAGATTACTGTGTGATAGACGAGGATGCTGCCTGGCAGTTGTTTGGCTCCAATGATGTGGCGGGAATGACAGTTTATATCGGAGGCGTTCCCCATATCGTGACAGGTGTGGTGCGCAGGCCCTCGGGCCGTCTGGCGGAGGCGGCAGGACTGGACAGTACCGTGGTGTACGTGTCCTATCAGACGCTGACAGAGCTGGGAAGCAGCCATGGTATCAACCATTATGAGATTGTCATGCCGAATCCGGTGACGGGTTTTGCCTATAATTACATCAAGGAAAAGCTGGGGGCCGATGAGAAAGAAGTGGAGGTGGTGGAGAATACATCCCGCTATTCGCTCCTTTCCAGGCTGAAGCTGATCGGGGAGTTCGGAACCCGCTCCATGAACGGCAAGGCAATCATCTATCCCTATTGGGAGAATATAGCCAGGGGATATGCGGATATCCTGATGGTGCTTACCCTGTTCGGTATTTTGTTCCTGGCGTATCCTGTGGGACTGGGGATTGTGTTCTTCTGCATCTGGTGGCGGCACAAGGGCTGGACCATGAAAGATGTCTGGCACCGGGCGAAAGATTTCGGGGAGCGCAGGGTAGAGAAGCTTCGGGAGAAGCGCATAAAGTCCAAGGAGGGGAGAGAGAAAACCGGAAAAACCGGCAAAAAACGAAAGAAACGCAGGAAGTCAGAATATGAAGACTTAGAGGAGGAGACCGGTTCATTGGAGGAACCGGAGGAGGTGCCTGCGGCGGTGGAATACGTAGATATGGAAGAGGAGTCCGGGGAGGAATCTCCGGAAGAACCCGATAAAAAGAAGAAGTTTCGATTCCGACGCGGCAGGAAGACAAAGGGAGGAAGTAAATGATGAGGAAAGGAAATTTGGTAAAGCGTGCGGCATGTCTTGGGCTGATCTTTAGTCTGGCTGCCGGACTGTGCGCCTGCGGAGGCGGCGGTAAAAACGCAAATTCCGCGTTGGCAAAGGAAAATGTATACAGGATACAGGAGATAACCCTGCCGGAGATAGACGGGGACGATTTTAATATCTATACCACCGCCCACAGGGACGGAACCGCCTATATAATGATAGAAGTCTATCACTGGAATGACGAGAAGTACTCCGCGAATCGGCAGTCGGATATCAGGATTATGTCGATCAAGGACGACGGATCCGATGTGCAGCTGGTCGGGCTGGATATGCCCGAGACAGAGTCTCCCATCGACCAGGACATAACCGGGGGTACGGGCTCCGGAGGAGGGCCGGCAGTACAGCCCAGGACCGAGACGCAGAGCTCGGAAGAACCCGAGGCGGATCCTGAGGGTGAGGAGGGCTCGGAGGCGGACCCGGACGGTGAGGGAGAGCCGGCTGGAGATTCGCAGAGCCCGGACGAGCCCGAGGCGGACCCGGACGGTGAGGGAGAGCCGGCTGGAGATTCGCAGAGCCCGGAGGATCCTGAGGCGGATCCTGAGAGTGAGGAGGGCTCCGAGGCGGACCCGGAGGGTGAGCAGGACGCCATGGCGGATTCTATGATTGCGGATCCGGGCTATATGCCAAACGACGTCTGGGAGAATTCCTATTACAATTCTTTCATATTCGGCGCCGACGGCAAGGTATATGCCCTCAAAAGCTATAGCTACAACAACTATTCCACCGAGACTTATATCGAAAAAAATTATATTGTCAGCTGGAATCCGGACGGAAGCTTTCAGTGGGAGAGAGAGCTGGGAGAGCTGCGCACGGAGGAGGAATACGTGTATGTCAATGCCATGACAGCCGCGGAAGACGGAACCGTGACCCTGATCCTGGCAGGAGACAATGCTTACACACTCGTAGTGGATTCCCAGGGAAATGTGGGCGACAAGAAGCCCATGTCCGAAGAGACAGCAAAGGTATTCAACAATTTTGACCGTGTCATTGACAGGGGAGACGGTACTTTCCTGGCTGTGTACTATGATGAGAACGACTGGACAAAACAGTTCATCGCCACCTATGACCCGGCCACGGATACCTTAGGACAGTCCACACCCCTGCCGGCCAGCTTCGCAAACGGCGGATACGGCAATATGAGCATAGGGTTGAACCAGAATCTGATCTGCAGCAATGGGGACGGCATCTATACTTTTAAGATCGGGGACGAGAACCTGACCCAGAAGATGAACTTTGTGAATTCCGACTTGTTTGTGAGCAACTTCTCCAGTATTGTGGAGTTGAGCGATACTTCTTTCCTGGGTGTGTACAATGAGAACTATGAGGGAGGGATGAAAGCGGGTCTGTTTACTTATGTGGATCCTAAGGATATTCAGGATAAATCCGTGCTTGTGCTGGCAGGCACTTATATAGGCAATGACCTGGAGAAGAGAGTCATAGATTTCAACCGCAGCAACGAGGAGTACCGTATCGTGGTAAAATCTTATGATTCCTATAATACCTACGATGACTGGCAGGCAGGCTATACCCAGCTGAACAATGATGTCACCACGGGAAACATGCCGGATATCCTGATTACGGACGGTCTCCCGGTGGAGAATTATGTGGCAAAGGGGCTGCTGGAGGATATCGGCAAGATGATTGAGGAGGATGAGGAACTGTCTCAGACGGAATTCGTCCAAAATGTGTTCGACGCCTATTCCGTGGACGGAAAGCTCTACTATATCATCCCCAGCTTCACAGTGAGCACCATGATCGGAAAACGGGAGATCGTAGGGGACAGGACATCCTGGACCATGGCGGACATGCTGGAGCTTCAGGCCGGTCTGCCGGAAGGCACTAATATGATCGGCGAGCTGACCAGGCAGGGATTCTTCTCCACCATGATGCAGTTCTGCGGCAAGGACTTCGTGGATGTGGACACGGGAAAATGTGAGTTTGATTCACCGAACTTTATCAGTATGATGGAGTTCGCCAAGAGTCTTCCGGAGGAACTCAGCGAGGAATATTTTGGCGAAGAGTACTGGGCCACCTATGAATCCCAGTACCGGGAGGGCAGAACGGTTCTGTGCCAGACCAGCTCGGGAAATATCAGAGATCTGAACTATACGGTCAACGGAAGCTTCGGCGGGGATGTGACCTACATAGGATTCCCCACAGAGAGCGGCTGCGGCTCCTATATCTCGGCCAATGAGTGCTATGCGATTTCCAGCAAGTCCCGCAACAAGGAGGGCGCATGGGAATTCATGCGGTATTACCTGACGGAAGAGTATCAGTCCGAGCTGACCTGGGGAATGCCCACACAGAAGAAGTACTTTGACGAGATGGCACAGAATGCGACACAGCGTCCGTTCTATCTAAATGAGAATGGTTCCAAGGAGGAATATGACGATTACTTCTGGATGAACGGCGAGCAGATCACACTGGATCCCTTAAGCCAGGAGCAGGTAGACGAGATCGTGAATCTGATTTGCTCCATAGATAAATGCTACTATTACAATGAGAACGTCATGAACATCATCAATGAGGAGATGGATGCTTTCTATACCGATCAGAAGTCGGCCCAGGAAGTGGCGAAGACGATTCAGAACAGAGTACAGCTCTATGTAAACGAGAACCGCTGACGGACAAAGCGGAGGGACTGCCCCAAAAGGGCAGTCCCTTTTTCAATAAGAGAATTTTTCTCCCGGGGATCAGTCCAGAGTGACAGGAATCCCCGTTTTCTCCAGATAGGCTGTCAGGGTAAGCTCATGTCCATGGTCCCGCAGCCATCTGCGGTAGGTTTTGTGCTCCGGCATAATGCCCGCCACCATGTCCCAGAAATCTTTGGAGTGGTTCATATGGGTCAGATGGCAGAGCTCGTGGACCACCACATAATCCAGTATCACCGGCGGGGCGAATATCAGGCGGTAATTAAAGGACAGGGTGCCTCGGGAAGAGCAGCTGCCCCAGCGTGTCTTTTGGTCCCGGACGGTGATGGAGGTATAATGTCCTCCGGTGAGCTGACGGTAATGGGCGGCCCGCATCTCGAACTGCGCCCGGGCGGCGTTTTTGTATCGTTTTTCCAGTATCTCCAGCCGCTTTCGCTCGGCCAGGGCCAGATTTTCTTTATGAGCTGTCATGTAAGAAATACCACTCCTTTGTCTTATATTTTACTTACAAGATTTATACCATCTGCTTATCAATATCGATCACTGCGAAATAGCTGGGGTTGTCCTGCCGGATTCGGGCCTTGATTTTCTCTGACAATTCGTTGTCCGGGAGCGGGAAGTCATAGGGCACGGCCACGTCGAAGATCAGGTTGGTGTGGGTAGGGCCTGCGACAATGCGGAAATCGTGCATGGAGACTGCGCTGCTGATCTCTTTCAGGTAGCCTGTCACCAGAGCTTTCAGCTGCATGGTCTGTTCGTCCCCGGTACAGACGGGATCCATATGGATCACCGCGTGGCAGTGCAGGGTATTGCGCAGCTCGTGCTCAATGGTATCTATGGTATCGTGGAGGGCCAACAGCTCTCCGTCCGCCGGCACCTCCGCATGGAGGGATATCAGGACTCGGCCCGGGCCGTAATTATGTACGATCAGGTCATGGATGCCCAGAACATCGCTGTAGGACATGACAATGTCGTTGATCTGGCGGACGAATTCCTTGTCGGGCGCCTGCCCCAGCAGAGGGCTGATGGTGTCCTTTGCGGCGCCAAAGCCCGCGTAGCAGATGAACAACCCTACCAAAACGCCGCACCAGCCGTCTATGGTCAGACTCGTGAAATGGCCGATGAGGGTGGCGGCCAGCACCACGGAGGTGGCCAGCATGTCACTTAGAGAGTCCGTGGCAGTGGCCAGCATGGCGGCGGAATCCAGCCGCTTGCCCAGCTTCCTGTTGTACAGGAACATATAGCATTTTACCAGGATGGAGCAGAGCAATATCCCCAGCACCACAGGAGAGAAAACCATTTCCTCCGGGCGGAGAATTTTGGACACCGAGGACTTGAGAAGCTCCGCGCCCATGAGCAGAATGATGACGGACACCAGCAGTCCGGATATATATTCGATGCGGCCGTGGCCGAAAGGATGGCTGGGGTCCGGCTTCTGCCCCGCCATCTTGAAGCCGATCAGCGTTATGATAGAGGAGCCTGCGTCCGACAGGTTGTTGAACGCGTCTGCGGTGATGGCGATGGAATTGCTGAGAGTCCCCGCCAGGAATTTCCCGGCGAAGAGACAGAGATTCAGGAAAATTCCCACGGCTCCGCAGAGAATGCCGTAGGCCTGCCGGGCGGCTGGATCTTTCGCGTCGTTTTGGTTCTTGATAAAAAATCTGGCTAACAGTGAGACCATTGTTCTTTCACTCCTATCTTCAGGGAATTGATATTCTTTCCAGTATACCAAGATTGTGGTAAGATTGCAAGAAGAGTTCGAAACGGTTTGCAAAATTGGAGTGAACAGTTATGCAATAACAAAATCAGTAACAAAATCATGGAAATCCCATGAGGGAAAGTATTGCGCAGGAACGATTTTCAGTGTATAATCTGGAAATGGAGAGTGGAAAGCATGTCTTTCCATAGAATTGTAAGACGAGAATATTCCCGACCCGCATGGCGCGGACAGGGGATGAGACGGTAAGGAGAGTGGATATGAGCAAGAAACCGGTAGTTTTGATGATCCTGGACGGGTACGGACTGAATGAAAAGACAGAGGGCAACGCGGTGGCGATGGCCGCGACACCCGTCATGGACAGGCTGATGAGAGAATATCCCTTTGTGCGGGGCAATGCCAGCGGCATGGCGGTAGGACTCCCCGAGGGTCAGATGGGCAATTCCGAGGTGGGCCATTTGAACATGGGCGCGGGCCGCATTGTGTACCAGGAGCTGACCAGGATTACCAAAGAGATTCAGGATGGTACCTTTTTTGAGAATCCCGCCCTGTTAAAGGCGGTGGAGAACTGTAAAGAGAAAGACAGCGCCCTCCATCTGATGGGACTTTTGTCCGACGGCGGTGTCCACAGCCACAACACCCATCTCTACGGCCTGCTGGAGCTGGCGAAGAGAAAGGGCCTGGAGAAAGTGTATGTACACTGCTTCCTGGACGGACGCGACACGCCTCCCGCCAGCGGCAAAGAGTACGCCGAGCAGCTGACCGCGGAGATGGAGAAGATCGGTACGGGCAAGATTGCGTCTGTGATGGGCCGCTATTACGTCATGGACAGAGACAATAATTACGACCGTGTGAAGCTGGCCTACGACGCCATGACAAAGGGAGAGGGGCTTACGGCTGCCTGCGGCATCTGCGCCATCCAGGAATCCTACGACAGGGGAGAGACGGACGAATTCGTGAAGCCCACGCTGGCTGTGGAGGACGGAAAGCCCGTGGCGCTTGTGCAGGACGGCGATTCCGTCATCTTCTTCAATTTCCGCCCTGACAGGGCCAGGGAGATCTCCAGAGCATTCTGCGACGATGACTTTAAGGGATTTGACAGAGGCCCCAGGAAGAATATTACCTATGTATGCTTTTCCGATTACGATCCCACCATCCCCAACAAGGAGGTGGCGTTCCATAAGGTGTCCGTGAACAATACCTTTGGAGAGTGGCTGGCGGCAGGCGGCATGAAGCAGGCCCGCATTGCGGAGACAGAGAAGTACGCCCATGTGACATTCTTCTTCAACGGCGGCGTGGAGGAGCCCAACGAGGGCGAGGACAGAGTGCTGGTAAATTCCCCGAAAGATGTGGCCACCTATGATCTGAAACCGGAGATGAGCGCTTACGGTGTGTGCGACAAGCTCTGCGAGGCCATCCGCTGCGGCAAATATGACGTGATCATCATCAATTTTGCCAATCCTGACATGGTGGGCCATACCGGCGTGCTGGACGCGGCCATCAAGGCTGTGGAGGCAGTGGACGAATGCGTGGGCAGAGCCGTGGAGGCCATCAAAGAGGTGGACGGCGCCATGTTCATCTGCGCGGACCACGGCAATGCGGAGATGCTGGTGGATTATGAGACGGGTGAGCCTTTCACGGCCCATACCACCAACCAGGTACCTTTTATCCTGGTGAATTATGATCAGGCCTATACGCTCCGGGAGAACGGATGCCTGGCCGATATCGTGCCTACTTTGATCGAGATCATGGGAAAAGAACAGCCTGCCGAGATGACAGGTAAGTCGCTGCTGACAGCGAAGTAACAGCGCGTGATGACAGTATGACAGCGGAAATAACAGGGATATGAACGAAAAGGCCATGGATTGCGGAACATTACAGTTCATGGCTTTTTTGGGCCTTTTTATTCGGGGCCTTTTTCGCATTCCGGTCTTGCGCGAAAAAATGTTTCATTGTATAATTTTGCCAGAAGATATCGAAAAAGAACACTGTGCCGATTGCCCCGGGGGCGCTTCTTGCGTAAGAGACAGCCGGGGGACAAGGCAGGGGAGAAAGGATGTAGGTATGAAAAGAAGAGTGGCCTTATTGATGGCGGCGGTTCTGATTCTTGGGGCGGGATTTTCCTCCTATGCCACGGAAGCGGACGGGCTGCAGAACAGCCAGGAGGCTGCGGCCGACAGCGCGGAGAACGAAGCGCCGGGAGAGAGCGCCGGGACAACAGACAAATCCGGTACGGATACCGGGGAAAGCGCAGCAGGGAACAGGACTGCCGCGGACGGCGGCCAGACAGGTGCGGATAAGCAGGAGGGCGCCACGGGCTCTGGAAACGGGAGCCAGCCGGGCACGAATCCGTCCGACGCCGTGACGGGCTCCGGAAACGGGAGCCAGCCGGGCACGAATCCGTCCGACGCCGTGACGGGCTCCGGAAACGGGAGCCAGCCGGGTACGAATCCGTCCGACGCCGTGACGGGCTCCGGAAACGGGAGTCAGCCGGGTACGAATCCGTCCGACGCCGTGACAGGCTCGGGGAATGCGGTTTTGCCGGGCGGCGTAACAGGCTCCGGCAACGGGAGCCTGACAGGGCAGCCGGAGACGGAGGACCCGGACGAGGGTAGCGAACCGGGAGACGCAAGGCAGACAGGTCCCACAGGCCAGGTGGATGTGTCCATAGGGGCCGCGCTGATTCTCGGAAAGAACGTGACTTTCCGCGCTGTCCTGAAAGACGCGGCGGGCAATCCCTGCGGAAAGGAAGGCTTTTGCGAGATCAATCTCACCGGAAAGAACGGAAACGTTCCCGAAACCGGTGTGGCGCGCTTCAAAGGTCTCGCGGAGGGCAAGTACACCTTAAGCGTAACCGCGGAGGGTTTTGCCACCTACACCCAGGAGATTGCCGTAGAAAGCGGCAGAGAGCGCGTGGAGCTGATGACAGGCTTTTTGAACGTGTACGGCATGCGCTATACGGCAGGGACCAAGCATCCCGGCGTGCTGCTGATCGGTGATGTAAACGGAGACGGCCTGGTCAATGAGGGAGACAGAGCTGTCCTGATGGAGGCCATTGAGGGGGACGGCATTGTATCCCATCCCCGGGCGGACTTAAACGGAGACGGCGTGGTGGACCTGGTGGATCTGGAGTATCTGACCAAAGGGTTCAAAGGGGACAGGGATATCCTCTCCTACATAGAAAGTACCGTCTCTCCGGCTGCGATGGAGCTGACCCTGAAGCCAGGCACCCAGGTGGAAAGCGGGAATCCAAAGGAACTGCTGGAAAACGACATGCCCCTGACCCTGAAGAATCAAAAGGGCGTGATATCCAAGGACAGTCCTGTGGAACTGGCTTTTGACGTGAAAGCCGCAGACAAAGACGCGATGAGCGACGGCCTTGTGATAGAGACGGGAGAGGACACGAATATCACATCGGCGTCTTTTCAGATTGAATACGTGGACGAGGACGGAAAATCGTACACGAGAGACATTCCCGTGGAAGAGAGAGTCCATTTTCTTCTCGAAGACGAAAATGTAAAGGCGGATTGGGACAAGAACGGGAACATAGAAGTACACCTGGGCAGACAGGTGGCCATTAAAAGGGTGATCCTGACGATTATGGCGGTGAAAGACGGAGCGGGTAATTCCGTGAATCTGGCCGAGATTTCCAAGGTGGAGTTTGTCAACGGCATGGAGAACCGGATTCCGGAGCCGGAGATGAATATCCCCGAGAAATTAAGCGCCACGGTGGGAAGCTCCAGAATATCCCTCTCCTGGTATCCGGAAGACAATATCACAGGCTATGAGGTGGAGATCAGCCAGGCCGAGTCCGGGCTGGCGCCTGAGACCGTGATGGTTCCGAAGAATGCGCTCGACATTGTCTCCTTTGGGGGCAAGGAGCTGGTGAATTACCAGGAGTATCAGGTAAGGGTGCAGTCCGTGAACGGTACCTGGCGCAGCGGATACAGCGAAAGTATTACCGCCACGCCTCAGCCCAGCGGAAAACCGGACAAACCAGACGATGTATCCGCGGCGGGAGACTATCAGAGCATCAAAGTATCCTGGAAAAAGATGAAAGATACCCGCTCCTACAACCTGTATTACAAGAAGACCAGTGAGGGAGACTATCAGAAGATAGAGGGCATCACGGCAAACAGCTATACCATTACCGGATTGCCCGATGCCACGGAATACATGGTTTATGTCACAGGTGTCAATGAGTACGGGGAGAGCGGTCCGTCCCTGTCCGCCGGAGCCGTCACTTTCGACTCCTACCCTGCGGTCATACCCAAATACGGGATGATCAATCTGGATCAGGAGGGAAAACACAGCGCCCATATCGTCAGCGCTTCCTTAGGCGGCGGTAGTATGGAACAGAGCCCTCTGGACAAGGAGGGTACGGCCTGGGGTACCGTGGACAATAACGCGTCCTCCTACTATTACAAAGGCACCTGGGACGACGGCGGCTTTAACTATATGGGAGCGAGCCATGGTCTTACCTACGAGTTTGACCAGGCTTATAAGATGGACACCTTTGCGTTCCACGACGATACATCACGGGATACCGGCTATTTCTATGCGAAAGTCCGCTGCTGGGGCGAGGACGGAAATCTGATAGAGGGGATGGACAACCGGAGCGTCTCCATCAGCCGCAAGTCCGACCAGTCGGGCAGAGTGTACTATGTAATGAAACTGCCGGAGCCTAAGGAGATAAAGAAGATTCAGTTCGGTCTGGCCCAGTATGGGGTCCAGGGAAACCGCATCGCGGTGTCGGAGGTCTATTTCTATAAGTATGATACCTTGTGGGCGGATATTATGGGGCTGTACGAGGACGATCTCCACACGGTGCTGCGCTCCGAGGTGACCCAGAAAGACATAGACGATCTGCGGACACGCATCAACACGGTGGATCCGGTGAGCGGCGAGTATCATCCGGATCAGGAGCTGCTGGAGCTGGAACTTTCCACGGCGGAGGCGATCTTAAACGACGCAAAACTGCTGGATTCGGTGGAGGTCCACGGCGGCATTACCACAAAGGACGTGAACCGGGGCTTTGGCGGTCTGAACGCCTGGCAGCCTTTGGGCGTGACTGCGGCAGCCGGGGAGGAGATTATAGTCTACGTAGGCCATAACAGCAAAAAGACCGGAGAGAATGCCGGCCTCCAGCTGGTGGCTACCCAGTACCATTCAGAGGCGGCAGCGGTGAGCCAGGTAGTGGGGGCGCTGAAAGTAGGACCCAACAAGATCACCGTGCCGAAAATATCCAGTACCACAGGCGTAGAAGCCGGGGGCGCGCTGTACGTCCAGTATACGGGGGACGGCGGTGCAAATGACAGATACGCTGTCAGGGTCAGCGGCGGCGTACAGGTACCCGGGCTGGATCTGTACCGGGTGACGGATGAGGCAGAGAGGCTGAGGCGTGCGACGGCCTATGTGGAAGCTCTGGATACGTTTGTAGGCCAGATGGAGAATAAGCATGCCGAGGTGCATCAAAACAGCGGAAACGCTCATGTGAATTACGCTTACGCCGAGGCGGACTGTATTCTGGGCGCGTCGGATATCCTTTTGGATACCATGATGCTCTCGCTTCCGGCCAAGCAGCTGCTGGCCGGCACGGGAACCGGAACGGCGAAAGAGCGGGCAGAGAGACTGCTGACATCCATGAAGTCCGTGGAGGACGAGATGTATCTGTTCTATCAGCACAAGGGCCTGAACGAGACGGCGCCGGAGGCGAAGAACAAGATTCCGAAAGGACATCTGAATATCCGGTACCAGCGGATGTTCTCCGGGGCGTTCATGTATGCGTCTGGCAACCATATCGGCATTGAGTGGGGCTCCGCGACGGGTCTTGTATCCTCACCGGGCCTTGTGGCGGGAGAGGACGGGAGATATGTGTCCGGATATCTGTTCGGATGGGGCATTGCCCATGAGATCGGACACTGCATCAACCAGGGAACCTATGCGGTGGCGGAGGTTACCAATAACTATTTCGCGGTGCTGGCACAGGCAAAGGACAGCAACGACAGCGTGCGCTTCCAGTATGCGAATGTCTATGACAAGGTGACCTCAGGCACAAAGGGACCGGCCTCCAATGTGTTCACCAGACTGGGAATGTACTGGCAGCTTCACCTTGCCTACGACAGAGGATATAACTATAAGACCTATGAAAATTATGAAGAGCAGCTGGCGAATCTGTTCTTTGCCAGAGTGGACACCTATGCCAGGGATACGGCCAAAGCGCCCAGTCCGGGCGGCGTGGCCCTGAAGCTGGCCGGAGATACAGACCAGAATCTGATGCGCCTGTCCTGTGCGGCGGCACAGAAAGACATTCTGGAATTCTTCGAGCGCTGGGGCATGACGCCCAACGAGGAGACCAGGGCTTACGCCGCGCAGTTTGCAAAGGAGACCAGGGCCATCTACTATGTGTGCGACGACTCCAGGGTCTATACGCTCCGGGGCGGCGAGAGCAAGCTTGACACATCCGGCAGCGTAGATGCCGTGGGCGACGCAGTGACTGCAGTGGTCAACAGCGCGGATGCCAACCGGGTGGACTTTACGCTCAGCTCAAAGGGAATTCCGGAAGACGACGTACTGGGCTATGAAATCGTTCGCTGCTTCTACTCGGGCGGTAAGGTCCAGAGAGAGACCGCCGGCTTTGCCACAGGGCAGACCGCCGCTTTCAGCGACAGAGTATACATGAATAACCGTGTTGTGTGGTATGAAATCACGGTAATCGATCAGTACCTGAACCGCTCCAAGGTGAAAGTGCTGGAGCCTGTGAAGATAGAGCATGACGGCAGCCTGGACAAGAGCTTCTGGACAGTGAGCACAAACGGGCTGACGGTAAAAGACGCACCCGTGGGCAGCGGTGATGACAACGATCCCTGTGCTCCCGGGCCGGAGAATGTGGCAGAGCGGGTCATTGACGGCGATGTATCCACAGTGTACACGGCTACGGCAGGCAGCGGTGCGGAAATCATATTGGAATTCAACAAGACCCTGACGGTGGCCGGGTTTAAGTACCAGACAGGCGCCGGGATGGACGGAAATTACAAAGTGCAGGTGCTCTCCGACGGCGTATGGATCGATGCTGCCTCCGGAAGCTTTGGCGGAAAAACAGGTGAGACCATTCACTTTGCCAATCCGGACGGAAAATACGTCAGCACCTATGCGGCTGCGGCCGTGAAGCTGACCTTTAGCGGTCAGAGCAGTATATCCGTAGCGGAGCTGGATGTGCTGGGCATCACAGGCGACAATGTGGACTTCAGGCGGACGCAGGACAGCACGGCGGCAATCGGAAAGCTGGCGGAGGACTACCGCTACGGCACGGAGGCTAAGGATGTGATTCCTGCCGGGTCTATCGTCTTCACCGGAAGCTATAAGGGAAATCCTGCGTACAATGCGGTGCTGCTCTTTGACCAGGAGGGTGAGATCGTAGGCGGAACGGACGCAGAAGGGAACCTGAATGCACAGTTTATCATATTGGCGGATGTACCGGCCCAGGGGAATATCCAGAACGTGTCCGACGGCACATGGATCTACTGGATGGAAGACGGCGGTGAGAGTACCCTGCTGGGAATTTCAAAGGTCCGGGCGGAGCTCTACCGCGTGAACAATGCCCTGACAAACGAGGGTCAGAGGCTTGTCAGCGACTCTCTGTTCGAGGCTGTGCCCACCTATGACGAGCTGCCGGCGATCCGTTTCAGCGGCGGCGGTATTGTGCAGGAGTAAGAGGGGGACAGAGTGAAGAAGAATCGGATTGGTATATACATGACAGCGCTTTTACTTGCACTGAACCCTGTGCGGGTCCGGGCGGACAGCGGCGACAGCTTTCAGCTGGACTCCTCGGGACAGGTTACCCTGGACTCGTTCCATGCGGCAAAGGAAGGGATTTCATCCATCAGCTTTTCGCTGACAGTGGAACCGGAGGACGCGGCAAAGGTGGAGTTCGTGTTCCAGGGAGTGAGCGCGGAGATTCTGGAGTACCGCTATCATGCGGACGAGAAAAAAATGAATATCTATATGGCGGGGACGAAGCCTCTGTTTGCAGAGGGCGCGGAGTCTTTGACAGTGGGCAAAGTGGTGATTTCGGACGGAAGCGGAAAGGCCACAGTGGGCGTGGTTCCTGACTCGCTGAAATTCGTCTATGGCAGCACCCAGCGTGACATGGAGGGTGTGGGCATACCGGAGAATGTGCGGATTGGGGGGGCGGATACACCGCCTCCCACGCAGGAACCGCCCGTGGAGACTCCTCCGGCGGAGACGCCGCCTGCGAACACGCCGGAGCCGACGCCGCCTGCACCGTCGACACCTACGCCTGCACCGTCGACACCTACGCCTGCACCGCCGCCGGTTTCTACGCCTCCGCCGCAGCATAACAACAACACACCCTCGACACCTGCGCCCTCTGACACACCGCCGGTGGTGGTGCCAAGGCCCACCAGGAATCCTGCGGGTTATCAGACAGGCGCCACGGCAACGCCCAAGCCTGAGGAGGATCCCGACGAGAGCGAGCTGTACGAGCCTACGCCGATACCCCTGGAGACAGAGAGTCCCAGCCCTGAGCCGGACGACATCGAGGAGGATCCTTTCGTTCTGCCCTCCTCCGGTGCGGACGGAGAGGGAGGCGAGTCTGAAGGGGGAGGCGGCTTTTTTGGGGAGATCAGGCTGATCCTGGCGGGACTGGCAATCGCTGCGACGGTGGCCGGTACAGGCGCCGTGGCCGTAGGGGCTTTGATCAGGAAACCGAAAGACAGGTAGGAAAATAAGGAGGAGATCTCTATGGCAAAGGTAACATTGGGCATGACGGGAATCACGGTGGAGAAGAACGCGTTCGGCGCATTGCCGGTGCAGCGAGTCTCCGCAAAAGAGGCCGTGAGGCTTTTGCGCAGGGCTTATGAGGGCGGTGTGAACTTTTTTGACACGGCCCGCGCTTATACGGACAGCGAGGAGAAGCTGGGCGAGGCCTTTGAGCGCATGCGGGACAAGATCTATATCGCCACCAAGACCGGAGCCGCCACTGCAGAGGGCTTTTGGAAAGACCTGGGCGCCTCCCTGAAAAATCTGCGCACGGACTATGTGGACCTCTATCAGTTCCACAATCCGGATTTCTGTCCTAAGCCGGGAGACGGCAGCGGTCTCTACGAGGCCATGCTGGAGGCAAAGGAAAAGGGCATGGTGCGCCATATCGGCATAACGAACCATCGCCTGCGCATCGCCCACGAGGCGGTGGAGAGCGGTTTCTACGAGACGCTGCAGTTTCCTTTCTGCTATCTGGCTACGGAGAAAGACATTGAGCTGGCGGAGAAGTGTAAGGATGCGGGAATGGGTTTTATCGCCATGAAAGCGCTCTCCGGAGGGCTTATCACCAACTCCGCGGCGGCCTATGCTTTCCTTGCCCAGTACAGCCATGTGCTTCCCATCTGGGGTATACAGCGGGAGAACGAACTGGACGAATTCCTGTCTTACATTGACAACCCGCCCGCTATGAGCCAGGAGCTGGCGGCTGTCATTGCCAAGGACAGGGAGGAGCTTCTGGGCGAGTTCTGCAGAGGCTGCGGCTACTGCATGCCCTGCCCCGCAGGCATCGAAATCAACAACTGCGCCCGGATGAGTCTCATGATCCGGCGCTCGCCCTCGGCAGGGTGGCTGACGAAAGAAGCCCGGGAGAAGATGAAAAAGATAGAGAACTGCCTCCACTGCGGCAAATGCAAGTCCAAATGCCCTTACGGTCTGGACACCCCGGCGCTTCTGGAGAAGAACTATAAGGATTACTGTGAGATATTGGATGGGAAAGAATTTTAAGTAGTAAGCAGGCCGGCGTTTTCGGACGCCGGCCTGTAAGTATCAATCTGCGGGAATACAAGAACAACTACAGAAAGTATGTGGGACTGAAGCTGAAGAATTTCCGGAGCTGAGAACGGAGATCCGGAGAACAGTGCCGCAGGGACAGTGGGAGAGCGCCTGGGTGTGTGCCGAAAAACGGTATCAAGACAAACGCTATATTGTCCGTACTGCGGAGCTTCGCTTAGAGGAGCCCATAGCAAAACTGTTCCTGGCAGAGCTGATGAGAGCAGAAGAGTAGAAAACGGGAAATTAGGGAGAAGATTATGGCGACATATTATGTGGATTCTACGGATGGAAAGGCTGGGAACAGCGGACTGGACAGAGAGGCGCCCGCAGCCGATTACAAAACCCTGAACGTAAAGCCCGGGGATAAGGTTCTCTTCAGGCGGGGAAGCTTTATACGGGGAAAACTTTGCAGCGTGGAGGGGGAGGAGGGGATGCCCGTGACCTACGGGGCCTACGGCAGCGGAGAGAAACCCACGTTTTGCGGCTCCGTCAGCTTAAGCCGGGAATCCCTCTGGACCCGGGAGTCGGAAAATATCTGGGTGTACGCCGCGCCGGAGATCGACGAAGCGGCCAATCTGATCTTTAACAAATCCGACCTCTGCGGCGTACTGAGATGGAGCAAAGAGGAGCTGCGCAGTCAGGGGGATTTCTGGGACAATTGCTTTGATCTTGCGAACCGTCCCGGGGAGGCGCCAAAGGAACACAGGATCTATCTGTATTCTGCAGAGAACCCGGCCCTGTTTTACACGGATATCGAATGCGCCATGCGCAGTATCCCCAGGCTGGCCGACAACGGCCATGACATCGTGTTTGAAAATCTGCGTTTTATAAACGGCGGTCAGCACGGAATTGCGGGTACCAGGCGGTGCAGGAACCTGAAGATCCAAAACTGCGACTTTGCGTATATTGGCGGCGCTGTCTGGAGAGAGGAGAGGAGGATTCGCTTCGGCAATGCCATTGAGTGCTGGAACTTTGCGGAGAATGTGGAAGTAAGAGGCTGCCTTTTTGATAATATCTACGACTCCGCGGTGACCCATCAGGGGGACGGACGGTGCCGCCCGGCCGAGCGGCTGGTAATACAGGACAATGTATTCTTTCGGTGCGGGATGGCGGCCTATGAGCAGCGGGATATGATTCCCAAGTCGGCACAGTTTTGCGGCAATGTGTGCATCGATGCGGGAGAGGGCTTCTCCGGAAACGGCGTGACCATGCCCAGGGCCTCCGAAATCTGGCCAAAGCCTATGGGACATCATATTTTCTTTTGGAGAATTCCCCGGGCCAAGGGAGATGAGACGGTCAGCGTCAGGAACAATCTCTTCTGTAACGCACCTTACGGGGCCGCAGTCTATTCCCTTATGGGGCAGGAAGCGGAGGAGCGTGTGGAGCTGGAGGGGAATGTGTACCATACCCAGAACAGCGATCTGATTTGCAGGTGGCATGCCGTGGATTACCGCAGCTATGAGGAATTTGCGTTCTGGGATCCGGACAGCGCCTGGGTGGAGGCAGATGAGGCGGAAAAACATATTTTAACGATGATCCGGAAGTCCGGTACGACGGCATCCGCCGGGTGAATGCCATGGACCGGCTTTTGGGGTTTACGGATTAGTGCATATCTTTCTGGTATTTGGGATATCCTAACGGCAGCGAATGCATAAAACATTTTTGCTTGCCGGAGAGCCTTTTTTGACTGTTTTTCAGAAATGCATGACTCACTTCGAACGATAAGGGGAGACAGTATGAGGAGGACTTGGCGAACAGGATATCTCAAGGAGGAATGATATGACCACATATTTGGAAATCAAGTCTGTCCATGCCCGGGAGATTCTGGATTCCCGGGGGAACCCCACGGTGGAGGCGGATGTCTTCGTACGCGCGGGAGAACATTTCTATATCGGCACCGCAGCCGTGCCATCAGGTGCCAGCACCGGCAGATTCGAGGCCGTGGAGCTTCGGGACGGGGAGCCGAGATATTTCGGTCTGGGCGTACAGCACGCCGTGAAGAATGTCAACGAGAAGATTGCGCCTGTCCTGGTGGGGAAGAACGCCATGGACCAGATTGCCATAGACAGGCTCCTGATAGAGCTGGACGGCACGGACAACAAGGGGAATCTGGGGGCCAACGCCATGCTCTCCGTGTCCCTGGCCTGTGCCAAGGCGTCTGCCAAGGCCCTTTCCATGCCTCTTTACCGCTACGTGGGCGGGTCGGGAGCCCATCTGCTGCCGGTTCCCATGATGAATATCTTAAACGGCGGAAAGCATGCCGCCAACACGGTGGACTTCCAGGAATTCATGATCATGCCCACCTGCGCCGACAGTTTTGCGGACGCTCTTCGCATCTGCGCCGAGGTATACCATAATCTGAAGAAAATTCTGCAGGACCGGGGCCTGTCCACGGGAGTGGGAGATGAGGGCGGTTTCGCGCCTGACCTGCCGGACGCGGAGAGCGTGCTGGAACTTTTGGTAGACGCCATAAGGGCCTCCGGCTACAAGCCCGGCGAGGACGTATGGATCGCCATGGACGCGGCTTCCAGTGAACTATATAACGAGAAAACGGATATGTACCATTTCCCCGGGGAGAGCAGCTTAAAGGGTGAGGAAGTCATCCGCAGCACGGACGAGATGATATCCTACTTTGAGAAACTGACCCAGAACTTTCCGATTATATCCATCGAGGACGCTCTGGCGGAGGATGACTGGGACGGCTGGCAGAAGCTCACGGGGAGGCTGGCCGGAAAGGTGCAGCTGGTGGGGGACGACCTCTTCGTCACCAACAAGAAGCGCCTGGCGGCAGGCATCAAGCTGGGCACGGCCAATTCCATCCTGGTGAAAGTAAACCAGATCGGCACCCTCACGGAGGCATTCGAGGCCGTGGAGCTGGCCCACAAGAACAACTACACCGCCGTCATGTCCCACCGCTCCGGCGAGACCGAGGACACTACTATCTCGGATCTGGCCGTGGCCTGGAACACCGGACAGATCAAGACCGGCGCCCCCTGCCGCAGCGACCGGGTGGCCAAGTACAACCGGTTGCTTCGGATAGAGGAGGAATTGGGAAGAGCCGCGGAATATCCGGGACTTACGGCGTTTCATGTGCAGTGAGGCTGATGATTTCATGGGATCTTGAAAAGATAAGGGAAGCCTAAAAGATAAAAAGCATTATTCCAATAAAATGGGTAATGCTTTTTTTAATCCTGCTATATTTGGTTACTTAAAAGGCTGATTCCCCAAATGTATACTTTTTGAGAATTTAAATATGTACGAAATAACAGGATAGAATTACCAAGA
>CAJTZD010000049.1 GCA_910584235.1 uncultured Acetatifactor sp.
AATTTTCTTTTTAGGAATTTTCAGGGCTGCACTGCTGTTTTGTTGTCAAGGTCCTCAATTTCAAAGCTTTCATTTTGAAATATATAATGTGGAAGTTTCTATCGCTATCGGTAGAAGCTGCCAAACGGAGAAGGAGGGATTTGAACCCTCGCGCCGCTATTAACGACCTGCACCCTTTCCAGGGGTGTCCCTTCGACCTCTTGGGTACTTCTCCAAGCAAGTAGAATCAATCATTTCTATATAATGATGAGGGGTCTTCCCTGTCCCTCAAGCGGAGAGAGTGGGATTCGAACCCACGCGCCCTTGCGGACAAACGGTTTTCAAGACCGCCTCGTTATGACCACTTCGATATCTCTCCAAGCGAGCCGCTGTCTCAACGGCAAAAATTATTCTACCAAAAAGAATGAAATCTGTCAACAACTTTTTTAAATTTTTTTCATTTTTTTCCAGACCTTTTTTCCAGACAGCATTTTCAGTCCAAAAAGGCGGCGTCACACCGGGCGAAATGTGTCGGGGAATTCTCTTCCTGAAGCAGGCTTTCCGCCATCCTGAGATCCTCCGGCGTAGTTATCTTGATATTTTTGTAAGATGCCTCCACCAGCTTTACGGGTATCCCGGACATAGTTTCCAATACCATAGCGTCGTCGGTCACGGAAACGGCCTCCCCCATTTCCAGCCGCAAAAAAAGCTTCCTATATGCCTCCGTGATCAGGGCCGTCTCGAAGACCTGGGGCGTCTGCACGGCCCAAAGGCGGCTCCGATCCGGTGTCTGAACTACAAATCCGGCCTTATCCGCGATTTTGACGGTATCTTTCACCGGCACGGCGGCCACACAGGCCCTGTATCTGACTACGTTTCGATAGGCAGATTCCAGAATGTTCTCCGAAAGAAAAGGCCTGGCTCCGTCATGGATGAATACGTACCCGTCGCGGTTTGGCTCCGGGAGGCATCCCTCCGCAATCGCCCTTAAGGCATTGTAGACCGATTCGTACCGCTCTCCCCCGCCGGCTATGACCGCAGCCGCTTTCCGGAAACCGTACCGCTCCAGGATCTCCGCGCGCACATAGGGAATGTCCTTTTCCCCTGTCACCAGAACGCAGTCGTGGATTATGGCGGACCGTTCCACTGCCTGCAGAGAATACCAGAGCAGGGGCCTGCCGCCCAGTGTCATAAATTGCTTTGCCATGCCGCTGCGCATCCTTTTTCCGCTGCCCGCGGCCAGCACCACAGCCGTACATCTCTTCTTGTCCATATCCGCTTCTTTTTTGTCTCTCCCTTAATAATCTTTTCAGCAAAAAAACTGCCGAATTGCCCGCTGCGGTCTGCAGGCACGGCCTGCTTACTTTCAGCCTCCCAAAGACTGTCGCTTTCTCAGAGTTTCAGATTCGGCACGGCATTCAGGTCATAGCCGCTGCGCACTCCCCTGCAAAACTCATAATAGCCTGCCGCGCCTATCATGGCCGCATTGTCCGTGCACAGTACAGGCGACGGGCAATAGAATGAAATCTGCCTCTTTCGGCATTCTGTCTCAAAGGCGGCGCGCAGAGAGGAATTGGCCGCCACCCCTCCGGCGATGGCGAACTTGTCATAATGGAATTGCCGCACCGCATGGAGGGAATGCTCTACCAATACGTCCACCACAGCTTTCTGGAAAGAGGCCGCCACATCCGCCTGGCAGACAGGCTCTCCTTTCATCTGGCAGGAATTTAAATAATTCAGCACGGCGGATTTCATGCCGCTGAAGCTGAAGTCGTAGGCATTCTCCGCGATTTTCGCCCTGGGAAAAGGAATGGCGTCAGGATTGCCCTCTTTGGAGATTTTATCGATCTTGGGCCCGCCGGGATATCCCAGCCCGATGGCCCGGGCTACCTTGTCAAAGGCTTCTCCGGCGGCGTCGTCCCTGGTCATACCAATGATCTCATATACGCCGTAGTCCTTTACAGCCACCAAATGTGAATGGCCCCCGGAAGCCACCAGGCAGATAAAGGGCGGCTCCAGTTCCTTGTGCTCGATATAGTTGGCGCTGATATGACCGCTGATATGATGAACCCCCACCAGGGGGATCCCTGAGGCGAAGCTGATTGCCTTTGCCTCCGACACCCCCACCAGCAGCGCGCCCACCAGCCCGGGTCCATAGGTGACCGCAATGGCATCCAACTCCTCCAGCGTCACACGGGCCTGTAAAAGGGCTTCCTCTATGACCTGATTGATTTTCTCGATATGCTTCCTGGAAGCGATCTCCGGCACCACGCCCCCATACCGGGTATGCAGTGCAATCTGTGTGAAAATAACATTCGACAGCACCTCCCTGCCGTTTTTCACAACGGAAGCTGCTGTCTCGTCGCAGGACGTCTCAATTGCCAGAATCAGTACATCCTTATTATAAAGCTGTTCCAATCTCATACCTCCATGTCCGTTTCCCCCGGACATTCTTCCGTTACTCCCCAGGATTCACATTCTGGGCCAGATCCCAGCCGTAAATCTTCCATCTCCTGTCTTCCCCCCGGCGCAGCAGGTACACCATATCCACCAGACTGCTCTGGCCGTCGGCGAGAATCGTATACATACAGTGGATCCTGGCAAATTCGTATCCGTCCTCTGTAAAGGTATCCACATTGGCGCTGGAAGCCACGGATACGGCAGTGATCTTCTTGCTGTCCTCCTGAAAGGAGGTAATCTCCGATTTCAGCTGCAGCAGATGAACCGTCACGTCATTGGCCGCCAGCAGTTCATCATCGTAGAGCGCCCGCGCTTTCATGCCCAGCTGCTCAATCTCTTCGTCCGCGCATTCCTCCGCGTAGAGGCATTTCTGGATATCCGTATAATACTTCATCACTTCCTTGACCGTGGGAGGATAATTGTTCTCCAGGTCACGGCTCAAAACCAACTGCACCGCCCTCATATCAGCCTCCTGGTCCCGGTCACGGCTTTTCGTGGAAAGATAGGCGAAATAAGCCACCACCCCTATTATCAATACTAAGAATATAAGTGTTGTCTTTATCGTGATCTTCTTCATGCCGCTTCCCCCTTTCCCGCCCTGCGGATTCCCCTGATTTTTCTCTTATGTTTTCCCTGATTCAGTCTTCCTCGAAATTCAGCTCTACGGTCCTGCCGTCCTTGGCAGCCACCGCGCCCGGAAATATTTTCCTTACATCGCCCATATAAGCCTCCGGATGGGTCAGCGACGGGCTGTAATGGGTCAGCCAAAGCTCCGGCACCCCCGCCGCTTTCGCTACTTTCGCGGCCTCATACATGGTCATGTGCTTATTCTCCCTGGCTTTCGACAGCTTATCCGGCTCTCCGTACATGCCCTCCAGAATCAGCAGATCGGATTCGGCCCCGTTTTTTACAATTGACTCGGTGGGTCGCGTATCCGTACAATAGGTGACTTTCAGCCCTTTGCGGGGAGCCCCTATCACCATGTCCGGCGTATAGACTCTGCCGTCCTGTTCCATGACCTCGCCTTTCTGCAGCCTGCTCCAAAGCTTCATGGGAATCTGCTGCGCCAAGGCCCTGTCCCTGTCAAAGCGCCCGCCCCTTGCCACGATCATGCTGTATCCGTAACAGGTCACGCTGTGGTTCACCCGGAACGCTTTCAGCCTGAATCCCTCGAAGCAAAATTCCTGCTCCTCCTCGGTGATCTCCCGACAGCATACCTCAAAAGGAAGCTCCGGGGCAATGACCCGCAGGGCGCTGACCGTTTTGGTCAATCCCCTGGGGCCTATGAGCAGCAAGGGTTCCTTTCGCTCGGCATTGCCCATGGTCAGAAGCATTCCCGGCAATCCGCTGATATGGTCCGCGTGATAATGGGTAAAACAGATGATGTCTATGGGGTTCGGGCTCCAGCCCTTTTCCCGCATGGCGATCTGGGTTCCCTCCCCGCAGTCGATCAATATACTTTTTCCATTATAGCGGAGCATCAGGGATGTGAGCCACCGATAGGGCAGCGGCATCATCCCTCCTGTTCCCAGCAGGCTTACATCCAGCATCTTCGTTTCCTTTCACAAAAGTTCCTGTTCCTCTGTCTCCTCCGGAGCCAGGGCAAACCGGGCCGTCCATTCGTCATAGCAGTCCTCGCACAGATCGAAATGCTGCGATACGCCGTCCTTTCGACTAAAATACCCGAATACCGCATCCGCGGAAAAACAAAATTCTTTCAGAAGTCCGTTTTCCACCCGAAGCGTTCTGCCGCATTTATTGCAGACCACCTTTTCCAGTTTCTTTACTCCGTCCCCGTACCTACGCATATCTTCTTCTCCTTCCGCATACAAGCTTACGATAATCGCTGCCAGGTCGGCCGACCTGTAACCATTATACTAAAAATATACATAAATACGTGTGGTAATTGTTTACAAGCCTATTCTTATTTTTTCCACATGATCATGGCGTCTTCTCTGGGTTTCTCGTAGAATCCGGGGCGAATTCCCTCGCATTGAAAGCCTGCTTTCTCGTAAATGTGAATGGCGGCCCGGTTGCTTACCCGGACTTCCAGCGTAAAGGCTTTGATCTGCCTGGCCGTTCCCATGTCCAGCAGCTTACGCACCAGAGCCTGACCGATTCCCCTGCCTCTGTACGCCTCATCCACCACCACATTGTCTATGTTCGCTTCCCCGCACAGTTCGGTGTACCCTGCGCCTCCCACGATTCTCCCCTGAACCAGCGCCACGAAATAGAAGCAGTATGGATTTGCCAAAAGGTCTCTGAAAGACTTGGCCGACCAGGGCATGGAAAAGGACCGGGCCTCAAGCTCGGCCAAAGGCTCTATATCTTCCTCCCTTAGCTGTCTTATCTCAATCTGCATAAATACTCCATCCGGGGACTTTCTTAATATTTCGGCATAAATACCCGATTTATGAACACTGTCTGCGCTGAGATTCCTGTTCCGCCTGGCTCTTTCGCAGATACTCCGGCTTGTGCCCCGCGGCAGACACGGTCTTCCCCTGCCGCAGATACACCGCACCCAAAGCAGCAATGGAAGCTCCCCGCTGCCTGTTGCTGCCGGCAGGGGCCAATGCGTAGGGCACATGACATTTTTCCCGGATGGTATCTGCGTAGACCGGCACGCCGTCCCCTAAAAAGACCACCGGCCTGCCTATTTCCGTCAACTCTTCCAGTATGATATCGATGTCCTTGGGATTTTGGGAAATCACGGTATCCATGGCAAAACCCTCTCCCTGCGGGAGAAATTCATAGGCAGCCGTATATACCTGGTTTCGTCTGGCATCCATAAGGGGGCATACGATCCTGTCGCTTCCCCACAGATTCCATGCCAGGCCCTCCAGGGTAGGCACCTCTATGAGGGGTTTTCCAAGCACAAGCCCCAGCCCCTTTGCGGTGGCGGAACCGATGCGCAGCCCCGTAAAGGAGCCGGGGCCGGAGGCAATGGCGATTCCGTCTATGGTTCCCATGTCCAGCTCTATCATTTCTGCCAGCGCCTCCAGCATGGGGAGCAGGGTCTGGGAATGGGTCTTTTTATAATTGGTGGCGTATTCCGCCACCAGCGCATCGTCCTCTACCACAGCCACGCTGGCTACCAGGCCGGAGCTGTCCAGTCCTAATATCTTCATTTTATCTCTCCCGGCCGCTTAAAATGGCTTTTCACACTGATCCGCCTGTAGTCAAATCCCTTTTCCAGGTCTTTCTCTATGATTACCTGCACAATGTCCCGGGGCAGTATCTCCTCTATCAGCTCTGCCCACTCTATCAGGCAGACCCCGTCTCCGTAGAAGCAGTCCTCATAGCCGATCTCCTCCATCTCCTCCACATCCGCAATGCGGTAGACGTCAAAATGGTAAAAGGGCAGCCTGCCGTCCTCATAAATCTGTACTATGGTAAAAGTAGGGCTGTTCACGGGACCGGCAACGCCAAGCCCTTTCGCAAAGCCCTGGGTAAATACGGTCTTGCCCACGCCCAGGTCCCCGGTAAGGGTATAGATCTGTCCCGGAGAGGCGGTCCGGCCCAGAAGCGCTCCCAGAGCTGCGGTATCCTCCGGGGCTTTGGAGTGAACCGTCACCCATTCTCCCTTATTGAGCTTCGCCTGTATTTCTTCGATTTTTATTGTCTCTATTCCGCTCTCTCTGTTACTGCTCTCCATCGGCTGTCCCCATACGCTTTCCCACACTTCCCGTCATAGCCCCCTTGCCCTGCCGGCCTGTCAGGAACGGATCTTTACCTTTGCCGGAGGCATGTGGGTGGAAATCATCTCTATCACTGCCGCCTGCCGATCCCCCAGCTGACGCCTGGGGAAAATGGTGCCGTTAACCGGGGAGGTATAGAGAATGATGCTCCTGCCGGTAGACACTGCCTTGTGCATGTATTCCCATGCCAGCTTCTCCCGGGCATCCCCCTGAGAAATACACAGGCCCTCCTCGTCCAGGGTATAATGAAGCGGCTCCTGAAAGGCTGGATTGGACAGGATCTGGCTCCTGCTCTTCAGGAATAGGGTCCAGGGGAGATAGAGCAGCATCACCAGACCCAGCACAATGAAAATCCACTGCTTTGTGGCCAGGGCAAACAGGATCAATACGGCCCCGAAAGTGCTGCCCAGAATGCCTGCGGGACTGTTGTAGGAATGCCGCAGCATGTAATCGTATAAATCCCCTGCTTCTATTTGAATCGTCAATTCCAGCATATTTCTCCTTTTGCCTCAAGCCGGCCGTTCTTTTATCCTTTCGCCCCCCTGTCTCTCCCCCGGGAAAGACAGGACCTGGGGCACGGGCAGAACCATCGCTGTCAGTTACAATGCGTTGCCGCGAAAAAGCACCTACGGAGCAGGTGCTTTCGTGTCTATCAGACATTTTACTCTATAAAGTCAAAAAAAGCAAGAAATTTTAAACCCCCTTAATGATCGGGCTTAACGGCTTATAAATAAGCAGCGTCACCAGAGACACGCTGGCTCCCTTTATCAGGTTCAGAGGCGCCACGCAGGCCGCCACAAAGTTTATGATGCCGCCGGCCGCCCGCGGGTTCACGGCGCTGCCCATCTCAAGCAGACTCTCCAGGGGCATGCCGTATAGCTTGGAGAATGCCGGGAGGAGGTACACTGCGTTGAAAGCGGTGCCGAATAGGGTGAGAATGGCTGTACCTATGACGCAGGCCGCAATCGCCGTCTTCTTGCTCTTATGGAAAGCGTAGATGGCAGAAGCGGGCAGGATAAAGCTGCAGCCGATGACGAAATTGGCCAGGTCTCCCACAAAGGCCGTGGACGTGCCCTTGATGAACAGCTTCAGCAGTATCTTGATGAACTCCATCATGACGCCTGCCGCGGGGCCAAAGGCGAAAGCCCCCACCAGAATAGGCAGTTCGCTGAAGTCCAGCTTATAGAATCCCGGGGCGAAAGGCAGCGGGAAATCAAACAGGTGCAGAATCATGGCGATTGCGGAAAACATGCCGATCATAGCCAGCTTCCTGGTAGTGAATATCCGGCCTGTCTCGCCGTTCTTTTTCCGGGCCGCTTTTTCCAGCAGCAGCGCCGCCAGGAACACCAGCACGATGATCACAAAGAAACTCAGCACATACACGGCGTTCTCCGCCATATTTTGTAACAGTTCAGTCATTTTTCTTTTCCTCCACTTATCAAAGATTGTTTTGGAAAATTCTTCCGGACATTCGTACGCCGCGGCGCGTGCGCCGCCTTAGCGGCATAATTCCTCTGCACGAGCCTGTGCATACGAAAGCCCCGAACCTGAAAGATTCGGGGCAAACTTGCGCGTCTGTACACACAAGCGGAACCGGAAAGCCTCCTGCTGCAGTCAGGGCATGCCTCCATTCCGTCACTTGTGCCAGATTTTCTTCTTTCATCCAGACTTTACTGTTGGTCCCGGAATCGCACCGGGTCAGCCGTGGCGGGTTTCGCTGTCACCCCGCCCCGGGTCGCGGACTTTACCGCCAGTAGGGAATTCCGCCTGCAGGACATCTGTCCGCGTCCCGCAGGGGTCACCCGACCCCGAAGAATTTTCTTTTAGTTGACAAAAAACAGTATACTCCCGTTTTCCGGAAAACGCAAGCTTTTTTCGCTATGCCGTAACCCTACGCCGTAACCGCGTTCCCGGTGTAGAGCTGGTAGTACTTTCCCTGCTGCTCCATAAGCTCGTCATGGGTGCCCCGCTCGATGATGCGGCCCTGCTCCAGCACGATGATGCAGTCGCTGTTTTTGACCGTGGAGAGCCTGTGGGCGATGACGAAGTTCGTCCGGCCTTTCATCAGCGCGTCCATGCCCTGCTGCACCAGCTTCTCTGTCCTGGTGTCGATGGAGCTGGTGGCCTCGTCCAGGATCAGTACCGGGGGATCCGCAATGGCCGCCCTGGCGATGGCAAGGAGCTGCCGCTGACCCTGGCTTAGGTTGGCGCCGTCCCCGTGGAGCATGGTGTCGTATCCGTCCGGCAGCCTTTGGATGAATCCGTGGGCGTTAGCCAGCACCGCGGCCTTTTTCACCTCCGAGTCCGTGGCGTCCATTTTGCCGTAGCGGATGTTCTCCATGACGGTACCTGTGAACAGGTGGGTGTCCTGGAGCACGATTCCTAAGGAGCGTCGCAGATCCGCTTTTTTGATCTTGTTCACGTTGATATTGTCATATCGTATCTTCCCGTCCTGAATATCGTAGAACCGGTTGATCAGGTTGGTGATGGTGGTCTTTCCTGCGCCGGTGGCGCCTACGAATGCGATCTTCTGGCCGGGTTTCGCGTGGAGCACGATGTCGTGGAGAATCATCTTATCGTCATTGTAGCCGAAGTCCACGCCGTCAAACACCACATCCCCGGTAAGCTCCACATAGGTGGTGGTATTGTCCGCCTTGTGGTAATGCTTCCAGGCCCAGAGCCCCGTGCGCTCCTTTGCCTCGGTGAGTTCGCCGTCTGCCCCCCGCACCGCGTTCACCAGCTCCACGTAGCCCTGGTCCACCTCCGGCTTCTCGTCCATGAGCTTGAAGATCCGGTCCGCACCGGCCAGGGCCATGATGATGCTGTTGAACTGCATGCTGACCTGGTTGATGGGCATGTTAAAGGATTTGTTAAAATTCAGAAAGCTGGCAAGGCCGCCCAGTGTCAGCCCGGACACCCCTGTGATAGCCAGAATTCCCCCCACCACGGCACAGACCACATAGCTTAGGTTGCCCAACTGGGCGTTCACGGGCCCCATGATGTTGGCGAAGCGGTTGGCCTGGTAGGCGCTTTCGAAGAGCTGGTCGTTGAGGGCATTGAACTGATCCAGGCTCTCTTTCTCATGACAGAATACTTTCACCACCTTTTGCCCGGTCATGGTCTCCTCCACACAGCCGTTCACCGCGCCGATGGCTTTCTGCTGAGCCAGGAAGTAGCGGCTGCTTAAGCCTCCGATTTTCTTGGTGGCTATCAGCATGATGCCCACCATAAAAAGCGTCACCAAAGTCAGCGGGATATCCAGCACCAGCATGCAGACAAAGACGCTGACTACCGTGATGGCGCTGTTGATCATCTGGGGAATGCTCTGGCTGATCATCTGGCGCAGGGTGTCGATGTCGTTGGTGTACATGGACATGATGTCCCCGTGAGCGTGGGTGTCAAAGTATTTAATCGGAAGAGACTCCATTTTTTCAAACATATCGTTGCGGATGTTGCGCAGGGTCCCCTGGCCGATGTTGATCAGGATTCTGGACTGGGTGAACGATGCCGCCACGCCCAGGGCATAGAAGCATGCCACCCGCATGATGGCCCCCTGCAGCGGCCCGAAGTCCGGGCTCTCCCTGCCGATCAGGGGCAGGATATAGGAATCGATCAGGGTCCGCATGAACATGGTTCCCTGGAGGCTGGCATATACGGAGGCAAAAATGCATATCACCACCACAATCCAGCCTAGTGCGTAATCCTTTAATGTATAGCCCATGACCCGCTTGAACAGCTTGCCCGGGTTTTCTATCTTGGGCCTGGGCCCTCTGGGGCCTCTGCCGGGGCCGCCAGGACCGGGGCCGTGGCCGGCCGGGCCTTTATTACCGTTTTGATTCTTCTGTTCTGCCATATGTTTCTATCCCTCCTGACTGCGCTGTCCCCTGTGGACCGGACAGGCGCGCTCTTTATTTTTTTTCATCGAAATCTCCGCTGCCGCTTACCTGGGCCTCATAGACCTCCCTGTAGATGTCGTTGCCGGCAAGCAGCTCCTCATGGGAGGCGAATCCGTTTATCTGTCCGTCGTGCATGACGATGATTTTGTCCGCTTGCTCCACACTGGAAATCCTCTGGGCGATGATTAGCTTCGTAGTGCCGGGGATAGACTGGGCGAAAGCCTGCCGTATCCTGGCATCCGTGGCCGTGTCCACCGCGCTGGTGGAATCGTCCAGTATGAGGATCTTCGGCTTCTTTAAAAGCGCCCTGGCGATACACAGCCTCTGCTTCTGGCCGCCGGATACATTGGTGCCGCCCTGTTCTATGTAGGTATCGTATTTTTCGGGCATCTTCTGGATAAACTCATCGGCGCAGGCCAGTTCACAGGCATGCCTGCACTCTTCCTCAGTGGCCTCTTTGTCTCCCCAGCGGAGGTTTTCCAGAATCGTGCCGGAGAACAGCACATTGTTCTGCAGCACTACGGCCACCTGATTGCGCAGGGCTTCCATGTCATAATTTTTCACGTCCACGCCGCCTACCAAAAGCCGCCCCTCCGTCACGTCGTAGAGCCTGCTGATCAGGTTCACCAGGCTGGACTTGGCGCTGCCGGTGCCGCCGATGATGCCTATGGTCTCGCCGGATTTGATCTCCAGGTTTATATTTTTCAGCACGGGCTCCTTAGCGTCCTTTTTGTAGCTGAACGATACGTTGTCGAAGAGAATGCTGCCGTCCTTTACCTCATGGACGGGCTCCGCAGGATTGGCCAGATCCGCCTTTTCGTTCAACACCTCGCAGATACGTCTGGCGCTGGCCGCGGACATGGTGACCATGACGAAAATCATGGAAAGCATCATCAGGCTCATGAGGATATTCATACAATAGGTCAGCATACTCATGAGCTGCCCCGTGGTCAGGGCTTCCTGGACGATCATGTGGGCCCCGGTCCAGCTGATCAGCAGGATACAGGCATATACGGTGAAGTTCATCACCGGATTGTTCCAGATGACGATACTCTCTGCCTTGCAGAATATCTTGTACAGATTGCCGCTGGCGGTCTTGAACTTTTCGATCTCATGGTCTTCCCTGACATAGGCCTTTACCACCCGGATGGCGGAGACATTCTCCTGTACGCTTTCGTTCAGAGCGTCATATTTTGGAAAAGCCTGGGAGAAATGCTTTGTGGCCTGGCTGACGATGAAAGCAAGCACACAGCCAAGCAGGATCACCGCCACCAAGTAGATACTGGCCAGGCGGGGGCTGATGAAAAAGGACATGGCCATGGCGCAGATCAGGCTGGCCGGCGCGCGCATGCACATCCGCAGGATCATCTGGTAGGCGTTCTGCATGTTGGTCACGTCCGTGGTGAGCCTGGTCACCAGGCCGGAGGTGCTGAACTTGTCGATATTGGAGAAGCTGAATGTCTGTATGTTCTCATACATGGCCCTGCGCAGGTTCCTGGCAAATCCCGCGGAGGCTCTGGCGCCGAACTGTCCTCCCAGAATGCCCAGGGTCAGGCTGCACAGCGCCGCCGCCAGCATCAGCGCTCCGATGAGATAAATGTGGTTCATGTTCCCCGCCGTGACGCCGTCGTCTATGATGGACGCCATGAGCAGGGGGATGATGGTCTCCATGATGACCTCTCCGATCATGAAGACCGGGGTCAGGATGGAGTCTTTCTTGAATTCCTTGATGTGGGATCCAAGTGTTTTTAGCATGATTCTACACTTCCTTTTCGTTGTATTTTTTGATTTTTGCCTGAGGGGATTCTTCCTCCTCCGGCTCCGCGTTGATCTCCTCCAGGTTCTTCAGCAGAATTCCCAGCAGGCGGTAGAGCTCGGATACTTCCGCGTCCGACATTCCCTCCAGCACTCTGTCCCCTATCCAGTCCATATGGCGCTCGATCTTCTCATGGTTCTGATAGGCCTCCGGGGTCATCTGGATCCGCTTCAGCCTCCCGTCCTTGTCCTGGGCCTTCCGCAGGATCAGCCCCTCCCGCTCCATGACCTGCAGGGTATTGGAGACCGTGGCGCCGGAAATGCGGAATTCCTTTTCCAGGTCTTTCTGGTACACAGGCTGGTCCCTGTGATGGTACAGATAGCCCAGGATGCCGCCCTGGAGCTGGGTCTTGGGGCCTTTCTTTACGTCGGGGCCGGTTTTGTGGATGGACAGCTTGATCAGGTTATGGATGACGCGCAGGAGGAATGTGATTCTTTTTCTTTCTTCCATGGGCTCCTTCCTTTTTTGTTTTTATTAGCGGGCTAACTTGTATGTTAGTTCGCTAAGTATTTTGTTAGCTTACTAACTATATCGCTTTTTGAGGGATTTGTCAAGTACAAAATTTGAAGGGTATGGCCGAAGAGGCTTACAGCGGATCAAAAGGCGGAAAAAGCCCGCGAATATATGTATCCCATATACTCACAGGCTTTTCTGTTCGTTGCAATATAACCGTTTCTTTCGCATTTTTATGATTTCAGACTAAGTTTTACGGTTTTGATCTCAAAGGGCCGGAAAGAAAGCGTAATCTTTTGCCCATCCTCCCCGACGAAAGTACATGGCTCCATGGTTTCTTCCAACAGATTGACTATATTTGCATCATCAATCCGGTAATCGGAGGACAACTGCACCGAAGTGCGGGCGCCTCTGTATTCATGCAGGCGCACAATGATACCGTCGGCGGCCTCCGCTTCTTTCACCGCATCGATCTTGACAGATTTCCCTGCCAGGCGCACAAGTTTTTTCTCCTGTGCAGGTTTGGCATCCGCAAATACCGTAACCGGAAGATTTAATTTCTCCGCCTCTTCCACTGTACCACAGGCCGTGATACTGCCGGCGTGGGGGTAAAGGGCATAGGTAAAAGTATGTTCTCCCATATCCGCCTGGGGATCCGGCGCTTTGGGCGAGCGCAGGAGGCTGAGCTTGACGGCGCTTCCCTCTATATTGTAGCCGTATTTGCTGTCATTCAAAAGGCTTACCCCGTAGCCGCTCTCTGACAGATCCGCCCATTTATGGCCGCACACCTCAAATTTTGCCTGATCCCAGCTTGTGTTTCTATGGGTGGGCCGTTCTATGTACCCGAACTGGATATCATAAGCCGCTTTCACGGCGCGCACATCGGTGTAAAATGCCGTCTTTAAAAGCTTATGCTCCTCTCTCCAATCTACCCGGGTGCAAAAGTCAATCCGCGCACAGTCCCGGTAGAGCACCATTTCCTGGCGGATGGAGGAGCGGTGAAAATGATAGACAAATTCCAGCTTCATGCGAAGCGCACCCAATTCCGTGACCCTGGCCTCCCTGTCCATGGAAAGTTCTTTCCTCTTCTCTGTATAAAAGGAATCAATGTTCCAGGCATCGTCACCTAGCGGTTTGTCTTCATATAATTCCAGAACATTTCCGAAGCATCCCTCTTTCAGAACCTCCCGGCCGCATTTTTTATCGTAGATTGAGGAAAGCCGGCCCTTTTCGTCCCAGCAGACGGTTGCACAGGGCGTCTCAACCCTGCGGGATTTCAGATCGACTTGGAACGTATCTTTGCTATGCGGAGCTGTCTCTTCCCCCGGAGCAAATGTCAACTGTTTCAGGGACAGGGGAGCCAGCTTTGTCCGCACCAAATAGCCGTTCTCTGTCCTCTGGGCCTCCAGCCTCTGCTCTCCGTCATAGAAGCTGCCGGTTTTTTCCTGTTTGATCCACACATAGTCCTCCCTGGGAAATCCGTCGAATACTGTCAGCACATACGAATTTTCTTCCGGTCTTGTAAGCCCCTCCGCGGCCTGCGCCTGCAGCGCATTCACTTCTTTTTCCAGCGCTGTGTACATAATTCTGGAGTCCTCATAAACTTCCCGGATGGAGGAGCCGGGTATGATATCGTGGAACTGATAGAGCAAGACCTGCTCCCAGCACTTTCTCAGCCTTTCTTCCTTTCCGCTTCCTCCCGCCGTGCGGTTCCATGCGGACAGCCATTCCGCCTGGGAAAGCAGCAGCTCCATGCGGCGGTTCATTTTCTTGTTGTAGCCCTGTGTGGTATAGGTTCCCCGGTGGAACTCCAAATATAATTCCCCGTCCCAGACCGGAACCTTATCTTTCGCTTTTTCCACATTTTCATGGATTTTTCTGAAAAAACTGCCGGCTGTGTCTGTCCGCACATTGGGGAGCCCCGGCATGCGGTGGATCATCTTCCGCATCTCAAGCATTTCTCTGTTGACGCCTCCGCCGCCGTCTCCGTATCCGAAAGAGATCAGGACGTCTCTGGACAAATCTTTATTCTTGAATTTGCTCCAGCTTCCCAGAACGGTTTTCGGCGTCAGCAGTCCGTTGTAGGTGGAAAACCAATCCTCCGCAGGCCTGTGCTCCTCCGGTGTCTCGATAAAATAGGTCAAAATCTCGCTGCCGTCTATGCCCCGCCAGAAAAACAGGTCTTCCGGAATCTGATTGCTCTCGTTCCAGCTGATCTTTGTAGTCATAAAGGTTTTCATTCCGCAGAGCTTTAGGATCTGGGGAAGCGCCCAGCTATAGCCGAATACATCCGGCAGCCATAGATATTCGCATGTCTTCCCGAATTCTTTCCGGAAAAAAGCGGTTCCGTAGAGAAACTGGCGCACAAGGGATTCCCCTGAGGGAATATTGCAGTCGGCTTCCACCCACATGCCGCCCTCCGGCTCCCATTTTCCCTCTGCGGTTTTTTTCTTTATCTTCTCGTATAACTGCGGGCAGTCCTCTTTCACGTATTGATATAACTGTGGCTGGGACTGTAAAAAAAGATATTCCGGATACCGCTCCATCAGGCGCAGGACCGTGCCGAAAGAACGCTGGGCTTTTTCACGGGTATTTTTCAGCCGCCAGAGCCAGGCCACGTCGATATGCGTATGGCCTATGGCATGTACGGTGACGGCATGCTCTTTTTCCATCTCCCCCAGTCCCTTTTCCATCAGGGCCACAGCTCCGGCCGCGCTCTCGTAAAGCGCGTCCTCATCCCAGTCAATGGCACTCAAAATCTCTTCTGTCAGACTGATGATAGCCTGCTTATCGCTGTCCGTGGGGGCAAGGAGATCGGAAGCCTGGGCCGCTGTCTTCATATAGTAATACAAAGCGTCCGTATTCCGCTCCAGGAACGCCAGGTCTGCCTGCTGCAGACAGAGGGTGAAATCCTCTTCCCCGTCTCCCTCCATGCCTGTCCAGGCAAGAAAAGTCAGCCGCACCCTCTTTCCCTCGTATTCCTGCAGCAGGATCTCGGTATGGTTCTCGTCCACACCCTGACAGGGTTTTCCGTCCACATAGAGCATGGCCTCGAAGCGTCCCTGCAGACGGCCTGCTTTTTTGCCGAAATGAAACAGCAATACTGTCTCGCAGTTCCCGGGCGCTTTGGGGATTTCCACGCATCTTTCCAGCCACAGATAATTGTTTCGTCCTCTCAGGCAGTCGCCGCGCCCAAAGGGCATGCCGTTTTCCATTTTATCGGGACAGGCACGGTAGACCTCATCCGGTCCGTTTTTCCCTTTTGCCGCCAGAAAAGGAGCTATGGACTGATGTCCGAAATATCTCCTGCTTTTCAGTTCTTCCGCCCGTCTCTCGTATTTCCTGCTTGTCTTATCCATTTTTTACCTCTCTGCGCGTCTCGCGCGCAAATACGCATCCATATTGATATCTACCATTTTCAAACTTCCTCCAAGTACAGGATGAGACTTTCCCCTCTGTTTAAAGTGCAGCATTCTGCCAGGAGGATGGTATTTTCTTTCCGCGCGAACGCGATCTCGGCTCCGTCCGCAACGATTCTTTCCGGTCTGCAGCTTTCCCGGCCCCTCAGCTCTCCCACTTCCATGCATCCGTCCAGAACGCTTAATTCCACCCGGTCTTTTGTTACGTTCAAAATACCGTAGCCAAAAGACGTAAACCAGGGAATCGTCAATGTCTCCTGCTTTGGCGCAATGGTGACCGAGGCTTTTCCTCTGTCATATCGAAATCCGCTCAGGGAAAACATCAGCGTCCAGGCCGACAGCGGACGGTAATAATGTCCGCCGCATTCCTCGTGATTGAAGATCCTGCCCGCCTGCACATAGCGCCGGTCAACATTTGCCGCAATTGCCCTTGCCCGCTCAAACTCCCCCATCTCCAGATACATGCCCGAAAGCGCGAACTCAATCCCGGACCAGTTGGATTCCACCTGAACATTTCCGTATGTATACAGAGTCGGCTTCTTTCCCTCCGGATAGGAAGCATTGATGAGACCGCCTTCTTCCGTGTAGTTGTGTTTCCAGACCTGTTCCAGGACTTTTGTGATATATTCATCCTCCACATAGCCCGGAATCCCCATTACTTTGCAGTACCATGCGCCGTCCAGCTGTCCGCTCATCAGACATTCGTCGCGCTCATCCCCGTCCACCCAAAGACTGAAATATTCGCCGTTCCATAGCTTCCCAAAGCTTTTCTTTCCTTTCGCAAGAAGTTCCCCCCAGTGGGCGGCCTGCTTCTCGTCCCCCATTTCCTCTGCCAGACGCAGGGCGGCTGTCAGAGCCGCCAGCCACAGACCTGCGATATAGGCCGGAATTCCCCGGAACCTCCATGCGTCATAAGTGTTTGCCCGGGTGTCATGATCCGGAAGTCCGTCCCCGTCCCCGTCAAGCTTCTCCGTGCTTGCCATGGCTTTTACCACGGGCTCCCACATCCGCTTCAGGTACTCTCTGTCCCCTGTCCACATATAGTCTCTGCATACCATCAGCACAAACTGCGGATTCATATCCACCCGGTCGTACCCGTCGTCCACATGTTCAAAATCCGGGCAGAAGAAATGATGGACTCTTCCGTCGCCGCGCTGGAATCTTATCCCCATCTCCATCTGCCGCAGCTGCAGTTCCGGGAACAGGGCCAGGATCACATAGGAGCCATAGTAGGTAATGTCCATGGTATGGAAGCCGCAGCTTCCCAGACCCTCCCAGATCCCGAAGTCGCCGTTTTGCGCCCACCAGGAACATTTCACAAGGGTACTAAGCTGAATCACCCAGTTTCTCGTAAATTCCCCGGGAGCGGAACAGTTCTGAAGCATCTCGGAGAACATGCGTACCCTACCCTTAATCTCCTGCCAATGGTCTGTCAGATATGCGGCAGCATCCTCCGCATTTTTGCACCAGCATGTATATTTGTGGCCCACATAGCTGTTTTTGGTACTGACATGATTGGGGAAATTCCAGGTCACCAGGAAAGTAAGCTCTCTGCTCTCTCCCGGCTGCAGGGTGACCTTGCTGCAGAGCGCTCCGTCGCCGAAGCCTCCGCAGGGCATTTCTTCCAGTCTTCTGTACTGCCGCAGTAAGATCCCAAGAAATTCTCTCTTTCCCTCCGGGGTCTTAAGAATATCCGGACGCACCTGTGTCAAACGCTTCCACGGTCTGTAGCCGCTTGCAAGTTTTTTCACGGATTCCAGCATTTGGTCGATCTGCGCCTCGCTGCACTCCTTTAATGCTTCCATATCCTGTCCTTGTATAAGAAGCTCTTCCTCCGCCTCTTCCCATCCCAGATTCGGAAGTTCGCCGCAGTCGCGGAAGCCAAACAGGCAGGATTCCTCCGAACTGCCGAAGGCTCCGCCCAGCACATAAGCCCCGAAAAATTCCCCATAATCGCCTTTGATATAGCTGGGCTCACCGCCAAGCGCGGAAAGAGCCATGCTTCCGTTTTGTTCCGCTTTCCTATCGGATGTGCTCTCCATGAGAAGCGTTGTCCTCTCACCCACGGTTTTGACGGTATTTTTCAGTCTTCTGTCCGCAAGTCCCCTGTTCACCGGGTTTTTCAAAGTGCCCATCAGGGAAACCTCCACCGTTTCCGGAGTCTTGTTCTTTACATGAAAATTCACATAAAATCCAGGCATGCCGCTTGTCTTCGCATCATGGGGCACAAAAGGCGACATAAACTCTGCTTTCAATTCAACAGGCAGGCACGGATCTTCGTATTCCATGTGACAGATGGGAAAATCCGGCGTCCAGCGGATGGTTTCGATATTTTTCAAAAAAGAATACATAACGGAGCGGAAGCCGGCGCTCTTTCTTCCATGGGATAGTTTTCTCACAACCGGTTCTTTTCCGCACTGTTTTGTCCTCACATAGAACGGAAGTACGTCCTGATCGTATTCCGGCAGCTCCGCCTTGTTATGCTTCTTTGGGTCAACTGATGCCCATAGACCAAGGTTAAAAATCTCCCAGTCCTCCAGACTGCCATTTTGTCTTATTTCTACGCTGCCTGTTCCGATTCCGCCCAGAGCCATTCCATGAAGCTGCTCCTGCTTCTCCGTAACTGTCCCTATTGCTTTCATCTGTTTTATTCCTCCTGCCCCCTCAATATGCTATCATTATGACCCTTTCAAAATGTTTTCTACGAAGAAAAGGAGTTCTATCAATGTAGAACTCCTTTTCTTGTCAACCACTTACTCCAGATAATTCGAAGCCTCCGCCAGAGCTTTGTCGTACTCGCCGGCCCACCATTCAACGAAATCGTCGCCTCCAAGGCCTTCCGCTTTTTCGATCATCTCTGTTTTCAGAGCCTCATACTCGGCGTCATCCTTGGCAAATGCCATCTTCCAGGAATTTGTGGTGACCACATCGCCGACTCTTGCCGCAAGCTGTTCCATGTCATCTGTCAGGATGGGATAACCTACGAACTGGAAAGGCTTCAGCAGATTATTCTTTGTGAGGTAATCGATGGAGTCAACCGCGTCAAAGTCTTCCTGCCACATATCTGTCAGTTTTGTATCCTTGGGAGCATACTCTTTTTTCTCCCAGAAGCTGTTTCCAATCGGAGTATTGTTTAAGTCAGGGTTCTGGGTTGTGATATGAAGCGCAGCCCAGGTCTGAGGACAGCCGTCATAAATACCCTTTCCCTCGGGAAGCTCCTTTTTGCCATCCTGCATATACTCATATCCCGCTTCCGTCACATAGGGATTGCCGTTTTCATCCACGTCCCATGTAATTCCTTTCGGGCCGTTGCGCTGGAGCATGGCGCCGTCAAAGGAGAACATATAGTTGATAAACCGCATGGCGGCCTCCGGATTCTTGCATGCCTTGCTTACGGACACGGTCCAGGTCCTTCCAATCGGCTGCAGCCCCTCGGTAACGGTAGGGGAATCCTTGACGAAGACTGGCATGTGTCCGATCCCCTCTTCCTGCCTTTCATTGGTTGCAAAATCGCTGACGCCCCAGTTGCCAAGTCCCATGAGGACACGGCCGGAACCCATCTTGCCCGTGGCGTCGTCAAAACGCTGGGTCATAGAGTCAGGATCCAAAAGCCCCATCTGATTTGCCTGATACAGGAAATCAATGAACTTCATATACAGGCTGTCCTCATCCAGGATGGAACGTACCTGAGGCGGATCCACATTGTAATCAATCTCCACAAGAGTGCCCTCGATCATCTCGACACCGGAGAACTTGCCGGCAAACATGGCAAGGCACATAAAAGTTCTGTCCCAGTCTTTCCAGATAGAAAGTCCGTAAACTTTCTGCCCGTCTGCATTTGTAGGTTCCAGCTCCTGCATCTGTTTTAAAACAGGCAGATAGTCATGGAGAGCTGTAATCTCCGGGGAACCCAGCTGTTTGTACAGATCGTAGCGAAGCCAGGGTTCCTTATCCCCTCTTGTCTCCATGAACAGCTTAGCGTCGGTACCCACCGTATAGGCTTTGCCCTTTCCGCAACTAAGCTTGTCCGCCGCATATCTTAAAGGGATCTCGGCATTGGCATACAGATCGGGAAGAAGCTCCTTATAGTCATCGTATGCCAGAAGCATATCGCCCATCACAGCGTTTTCCACCTGCTTGTAATCCTTAAAGCATACAATATCGGGAAGCTCTCCGCTGCTCATCAGGGCGTTCAGTTTCTGCTCACCCTGGTCTCCGCAGGGAAGCAGCTCGATGGTAACGCCCACCTGGCGCTTTACCTCTTCCGCCCACCATCCCTCTACAATGCCGGAGCTGTTGGAGGGCAGGCTGAGCATCTGCAGCTTCACGATCTCATCATTATCGGCATTGGCTGTTCCCGATTCCTCTTTCGACTCTGCTCCCCCGGATTCCGTCTTCGATTCCGGATCCTGGGTCTGTCCCTCTCCTGCCTGATCGCCGCATGCTGTCAGAGAGCCTGCCAGCATAGCCGAAGTCAGCAGTAAAGCCCAAAAACGCCACTTCTTTTTTCTCTTCATACTTTTTCTCCTTTTCCCTTTTTTATATGGAAACCGGTGAGCGCACCGGTCACATATATCTCTGTCTCATCAACCTTTCACCGATCCGATCATGATACCGTTTACGAAAAATCTCTGGAAGAACGGATACACGCAGAGAATCGGAAGCACCACCACCATGGACACTGTCATCTTCACGGAAGTCGCGGTAAGGATTGCAGACATATCCACCCGCATTCCGCTCTCCGACATCTTCATCAGGGAATCTGCCAGAGAATTCGCCTCGTTCATATACTGATACAGCAAATACTGCAAGGTGAATTTAGAGGAATCCGTCATCAAAAACAGCGTGTCCGTAAAGGAGTTCCACTGCCCCACGGCAGAAAAGATCGCCGTAGTGGCCAAAATCGGTTTGCTCAGCGGCATTATGATCCTGGTGAATCTGACCAGATAACCGGCGCCGTCCATGGCCGCGGATTCCTCCAGGGACGCCGGAATGCTCTCCACATAAGTCTTGTACAGGATCAGCGAAAACGGCGCCACGATGCCCGGAATCACATATGCCCAGAAGCTGTTGGTCAGTCCCAGGTTCTTCATATTGATGAACCATGGGATGATGCCCGCGTTAAAATACATCGTGATGACCACATACCGATACCAGATCTTTCGCTTCCAAAACTCCTGCTTGCTCAGGGCGTATCCCAGAAAAGACGTGCCCATCAAAGTTCCGGCTGTGCCCAGGACCGTCCTCCCCACGGAGACCAACGCCGCCTGGCCCAGTCCTCTCATCTTCAGAATCTCCACATAGTTGTTAAAGTGGATTCCTTTCGGCGCCAACAGGATCTGCCCCCTTGACACAAGGTCGTTGGCGCTGATGGTATTGATGAATAAGTAGTAAAAGGGAAGCACGCAGATAATCGTAAACAACCCGTATACCGTATAATTGACGATATTAAAAACCAAATCTCCCACCGTTCTCTTTTTTCTAATCGCTTTCATAACCAGCTTACCGCCTGCCTTTCCCTGATGATCAGAAGATGGACTCTCCGCGAGTCAGTTTGGAACTCATATTGGCCACAAACAGCAATGTGACACTGACAATGGATTTCAGGATGCTGACTGCCGTAGAATAAGAATAGTTGATGCCTACCATGCCCTGATTGTAAACATAGAGATCCAGCACCTCAATGTATTCTTTGTTCATGGCGTTTTGGAAAACAAAGTACTGCTCCATGCCGTTATTCACCAGATTCGCAATGGACAAAAGAAGCAGGACAAAATAGGTGGGAAGCAATCCCGGAATCGTGATATGCCAGATTTTCTGCATCCGTCCCGCTCCGTCCACGGCGGCTGCCTCGTACTGCTCCTGATCGATTCCCGTCAGCGCCGCGATGTACATGATGGCGCTCCAGCCCAGCCCTTTCCATGTCCCCCACAGCCACATGCTGAGCCATACATGCTTGCCGGAAGCTAAAAAGTTAATCCCCTCGTCCAGGATGCCCAGGCTCATAAGCAGCCTATTGACAAATCCGTCATTTACAGAGAACATGGCGTAAGCCACGGAATAAACCAGGACCCAGCTGATAAAGTTCGGAATCGTAGTCAGGGTCTGTACTGCCTTTCGGTAGGGCTTACACCTGATCTCCGCCAGGAAGACGGCAAACATCATGGGCAGGCCGGAAGTGGCGATACCGATGAGGCTCATGCCCAAAGTGTTTTTCATCACTCTGACGATATCTTCCAAGGCATATTTATCCGCGAACATCCGGGTAAAATTGTCCAATCCCACAAACTTGCAATCCAGCAGCGCTCTGCCGGGCTTGTAGTCAAACAGCGCGTATATCCATCCGTACAGCGGCAGATAAGAAAATAAAAAGATCAGAATCAAAAAGGGAAGCGAGAGCAGCCATAGCCGAAAGCCTCCCTGATCAATCAACCTTGTTTTCTTTTTACCCTTACTCTTCATATCCTTTCCTCCTTACCCTTGACACAGCCTGCCCTTATTTATAATTCTCTATTATCTTCTATATATAGATATAGATTTCATACTTTTCTATGCGCAAAAAGATATGCCATATACCAGAAATTAATTTACTTTGATATTTATATGTTGTTTTTATTTCTTTATTTGATATATTCAAATTATAAAATTACTCGCCCACTTTGTCAATATCACTTATTAAATTTCTATTTTTTTGTATGTTTTATACATTTTGTGACATCCATTTTTATTATATATGTCATTCAGTTTCCGCAGCGGCCTCTTATTTAATATATCAAATAGCTTTCGTTTGCTTTTCTATTGACATATTTTCTTTTTTGTCCTATGATAGTATAGTAACCAATATTTGTTATAAAACAGAGGTGAAAGCGCTATTATGAATGACAATTCCGATTCTCCGAAAAAACTATACGAAATCATTATTGACTCTATTTTAAAGAAAATAGATCAGAACCAGTTTTCTTTCGAGACGCCCATCTGTACCGAGATTCAGCTTATGGAAGAATTCCAAGTCAGCCGGATCACGGCAAAACGGGCTATTACAGAGCTGGAATACCAGGGCATCCTGTATCGGAAAAGGGGCGTCGGAAGTTTTGTGGTGAGGGATATTTTTCAGAGAAGAGCGAAGATGAGCAATCCCTCCAGCAACACCCCTGCAGTTTTTGCCTTTCTTCTTCCCTATACTTTTAAAGAGAATAATATTTTCAATATGATTGCGAAGATCAATACAAAGATCAATTCCTCTAACGGTTTCCTTTCGCTTTTCATCACCGACGGAAACCGTTCCAAGGAACGAATGATTCTGAAGCAGCTTTTAGAGCAGAATATAGCAGGAATACTCCTTTATCCGTCGTCCACGGATTTTCACCTGGATCTTTTGAACCAGTTTGTATTCCGCAACATTCCCGTAATCATCAGCGACCAGCCTGTGACCACGCCCTATCTGTACAATGTTCTGTGCGACAATATCACGGGCGCCAGAACGCTGACGGAGCATTTGCTTTCCCTGGGTCATCGGAAAATCTGCTTTTTCTCCGAAAAAAGCATAGCCTGTACGCCCTCTGTGGCAGAGCGCCTGGGGGGATATCTGGATGCGCTGCGAAACGCAGGCCTTTCCACAGAGCCGGAATATATCATTCCAAAGGTAACGGATTCTTCCGAGGAATCTTTCCAGCAATATATCCGCACTCTGAAAAGCAGCGGCGTCACGGCCATCATATGTGAAAATGACGGGGTGGCTTACCGCCTGATCAAGGCCTGCGATTCCATGGCGCTGAAAGTTCCGAAAGATATCAGTATATGCGGTTTCTGCAACGACTATGACAATATAACGTCTATCTGTCAGAATGAGGAGCTTATGGCGGAACATATCGGAGATATTTTTTTGGAGTCGCTGACGCCCGACCGGAATCTTCCCCATAAGGTTTTGGTTCCGGCTACGCTTTGTGTAAAGGGGTCAACGGGGGAGTGTGCGGAAGAGGTTTGGTGAAAGAAGTTATGGGGAGGGTCTCGATGCATTTCCGCCGCCAGGGCAGTCTCCTCCCGCGGCAGCACCAGTGGAAGCCGGAGAATATCCTCCGGCGTTTTTCAACCAGAAAACCTGTCGCATACTTCCCAGAGCAGGGAAATCGCATAGAGCGGCAGATTGATCAGTTTCTCCTGCTCCCGATAATCCGACATCGAAGTACGGACGCCGTATGGAAGTCTGTAGGTGTCTACGAAGCTTTTAAGGCTCTTGGCGTTCAGGTTTTCCTCCGCCTTGACTTCCAACGGGACTACCTGCCCCTGATACTGCAGTACGAAGTCCACTTCGCCGGAGGATGCCTCTGCCGACCAGTAGTAGGGTATGGTGTCCAGTTCCGCATATAGTTGCTGGCAGATATACTGCTCCGTCAACGCTCCTTTGAACTCTGTAAAGATGGCATTTCCCATTAGGAGTGTTTTGGCATCCAGATCGGTCATGGCCGCAAACAGCCCCACATCCGCCAGGTACAGCTTGAAAGCCGGAATGTCCTGATAAGCTTTCAGAGGGATTCCTCCCTTGCTGATGCGGCCCACTTTATGGCACAGGCCGCAATCTGTCAGCCATTGGATGGCAAGTTCAAAGTCCTTGGCTCTGGCGCCTTTCCGGAGCACGCTGTAGATGAACTTCTTGTTTTCTTTTGCAAGCTGGGAGGGAATGCCGTCCCAGACCATCCGGATCCGGGGGACAGTTGCCGTGGGCGCATGTTTGGAGAAATCCTGTTCATAATCCGATAACAGCATTTTCTGAATCCGGCGGACGTTCTTCAGGTTCCCACTTTCGGCAAAGGCCTTGACCGCTGCCGGCATCCCTCCGACAAAGTAATAGGTTTTGAGGAGGTCAATATATTTGTCCTTAAAGGCGGTCATCATGGTGTAGTCCTGCTGCCGGAGGAGTTTTAGCAGGGAAGCGTTTCCCGTGGCATCCAGAAATTCTGAAAATGACAGCGGATACAGGTTCATACTGTCCGCCTTTCCCACCGGGAAAGATGTCCCTTGGTGCATGGCGATGCCAAGAAGCGAACCTGCCGCAATTATATAGTAGCTGTGCCGCTCATCCTCGCAGAAATACTTCAGGCTTTGCAGCGCCGAAGGAACCTCCTGAATTTCGTCCAGGATGATCAGGGTGTTTTCCGGGGCGATTTCCACACCGCTTTCAATTGACAGACCGGTTAAAATCCGATCCACGTTGAAGTCGCCGGAGAACAGCTGCTCCATACGCTTATTCCGGTCAAAACTGATATAGGCATATTTCTCAAAGAAGAGCTTTCCAAATTCTTTCATCAGCCAGGTTTTGCCTACCTGTCTTGCTCCGCGGATAATCAGAGGGAGGCGGCGGGGATCTTCTTTCCAGGCTGTCAGCTTGTGCATTGCAGCGCGCTTCATGCTTTTTACCATCCTTTTCTTTTTCGTGTATTTCTGTTCTTAGTATAGGGTGAATTTTGCGGAAAGTCAACGGAGAAAATGTTTGTTTGTTCAGAAACTCCAACTAAATTTCGTGAATTTTAAGCCATCAAGCCCTCTGAGAGCGGATACTATTCTTGAACCTGAATGCATACTTATGGTTGATGTTGCTTCTATAAGGGATGCATATAAAATATCCATGATGCGACTGTATCAATAAGCAATTGTATGGCCTGTTTCTTTTTCTCAATATCTCGGTAAAAGGCGGATCCGGATAGTCATTATAGAATTGCTGCGTCAGATTCAGTACCTGATAATCAAATGGATCTTCCATAGTACATAACATCTCCTTAACAGAATCGGGAGAGCAGATGCCCTCCCGCCATCGTTCATCACTCGGTCACTTTTATTTTACCGTCCTGTCAGAACAGTCACAGGACTCATTTTGTGATGAAAGAACCTTTCACGGTTCTTTACTTATAATATACCCACTCCCACCCCCTGGTCAATCACCATTCACCCTGATCTAACTGTGCCCAAACTCATCTCATGGGATTCTGTCCGCCATCCTGACCCAGCGGTTTTCCGGATCCATATGCGGGCCCAGGGATTGCAGAGCGTTTCATGCTTTTTACACCGTCCACAAGATTATAAATATTTCTTAGAAGCTTCAGCACTTAAGTCGTACTGTTCCTGTATTTGGGTCTGTATTGTCTGGAGTGGGACACCCAAATTCTTCAAGATGCTGACCGTTCCCCTGATTCCTTTCTCTACCCCTTTTTCTATCCCTTTTTCTATCCCTTTCTCTATCCCCTTTTCCAGAATCGTCTTTGCCTCGTATTCCAGCACTTTTCCACCCATAACAGCTTTCACTCCTTTCCTCACAGAATCATATTTCCTGGCTATATTCTCAAGTACCTTGTTCGACATGTCCACAAGCGTGCATTTTATATATTCGCTGATTGTTCCTTTCTCCGCCAGCGCCTCCAGCCTGGCCCTGATCTGTCCGTACTCCGCTTTGAGAAGTTCCAGCACGGCCTCATCTTTCTCGTATTCCTCAAAGCGGCTCTCATGGGAAAAGATATAGAACGGGATCAGAAACAGCAGCCCTTTCCTGAAGATCTCCTCTAAGGCATATCTCTGGGCTTTCATCACGGGGATGGTATATTCCACCGTTCCGCCCGGCGTGGCCATCCTTATCCGCATTCTGTCCGGCGTAGTCGCCCTGTGCCGCAAGAACAGTACCGCCGAGTGTGGAAATGTCACGGTAAGGACGCTTCCCACGATCTCTCCATCGTCCAGCGCGATCTGCGTATCTTATGCCGAAAAAAGAGTTATCCCGAAAAATTCAACTCTAAGAAAAGTATACT